>CAWGZR010000014.1:0-41246 GCA_963827165.1 Candidatus Bathyarchaeota archaeon | reverse complement strand
TTGAGGGTGGTCAGGCGTTAGTCATGAGGGTTTACGTTAAGGCTTGTGCTAGGCTTCATTTAGGGCTCATTGATTTAGGAGGTGACTTAGGAAGACTCTTTGGAGGCATCGGCGTCGCATTAGACCAGCCGAACGCGATTGTCGAAGCTCAAAACTCGGAACGCTTCACATTGGAGGGCGAAAGAAGCGAGTTGGTGAAGCCTCTGGTTGATCTTTTCCTCAAAAAATACAATCTAAAGCGCGAGGTCGCCGTAGCCGTCAAAGAGACGATTCCCCAGCATGTGGGTTTAGGCTCAGGAACCCAGCTTGCCTTAGCGACTGCCGCTGCTCTTGCAAAACTGTTCAAGGTAGAAGCCTCTACGAAGGAGCTTTCAAAAGCCATGGGACGAGGGGGAGTTTCTGGCGTTGGGACAGCGCTTTTTGATAAAGGGGGCTTGGTTGTTGAAGGGGGCGTTAGAAGCCAAAACGGCAGGGCGATGGCTTCGTGGGATGGTTTTCCTCCGGTGGTTTTTCGGTCCTCTTTTCCTGCTGACTGGTTTTTTGTTGTGGTGATTCCGGCTGTTAAGGGCGGTTTATCAGGCGAGGCAGAGGCACACGCGTTTAGAGATTTGCCGCCGATGTCTCCGCAACAGGCTGGACGAATAAGTCGGTCGATATTGATGTCGCTTCTGCCGGCGCTGGTGGAGAAAGACATAGGGACTTTCGGAAGCGCATTGACCCAGATACAAAATTTGGTCGGCGACTACTTTGCCTCGGCTCAAGGCGGAAGATTCTCCAGTTCGCCATCGAGCGAATGCATCAAGTTCATGCTGAACAGAGGCGTCTTTGGGGCTGGTCAAAGCTCATGGGGACCAACTGTCTACGGACTCGTGGAAGGCAAACGGCAAGCGGAAGAGCTTTCGTTAGAAGTGCAAGGTTTCCTAAAGAAAAAATCGGGCGGCCAAGTGTTTTGGTCGGGAGCCAACAACAAGGGCGCGTCAATTAGAACAACATAGGAAAGAGGCGACGAGTGGATGGCTTTTGGGTTGGATGATTGGTGGATGTGGTACCGAAGAATAATCGGGACATTCGGTTATGACCAAGCGAAAGACCAGTACGCGGCTGACATACTGAGCAAGCTTTTAGCTGGAAAGGCTCTGGATCCTTCAGCGATAAGAGGACGCGTTTTAAACCGCCCAGTTTTGGTGTTCGGCGCGGGTCCGTCGCTGGAAGAAAACCTCAAGCAGATTATGGATGCGGGTGTCCTGCGAAAGTTTGTGACGGTTGTGGCTGACGGGGCAACGACCGCGCTACTTAAGGTTGGAGTCGTTACAGACGTGGTTGTAACTGACTTAGACGGAGTAGTCAGCGACATCGTCTCAGCAGAGAAGCAAGGCGCAACCATAGTTATCCATGCGCACGGCGATAACATAAAACAGCTAAATCAGTTCGTTCCCGAATTCCCCCGTGCAGTTGGAAGCACACAGGTGGATCCGCGCCCAAACGTTTACAATTTTTTGGGGTTCACAGATGGAGACAGAGCGGTTTTTCTTGCAGCCACAATGGGCGCCAAGTTGATTGTGTTGGCCGGGATGGACTATGGGTTGACTGTGGGCAAATACTCTAAACGCAAAGTGAAGTCTCTCGCTGTAAAACGGGGGAAGATGAAAATAAGCAAAGAACTGCTCGAATGGCTGGCACAAAAGACCAGAGACATCGGTCTCTATAACGTGACGGGGAAGGGAGAAGACGTTAGGGGTTTCAGCGACATCAAGCCGCAAGAGCTAAAGTCGCTGGTTTAGACTGGCCCGCTAGTATTTTTTGAAAGCATCCAATGCTTTCTTGGTTTTTTCGTCCAGATACAGGTGGTCGAATATGCCGCCTTTGCTTTCCCTAAGCTTCATGACTTCAACAATCGGCCCGTATTTCCCATGTGCGATGCCGTTAGCGAATAATGCAGCTCCTTCAGCCGCGCCCTTAGCGACCGCCGCGTTGCCTTCGAGTTTGACCACATCAATTTTTGATCCGATCTCGCCAAAGAAACCCTCAAGCCTTTCTTTAACCATCGCGTAGAACGCTGGGATCTTTGAAAATCTTCCGCTGAGAATTACCTCAGCCGGTTTGACGGATGGCAAAAGCGACGCCACATCTTTAACCACAGATTCCAGCATCAAGTCCAAGCCAGATTTGATTTTCTCGCTGCTTTTTGCCTCTTCAATTAATCCCTGGATTGGTTTGGACGTGTCGAAACCCGCCACTGCCGCCGCTCCGCCTGCGAAAAGCGTCAACTTTGGAAAATCCTTCATTGTGTTGGCTAAGCCGTAGACGAGTTCTCCGTCGAGGAAGCCCATGCCTAAGAAAGAGGGAAACCCAGCGGTTCCAGCCATGGCATCGACGATTTGGCCGTTTTTTATTGCCATAGCCGACGTGTACGCAAACCCTATTTCCACCACGATAAAGTTGGTTTGGTCGTAGTTGATTTTGAGTCTTTGTGCTTGGTTTTTTACGGCTAGAATGGCGGTTGGAACCTTGTCGTTGGTGCCCATGTCGATCCTGTTGGCTTTTCGGTATTCAGGAACCGTTGGCAACTGAATCACCGAGGGCGTAAACCAGATGTTCAATTCGGGCGTGTCCTTCATGAGCCGCATGAGTTGCCTTAAGCCCACGATTTTGATTTTGCGTTCCACATCAGCTTGAGTAACAAAAGTCGCTAACGCTATGTCTTCCAGTTTTGTGTCTCTGGCTTTTTGAAGCGGCAACCCATAGCCTGCTGGCCCAGCAATCGCATCGATTCTTCCGCATACCCGCTGAGTTTCTAAGAGTTTATCGATGACGAGACTGGGATTTTTGGTTACTTCTTCCCGGGATAGCGCAAAATCAATCAGAACGCTGCCGTCTTGGTCATCGAAGCCGTAGATATCCATTGTTTTTGTTCCAGAGTCTATCCCGACAGCCTTAACCATGATTAAGCCTTCAGAACGGATGCCCCATGATTGTTCGCATGGGTAACGTAGATTTCCCCGCCGCCGTTGTTCTCTAAGAACTCTTTTAGCTCCTTGGACAGATTCTCTGCAGCCCGTTTGCCTTCGACGATGGAGTAGAACGTTGGGCCCCAGGAGGTTTGACAAGCGAGGGAGCTTTTCTGCAGCATGATTTTAATTCCATCTTCCACAACTTGGTTGCAGTAGGTGCCTTCTTGGTAGCTTCTCCAGAATTTCCCAAGTTTGGAGTTGAAAGCGGTTAAGGCTTCGCCGAAAGATTTGAGGTCTTTTTCAACATAAGCAGGCAAAAGTTTGACTAAGACAAGTCTTGAAAGCTCGTCGGACAACTCTTTAGGCATGACTTTGAGGTTACCGAGGATTTCGTCTTCGTTTTCTCTCATCTCAGCAATTTTCTGCCTTGACTCATTGGGGATAGCAACTACAAAGAACCAGTTTCTGGGAACCGCACCATGGAATATGAGCGGTGGCACCATCTTGGTTCGGCTATCAACTTTGAAGCCGCCTTCGACGATGAACCCGCCGGTCTTGAAAGCGTAAACACCCATTGCCGTTATGGTCCCTCGGCCCATAATCAAAGAAACATCTTCCACAGTCAAATCCAAATCATACAGTTTTGACAGCCCAACGCCGATGGAGAGCGCCAAGGTTGTGTGGAATCCGACGCCGACGAAACGAGGGATTTCCTTGTTGATTTTCACTTCCGCGCCTTCTAAGCTGAATTTATCAACCATACGTTTAGCAAACTTGTACGCTGACTTGTCCTCAGCCACAATTCCCTTCGCCTTGGAAACTCCAACTTCAAGAGGAAGATCTATTGCGAAACCAACAGTCCCATATAGTCTTCCAAGGTCACCGGTTAAGTCAAAGTTGCCCGCATGCAGGTGGGCTGGAGCCGTAATTCTTACTTTCTGCAATTGATTCACCGCTAAATTTTTGGAAAAACGACTAGGCAATTTGAAACTAATAAACATTGATCAAACTTTTCAAGGCGTTTACCGCTGTATTTTTCTGTTTCGAACATCAAAAAACGTGGAAAATCAATGTATCAACTAAGTAAGTATAATAAGCAACAGGGTTTCTCTCTCCTCAGCTAAATCCAGTAAACCACGGCATTTCGAGGGTGGAATGCCAGTTAGGAAATTGATTGGGGGTAATTGATTTGGTGATTGACGTTCAGAACCAAAAACCAGAAAACGAGATTGAACTGGAAAAGGTTGGTGTAGAAGGTCTTCGCAAATTGGTGACTCTGAAAAGGCCAGAGGGAACCTTCAACATCATTGTCACAATAAATAGTTACATAACTTTGCCGTCTCATCTCCGCGGGGTTCACATGAGTCGATTCATCGAGACTGTGGAAGAAATACCATTAGAAGCCGCTTCGATTGAGAATTTGGCTGTGCTGATTTCGAAAGCCGCGTTTAAGAAGCATGGTTTCCACTGTCAAACAGAAGTTTTCGGTGAACTCCCATTCAACAGGGTTAGGCCAAGCGGCAAAAAAGAAAACTCAATTGCTCAAATGTTCGCAAGATACTCAACCAAGACTGGAAAGAAGACGGCTGGAATAACCGTTAACGGCGCATTGGCATGTCCATGTTCAAAAGAGATGTGCAATGGGTTGACCCACAACCAAAGGGGGTCTTTAAGTGTGGAAATTGACATCACGGAAAACACAGATTTGCTTGACGTCCTTAGGATTTGCAGTCAAAGCTTTAGTTCGCCCACCTTCTCCCTGCTCAAAAGGCCTGAAGAGAAAAAAGTGGTTGAAAACATGCATAAGAACGCCAAATTCGTCGAGGATGTGGCAAGACAATGCGTCCAGTTGCTAAAAGAGAAGTATCCTAAAAGGTATTGCACGGTTAAATGCGTGAGTTTTGAATCTATCCACGACCACAACGTCTGCTCAGAATGGAGTGGCGTCCTTTAGCGAGGATAAAGCAATGTTTAGACTTAGGGTGGAAACAACTTTTGCAGCGGCACACAAAGTTATAGACAGCAATGGCAAATGCGAAAAGCTTCACGGACACACTTGGACAGTTGAACTTTTCGTTTTAGCCGAAAAAACGGAACCCAACGGAATGGTGATCGACTTCGCCATCCTGAAAGCGGCCCTGCAAGCAGTAACTGACAAACTCGACCACACATACCTAAACGAAATTTCTGAGTTAGACAATCCAACCTCCGAAAACATTGCAAAATACTACTTTAAACAACTAAAAGAAATCTTACCCCCGAAACCCAGGCTGGAGAAAGTCAGGGTTTGGGAAAGCCCAAAGAGCTGGTGCGAATACTTTGGGGCCAGCATTCAAAAATAAGAAATAAAAAATAAACTGGTCCTACAAGATTAGGACGATAATAACTACTTCTATAATGACTGCCGCCCAAAGAATCGTGTTAAGTTTTTCTATTCTCTTGACGACTTGTTCTGAAAGGTTATCCAAGCATTCCACCTCGGAGAAGCATTTTCTAGCCTTTTTTTCCTCTCAAAGATATGGTATTAGTATTAGTACAAGGATGACTATTCCAAGAATCACCGTAATGTAGGATAGCTGTTCGCTTCGCTTCATCGCTTTTTCATATCGATTCTGCAAGTTGCCTCCAACCAAATCCGGATTATTTGGCCAGCCTGTTGAAGACCCTGAAGTTTGAGGTTGGGCACTAGATGATGAAGCAACTGGGGAATTCAACGTAGCTCCACAATTGCCACAGTAAACAGCTCCTTCGGGGACCGTGGCGCCGCAATGAGGGCAAATAGGCATTTCTATTTTCAATCCTCCATTAACATGAAACCAACAGAACCCATCAATAATTAAATCTTTCTACCCACAAAAAATTGTTCAAAGGACTTGAAAAACAAAACTCTTTTTCGGCACAGTTACGTGGCGTGAAGCCAACCGCGCCCGCCTTTTTTAGGTTGATTAACCCCAGGCTTCTTATCAGCACACGGTAAACTCTGCTCTTTTCTTCGGGAGTTGCCATTGGTGATATTTGTTTTAACGAATTTGCTCCAACCGCCTCGGTGTGCGTCTGGCTGAACGAACCGATCCGGGTTTTCAACCAGATGTTGCGTGAGGATTTCTTTGAAAGTTACTGCTTTGAAATCTCTGTTTGCATGGATGACTGTTCCTTTTTCGACGCTCAATGCGGTGTAATCGTTAAGGGAGACATCTTCCGCTCTTATTTTGTCATTAAAACGCTCGTCCCACAATAGCTTCCATTGGACTTTGAGCGACTCCACAAGCGCTTTCTGTGCCTTCACTCTTGACTCATAACTGTCAACGCAAGCTTCCGGCACTGAGTCGTTATTAACCTGCAACCTAACTCCATCTTCCACGCTCCCCTCTCTTCCCCGAAATATTTAACTCTTATTCTAGAAAAAGAACCAACTTATTCTATTCCACGCTTCCGTTGTTAGCTCAGACCCATTAATACATTATTTAGGATAGAAAGAAGGTAGCTTGCTTTTTCGGGTTCTAATGTCCTGCGGTGCTGTATAAGATACGGTTGCCGCATTTTTTGCATTCATAATATATTATTATTTTTTGGCTGTTGCACACTGGTTTCATTTTCTCGTAGCAGTCTGGACAAAGAATAGTTCTGCTGGCGGGTTTTAGCGGCTTCATAAAATCCTACCCGTAAACTGGGGTTATAACTTTTGCTGTAAAAATGTTGCGAAACAAAATACAAAAAAAAAGAAAAAAGATAGAGAGGGGAAGGGAGAGTTCTTAGGTGTTTCTAAGTTTGGGTTTTGTTGGCTGTTTGCCCTGTTGGCATTCCCGGAGGCAGGTCTGGGAAGTTTTGGCTGACTCTTTGCTCTGCCACTGTTGCTGCTTCACTTAGGATTTTTGCCGCGTCCTCGTTTACGTTGTCGAAGTTCAATGACATTCCGCTGCTTGTTCCAGCTTCAAACATTAACCCGCTTAGCATGTCGCCAATGCTGCCGAGTTCGCCTTCTGCTTCAGGTAAAACACCGCCGAGTCCCGTGCTGACACTGCGAAGTACGCCGATGCATGGCCCAAGCGTCGCGACTACGTCGCCCAGTTCCGAAACGGTCTTGATGCGTAGCGAAATTTGGTCAAGTGCAAGCCTTGCGTTCATTATGATTTTTCCCATTTTGCGTATTTCAGCCAATTCAGTTGCGTAGATGTTGGCATGTGGTGTGTCATGGTGTGTGTAGGCGTCGACTAGCTTGGCGAATAGGGCTCTGTCTTTTTGTGTGAAGCGATCGTTTGCCTGGTCAAGCTTGGCGATTTGCATGTCTAGTTTTCTAACGGCTAAGTCTAACGCAGGTTTCAGCGGCGGAGGTGGAGTTATCGTGTTTTTTATTGTTGTGCCTAATGATTCTTCTTCTCTTTTGTGTTCCCATTTCTTAGAAAAATTTTCAGACATGTTACCATCTTCTTGAATGTTCATGCAGTAGAAGCCGCTTTTAATTGTTTTTAACATGCGCATATATATGTGAAAACAAAAAGAGCGTTTTTTCAGCGAATTTCTTAAATTTGTCTCTATTTTGACGATTAAATTGCAACTTTTGAATCTGCAACCTGCATTTAACGAGTTTTCACCTCGTTTGGGGCAATATTCCTGTAATTTTATTTATTCCACGTTGCGCGGAATGGTTTTTTTCCTATTTCTTGTGGCAAAATAGGTTGGGAAACATTAAAATGATTACGGGACTTATTTATGCCTAAATTGGCTTACGGTGAACTGCTTGGGCGACAATTACGCACCTTTAGTTGGGGACAATTATGCTCCCGAAAAAATCCGAGTCATTATCCCTGTAGGCGGAAAAGCAACAAGGTTGTTGCCGTTGACGGCTGAAACAAGCAAAGCATGCCTGCGTCTACTCAACCGACCTCTTGTTGAGTTTTCACTTTTGTCACTGGCTAACCAAGGGATGCGCAACTTCATTTTCGGCGTGAAGGGGTACACAAACTACCGCGATCTCTACGACTACTTTGAATCGGGATATGGGTTCAGCGCACGCTACAACATCAAACCACGAATCCACATAAAATATCAGCCAAACGTCGATGATTTAGGAAGCGCCGACTCTGCCAGAATAAATATGGATTATTACGAGCTCAACAACCCTGTTTTCGCTGTGCAAGGGGACAACATTTTCGACATTAAGGTAAAAAGCCTCATTGACTTCCACAAAGAGAAATGTTCAGCCCTGACCATTGTGCTGCGTGAAGTTGACAATGTTGAAGGCTTAGGAATAGCAGACATCGACAAAAACGGACGCATAAACCGCTTCGTTGAGAAACCTTCAGCTAAAGAAGCACCCAGCAACCTGGCAAACACCGGATTGTATGTGTTGTCGCCTGAAGTGAAAAAGATCTTCCGTGAAAAAGGCATCCAACAAATAATCAAAGAAAAAAACCGCCTAGACTTCGGCTATGATTTCATTCCGTACGTCATTCAAACAGGCCGCCCAGTTTACGGTTACACTTTGCGGGGCAACTGGTTTGACGTTGGCACGCCTAAAAACTACTTGGAAGCCATGAAGAAAATGCTTTACGGCGGGTTTCCCGAATTGAGCGACTTCGGCGGTAGGCTGGAAGACGGCAGCTCAATCTGGGTGCAGGGTGAAAGCGGCGACTCAGAGAAACGCCGCCAAGAAATCATCCAGAAGATTAAGCAAAAGAAAATCAGCATTGAAGGTGCAGTTTTGATTGGGCGTCACTGCGAGATAGATGACGGCGCAAGAATAGTGGATTCATGCATCGACAACTTTACGCGGATTGGAAAAAATGCGTTGGTCGTTAATTCTTCTGTCATGGACAGGGTAATCATCGGGGAACACGCTGAAGTGTATGACAGCATTATCGGAAGACACGTGGTAGTCAATTCGAGCCAGCGTTGTCAAACCAAAATAGGCGCAATCTCAGTGATCGCGGACGACGTACGATTGGAAGAAGGCTGCACTCTTACAAGCTCAAAAATCTACCCACACCAAACAATACGCGGCGAATTCCAAAACCAAACGATAATCGCAAATTAATCGCTTTTTTCTCTTTTATCGTGCATTTAGGTACTTATAGGTAACCTATTTTCGCATCCCAGTTTCACTATTATGAGTAAGCAAGTCAAGCTGTTCCAAAAAGGCAAAATTACAAACCTCCAAAAATCAGGCAGAAACCTGCAATAAGGAAGGCGACTGCTTGAAATTGCGAAATTAACAGAAGTTTACGCTTTGAACCACTTGAAAATCAGGTACTGCACTTTTTCCGCCGACAGGTCGGGAACCGCGATAATGAATCGTTTTCGCACAGTTGTGGCTAACCGTCCCGCTTTGACTATTTCTGTGGCAGTCATGTCTGAGCCTGATTTTTTCACGGAGACCATGTAGGGCGCGTGTTCAACGCCTGGTCCGTACTTGTAGACGGCGAAGTCGCAGCCGAATTTGATGCCTGGCGTAACGATTAGGCCGCTGCTTCTAAGGTCGCGGTAGACAGCGTATTTCTCCTCAAACTCGTCGTAGAGCTGCTTGACTTTTTGTTTCAGTTTCTTGAGGCTAACGCTTTCCTCGTCTGATCCCTCGTAAATGGTTATTTTCTTGTTTTCCAAAAGGTAGAGGCCTTCCATCAAATCCAGAATGAGCGGTGCGTCGAACTCGGGGATTCTCGGTTTTGGGATGCCGAGTGGTTTGCCGAAGTATCCTGCTTTGTAGAGTTGGGCGCCTTCTTTTGAATCCCATACGACCAAGAAGTTTTCGATGAGTTCAACTTTTGTTTTAGGCATCGTGTTTGGCTCTTTACATTATGAAGGAGATCATTCTTGCCGCGTCGGCTGCGTCTTCCGCTTTGTCAGCGGAGTTTTCGAGTAATTGAAGGACGTCTCTGAGTAGCAGTAGCACGGGGACGTCGAGTTTGCCGCTGAGCACTTTTATGGTTAGCGCCCTGTATTGGTCGTCCACTATACGTTCTGCGATTTCTACGTCTTTTGCTTTTTCAAGGGTTTTCTGGGAGCCGTAGTTAAGAACCATCATAGTTTCCCGGAGCTTAAGTACACTGTCCAAAACTGCTGTTGACAACTTAAGAAGGTCCTTTTTCACGTCCGATGAGATGGTCCAGTTATGTTCCATGATTTCAACAAGGTAATAGGCGATGCCTTCGCTAAAATCAGCTATTTCGCTTGATAAATTTGTGAATCTTAAAAAGTCTTCGCGGGCAATCAGGATGGCCCCTATCTCAGATAACTCCTGAGAAACCATGCGTCTGGCTTTAACAACTTCTTCTTCACCTGTTCTGATTTCGGTGAAGAGCCTGCGAACGCCATCTTTGTCGCCACTCGCATAGCATTCGACGAGCTGAGGAATTTTTCTTGAGACATCAACAACCTTGCGTAAATTATCCTGGCAAGCATTCAGCGCCCGTCTCTTAACGCGTTCTTCTGTTTCTGAAGGAAGTACCAATCTTTCGCCCCGCCAATAAATATCCTGAAATTTATCATGTTAGTAGTTTGCGTTCATTAAAAAAGGTAGCTGATTAACTTTCGATTGGTTTGCCTAAATCCTTGAAATTTATTTTCCCTTGGAAGTAGCGATGAAGAAGATCTGGTAAGTCTTTGATTAGTGTGCGAACTTGGAGCCAGCTGTCTCTGTCTCTGACGGTTACGGTTTCATCTTCCAGTGTATCGTAATCGATTGTTACTCCTAACTGTACACCTGCTTCGTCTGCTCTCGCGTAGCGTCTGCCGATGGAGCCATTCTCATCTAACTCTGCCATAAACCCCTCATCCGCAAGCTTCCTCTGCAGTTGGGCTGCCTTCGTGTCCAATCCATCTTTGCTCATCAAAGGGTAAACCCCAACCTGAACAGGGGCAATAGATCTTGGAAAACTCATAACAACCCTGTCTTCTTTTATGCCGTAAGCATACTCCAAAGCAACGTAAAAAAGCCTGTCAGAGCCGAAGCTTGGTTCCACCACGTGAGGAATGAACCGTGTGCCGCGAACAATCGTTTTCTGGACGCCGATGTCCACTTGCTCAGCTTTTATTTCGTAATTTTCCACCGCGAAAAAACCCTGCTGCTTCATTGCGTCCGCAACTTCTTGAGTAGGTGCCTTTACGAGGAGAGCTGCGACTTTTGCTGCTTCTCCTTTGTATATCGGACCTAGCTTTGACATTATCGGTTTAACAGCGAGCACTTCTTTTTCAACTGGGTTTTGGTATTCTTTGTAAACGGTCATGTCTACGCCGCTTGCTTGCATGTGGCATTTTAAATCGTAGTCTGTTCGGTAGGCGTGCCCAGAGACTTCAACCCATCCCCAACGGTCTACCAGGACTTCTTGGTCAAAGCTTTGGCTTGAGTAATGCGCTTTTTCCCAAGTCAGTTTTTCGATGAACCGCTGCTTTTCCACTGGAACTCCAAGCTCTACCAGAAGCTTCTTGGCCATCGCCATAAAGAACGCCTGCCACTCGGAACGAATCACTTTCTGGTCAAGCGCCTGCCTAACAGTTAGATCCGTTGTGTCTTCGCATTCTTTAAGACGGGATTCGCAGAGCAGAATAGGCAGCACTTCATTTTCTACTTCGGAAAGCATATTACAAGCTGGCTCTTCGGGGTCAAAGAAGAACTCCAAATCTGAAATCGTAAATTCCCTTAGTCTGATCAAACCCTGCCTAGGCGAAATCTCGTTACGCAAGGCATGGCCAATATTTATGACGCCGAAGGGGAGCGTTTCTCGTGCGCATGTGTAGAGGCGGTTGAATTCGACGAAGATGTTTTGAGCAGCTTCAGGTCTACCGTAGCCGACCGAGCCTGAGTATGGTCCAATGGTCGTTTCGAACATGGTGAGGTAACGTTGGGGTTGACCGAATTTGCCCTTGCAGTCAGGACAAACAACGCCGTGACGCTCGATCTCTTCGCCTATTTGTTCCAAAGTCATTTTTTCTGCTTCAGCCGAGCTTATCCCTTTTTCCTCAAGCAAATGGTCCGCTCGGAAACGGGTATGACAGTTTTGGCATTCAACCATGGGTTCTTTGAAGTGGTCAACGTGACCTGAGGCTTCAAAGACTTTGCCAGGTGCAATAACGGATGATTCCATTTCGTAAATTCCGATTTTCTTGACGAAAAGCTCCCTAAGCTTGGCTTCAATATTCTGTTTCAGTCGTGCGCCAAGGGGACCGTAGGTTACAAATCCGCCACTTCCGCCGTAAATTTCAAACGATGGCCAGAAAAATCCTCTGCGACGAGCCAACTCGTTTATGGCTGTGAATTTGTCGCATTCTGCCTTTGAACATTTTGCGTCGCTGCTCATTTGTCGTTACCTTTTTTAGGTTTAGCGACGAAGGTAAATTAAGGTTACTAACAAAATCGCCTCATTGTTCAAGCTGTTAAAACCAAAAGTCGAATACGACAGGACGCGGCTGTCTGGTCAAAATAGACCGGTCAATCGGTTTGCGGAAATGCTTAAAACTATCCTTTCATATTTAGCGGTTGAAAAGGAGAAATGTTGTTTTGGTTTCGTCAGATAAGCCTAAACCAACCGTGGAGGAGTTGCTTGCGAAAGCCAAGAAACCCGCGCAACTGTCCCCGCCGATGCACAGGTTCTACGAGGGGAAAATGCAGGTTATCCCCAAATGCGCAATTAGAAGCGTCGACGATTTCGCGGTATGGTACACCCCCGGTGTTGCTGCTCCTTGCAGGGAAATCCAAGCTGACCCTGATAAATCATTCGAATTAACCAACCGATGGAACAGTGTGGCAGTGGTTTCGGACGGAACCCGGGTTTTGGGACTCGGAGATATCGGTCCTGAAGCAGCGCTGCCCGTTATGGAAGGAAAAGCTCTCATATTCAAATACCTGGGCGGGGTTGATGCGTTTCCAATCTGCTTAAGAACCAAGGAACCCGACGAAATAGTTAAGATTTGCAAGGCTTTGGAGCCGTCTTTTGGCGGCATAAACCTTGAAGACATTGAGAAACCCAAGTGCTTCCACGTCTTGGAAAGCGCTTGCGAACAACTCAGCATTCCCGTGTGGCACGACGACCAGCAGGGAACCGCCACCGTGATCTTGGCGGGGCTGATGAACGCTTTTAAGATTGTTGGCAAAAAACCGCAGGAAAGCCTAATCGCACTTGTGGGTTCGGGAGCAGCAAACATCCGCACGGCTTATGTTCTCATGCAATGGGGAGTCAAACCCGGCAACATAATACTTGCCGACAGCAAAGGCGTCATAGACAAAACTCGAGCAGACATAAGAAAAGAAGAAGATCCCTGGAAATATGACGTGACTCAGAAAACCAACGCAGAAGGAAGAATCGGCGGCATAGAGGAAGCATTCAAAGGCGTTGACGCGGTAGTAGCCGCCTCAAAACCTGGGCCCGACACAATCAAGAAAGAATGGGTTAGATCCATGGCTCAAAACTCAATTATTTTCGCTTGCGCGAACCCGATTCCTGAAATTTGGCCTTGGGACGCAACAGAAGCAGGCGCGAGAATTGTGGCAACTGGAAGAAGCGACTTTCCCAATCAGGTCAATAACAGTTTGGGATTCCCGGGTATTTTCAGAGGCGTGTTGGACGTGAAGGCCAGAGGCGTGACGGACGGCATGTGCATTGCAGCCGCGCAGGAACTTGCGAAATACGCGGAAGAACGTGGAATAAGCGAAACGGACATTTTGCCGAGGATGGATGAGTGGGAAGTTTTCCCAAGGGAAGCCGTTGCATGCGCCCTGAAATCGATCGAGGATGGCGTTGCAAGGGTTAAACTATCTAAGCAAGAGCTGTTTGAACGCGCTACAGCCATTATCCAAAACGCTAGGCAATCAACCGAGTTGCTGATGAAGCATGGCTTAATCAAGCAGCCGCCAGACGAAAGCACACTCCTCAAGTAACGCTTTAAACTCAGTTTTCCAACAAAATTTGCCTTGCCAAAAAAGGCAGATCTGCTGCTCACAAAATTAGCGGTCTTATTTTGTATTTTTTTAACTTTTTGATACGTTTTGGTATGTTTTGGTACGTTTTGAGATGTTTTGGGACAATAGTTGCAACCGATTCAAGCCCTGAATCAAAAAAGCAACCCAAAACACAAACTGAAATTTGCCGAAAACGCAGTTTACACTAAATAAAAAGTCACACTAAAACTCGACAGCAAACCTGTATGACACAGAAAAGAAACTGCACTTAACAAAAAATAGAAAGTGGTTGTTTATAGAGGTGTTATTTTCACGATGTTTCTTTTTTCAAGTCTACGCAGTGCATCCAAGCACTCGTCTTTTTTCTCGCCGGTGATGTTGAGGCTTAGCATTATTTCTTTAACTGAAACTTGGTTTCTGCCAAAATTTTCGTTTCGTTTGTGAAGGTGTTGTACGATAGACTTTTCAAGTTTGCCGCAGCGCCAAGTGCTGTTGCGAATTAAACTTACAATGGTTCGGACAAGCGTTTGCTCGTTCGATTTTCTTCCCCGAGGCTCTCCCATCTCTCCACCGCCTCTAAAACCGCATCAAGATATTTAACCATATCTCAAAGACGAATAAACGCTTAATTGGTGGGATGCGGCGCTTCTAAAGATTCTTTTTCAGAAATAACCCATGCTTAGTCCCGTAGTATTTTTCTAATATGCCTATTTTCTGATACCCACTGTTCAGGTAAAGTTTTAATGCTGGGGCGTTGTCTTCTCGGACTTCCAGATGGCATTCATTTACGCCTTTTTCCTTTAGAATCCTCTCTATTTCCTTTAGCATTTGGGTGCCGATTCCCTTTCGCCGCCAAGTTGGCGCAACATTTATTGTAATTATATGCCCGAAGAGTGTGTTGTTTTCGATTTCCACCTGTGAAATGATAAATCCTGCAATGTCGCTGTCGACTTTGGCCACTAACGCTATAGAATTATAGTCTGTTAACAGGTAGGCTAATTGCCTTTTTGTGAAGGCTTCTTTGTCAAAGCATTGATGTTCGATTTCGCAGAATTTGTCCAGGAGCCGAATTGATGCTGTTTCAATTTTGGTGTTCATTTTATTGTCTTATGAATTATTACGGCGGTAGGTCGATTTTAATTTTTTCTGTGTTTGGTTGTGTGGACTTTAACGCGGGTTTTAGTTCGAGCCATTGTTGTGCTCCAAGGCCAATTATAAAGAATAGCCACAGGGTGATAAGTCTGGTAAGTATTGTTGCTGTAGCAGCCAACGCGCCTGGGATCCCCATTGAAATGTAGAGGGTGGTCATAACTGCCTCGGGAAGACCAACTTCGAAAGGTATCCCCACCGGAATCGACTTAACTGCTAAGAATATTGCTGAAGTGACGATGATTATGCTTATTGAAACTGTGTGATCTAGCGACATGAAGACAAGGTATGGAACGCTTAGGCTGAAAAACCAGGAAATAAGAAGATACGACAGGGAGAACGAAATGGCTTTTGGGTTATGACGGAACTCCTGCATTGAATCGTGGAAGTGTGCTGTAATCTCGATCCCTTCTGCTTTTAGTTTCTCCAGTTTTATTCTTCCTTTGCTGATTCTATGGGCAAAATCTGTCACCCAGTTAATCCCTTTCAAAGTCCATTCTCGCTTCAAGGACAAAATAGCCATCAAAAAAAGAATGCCTATTATTACGGCCGCAACCACAATGATTGAGTTAAAAACGAGGGGGTTAACGTTGCCTCCGAACGTCAGCAAAACTAACCCTGCGATTAATGCAACCGCATTTATTGTTGTGCCCAAAAACCTGTGAGCATATAGTGATGCTACAACTTTTCCAAATGAGCCACATCCGTCCCTTGTGAGCAGATATGTTCGGGTTACTTCTCCGCTTATTGATTGAGCTGGAACAATGGTGTCAACGTACATGCCATACCAAACGTAAAGGTAAGCTCTAACCAAACTCATCTTAATGCAAAGATGGTTAGTTAGTACCCGCCAGGACATCGTGAAAAACAAAACCTGAAACAACCCGAACACTATTGCCACTGAATAAATAAGGGGGTCCGCCTTTTCCGCCGTGGCGAAAATCCCGAGGATGTCGACCTTAAACAGATAAATGTACGCAAAAAAGCCAATGATCCCCAACAGTGGAAAAATCACCATTTTCCACGAAAACTTCGGCTTGGGAAATTGCATAAGGTTTAGGCACCTGAAGTAAACGGTGAGATGTGGAGTTATAATTATATACTTTGCCTAAATCCAAGCCGATATTTCTTGAGTAGCAACCATGCACTACCAAGACATTTGAAAAGGTGCGCGGTGCTCAACTTTGTTCTTGTGGTTTTCAATCTTTTAGAGTCCAATGTAAGATTTTGAAAAAGTGCAATGTAGTTTTTGGCGAAACAAAAGAATAAAAAAGTCAAAAAAGAGTTAGATTGGTTTTTCAAACTTTGGACGATTAGTATCTCGGTCTGTAACCGCCGCCACCGCTGCCGCGACGATCTCCGCCTCTATCCCGTCCTCCGCCGTATCCTCCGCCGCCTCCACCGTATCCGCCGTGTCCTCTATCTCTTCCGCCGCCGCCGTAACCGCCTCTTCCTCCTCCGCCGCCTCTGTATGGTCTTCGTTCTTGTTCGTAGGCTTTGCTTGAAACGTTGTTTTCAGTGTTTACTTCTACTGCTAGGGGTTCTTTTGCTGGTTCAAGTTTGCCGTATTTTCCGATGTTCAGGCGGATGTTGCCTTTGAAAAGTGTTACGTATCCGTTTTCCACGCGTACGCTGTCGCCCTCGTTTATTTTTTCAATGTTGTCATCCCAGAGTGTCAAGTACACTACGCCTGTTTCGTCTCCGACCAGCGCGTCGCTCACCTTATGTGGAGAGCCGTCTCTGCCCATTGGGATTTCTCTGATTTCAGTTTTAGATACAACTTTGGCCGTAACGTTAACCGCTTTAGATTGTGGGGTTAAGTCTCCGACTTTAGCTTCTACAGGTGTCTTTTTGTTTTCGAAAAAACCTTCAACAGCCAATTGGTTCAACATCCATGATTTTGGTTCTAAGAACAAAACAACAAGCTCTCTACACTTAAGTTTTTCGCTTTGAGAGTTTTTTTTGGATTGTCTCTTTAGGGTTTTTCGACTTGGTTTAGTCTATTTTTTGATTTCGAATCTTTCGGTTTGACGAAGATGCGATTTCGTGAAAACTGTTGTTTGTGTTTTGGGTTGCTTTTTTGCGGAAAAGCTTAAATCATCTGCAGGTTGCGTCAACTATAGTCTACTAAAGTCAACAAAAGTCAACTATAGTCAACAAGAGTCTACTAAAGTCTATAGAAGTCAACGAAAGTCCACTAACGTCAACAAAAGTCAACAGGCGGCTACCACTGTAATTTAGCGTGAAGTCAAAATGTCGTGAGGAAAAGAAGCTCAAAAAGATTGGCTGATTATAGTTTGCGGGTTTGTCTTCTTCGGGGCGAACGTAATCATTCTTGGTTCAAAAAAGATCACGGATCTGTTTCCTCTCCGATCGTTATCAATAGCTTTTTTAGTTATAGCTTTTAACTCTATTTCGCTGGTAAGTTATGTCTGATGATATTTGGGTTCCGATGGATGGAGACACTTTTGTCACCAAAGACGGTTTCATCCTCAACACATTTGGCTATGAGCATCCCGATGACCGCGTATTCGCGTTCTTAAAGTACATCCCAGCCCAGTACCGGGAACTCTTCAAAGTTGAAATGTTAGAGCGCACATGGAAGTTCGGCGACAACCAGCTTTTCAGAGCAGAAAAACTCTACACCGCAAAGAACTACCAAACCTTCATAGAGGCATTCCGCAAGAACTTTCCAGACTACCTCTACTTCTGCCCTTTCCGAAACAAGGAACTAATCACGGCGCCGTTCGACCGCATTGAGCAGGTTTTTGTTCCTAAAGACCGACTGGTTTGGCTGACGAACCTTCCTAAACGCGACAAACTTCAGCAGATGGCGCTTGACCTCATCACATTAATCTCCAAGGAATCTTGCGTCGATTTGTGCGACCTGGGCGTTCACGGTTCCATAGCATTGCAGATGCATGCTCCCGAATCTGATATTGACTTTGTCGTTTATGGCACCCAAAACTTCCGCCAGGTCGAGCAAGCCATAGCGCAGCTTGTTAACGCTGGAAAACTCACCTACATTGTCGGCAACCGCATTGAAGCGGCAAGAAAATTCCAAGGCAGATACCAAGGAAAGATATTCATGTACAACGCCACCAAAAAACCCGAACAAATCACGGAGAAATATGGCGCTTACCGCTACGTTCCACTTGACCTGGTTAGATTCGAAGCGATAGTAAGCGACGACACAGAAACCATGTATCGACCCGCGACATACAGAATTTCAGGCTACAAACCCTTAGATGATCAGTCTGAACTTGAATTGGACAAGATTCCCACTCAGGTTGTTTCCAATATTGGGCTGTATCGAAACGTTGCAAAATGCGGGAACACAATTCGGGTTTCTGGCAGGCTTGAACGTGTTGAATCCACCTCATCAAGCGAAGTTTATTATCAGGTGGTTGTTGGAACAGCTACTTCGGAGGAAGAATATATTTGGCCAGTAACACCGTAGGTCTCCGTGACCGCGACGGTATCGAAACCGCTGAGGGCTTGATCTTCCGCGTTTTCGGCTATTCACATCCACCAGGCGCTTACATCTGCGATGCAGAGTATGCTTCAGCAAAAATCTTCGACTCTAAAGATCCCCGAGCGCCAAGGACAGGCAGAGGACAGCTTTACTTTAAATTCTATAACGACGAAGGCATGAAACTTGTCGCTAAGAATTTCCCTAAATACCAAGTCTTCCATGAGATGCTTGGTTTGAATCTTGTTGGTGTGAAAAACAGCGATGTCGCAGAGGCAAGAAAACCCGAGGTGCGGCTGCAACAGCTGCTTGAGGCGGGACCAACGGATGAGTTGCTGGCGGCTATGGAAAGGGTTCTCATGACATCGATTAATTGCTCAGGGTTAAAAACGGGGGATTTCGGTGTCTTCGGCTCCATGCTGCATGGATTTCACCACCCCAAATACTCAGACATTGACTTGATAGTTTACGGCAAAAAAGAAAACGCTGTTATGCGAAAAACCCTTCATGCCCTGTATGACGACGGGCAATCTGGTTTTCACAACGAGTTCGAGTCTGACGCGGCGATGGCTGGCAAGGATTGGCGTTTCAAAAACTTCTCGGTTGACGACTTTGTTTGGCATCAACGCAGAAAACAGATTTACGGGTTATACGATGACAAAGCCAGCGGGCGAACCATCAAGGCTGAGTTTGAACCCGTGAAGGCTTGGAGTGAAATAAAATCAGAGTATGCTCCTCGGACATGTATAACCCGAAGGGGATGGGTTAAACTCAAGGCACGCATAACAACTGACGATGAAGCACCCTTTATTCCATCAATCTACGGTGTCGAACCTCTGGAACTTATAAGCGGTCCCAAGGAAGGTCTCGAAGTCGCGAGGGTTTTCTCATTCATGGAGGAATTTCGGCAGCAAGCACAACGGGACGAAGTTGTAATTGTTGAAGGAAATCTTGAAGAAGTCATGTCGCCAACTGAACAATTCCACCAGATAACGCTGACCTATTGCCCACGCTACTACGAACAAGTCCTCAAAGTGCAGCATTAGCACTTGGGAAGAATCATGTAGTCCGACGGCTTGTTCCCAAGGATTAGGCGGTAATGTTCGTTGCCTGACTTGTTGTCTGTGACCAATTCAACTTTTCCCTGAGCCTCAACTGCTTCGCCGTTTTCTGCTTGTTCACAGAATCTGCCGCGGAACGAAACAATCTCTGCTATTGGCGTCAATTTGGGTCCTTCAACAACATTGACGTTTTCAAGTTTGTAGGTGCAGGGTGTGAAAAGCGAGTCGGCACTATCAGCAATTCTAGCTGTTATTTTCGCGTAACCGCTGTTTTTGTAGTGCACGTCCCCGTATTGCTCGGTGATTTCGCGCCAATCTTTCACGAAGCGTATGAAGTAATCTGTGCCCATGAATTTGCCTTGGAACGCTTTTCGGCTTTCGACCAGAACGAAGTCTTCGAAGCTCATTTGGGTATCCTTCGAACGGAAATCGAACAGCTCCTGCAGCTCGGCTGGTGTGTAAGGCTTGAATCCGCAATCAAGTTTTAGCAGTCTTTGGAGGGCGGCGTAGGCTTTTCTGCAGTTTTCCACCCCGTACACAAGCGGGTCAATATCCGACTTCTCGGTAGTCAACCCTGCCATTATCGACCCAGAAATTCCTACGCTGCTCCAGGGAATACCTGATTCCGTCTTTAGAGCTTCAGCCAAATGCAAAGCCTTGCTCTCCAATATTGTGAGGTCTTTAGCCGACCTTAACGCCCAGAGTTTTTCTTCAGGCTTGTAGTGTTCAGCCACTTGGTCAACTGGCACTTCACACATTGTTTCGCCCAGCACAGGGTCAAAAATGATTAGGTCAGGGTGATTTTCCTGCAGGTACTTGAATCGGTCGCCAAGATTGTAGACTTTGTCGTAAGCCGCATCTTTCCCTTGTCTCGTACCTTGTGGCAACGGGATGAAACGTGGAAAGGCAATAATTTTGCCGTCGGGGTGAGTTAAGCCCTTGACGTCAAAAACCACGTTGCTCTTGGTCTTGATTAAGTCGCCTTCACGTACCTTCAAACGAACCACTTGTTGTAGTCTTCTAATAAGTTTAATAAACCTTCTTTGCGCCAGTTAAGTCGATGCGACCAATGAAGGACTGTGCAAAAGCTCAACATATTTCGGAATGCTTGGAGTTGGCGATTCTGCTTGAAGTCAGTTCGGAAAAACCCGGAAACGTCAACTTAACCGCGAGCTTTGAGGGGACAACTTGTCAGCATTTCTTGGCTTCAGCAGTCGCTGCGGGACCAAGTTTTCAAGAGGCCGCTTATCGCGGGTCGCTGGTGGCTGAAGGCAAACTTGGTGTTGGCGAGGTTGAGTTAGGTCAACTCATAAAGTCCTGTGTGTGCGACGTTAACAGTTGGCAGAGGGGCGGAAACACGATTCTTGGCACCATAATGTTGTTTATGCCCATCGCTGTTGCGGCAGGAATGACACCTGCGGGCGAAAGTTTCGAGATGGATTTTTCTCTTTTGCGTCGAAACATTGACTTGGTGGTCAAGGCAACCACGGCGTGGGACTCTGTGCGCCTTTACGAGGCGGTAGATATCGCTAATCCAAGCGGCTTAAATAAGGCGCCGGATCTCGACGTCACAGACCCCCAGTCAAAGGAGCGTCTGTTGAAAGAAAATGTTACTCTGTTTGAGGTTTTTCGTTTGGCAGCGCAATACGACGACATCTGTGCTGAATGGATTAGCAATTACCCGGTAACCTTCGATTTAGCCTACCCATACCTGGCTGAACAGCTTGAAAATAAGCCTTTGAACACCGCTGTGGTTCACACTTTCCTTAAAATCCTCTTTGAGCACCCCGACACGTTTATCGCACGAAAAATGGGCCAGCAAAAAGCTGTAGAAGTGTCTGCCGAGGCAAAAGCCATTTTGGAGTTAGGCGGTTTAGAAAACGCTCGCGGTAGAGCAAACCTCAAACGCTTCGACCAAACGTTGCGTTCAACCCAGAACAAATGCAACCCCGGAACCACAGCGGACCTAACCGCGGCGGCCTTAGCCCTAATCACCCTCAGTGGCTACAGACCATAAGCCAGCTTTCTTAATCGTTTATGTTGCGATGGCTTTATCAAAAAAAGAGTTAATGGCATGTTCGCTTGGAGGCTAGCTTTGGTTTTTTTTGGAAGGGTGAGAGGCTTTTGAGTGTTGCGGAATGTCGGGATTTTTTGTTTGTGTTTTTGGTTGCTTTTTTGGTTTAGGGCTTGGATTGGCTGCAGGTTGAGTCTAAAAATCTCTATAAATCTCTCAAAATCTCTTAAAATCTCCCTTTTTACCCCAAGCGGTTTGCCGCGGTTAGTTTAGGGTTAATGTTTGACTAGTTCGAAAGGAGTTGCAGAGGTAGTTTTGGGAAGGTTTTTTTAAACCTCCCATGTATGTTAAGCCTATGTATTTCGAAGCCTTCAAAAAAATGCTAAGAAGCAGGAGGTTTTGGGTTTGGGGAATATGCGGCGCAGCAATCTACGCTATTCCCGCTACAATCCGCATTGCAACTGGTAGCGTTGTCTTACCCGTGTTGAGTTGGGCTGCAACTCCATGGGTCGGCATGTATGTTCCCGCGAACTTGGTTGAGAAAATTTTGGTGAATGCGTTTTTCCCGGGTGCCGCAGGGGCTGTTGCAGGTGAGGTCTTTTTTCAAAATGCTAAATCTAAAATTCTTGTGGGACGGGAAAAATATCTTGCTCGACTCAGCGGGGCTTTGCTGGCTGTTACGGTTTGGTCGCTTATCCAGCTTTCAGGCGGCTTATTAGACATCGCGGGTTCATGGGGCGGCAACCTCTTCGAGTACCCATCGGTTTTTCCCTTGAATTATCTTTTGGCCTCGCTTTCAATATTTACTCCGACTGTAATTTACTTCTGCAAAGACAGGATAGCGTCTGCTTCTCATAGGCTTAGAGGTTAAGGCAGCGTTAAGTTAATATCGAAAAAGAAGCCAACAGTAGCTTACTTGAGAGTGAAAACATGGCGGCACTGAGTGTTAACAAAATGGCTTGGCAAATAGCCCAAAAACTTATCGATAACCCAGAATTTTACGGCGTAAACGTATCAAAATCAACGGCGGGAGCCACAATTATCGATGCAGGAGTAAACGCTGCAGGAGGCTTCCATGCAGGCAAAAAACTAACCGAAATCTGCATGGGCGGCGCTGGGAAAGCACAAATTGGATTCAAAACGTACGGCAACATCACATTCCCCTCAATTACTATTAGCATGGATCACCCAGCCATTGCAGCGTTGGGCTCTCAGTTTGCAGGTTGGCGCATAAAAGACGGCGACCAAATAGCCATAGGTTCGGGTCCAGTCCGCGCTTTGGCGCTCAAGCCTAAAGATGTTTTCGAGGAAATAGGCTACAAAGATCAAAGCGACAAAGCCGTGCTCACGTTAGAAAGCAACACATTGCCAACCGATGCGCTCATCGAAAAAGTAACCACCGCCAGCAACATTATTCCTGCAAACTTGATTGTTGTAGTCGCACCGACTGCAAGCATCGCTGGTTTAACTCAGGTTGCTGGAAGAATCGTTGAAGTCGGAATTCACAAGCTTCGAACCCTTGGCTTAAGTCCAAAAGTCATCCGCTACGCCCTGGGTTATGCACCGATTCCTCCCCTTGGCAAAGACTTCGAAATAGCAATGGCACGCACAAACGACGCAATTCTTTACGGCGGAAACGTCTATTGCACCGTGGATTATGACGATGAAGCTGCACTGCAAAAGATTGTGGAACAGGCTCCGTCGATGGCTTCCAAAGATTATGGGAAACCGTTCCTGCAGATTTTCCGTGAAGCAGGCCGCGACTTCTACAAAATCGACCACGGCTTATTCGCCCCAGCAGTCCTAACAATAAACAACGCCAAGACTGGGAACACTTTCAAAGCAGGACAAATTAACCCTAAGGTACTATCAGAATCCTTGGGCTTCTAAGTTCGCTTTCTCTTTTCTTATTTTATTTTCAAAGCGGAGATAACGGCGATTGAGGTTACGAGCGCCAAAGGTATTGTTAGGAGTGCCTGTGTTGCATTGAACAATGCACTGAATGGTAGAAAAGCAAGTACCACACCGTACGGAAAACTGAATCCTATTGGTGGCGGTTGCGCTATCAGATAGTAATTGGTTATTGTGGTAATCAATACCCTGGTTATGATTCCAAGCGTGGTCATTGAAATGCCAAGCCCCAACTGGTGCTTCTTCATGAATTGCAATAGTGTTTCTTTAGGGCATCTATACGTAGCAATTTTGTATCCGGCAAAAACTCCTAACAACATAGATAACACAGCGAGTAGGTTGTAGAAGGGCCCCGATATGAGGTTTCCAGGGAAGATTATTACTAAGAGAAACGCATTAAGCACGGCAACAGGTATCGCAGATTTTAGCCCATAAAGCATGAAAATGACAACCACCGGAATTTCCCACAAATTATAGTACAGGTAAGAGTACAATGGAACTGGAAAGGGAATCTTTGGAACAAATGCGTCGATTGCAGCAGCTAATGAGACAAACATGACGATGGTTGCAAGCATTTTTGTGTTCATTTAGTTTTTCTCTCGTCGGTTGTTTCAATTCACGCGTTAGCTATTTAAGCGTAGTTACTCAAAAAAGAGTGTGGGATTCGGGTGGAATCAGGGCTAAAATTGATAAATAAGCCATCGATAACATTAGATAAGCAGTGAAACGTATTTGACCGAAACAGTTCAATTTACGTCGCCAAGCGAAGTTAAACCTTGGCTTGAAGACAAAACAAATTCAATCCTTTCGCCCGTGCATGCCCAAGCCAAGAAATTAAGAGATGACATGAAACTGGCAATGCAGGGCATCGATGATATGAATAAGATGCTTCTGGACAACAGCACGAAGGAAATTGAAAAAAGAAACATGAAAGTCTACAATAGAGCCCGAGCTCTAAACAAACTTTCACATTTGTTTGTCGATCGTCTCAAGAAACTTGAGCCTCCTGAGCAAATCTCCTACGACGCATTAAACAGGTATGCCCAGGAAATCCAAAAAATCTTCATTGTAACCGACATAGATATCAAAAATTGGTTCCCTAGAATCTCCCCCTTCTTCATAATGGACCGAAGGAGATTCCTAACCGTATACGAAAAAGCAAAACAAACCCACACATTCCTCAACGACTTCATCACAAAAGAGTACGTTAAAACTAAAACCTTAGAGGAAGCCTTCAATCTGCTCAATGAACTGCAAAATATCCAAACGCAGCGGGGAACATTAGGTGAAGAAAAAGACCAAATCACGAGCGAGCGTTTGCCAGTCGAGAAAGAAATCGCCGATTTAGAGATGAAAATTGATGAATTCAAAACCAAGGGGCCCATCAACGAGTTAAACACAGTTAACAATGAAATATGCGTTTTGACGAATGAGTTGAGAAATACTCTCAGACACCTGCAGAAACCATTCATAAAAATGCAAGCCTTAGCAACCAGCGGAGGAGGTGGCGGAGTAACTCCTGACGAGTTGAGCAGAATAAATTTGTACTTAGAGAACCCTTTTGACGCGTTGGTGACGGAGAAAGATGGCTACCCAGAGTTTAGGGAGATTTTGGAGAAACTTCAACGTTTTTTGACTGAGGACAAGCTGAAGCTAAAAGAAGAAAAAGGGCGAAAAGCCGAGCAGTCAATAAACGAAATATTAACGAACAATTCGCTTTCTCAGATTCAAAATCGATCCTTTGATTTGGCAAAGTCAAGAGATCAGTTGTTGGCTTCTCCAATGATGGAAGAAACAAGACGTAACCTTGCAGTGTGCCAGCAGCAGCTTGACCAGCTTAAAACGCGGAAGACTAGTATTGAGGCGCATGAGGCAGTAAAGCAAAACGCCTACAAAGAAGCGGTTGACAAAATCAGCAGCTTGAAGAGGACTATTGAGAAGAACATTTTCAGTTCGACAGAAATAAAAGTCCAGATACGATAGTTTTAGATGTGATTTCTTTGGATTTGGCTGCCGCAATCAAAGAATCACAAAATATCCACAGCGAAGCATTCGTCGAAACGCTGGAGAAGGTCATCTCTTTGCTTCAAGGCGAAAACGGACGAATTGGCAACATCAAAATCACCGATCACCTAGTCACTTTGGATCCGCAGGGAGAAGCTTTGGTGATTGGAGACTTACATGGAGACCTCGAAAGCCTTTCGAGGATACTTCAAGAAAGTCGGTTTATACAAAAAATGGAAAAGACAAGCAACTCTACTTTGATTTTTCTCGGCGACTACGGTGATAGAGGCGAGGAGTCAGCCGAAACCTATCATCTGGTTCTAAAACTAAAACTCAACTTCCCAAAACAGGTTGTGTTATTGCGAGGAAACCACGAGGGACCGAAGGATTTGGAGGCTTCTCCCCATGATTTGCCTATGCGGTTCCAAGCCAAGTTCGCAGATGATTGGCTGCAGGTCTACGAGAAAACCCGTTCTCTGTGGGGTTGCTTATACAACGCTGTGTTCGTTGATGAACGCTTCTTGTTAGTTCACGGTGGCGTATCGCCCGAAATCAGCAGCCTCCAAGACGTCGCCGAAGCCCATGAGGAAAACAACAGTGAGTTGCTGGAGGATTTGCTTTGGAATGATCCGGTTGAAGGGTTGCAGGGTGTGTCTCCTTCTCCGAGAGGAGTTGGAAAACTTTTCGGTGAAGACGTTACGAAACAAGTTCTTGACATATTGAACGCTCATATTTTGATCAGAGGTCATGAGGCAAGCAGTTCAGGCTTCAAGATCAATCACGGGGGCAAAGTCTTAACGCTGTTTTCAAGAAAAGGCGTACCATACTACAACAGGTACGGGGCATATTTGCAGGTGCCGCTATCGCAAAAATTCGAAAACGCAAAGGAACTTGCTCCCTTTATTCACAACTTTTAATGCGCCATGCACGGAGTCAAAACGCTTAATTGTTCCACCGATAACTTAACTAAATTACGACTAATCGTTTCTTGATGCAACAATGATTAGTTGCTGAACCATGACCGTTGTTACCGCGAGAGGTTTACTAGGTGCCATCTGAAAACGCTATCGAAACCATCAACCTGACAAAGACTTTCAAGTCAACCGTTCCAAATGGAGGCGGTTTTCTCAAGCGTAAAAGTGTAACCCTAAATGCCGTCGACAACCTCAACCTCATCGTCAAGAAAGGCGAGCTTTTTGGACTTTTAGGCCCCAACGGCGCAGGAAAAACTACATTGGTTAAGATGCTGTGCACTCTTCTTCCGCCTGACAGCGGCACCGCCTTGATTAACGGCTTTGACATAGTTAAGCAACAGATGCAGGTTAAGCGTTCGCTTGGCACGCTTTTCAGTGTTGGGGAACGTGGGTTTTTCTGGCGGCTTAACGGGTACCGCAACCTGGAGTTTTTCGCAGCAATCTATAACGTGCCACGGCAGAAACGGCATGAAAGGATTCTGGAAGTGATGAAGCTCGTGGGTTTGGAGAACAACACTTACATGACGTTTCAGAAGTATTCAGGCGGCATGAAGAGAAAACTTGCCCTCGCCAGAACATTGCTTCCTGACCCGCCGATAGTAATGCTTGACGAACCCACAACAGGACTCGACGCTATATCTTCAAGAACCATCCGCGACTTCGTTCAAACCACCGTTCGCGAAACAGGAAAAACCGTCCTCTACACCACACACTACATAGAAGAGGCGGCACAAATTTGTACCAAAATCGGCATTCTCAAACAGGGAAAGATCGTCGCTTACGATACGCCGGACGCTTTGAAAGCGAAAATAAAGAGAGACGAGCAAATCTATCTTGTTCTGGATGATATCTCGCAGCCTCAAATTGAGAAAATGCGGGCACTTCAGGGCGTGAAAGAGGTCATTGAAAAAAATGACTTGCCACTGTTAGGTGGACAGCGAGAACTGTATATTGAACTTCAAAGCGTCGATCAGTTGCCGTTGATTTTCGATTATCTTTTCGAACAAAAAATCAAACTGGTGAATTTCAAACGGGAAGAGCCGACCCTTGAAGACGCCTTTATTGAATTAACTCGGAGGGGATAAGGGGCATGACTGTGTGGACTGAGCTTGAAAAAATCTGGTACTTTATGAAGCGCGACATAGTCAGCTTCTCCACATATAAAACAAACATATTCGTTCTGCTTTTAACAGCAGTTTTCGGCGCGCTTTCCTTTGCTTTTGTAGGTCAGAGCTCATTCAATGAGGCTGTTACGAGCCAATATGCCACAAATTATACCACATACCTGATCATCGGATTAGCATTCAACACTTATCTAGGGCAAGCCCTAACACTTGTTCAGAAAACCATCAATCCATGGGCTCTTGAAGAAGTCTTGGTTTCGCCTACAGGGTTAAGCACATTTATCATTGGCAGCTCCATTTGGGGCTTCATCTGGAGCACCGCGGTCGTCGCAATTTACCTTCTCCTGGGCGTCTACGCGTTCGGCATAGTTTTGAGCATCAACATTGTTGGAGCGCTCATAGTTCTTGCGTTAGGCATCGGCACATTCATCGGTTTCAGCATGATCGGGTCAGGAATACTGATATTGACCAAACAGGGCGACCCAATTACTGCGTTGATAACTATCGCCACCAGCCTCTTCGGCAACGTTCTTTTTCCACCATCAGTTCTGCCGCCGCTGCTTCAAGTAATCGCCTACGTAACGCCACCATATTACTTCTTCACCTGCATCAGGGACATGCTTCTAGGCTGGACAATCCCAATGATTCTGCCTAAACTGCTTATTTTAGGCTTAATGTGTGCAATCATTGTTCCTGTTGGCTTCGTGATTTACGCATGGTGTCTCAAAACGGCTAGGAAGAACGGAACCCTCTCATGGTTCTAAAACTTTCATTTTGTTTTTTCAAAAAGGGCTTTATGGAGATTAATCTCGAACGCGGCAATCGGGTTTTCGAGCTTCCAAGACTCTAGCACCATCGGGTTGATTTCGCCTACTAAGCCCACGTCAATGTCGTTCACCAATACTTTGCCGACCCTGCCCTCAATGAAGCTGGGATGATCTGTTTCAATTATTTGCCAATCAATCCCCAAATTCCGAAAGAAAGCATCCAAGGCTGACTTTGCTTCTGTGAAATTGGCATTCGCGTGGGTCGTAGCGGCACAAACCCAGTCTTCATCCCTGGTCCTGGTCTCTTTGGACTCGTCTGGCAGAGTTATTTTTCCAAGTTCAAATATTTTCTGCGGAAACTCTACGGATTGATTGTTGCTTAGGAACTCCACTAGGCTTGGCAAGAGCCAGCTACGGAGGCACGTCATGGTTGCGACCTTTGGTTTTGAAAGTTCAACGTGATTGGATGGCTTGGTGTTCATTTTTGCAAAAAGGTTTTCCTCATTTGTCAACGTATAGGTCAAGATTTCCTGGTAGCCTAAGCCAACCATAAGTTCCCGCGCAATGTTGATGCTTTGTTGGTCAGGTTTCGCCTTGCCTGTTGTGGGCATTTCCCGCCAAATGCTCTGGATCTTGTTGTAGTCGTAGGCGACAGCGACATCCTCGATTAAGTCAACCTGATGCATAACATCGACTCTGTAAAATGGCACAGAAACCTCAACGCAGCACTCATCCACTTTTGCAACGCCTAAACCCGCAGTCAAAAGCAACTCGCCAATCTGCTTAGCTGAAAGCTCAAGGCCAAGAAGCCTGTTCGTGTAATCCACGCTCAGCGACACGATTCGGCTGCCAAAGTCTGGCGTCAGAACATCCATTTTCATGTCGCCAGATGTATCCGTGTAATGAATTGTCGCTGAATATGCTTTTCCGCCGCGGTCAACCAAAGCGGAAGTAACCAAATTCAAAGTGTTAACCACTGTTCTATTCTGCGTCCCAGTTACTTCGACGAGCAAACTGCGGGATTCTTCAGTGATTTTGCCCAAATCGTTTGAGTTGATGATCGCCGGGAAAGACAGGATTTTTCCTTTTGAATCAAAAAGCATCGGGTACAACGAGTTTTTCTTAACTATGTGCCCGTACTCTACGCCTTTGGGGTGTTTCTCCAAAATCTCATCCAAGCCCATTTTCTCCGTGAAACCTAAGGGAACAAAATTGACGTCTTGGGGGTTTACGGCGCGATATTCTATGGGTGGTGTTATTAGGTTGAAGTTGTAGATGCCGATTGAAGTTTTTTGGCGGTTTCTGCCGAAGGTTTTGTCCAGTTTGTCTTGCAGATGCATTAGCCCACGTATGATGTGGTCGGTTAATTCCACGTTTTTTACGACGGCGCATGCGATGAAGGGGCGAATGTTGAATAGTTTAGCGTCTACGTTCACGTCTATTACAGATTTCTCCGCAAAGTACTGCCTTGGTCCTTTTTCCAAGCCCAGGTAGCAGCGTAGCCCTCGTGCCAAGCCTTCTGCACTCCAGAGGTCTGGGCGGTTAGTGTCTTTCATTTCGACGCTAAGAACGTCGTCGCATGCGCTGTAACCTTTAACTTCAGCTTTTACAAAAGCTAAGTACTCATCTAGCTTCTCAAACGTCACCGGATTTTCGGGTGTCCCGAGTTTTCTGCGGGTCCACTCCTCACCAATTAACTGCTCCAATCCACGGTACTCTATGTCGATAGTCGGCATCTTCATATCACCTGCTTCTTTCTTAGCCAATCAAGGTCTTGGCTGAAAATCATCCGGATATCATCAATTCCGGCACGCATCATGAAAAGACGGTCAACGCCCAGCCCCCACGCGATGACGGGTTCTTTTACGCCAAGTGGCAAGGTGACTTCGGGACGGAAAATGCCGCTGCCGCCGAATTCAACCCACCCGTATCCTTCTTTGTACGCGCTGAGTTCAACACTTGGCTCCGTAAATGGGAAATAGTCAGGTTTAAACCTCACTTTGTCTGCTCCAGCCATTTCTAATGCGAATTTGCCCAGCACGCCTAGCAAGTCTTTTAGGTTAAGTTTTTCGTCGATGATTATGCCTTCGACTTGGTTGAATTCGGACAGATGTGTTTTGTCGATTAGTTCTGGGCGGTAGACTCTGGCGATGCTGAAGTGTTTGCTGGGAACTTCGAACTTTTTTGCTTCAAGCGTTCGCGCGCTAAGGCATGTGCCGTGTCCACGCAGAATCAATCTTTGAGCGGCCAGAAGCGAATATTTGTATCCCCATCCCGTTGACTCCGTTGTCCAGCCATTCTCATGTGTCTCTCTTACGTGCTCAACTGCTTCGGCATGCCCACTCACGTCGCCATAGGCGGGGTCTTTGGTGTAGTAAATGTCACTTTCCTCCCTAGCCGGGTGGTCCTGCGGCACAAAGAGGGCGTCGAAGTTGAAGAAGCCCGTTTCAACCGCCGTGCCGGTCATCTCTTGGAAACCTAACTGGACAAGTTTGGCGCGGACCTCGTCGAGGAACTGCAGGTAAGGATGTTTTTTGCCTGGCCAAGTTTTGGCCACTGCCGCCTCAATGTTGTATTTTTGAAGCTTTGAGGTGTGCCATTTGCCTGTGATTATGAGTTCAGGGGTCAGCTGCGTAATTTCCTGAGGGGCGGATTTGGCTTCAGCAACGGCCGTTTTGCCTATTGGAGTAATTTGAAATGTGCGGCTTGTTTTGACCTCTATTGTAAGAACTTTCCTTTTTTTGAGCTGCTCCGCAGCATCCTTTAACTCTTTGTCTTTGAGCTCTTCTAGCGAAACCAGCCCTTTTTCCGCCAAAACTGCAAGGAGATTCTCATCGGACCCGTCTGGAACAAAAGCTTGGTGAACAAAATTTTCAGCAACCCTCAAAGTATTATCGCTTGAAGTGTACAGAGCCCATTTTTTTCTTATCGCCCAGCCAAGAGCAATCTGAATGAACTGCGCCTCGATACCCGCTTGTTCCGCAGCTAATTTAAGGTCAGCTGATCCTCCTAACGTCGCCGCTTCACGGATTAGCCTGCGTTCAGGCAACCCGTTTTTAGCGTAAAGCTCTCCTTCAGCTGTCAATTTGACCACGTTTTGAACCTTCGCACGTATGGAAATCAGGTTCTTTTCCTGAAGGGTGAGGCCGATGCGCATGACCGTGGAGTCCTGCAATCCTGATTTTTCGATTATTTGGTCTACTGTGGCGTTTCCGCCTATTGTCTGCAAGGCGGATAGGAGCTGGAGTTCTTGGGTTCGTAGTTCAACCATTTTGCCATGCGCCTTCTAAGCTGGAGTTTTTCAGCGCTGTTAAGGGATAGTTCTTTCGCGCTAAATAAAAGCATGCTGATAATGTTTAAGGGCATTTTCCTGAGCTGGCGTTTTTTTGTTTGGGAAAAAGTTGGTTAAGGGCTGTCTGGAACCTTCAGGAAGAGAGAAGGGGGTGAACCAGAAGGCAACCCTTAACCAAAGTGGTAATCAAATGAGTTAGCATAAAAACCTTTGCATAACCCCGTGTTCCGCTACAAATTTCTATGGAAAGTCATCTTAAGTCGCGAATGTTGAGCTATATTTGTGCTGTTTAGTTGCGATTTAAGAAGGAATTAAGAAACTATGAGATAACATTCAATTCAAAGTGGGGAAAAGTAAGAACCGCGATTGCTACTTTCTCTGTAGTTTCTTACAACAGGAATAATGATGTAGGATTAGCTTTTGTTATTCACGATGTCATTGAAAGAAAGGGTATGAAGCAAAAACCGCTCAAAGCGAGCTTAAAGTGGGAACACAATCACGATTGAATGCCTCTTAATATTGGGGTATGAGGTCGGGCAAAGCGTGGACTAAATTTTGGTTTGCAACGCGTTTTGAGGCTAAGCCTGATTATACAATCGCTGCTTTGCGCATCTCAAGTCTTTCTAAGTCTTCGCATTCGTCGCATAGGTCAGAAGTTGGCCTTCCTAAGCGTTTCCGAACGGCGACTCGCGGATACTGCTTGCAATCTTTCTGCCAATGCCACCTGTCAGGCTCTGGACCCTTCACGTACTCAACATTCTCCGCCAATCCGAAACCTCCCACAAAGCTTCAATCAGCACGATACATTATGTAACAACTGTTATTTCTAATTTGCCAACCCTTTAAATAGGGACAAAAAATTGTTGACGGGGTAGGGGTTTATTTTGATTTTCCCGCTTTCTTAGCGCAGGCGTCACTGCAATATTTGCTTTTGGCGTTAAATGTCGTGTAAACCCGTTTGCAAACTGGGCATTTCTTATCCAAACATAACAACCTCTCAGAAGCATTGTGCGTTGCTGGACTTAAAACTTTTGCGAAAAAACCCAAAAAACCTCTAGTCCGCTCTGTTTTCGGATGCCTTAGTAGTTTCGCTCGAGTGCCTGTTTATCAGGTGTTGTTTAGTATTAGCCCTGCGTTGGACGCTTCAGTTCTAACCAAAATAACAGCGTTCTCGCAAGCTGATCGGTTATGGAATCCTTCGCAGCTTTCAGCTATAACGACATCGTCGTTTGTTCTCAGTCGCCAATGAAACAGTCGAACGTTATCTTTATACACTTCAAACTGAGCCATGAGAAAACCCACCCTAAAAACTATGTCGTGAAAGTCAAATATTTGTTTAACCGAATTATCCCCGGGAAACCCTTCGCTTATTCCTTACCAAGATACGATAAACTGCAATAGTCATCAATACTCCCACCACGAAAACCCCCACCGTTAAAGCGACTGAAAAAACACTTGGAACAGCCGCGCCGTCCCCTCCCGTCGAGACAGTGGCGTTGTTTGGGTAGCCGCGACTTTCCCAATACCCAAGGTAACTTGAATCGTTCGACACCTCGATTTGCGTTACCCATTTTATCCATTTATATCCATATTGATCTGAGGGTATAAGCACAAATGGAAATCCCGCGGCTGCAGGGAGAGTTACGTTATTCATTTTGTAGGCTAGCGTTATGTTGTTTTGCTCAACGTAGCTGATGGGAAGAGATGTGGTGTAGCCGTCGGAGGCCGTGAAAATAAGCGTATTCGCGTTTGAGCTAACGCCTGCCTCTTTAATCAAGTCGCTCACAAGGGTTCCTTGCCACAGGCAGGTGACACTCCAGCCCTCTACACAGTAAAGTGTTGCAACATTCTGGTATGGTGTAAAATTATTCACTACGTCACTGTAGGTATATTCTATGGGTTGGTTCACTAGGCCAGTGATCGATAACTGATACGTTGACTGATTCAAGATTTGTGTTCCCATTATAGCCACGTCTGGATGTTCAGCAATATCGCTGAGGAAACCGTTGATTGGCGTCAAACTTTGACCATTATATTGACTAACTTCACCTGGAAAAAGGTCAGACGCAGGAGAGGGAGTTGCCGTTTGCAAAGGTGTGGCAGAGGTAGCCGGCATAGTGGGCTGAGAAGATGCCGTCCCTGTCGGGGTCGGTGTAAGGGAAACTCCGCTTGGCGCGGGAGAAGGCGTAGGCGACGACGAAGGCTTAAAAGCGTTCTCAACAACAAACAAAGAAACAAGCAACACCGCTACTAACAAAACCCCGATCAAAACTATCCATTTATGCTGCTTGAGAACTTGCATATCAACACTAATACTTAGAACGAATGCGTATTTATCTGTAACGCGAGCACCTATTTCTGTCCATCCAGTCTGAGCTGTGATTCTGATGTTATTCGTCAAATGTCTTCGTTTTGTTTATATATTCGAACTTTGACTATGCATGTGCAAAAAGAAGGAATATTTAAAGTATGGGTTCCAAGTCACCAAGAGGCGAATTCGCCGCAAGGCAGTTAGCTAAGAAACGGAAGAATTTCCGTTGGCACGATCGTTATTTTAACCGTCGCATGTTAATGCTCGACATCAAAGTTGACCCGTTACAAGGCGCCCCGCAAGCCAGAGGCATCGTTCTGGAAAAAGTCGGCGTTGAATCAAAGCAACCTAACAGCGCCATCCGCAAATGCGTCCGCACCCAACTCATAAAGAACGGCAGAACAATAAGCGCGTTTTTGCCCGGAGACGGCGCCCTCAATGTTGTCGACGAACACGACGAAGTCGTTGTTGAAGGCATCGGGGGAACAAGAGGCGGTGCAATGGGCGACATTCCTGGAGTCCGCTGGAAAGTCGTCATGGTTAACGGTGTAAGCCTCAACGAACTTGTTTACGGGAGAAAACAGAAACCGGCAAGGTAATATGTATGGCACAAGCATCAGTTGCTCAAACTCAAGAAATCATGCTTTTCCAGAAATGGAGTTTCAAAGACATTAAAGTCGTAGACATCGGGTTGCAGCGATACCTGAATTTGACGCCGATGGTTGCACCTCACAGCATGGGACGCCACGAGCACCAAAGATTCCGCAAAGCCAAAGTCAACATCGTAGAACGCTTAATCAACAACATGATGCGCCCAGGCAAAAACTCAGGCAAAAAAGCAAAAGTCACCAACATAGTTAAGGAAGCCTTTGAAATAATTTATGTTCGTACAGGCAAAAATCCAATCGAAGTTCTGGTTAAAGCGGTTGAAAACGCGTCCCCCTGCGAAGACACGACACGTGTCAGCTATGGTGGAGTTGTTTACCACTTGTCAGTTGACGTTGCACCACAACGCCGTATAGACCTCGCTATTAGGCACATAGCCGAAGGCGCACGCTTAGCCAGCGCAAACAGCCCACGCAGCATACAAGAAGGACTCGCAGACGAACTGATACTGGCGGCAAACAAAGACATAAAGAGCGCCGGCGTAGCAAAACGCAACGAAATCGAACGCGTCGCACAATCAAGCAGATAAAAACTCTGCCTTCCACAATTTTTCTTATCTTTGCCATTTCTTTTCGTTAGCAAAAGCCTTGTTTTTAAATCGAAAAAACCGTTTTTAGCGGTCGTTTTTTTCGTGTATCGCTTTGGATAGCGTATAGGTTATGTACCCTGAAAAGCTGGAGACACCTTTGACTTCGTAATCTTTTTTGTGGGCAACCCAGTTGGCGTGATAGTGATCGTACACATCGGCCTTTATTGTGATGCATTTGTAGCCCTGTCTTGGCGTTTTTGTTCCCCTCCCTGAGCGTTATAGCGTAAACTGTGCGTACATTTATTTAATGTTATGTATCTGAAATTGGGAAATGGAAAAGATTGTTTAGTGCCTAATTTGTCGCATAAAGTCCGTATAAAGTCAATAACAGACGCAATGTATTGTACCGTACCACGTTCAAGTTCTATGTCCGAACAATTAAGAATGATTAAGACGCGAGAGCAGCTCCGGGAAAAAAACATCCTCAATTGCATTTTCTTGCTCTTGAAGAGACGGGTGTAATTTGGGCTAAATTTTGAAAAAGTTTAATAACTGTTTTACGGAGATGTTGCTTCGAAAGGAATAGTTAGATTGGGTGGGGATATATTGAAGAAAACTGTTGCATCTTTAGTCCTGTTTATATTGGTTTTAGGCGCGTTTGCTTCTTTGGCGGCGCCGCATGTTAAAGCGCAGACTACTCAAGCCACACTTGGAGAAAACTATAGCTGGTACGTTGCTCCTTCGAACGCACCTATAGCTCTGTCAAGCGGCGACTTGATCGTGGTTGGGGAAGTCCAGAACACCGGAACAGTACCTCTGGGAACAATCTCGATCAGCGGAGTTTCCTACAATTCGACATCGGAAAATTCCACAACGGAAGTTTGCCCAGCTTTTTGTCGGCTCATAGGTGTACCCGCATTGCTTCCAGGGCAGAAAGCTCCCTTTTACATGGATTTCTCCCCGTTGGAGAACGGCGTTGAATTGGACTCAAACTGGGCATCCTCAGTAACCAACGTTACACTTTACCTGGGAGCGGCCCTTAACACTACCCAGACCCAATATTCAGACTTGACAATCCCAGCGGGATCGGTAAATCACTACGATAACAGCGGCACCTACACCGTCACGGGGCAAGTTCAAAACAACGGCACTCAAACCATCGGGGACGTTTGGGTTCTGGTAACATACTATAACTCTGCAGGCACCGTTGTAGCAATGAACTGCACAGACTTCTTAGATCCAGCGGGCTCCAATTATGCGCTGTCCCCTGGCAACTCGGTAACATTTACCGCCACACCCGTAGACAATAACGCTCAAATGTCAGTCAGACCGGCGATCAGCACCGCGGCGGTGGTTACCAGGCTGATATAGGCCGAAGCCCGCCGGGTGCGAAATATCTTCAGGAGTTCGAGCGGGCGCAACAGTCTGATGCCGGCCACGATGATGATGGCCAACAGGGCTACCGCCGGCACATATTTGAGAATACCGGTGAAGTAGAGTAAAAACACCGCCAGAAGAATCGCCGCCAGGAGCCCGGCAAACTGGCTGCGGCCGCCGTACATATCATTAATGGCGGTGCGGTGTGGTGGTCGCTTGCCAAACCCTGGAAGAAACCGGTGCCCACGTTGGCCAGGCCCAGGGCGATCAACTCTTGATTGGGGTCCAGGCGGTATCTGCCTGGCAGGGCAAAGGCCCGCCCCGTGATGGTGGTATCCACATAGGAAACCAGGGCTACCCCCAGGCCACGGGCAGCATGGTCAGAATATCGCCAAACCCCACATGGGGAATCATCGGATGCGGCAAACCCGCCGGAACCAACCCGATCAATTGGACTCCCTGGCTCCCAGGTCCCACCGGAGCACGGCCCGCGTGGCCAAGACCACCACAACTACGGCCTCCGGGACCCAGCGCAGCATGGGGCGCATTACGAGCATTCCCAGAAGGCAGGCTACTCCCACATATAGAGTAAGCTGATGGGCTTCGTGGGCCCTGGCGACCAGTTCGAGGATGCACGGAAAAAGGCCCGTTCTTTAGCTCAATCCCGGAAAACCGGCCGGCCTGGGCCAGGATGATGATCAGCGCAATGCCGTTGATAAAGCCGTTGACCACAGATTTGGGGATAGACGGAAACGAATCCGAGCCGGCCCACCCGGCACAAACCTGCATGACCCCGATCATGACGGCTTGCAACGCGGCCAGGGTGGCAAAGCGGACCGGGTCTCCGCCCGAATAGACCGAGGCCACCGAAGTGGCGACCAGAATCGACCGCGGCCCCAGGGTTGATGATGAGCTGCCCAAAAGTGCCGAAAAAGGCGTAAATTGCTAAGGCCAGCAGCGAGGCATAAAGGCCGTTAATAGGATGCAGACCGGCCAGTTGGCCGTACGCCAGCGCCGCCGGAATGGTGGTGGCAAAGATGACCAGGGTGGCGGTAAGGTCGCCTAAAAACCACTCCGGCCTATAAGCTCAGCGATCGAGCCTCAGGATTGCGGTGGTGCCCTCCCTCGAGTCGGGGAGCTTCCCGGGCTTCGGTTTTACCGGCATCCCTTCACCTATGAGCCTCTGTGGTCATCAAGGCAGCAGCATTATGCCATGAAAATTTCAAAAAACTTGTCCTCAGTGGAATTTCTTTAAATAATGCCGGCCCGCGGTTATCCCGAACCTGGCCAGGACCCGGCTCATGAGGGTAAGCCAATAAATCTATTGAATAATATTCTTAATTAGTTTGCATAACAAATTCTAATGATTAGTTTTTGGATTGCAAGGGGATTATTTGGCGCTCGAGTATTTTCGACTTCGGCCTGGAGATCATGGATATGGAAGCTGGTTTAAGCTTGGAAAAGGCCCTGGCTCAACTTATTAATAAGCTTCAAAGCTGGCTTACCGTGGACATCAAGATGTTGCCCAACATGGTGGTGGCCTTTATTGTCCTGGCCATCATTATCAGATTGAGCCGTCCGCTGCTAAATTAGTGGCTCGGGCCATCATACGATTCTCCGGATATAAACACATGGCCAGGCTCACGGCCACCATGACCCGCCTGGCCATCATCACTATCGGCATTATCCTGGCCCTCGATGTCCTCAACCTGGATCGGGCCGTGGCTTCCATGCTGGCCGGCGTCGGCATCCTGGGCATAGCTCTCGGCTTCGCCGGCAAGGACCTCTTCGCCGATTTTATCGCGGCATAGTCTTGCATTTCGAGCATCCCTTTCATCTCGGTGATCGGATCAAGAGCGGCGAGGTTTTGGGCTACGTTGATTCTATAAATGCGCGCGCCACGATATTACGCGGCAGGCTGGGTGAGAGATTTACCGTTCCCAACAAGGACCTATTGGCTAAAACGATAGTCAATTACTATATTAGCGGAGACCGCCGGATAGATTTATACATCGGCATCGCTTACACACCGGATCTCCAGCAGGCTGAAGACCTGGCTCTGGAGGCGGTGAAAGCTTTGGACCCGCCGTTGCGGGACCCCGACAAGCAGGTGGAATTTTTTTATGAGGAGGTTAAGGACACCACCATCGTTTTTAGGATTCAGTTCTGGACCGCGACGGAGCAAACGGTCTTCTTAAAAGCGAGAAGCGAGGCCATTAAGGCGATCGATCAAAGCTTTAAAGCCCATGGGATTACGTTCCCTTCCCAGAATGTCTCCCTGGACTTCGGGATAACCGGAGGACCGAGTCTGCGGGAACAACTGGAAGGGGTTAATCTATTGGTCTCCCGGCGGAAGCGCAGCCAGCCGGGAAGGGAAAAGACCGCAGGGAAACGGACTGAAAAGTGTGGCGGAGAAACAAGGAAAAAGACCGCGAGGAAATCTGAGTGAAAACCCGGGTCCACAGGCGATCAGGGCTGGCGGTTGCGGTCCGCCTGGCTGGCGTATCCCATTATTAGGGTAAATCTTGCATTGGTCGGATGGTACCTCGAAGGAGAAACAATGCAAAAGCGCAAATTGGGAAAAAGCAATCTGGAAGTTTCGGCTCTCGGGCTCGGCTGCATGGGAATGAGCTTTGGCTACGGTCCGCCCGCAGACAAGCAGGAGATGATCTCACTGATTCGGGCAGCCGTCGAACGCGGAGTCACCTTCTTCGATACGGCCGAGGTCTATGGCCCGTTCACCAACGAAGAACTCGTGGGCGAAGCCCTCGCTCCCTTCCGCGGGCAAGTGGTGATCGCCACCAAGTTCGGTTCAATACCAGCTCGATCCCAAGGGGACGCAAGGGTGCGCCAGCCTTAACAGCCGGCCGGAGCACATCAAGCAGGTTGCCGAGGCCTCGCTCAAGCGGCTCAAGATCGATGCCATCGATCTGTTCTATCAGCACCGTGTCGACCCGGACGTGCCGATCGAAGACGTGGCGGGAGCGGTGAAAGACCTGATTCAGGAAGGCAAGGTGAAGCACTTCGGCCTTTCTGAAGCAGGAGTGAGACGATCCGCCGCGCCCACGCGGTCCAGCCGGTCACCGCGGTCCAGAGCGAATACTCGCTGTGGTGGAGACGGCCTGAAGCGGAATGCTGCCGACGCTTGAGGAACTCGGGATCGGCTTCGTTCCCTACAGCCCTCTGGGCAAGGGTTTCCTCACCGGAAAAATCAACGAAAACACGACGTTCGACAATTCCGACTTCCGCAACATCGTCCCTCGCTTTACACCGGAGGCTCGAAAGCGAATCAGGCCCTGGTTGATTTGCTTGGCAAGATCGCAGCACGGAAGAAAGCGACGCCTGCCCAGATAGCGCTCGCCTGGCTGCTGGCCCAGAAGCCGTGGATCGTGCCAATCCCGGGCACCACGAAGCCGCAGCGCCTGGAGGAGAACATCGGAGCGGTTGCAGTCGAACTCACGCCCGACGATCTCCGCGAGATCGATAGCGCCGCCGCCAAGATCACGGTGCAAGGGGCCCGGTACCCCGAAGAGCTGGAGCAAATGACCGGTCGCTGATTCAGCGCTGAAACGAAACCTTAGGAGGATAAATCCATGTTCAACGCCAAAGCTTACGCCGCTGTCAGTGCGACGTCGCCGCTGGCCTCCAGCACGATTCCGCGGCGTGACCCGACTGAACACGACGTGCAGATCGAAATTCTCTTCTGCGGCATCTGTCACTCCGATCTTCACTATGTTCGCGACGAGTGGCACAGCATCATGCCCACGGTCACCCCTGCGTGCCGGGCCGCGAGATCGTCGGCCGGGTCGCCAAGGTCGGTTCCGCGGTCACCAAGTTCAAGCCGGGCGATCTGGCCGGCGTCGGCTGCCTGGTCGATTCGGACCGCACCTGCCCCCATTGCCGGGCTGGCCTTGAGCAGTTCTGCCCAAACCAGATCCTCACCTACGGCTCCCCGGACAAACACCTCGGGGGCGTCACCTACGGCGGCTACTCTGACAGTATTGTCGTCGATGAACGCTTTGTTTTGCGCGTCCCCGCCAACCTCAATCTTGCCGGGGTCGCACCTCTGCTTTGCGCCGGGATCACGACGTACTAGCCCATGCGCCACTGGGGGGTCACCAAAGGCAGAGGTCGGCGTGGTCGGAATCGGCGGGTTGGGCACATGGGCGGCTAGCTCGCCCATGCATTCGGCGCCCACGTCGTTGTCTTCACCACCTCGCCCGGCAAGAAGGAGGACGCGCTCCGCCTCGGCGCCGACGAGGTCGTCGTCTCCCGCCACGCCGATGAGATGCAGAAGCATACCTGGAGCTTCGACTTCATCCTCGACACCGTCTCCGCCGACCACGACATCAACGCCTATATCAACCTGCTCGGCCGCGACGGCAACCTCACCCTCGTCGGCGCCCCGGAGAAGCCTCTCGCCGTCTCTGGTTTCAGCCTGATATTCGGACGACGCAGCTTCTCCGGCTCGCCCATCGGCGGCCTCGCCGAGACCCAGGAGATGCTCGATTTCTGCGGCGAGCACGGCATCACGTCTGACATCGAAGTGATTAGCATTCAGGATATTAATGAAGCCTATGAACGGTTGGTGAAAAGTCGACGTGAAATACCGCTTCGTGATCGATATGGCATCGCTGAAGGCCTGATAGCCAAACCTGCCGGTCCCTTGCATGAAAGCCCGCTATTCAGAAAGAGTTAAACGATACCTTCCCCTTGAGAAGCCAATCTAAGCAGGGTCAACCTTGGCCCTGCC
>CAWGZR010000013.1:0-63695 GCA_963827165.1 Candidatus Bathyarchaeota archaeon | reverse complement strand
GAGTCATAAACACCAAATCACCATCTATGGTGCTCTTCTCCAAACCATTATAAGAAAAACCTCTTGTAAACTCTGCAACCTTTTCAAGAGTCGTTAGCTGCCATCCCGATGGAATTTCTTTTCCTAACTCTTGGTTGTAGACCATTTCTCCGCCTGATGATTTATAGGGCTTGCCTTCTTGGTTGGGAACCCAAAATCAACAAACCAACGCTTAAAAACAGCCTCACCAACAGCCTCGAGAGCGTGGTTATTTTGGCTGTTTAGATCAAATTTTTCATCTAAAGAATAAAGTAGTTTAGCTATTAGCTTTTGTTCAATGATATTGGGATATGGAATTTTGATGCCCTTAACAAGGTTGCGAGATAGTTCTTGTTGACCTGAAGTTCCCTGACCCATAGCTTCAATTGCAGATTGGATTGAGTTCAAGTAATAGGAAACAAATAAAGGATCAGCAATCTTTGGGTCGATTCTGGCTAAGTAATGTGAGAATCTGCTAATACCGCATCAGAAGGATTGTTTCGGATATTTGCTGCTCTACCAAGCGTACCTACGCCAGTAGAATTTATCAATATATCGTTTCTTTGTATTCTCTTCTCTTCAGTAAATCGTTTACTAATTTTATGGAATTTGACATCGGTTAATGTCACCCTCCCGTTTCTAATGCATTTTTGATTCAAACCCTTATGACCAATTTTGGAATATTCGGGCGGTATGCCTCGATTAAATACAAAGCGATCGCACCCATTTCCTTAACTGACCAATCAAATGGCAAGTATCCTATTTCCGTTTTCTTAAAATTGACTTTTTCAGAAATCATAACCAATTCGCTAAGATTCCGCGTTATTTCTTCATCAAGTAGTCGGCTTTGATTGATTTGTTTGGCAAGTTCACTAGTTAGTCGCCTCATTTTTTCTTCGAATTCTTCCAAGTCATCCACTTCTTCCTCATTGCCAACAAAGCGCCCGGGTGTTAGTATATGTGTTTGTTTTCTTATTTCTTCAAGTTTCACTGTTTTGCAGAACCCGGCAATATCTCGGTATTCGACTGTTTGCCCGTTTATGGGTTCACCTCTCCATGCATGGTAGGTATCGGCATATTTTTTTAATGTCCTCTTGGTTTAGTTCTCGGTGTCTTCTGTCTATCATTATGCCAAGCTTTCGGGCATCAATAAATAGCACTTCACCCCTACGATCTCGGAATTTGTTGTTTTGTTTATCTCTGGCTATGAACCATAGGCAGGCTGAATCATAGTATTATAGAATAATTGTGAAGGTAAAGCAACCATGCAGTCTACTAAGTCGGCTTCGGTTATGTTCTTGCGTATTTCTCCTTCATTTGATTGGTTGGAGCTCATGGAACCGTTTGCAAGCACAAAACCTGCTACGCCATGGGGTGCTAAATGGTGAATGAAGTGTTGTACCCACGCAAAGTTGGCGTTTCCAGCGGGTGGAACGCGTACTTCCATCGGATGTCTTCTCTTAGCATTTCGCCTTTCCAGTCAGAATCATTAAATGGCGGGTTAGCAAGAAGGTAGTCTGCTTTCAAATCTTTGTGAGGTCGTTTAGGAAGCTGCCTTCGTTGTTCCATCTTACTTCTTTGGATTCTATGCCTCTTATGGCTAGGTTCATTTTGCAGAGGCGCCAAGTGGTCTGGTTTGATTCTTGCCCGAAGATGTGTATGTCGTCGATTCTTCCTTGGTGGGCGGCTACGAATTTTTCGCTTTGTATGAACATGCCGCCGCTGCCGCAGCAGGGGTCAAAGACTCTGCCTTTGAAGGGTTCAATCATAGCGACGAGGAGTTGCACTATGCTTTTGGGAGTGTAGAATTGCCCGCCTTTTTTGCCCTCTGCATCAGCAAACTGACCCAGAAAATACTCGTAAACTCTGCCGAGGACATCTTTGCTTCGGCTTTCCCGATCGCCTAAGCCGATCGTGCCGACTAAATCGATTAATTCTCCAAGCCTCTGCTTGTCAAGGCTTTCACGGGCATAATTCTTTGGTAAAACGCCTTTTAGACTGCTGTTCTCCCGTTCGATCGCATCCATGGCATCATCGACAGTAACTCCAATTGTTGGTTGTTTCGCGTTCTTTTGCAGAAAATCCCAGCTTGCCTTAGCTGGAACCCAAAAGACATTTCGGACCTTATACTCATCTACGTCTTCAGGGTCAGCCAGTTTTTCATTCTTTCAACTCATTATAAACTTCTTTAAAAGCATCGGAAATGTACTTGAGGAAAATAAGCCCTAAAACGACATGTTTGTACTCAGCCGCATCCATGTTGTTGCGTAGTTTATCCGCAGTCGTCCATAACTTTGCCTCAAAACCCAAGTTGGCGCCGTTTGAGGTTTTTGCTTCTTTTTTCTCTTGTGTTAGTTGTTTAACCGTGACTTTACCCCTTCTATAGCCAGAGCTATTTATTCTGCTTGATTAATAAGCTCTCACCTATAGGCGCCCGTCACTGAATAGCTAATGGCTAACTCGCTTGGATGAAATTTAACAGCTTTTGGGTGAAAAATGGGTTTGTATCGAGGAGCGATCGTATCCTCTGTTTTCAAGCTATTTCTTGATAGCTTATCAGTTAACTATTTTAAAGCAAACTTAAAGGAAGTAAACTAATGACCGAAAAAAACTTTGAATTTAAATTCTGTCCCGATTGTGGTTCAACTGAGTATATGGAAAACTATCCAACCCCCGCACCTCTATATGTGATAACTGCGGTCACGAAATCACCTCCATAGCGCTAAAAGAAGTCAGCGAGAACATCGAGGAACAAGTCTTCGCAAAACGTAAATGTACAAGCTGTGGAACACAGGACATAGCCGAGAAGCCTCTGTTTGACGATTTATCATTCTTTAGAGTGGTTATCTACAAATGCAATACCTGCAGCAAACCCGACGGCTACCGGATAATGCCTACAACGTGGGCTAATAACGAAGAACTAGGATGACGGAATATTTTGGTGGGGAAAGCAGTTGCGTTTGCGAAGACTGAAGGGCACTTCGTTTACTCTGCATCAACTGCAGAGAAAGTTGCCAAAGCTTTGAAAGAGAAAGAAAGAGATCCCATGAACCAATGCGAGAGGATTTTTAAGCAGTTAGTTGAGCAAAATAGCCTTAAAATGTTAGATATGGGCGTTTCAGCTTTTACAATAGGTAGGTTAACTTACAAAGTCGAAGACTACTTAAAACATAATGGACCAGTTACTGATAAGCAGCTTGAGCACCTTTTTTCAGCCATATTCACTCTAACTCAGGACGAGTTAGAAAACAAGGGTCTACTCAAGGGCAAAAGATTAACCGAACGAAAAATAGCAGAAATATTCAGCGCAGACAGAAACACAACCAGAAAATGGAAAAAGCTCCTCAAAGATTTTTCCCCTTATTGTTAACAAATTGAGAAATGAAATAATCGATTTCTTGAGGTACACCGACATGCTCCATCATCTCCGGACTGATTGACCACGACAGCCCACTCCTCTTTACTTAGCTCAAATCGTTCTTCCCATTGAAGCCATCTATCCTCAAAATCCTCTTTTAGCAAAGTTAAAAGTTCTTTCCAAGCACCAATTATTCCTCTTCCTTTAATTGGTTTGCAAACCAAAGGCATCCATCCATCCGCCTTTAATTTAAAGTGCAATTCGAATTCGCTATACTCTTCTGCTGGGATAAGTTTGATTTCAATTTTGTCGGCGTTTGACAACTCCTCGGCTATGTCGTTAGCCCAGTAGACATGTTGAAGGTTATCAGGAATTGTGAAACCATCGCTTCGTCCTTACAGCTTTCATCATACCACTCCTCGATTTTAAAGCCAAAGTCTTCCAATTTCTTACGACCGCTCTGGCTGGTAAAGGGCAATTCTCCAGTTCTTGAATGCGATTTATTCGCTTGTATCTATCCCGTTCTTTGGTTAGCTTGTTGATTTGCTCTTTTGGAGTGAGCGCCTCTAAATCAAAAAGAAACTCTGCTCTCTTAGCTAAGGCTTGCAGTTCCTCTCGTTTCTCTGGGGGTGTATAATAAACTGATGTGTTGGTCTTTTCACTAATTCTTTTCTTAACTTTGCCTTCTTTTTCGAGCGCCAATTTGTATTTCAACCAAGTTGACTTTGACATCAGCCCTGAATCAACAAAGCCGTTTAACCAATCCGAAAAACTCACTTCGTCCCTCTTATAGAGGAATAGCCAAACGTCGTTTTCGTCTTTCGGCGATTTCTTAACGCCTTTCAAGTCTTTAAACCTCTACTAATAGTCTAACTATCAGTTCATAATAAAACATGCGATATTATAATAGATGTGAAAAACAGCACGAGAAAACTCGCCCATAGATAATTAGAAAGCAATGAAAAAGCAGCCGAGCCAAAGCATGGCAAAAAACCATTCAAAACGCGCCACTCAAACCCTATTTCGATGCCTCCTAAACCGTATGCTTGCCAGGTGTTTAAACCGAATAGCTCAAGAAAAGGAGTAAGAAAAGATGACAGTTTACCCATCTAAAAAGTCCCCTGAAAAGGAACTAATCGATAGTCTGCAAAAAGTCTCAGTGACTCATGGCTTAGTATTGAGAGGATCACAAGTTGACTTTTTGCGGCCCTTAAAACCCTTGAGAAGACTTCCCAGAGCTGTACATTGTTTACCAAACAAGCAGTACAGGGCGTCTCTGGATAAAACGCGGCGAAGAAGAGGTAACAAAACCATGACTCAAGAAACAGGCATTATAACAGAACAAGAAGCGCAGGAACAGCCAACGCCTAACGTTTCAGCAGTTGATAGCGAGAACAATAACAACTCTCAGGCACCCCCAAAGTTGCTTATGCTATGCCCAACATGCAAAAAACCAGTAACAGAGCACCACAAGGATGACATACAAACGAACTGGTACATTTGCGAAAGTGGTCACCAAACTGCAGCCCCAATCCAGCGATCCCCAAACTCAGAAACAACTCGGACTTCGTCACGCCCAATAGAATCAGACGATAGCCCAGCAATTCTGCAACACATAAACGAAATTGAGCATCCCGACCTAATCTGCAAACCAGTAACTATCCAAGCTGTAATTTCAAGTACAAGCACCGCCTACAGCATTCCATCCCAAATAAGAGCAGACATAAAGGAACAAAGCGAAGAATCCTACGTTGTAGCCCCAAGCATAAAAATCGAGGACCCCCTCAACGTTAGCTTAGTTGCAGTGTCTGAGGAAACAAAAAACGGCAGACTAAACAAGTACCTAAAAACCATATATCCAGACACTAAGGTAATCATCAGAAAGGAACTAAAACATAGAACCGTTTACGCCCTAAGAGTGCGCCCTGAAGTTTTTACGCTTGATAAATTGGGAGACAAAATAGTCGATGATAAAGGCTATGAATACAAGCACCTTGACCTATACGTTGTCTCCGACACTCCATTAACTTTCCAACCAAGCACTCTAGTAAAGCTAACTGGCATACCCTTACCCAACCCCCGAACACAAAAAACAACCATGCTCGGCTACGCCGTTGAATTCCCAGAAGACAACTCAAGCTTTGACACAAACAAACTATCCATAATTCAGCAAGAGTTTAAAGACAAAAGTGTCAGTGAACGCCTGAAATGGATAGTGGACAACTTTGAGCTATACAGTCATGTTGTCGGTAGGCAAAACATCACTAAAGCAGCCCTTCTAGGTTATTTTTCGCCAATTCAAGTAAAGTTTAACGGTGAACTGCAACGCGGCTGGTCAATAATAGCAGTAATAGGCGACACAACCACCGGAAAAAGCGAAACAGTCAAGAAACTCTCAGTGCTCCTCAAGGCAGGACTCGTCATCTCCGCAGAAACAGCCTCCACGGTTGGCTTAACAGGTACAGCTACCCAGACAGAAAAAGAAGGATGGTTCATCGATTGGGGATTTCTACCCCTAATGGATCGCAAACTCTTAGCAGTTGACGGAGCACACAAGCTGAGCGCTTCATGTTGGGCAGCCCTAGCTGAAGCTGAAAGAAGCGGCATATTATCCATAGCAAAAGCAGCCAAGAACACAACCAACGCAAGAACCAGGCAAATTAGAATCTACAATGCAGTTGACCCTGAAGCAGACCGTTATAGCACCAAGAGTCTTGGCAGTTTTCTCCATCCCATCCGGGCTACGTCAACAATCCTAGATCCCACAAGCATCGCCAGAATAGATCTATGCGTATTCTCCGACCAACGAGACGTAACTCCTCAAATGATCAACAGAAAGATAACACAAGAACCCAATCCAGCGCTTGAACAGTTCTCGGAAGTCCTAAAGTGGGCATGGAGCAATAAAGCAAAAGTTGAATGGACAGACATAGCCATAAACCTACTACTGCAACAGTCAACGGAACTTTACAACAAGTTCTTCTTGGAAGCTATACCGCTCGTCAGCATAGACGTGAAATATAAAATTGCACGCTTAAGCGTCGCACTTGCCCATTGTACATTATCAACAAACGACGACTACACAACCGTTACAGTCACTGATGAACACGTTAAGGCAATAGTTGACTTCTTGACTGAAGAATACACAAACGCTGGCTTAGGAATATTAGCGCAAGACCACAAATTTGAAAAAATTACCTCGGAAGACGTAGAAGACCTAATGCGAAAGGTAAAAGGGCAACTTGCCAAAAATCCCATCGAGAACCTGACAGAGATTCTTTGCTTCCTTGTGACTCAAAACCACACTACAAACGACGAGTTGATGACAAAATTCGGCTTAGCAGGAAACAATCAGTTAAGACCTCTAATAGCAACGCTAAAGACGGAAGGATTACTGACCTCTAAGCGTGGACATTACCCTACGCCTAAACTCATAGAAGCATACAAAGTCACCGAAGGATTCACAAAGCTATCTGACTTTAACGGGGTTAACGAAGTTAACGGAGTCACAAATGAACCCCTACCCCCAAGTTTGCAGGGCAAAGAGCCAAAGCAACTTACAACAGAGAGTAAAGAGTTCAATCCTGAGAGCGTTAAACCCGTTAAATCCGTTAAACCCGTTAAACCTGAACCGCTAAAGCTTTCGCCCTCACGAGTTTGTGGTGATTGTGGACGCTACCACACAGAAGATTGCCAACACCCTTCGTTAGCTATGGAGGCGACCCCCAATTAATCAAAACAGACAGCAGTTGGGCATGCGAGTGCCAAGGATGGATAAACCAGACTGAAAGCCGCCAGAGGAGGCTTCTTAAAGCTCATGGTCGAGGTTGAAATTCATAAACAGGATAGCATCCCAATTACTGCTCCACCGGTCATCTTAGAGAATGCACTTGATGAGAAGATAGATGAGCCTACAGGGCATCATCCACCAAAGGAACCTCAACATCTAAGCTGCCCCGAATGTAGTTCTGTCGGTCCTTTTGATAAAGCTGGAACTAGGCAAACTGCAGAAGGCTTAACGTTACAGCGTTACTATTGCAAGGATTGTAACGTTAGATTCAGTGAACCAAACCCTTTTAAATTGTCAAGGACAAATAGCGATTACCGATTAAGCGCAATCCTACAGGATAAGGCGAAAAAATTGGAACCACAACAAGAAACCGATGTTGTGGCAATTAGCCGAAACCAAACACACCAAACAGCAATTCAAGGCGAAATCGTAGATTTCATGTGGTATCTAAAAAAACAGGGCAAGTTTAGTGACGCAACGATAAAAACAAGGGTTAAACTGCTAAGGTATCTTTCCCAGAAAAGCGGCGTTAATTTGCATGATCCTGAAGCAGTTAGAACGATTCTTGCTACAAACGAAAAATGGAGCAACGGATACAAGCAGAACTTTGTAAGCGCCTATGACAGCTATGCCGAGATGCTAAAAATCCAGTGGCAACCCCCATACTATGAAACAAAAAAATCTTTACCGTTTGTACCGCTGGAAAAAGAAGTCGATGCACTAGTAGCCGGTTGCAGCAAAAAAGTAGGAACTTGCGTGCTTGCACTCAAAGAAACAGGCTTTAGAATAGGCGAATTATGGCAATGCAAATGGACCGACCTAGACGAAGAAAACTTTACCCTCAAATGCGTAGCTGAAAAACACGGCAACCCAAGACAAGCAAAACTCTCAAGCAGATTAATGGCAAGGCTCTTAATGCTACCGAAAACAAACGACTACATATTTGGAAATGGCAATCTTAACGCTTTTCGCTGGAAATATGACCGACAAAAACACGCCTTAGCAATCAAATTACAGAACCCACGACTAAAACAAATAAGGTTTCACTTCTAAGGCACTTCAAAGCTACAAAAGAATACGCCATGACAAGAAACATTCTTCACGTTAAAGAGGTACTAGGCCACCGCAACATAAACAGCACCTTAGTCTATACTCATTTAGTACCCATTGATGATGAAGCAGAAAACTACCATCACGCAACCGCTAAAGATGCAAAAGAAGCCGGCGAATTGATCGAACAAGCTTGGCAGTATGTTGTCACTACCCCTCAAGGTATTATGCTATTTAGGAAGGCGAAAAAACGCAATGAGTAAACAAGGCTGGTGTATTAGTAAAATAGGCTGGTGTGTTGGCTGTAACCCGCCTTCTGTTATTGTGGCATTCGGCTAATCGGGCTACCCGCGCCTATGATTCAGCATGGGTAGTCGCAGTCTTCAACCCTTAGACGAGCTACTTAATTGCGGTATTAACGATTTTCAGGTAGTTGTTTAAAGTCTTCCAAATCTAAAGCGATGTAGCCTTGGTCACGTAGCTGTTTTTTATCCTCAATTCGTTTCGCAATGATTCCGTAGTTTTCTTTTTCACGGTTCCAGCGAAACTGTTCTGACTTCTCCTTCAGTCGTTCTAAAATTCTTTGGCAGTCTCTTCTTCCTATGGTGCTCCATTTTGTTTCAAGAAACGTTGCTGTTCGGGACCCCTCGTCAATCGCTATGGCGTCAACTTCAGTATCTTTGTACCACCATTTCCCAATTTCAGAAAAGGTAAATGGAAGCATACGGTTTCTCTGTGCTTCTTTTAAGAGATCAAACACAATTTGCTCAAACGCATGACCAAGGTAATTATTGTAGTCTTTGCGAATTTTGTTTAGGACGCTTGTGGTGTTTCCAGCTTCAAGGTCTATCCTATTCGCAAAAACGTACTTGAACCAGAAATTCAAGTAATTATCAGCTATGCCGTATTGGCCTTTTCTGGGCTTAACCTTTGAACCCACGGGGTAAACTCGCTGAGTAAAAGTAAGCTCCTCCAGCACACTGAGGTATTTTGAAAGCATGCTCCGCTCCAAGCCTGTTTCGTTAACAATTTCCCCATAGGTTGTTGCACCCAGTGCTATTGCCTGCAAAATCGCTGCATAGTTGCGAGGCTCGCGCAGTTCTTCTCGTAGGAGAAAATCTGCCTCTTCATAAAGAAACTCTCCTTTTGCAAGGATTTTTTCCTCCACGTTTTCCCAAAACCCAACTTGTGCATTGAATTTTTGAAGGTAAGCGGGAACACCACCTAAGCAGCCGTAGACATGTACCAGCATTTCGATGTCATATTTTGGGAAAAACGGTTTTGTTTCTGTCAGTTTGAGGGGTTCCAGCTTCCATTGTCCCGTTCTTCTGCCATAGAGCGGGCTTTTGTAGTTAAGAACTTCTGTTTCCATCATTGCTATGGATGAACCTAGCAGAATGAGCATTGTATGGGTGTTTTTGAGGTTTTGGTCCCAAATTTTCTGGAAAATCGAGGTGACCGCATGATTTGACTCTATAAGGACAGGAAATTCATCTATGATTACTACCACTTGATTGTTCTTGTTCCATTTCGTAAATTCCAAGAAAAGCTCAGCCCAATCGTTTAAAGCAAGTTTCCCGAAGCTTTCATCCTGCAGGTAACGGCTCATTTCGTGCTTTAGCTCTTGTATAAGTTGGGTTTCGGGTCGGCGGTCAGCTAGGAAATAGATGTGGGGTTTACTTTTGGCGAAATTTAGTGTGAGTTCGCTTTTTCCTACTCTTCTTCGTCCATAAAGGACGATTAATTCGGCTGTTTTGGTTTCGTAATGTTTTTGGAGGAATTGCAGTTCCTGTTCTCTGTCGAAGAATAGTTGAACCATAAGTATGCTAATCACGATTCAACTATTTAAAAATTCCAATCACTAAAACCAACCCAAACAAAATTACACAGAATAAATGAGTTGTTGGCTGGTCTGTTGGTTGTAACCCGCCTTCTCGTGTTCATGGCATTGTGGTTTTCAGCCATTTAATAAAGAATTCTTTTATTTTCTGGGGACTTTCGAACACATGCATGTCCTCCATAGCTTCTAGTTTTCGTACTTGGTCAGCTTCCTCTTTGCGTACTCGTAGTTTCATTTCTTTGCCGCTGGGAAGAATCGTGGATACGACGTTTTCCCGGTAGTCCGTTGGGAGGATGTAGACGGGTCTGAATGCTTTGAGGCTCATGATGGCTGCGTTTGTGAGCATCGTGTCGCTTATGCTGTTCGCGATCTTAGCAACTGAGTTGGATGAGCAGGGTGCTATTAGAAGGAACTCGTATTTGCCACTTTGAAGCCAAGCTGCTAGGAACGGTGAGTTGGCGTTAACCTCAACCATTACTTTTGGGAAGTTGTTTTTGATTTCGTCTTCAAGCCTATAGAATTTGAGCATAGTGTCGGCTGCTTTGGAGATAAACACGTCGATCTCCACCTTGTCCTCAGACTGTTTCTTGAGGTCTTTCATGACTTCGACGATTTCAGCGATTTTGTCCCCTGCACCCGTTATTCCCCAAGCAACCTTACGCTTCTTAATCTTAACGTTTTCAACCATAACAATCACGCCTTAGGCTTCTCTTGTGCCCCTTCCAATTGGGCTGCAAATTTTTTAATTGTCTTCTTTAAGCTTCTAAAACCCTCCTCGTCCGCTTTTACGCCGTCAAGAGTGTCTTTGCTCCAGAAAGTCGCCCCTAAATTGGCTCCGAAGAACCCGCCGCTTACGGGAATCATTCCGTTGATTATGTAGAAGCTGTGAATCTGCATGAGAGCAAATTCTTGTCCGCCGTTTCGATCGCCGCCTACAACGATGCCCATCCCGATCTTTCCTTTGAAAACATTTTTGTCCGCTGCGACTAGCGCGCGTGTTCGATCCATGAGTGCTTTGGTTTGGGCGCTTACTCCGCCGTTATAGACGGGCGAAGCAAAAATGATTCCTTTTGCCTCGGTTAACAGGGTGTAGAGTTCTTGAACGTCGTCTTGAACGACGCATTCCTTGTTTGTGAGGCAGTAGTCGCAGTGGGCACAGAAATCAACCCATTTTCCACGCACAGTCCAAAACTGAGTTTCGAATCCTTTCTCGCTGAGCATTTTGAGGGCTTCTTTTAAGACATGCTCAGTGGCTTGATCTCTAGGGCTCCCGCAAATTCCGAGTATCATAAAGCTCACAGAACGTTAATTGCTTTTTTGCATTAAAGCCTTACCCTCGAACCCGTCTCTGCATTTTTTGTTGTTTGTGTTTTGGGTTGCTTTCTTGATTCAGGGCTTGAAGTACCTGCAGGTTGCGTCATAAAACGTCACAAAACGTCATAGAACGTCATAAAAAGTCACATAACGTCGCCAAACATCATAAAACTTCAACAAAACTCGACAGGTGGCCAAGCTAATTATCGTCTTGAAACATGGATTGGTTTAACTGCTCTCTATAAAAATTTAAAATACTCTAAAAAAGATCTAAAGTAATTAAAAAAGGAAAAAGAAAGAAGAGTCTACTCTTTCTCGAAGTATTCTTCTGGCTTTGGCGGGGTAGGTGGTAGTCCTCTGCGTTCGCGGATTTTCTTGATGGTATCGGCTTGCATTTGCTCTGGAACTGGTGCCCAACGACTAAATTGTGTTGCCCAGAACGCTCTGCCTGAAGTTGAACCTCGCAATTCATCAGCGATACCGAAGCTTTCGGAAACTGGCATTTCAGCTTTTACAGTGATCATGTCTTCTTCCGATGGCATGTCAAGGATTTTTCCTCGTCTCTTGTTTAGCATTGTGATTACTGCGCTGACGAATTCGCTTGGAACTTTACATTCGAAACTCATTAGCGGTTCAAGAATTTTTGGATCGCTCAGGAGTATGCAGCAGTATATTGGTCTCCAAGTCATCGGAATAGCTTGTGCTGGTCCCCTGTGGACTGGATCTTCATGAAGCACTATGTCTTCTAAGTTGATTTTTAAGCCGTAAGCTGGTTCCTTAGCTAAAGGTGACGTGTGAACTGCTTCGCGGAATCCACTTTTAATGTGGTCCAAAATTTCCTCAACGTATTGTCTTCCACGGATACGGTTGACAAGGATGCAGTTTTCTTCTACAGCCACTGCTCCTTTTGCTTCGTCCGCTTCCCATCCTAAAGCCCGCAAGGTTTTTGTTCTCTCATCTTTGCTTTGCATGTCATTAATTTTATCGGACTTTATTGCTTCAATCACTTCTTCAGACAACCGTTCAATAGTTATCCAAAGCTTGTTGTGTTTGTTGGGGCTTTTACCCATAATTGCTGGACCGCGGTAATCGTGACTGATGGTTTCTCGGTAGATGACGATTGGCTTGCTAAGCTTCACTTTTAAGCCTGCTTCTTGCATGCGGTAAGCAGTGATTTCAAGATGGAGTTCACCCATGCCTGAGAGGAGAAATTCGCCGCTTTCTTTGTTCATGATGAAATGTAGGTTAGGATCTTCCGTTGTGAGCTTATGCATGACTTTGTCGAAGAGCGGCAGGTCTTTGACATCTTCAGGTTCAACAGCTACGGTTACGACTGGGTCAGAAACGTATCTTAAGCCTTCGAATGAGTGAACTTCAACGCCTTCTTCTGCAATGGTTTCGCCAACGTGTATTGACGGTAACCCTGAGATTGCGCCAATGTTGCCCGCTGGGACTCGGTCAATGAGTACTCGGTCCGTTGCCATACTCATGAAAACTTGTTGAATAGTGCCTTTCTGGTTACTGCTTAGCAGTTGGACCGTTTTTCCACGCTCAACCGAGCCGCTGAAAATTCTGCCAATTGCAACTGTTCCGCTGTGTGGGTCAACTTCAATTGTTGATATGCACATTAGCAGGGGGGCTTTTGGATCAACTTTTGCCATCCCTTGACCAGTTGTACTGTTAATGTCTCCTGGCCAAATCTGTGGTTGTCTGTATGGTTGTGCTTCGTAAGGATTAGGTAAGTGTTTGCAGAACATATCCAGAATCGGTTCTGGCAACGGCGCTCTTTTACTTAATTCGTCAACTTTTCTTCCAACCTCTATCGGGTCGCCTGAGTATGCGTCGATAATGTCTTGAAAAGTGACTTTCTTCATTTTCATGTGATCAAGATTTAGACCCCATTTATGGAGTGCTGAGCCAAATGCAACGCGGCTATCCTCTATTTTGACTTGCCAGTCTTCTTTGTGCTCTTTTGGCGCATACCTCTCAATTAAAGTGTTTACTCTGAGGAGGATCTTGGCAAATTTCTTTTGGATCTCTTGAGGTGTTAGTTTGATTTCTTTTATTAGGCGGTCAACTTTATTGATGAATAGAATTGGTTTCACGCGTTCTCGAAGGGCCTGCATCAAAACGGTTTCTGTTTGAGTCATGGGTCCTTCAACGGCATCTACAACGACAAGTGCACCGTCAACTGCTCTTAGGCTTCTTGTTACTGCGCCTGAAAAGTCAATGTGTCCAGGGGTGTCGATGAGGTTGATGAGGTAATCTTGATTATTGTAGCTGTGTACCAAGCTAACGTTTGAGGCGAAAACGGTCATTTGACGTTTCTGCTCAAGATCCCACGAGTCAAGAAACAATTTTTGTCCCGCGGTTTGGGTGCTGATGATTCCTGCCGCTGCAAGCAAACTGTCGGCAAGTGTAGTTTTCCCGTGGTCCACATGGGCAATAATGCTGGTGTTTCTGATGAATGTTGGAGTTTCCATCAGTTTAACAATTTCGTCAGTTTGCCTATAACGCGCCATACTTACTCAATCTCCATAAGTTGTGAATTTAAATTTTGGAATGATGGTTTTTTAATTATACACGGCATTTTCTATAACTCTCGAAATAGATAAGCTGACATGGAAAGTGAATTTAAACCTATTAAGCTTTATGGCAAGCTTTCCTGAAAAGTCGGATGCCGCTGGTTTGGTGGTTTCCGAGTTGCGTTGACTGTTTTTGGGTTTCGGCGGGTTTTGTTTTTGTGTAAATTTTTCAGTTGCTAATTTTCTGCAAAATTTTATTGTTTGTGTTTTAGGTTCAAATTTCTGAACCCGCTTAGGCTGCTTCTCGATTGTCCTAGACCTTAATTTAGAAGCGTGAAAACTGGAAAAGTACGTTTTATCTTGTTTGGCGAGTGTGTTAACGCTTTTTTGATGGGGTTCACCAGAGTTGACAAGTTAGTCAAGTCCGCTTCTCAAAAAACCTTATTTTAAAATTGAAGGATAATTGGCGGCAGGAAGAGCTTGATATGACCAAACGAAGAATAGCCTCTGTGTTTATGTTACCTTTCCTCGTCCCAGTATGGCTGCTTGGATATGTCCTGTGTACAACAGCCGAAAAAAAGGGAACACGACACATCAAAAAGATCTAACCGCGCATTTTGCCTTGGGCGAAATGTACTATGTTAAAGGCGCTTTTTACAGTATTACGGCTCGATGTTACTTGAAGGCTTGAGCAGTACAAGATTATTTCTTGTAAATTAAGCAAATTTGGCTCAGAGTCTATAAGATGGCTCGTTTTGTGCGGACTTGAAGTTTAATCTTTCCGATGCAAGTACGCCTTAAAATGTTGTTTCAAACATCATACATCTCAAAATTTCGGCGCCATGCCTAAAACCAAGTTTCTTCACACCTAGCCTCTCGCGATATTGAATAGGTATTTCAGCAATGCCAAAACCCTCCCCCTCGACATGACGATTAAGCTCAACCTCAAAATCAAAACCCTTAGACCTCACCTGCCAATTCTTGAGAATTTGCGATCGAACCACCCGCAGCCCAGTTAATGGATCAGTCAATTGAATTCCATTCACAAGGTTATGAATAAACGAGATAAGCCTATTGCCAAAGTAAAAAATACCATTTAAGCCCTTCAGATCTAAGTACCCGCTAAACCTGTTACCGCAAACCATGCCTACATAAGGATTCTCCTCAAGTATCTCAAGCATCTTTGGAACAAACGAGGCAGGATAAGTGTAGTCTGCGTCGGTAAAAACAACATAATCCACGTTGAGATCTGCATTCTTTAGGCCCTTAGCTAGAGCATCGCCCTTGCCGGAGCCATCTTGGAAAATAACCTTTGCACCCAACTCCTCAGCTATCTCAACTGTACGGTCACTGCTCTTACCATCAACCACCAAAACTTTGAGATCAACCAAAGCATCTTTCATTTCTGCAATGGTAAGCCCAATCCCTGGCTCTTCATTTAACGCCGCAATTATCAACTGTGCAGAATACCTAATTTTCATCTCTTTGAAAAGAATCACCGGACCCTCAAAGAGTGTAGCTTTTTTTCAATCCCATCGGTTATCATTTTATCGTTCTCTTCCTTGAATTTTAAGATAAATTTGGTATTTAGCCTTTTATAGTTTTTTGAAACACGAAGTAACGTTAATTGTCAATTTAAATGAAGCTTTGCGAAGCCAACTTGACAAAGCTTGTTAAGTTTAATTTGGCAATTTTGTAAAAAACTCTATGGGATTGTAAAGTTGAAGGAAATGAAGCCTCCTCGTTCATAGGTGGAAAGCCAGAAAGCATAGTTTCCTGAAGGCAAAGTAGTGTTAAAGTTGAAATTCAAGGTTTGTTCGTCTCCAGGTGGTAACGTATAAAGAAAATTCATAGTCATATACTGATGTCCCATATCATCTAAAACTGGAGACTCGATCATATTACTGCTGATTTGTGCCACAATGGTTCGATTGGCAGCTTTAATGAATGCTGAATCAAAATCAATTTCATAATAGGAAAAGGATTTCGCATCAACCGCACATGTTAGTGGATTAGTGTTGTCTACTCTAAAGTTGGATATTGCAACTTTCTGCGTTTGTAGCGATGAGAAAACTAAAGATGACGAAAAAAACGCACCAAAAACAAGCACTGGGACCAGAGTGACACAAAGAACAGCAAAAACAGCCCTATGTTTCTTTCGGGATCGCACGATAGTACCAATCATCCCAAATACGAGAAAAGCTGTTCCAGCAACGATAGTGAAAAATAAAAAAGCGTTAAGTCTTGACCAATCAAGATACCCATCGCCCAGTAAAATCTGTACCGCCAAAAGCTCAGCTGACGATGTTAGGTTCCAATAGAAAACCACAAAGAAGATAACTAAAAGGGCAGCCCCTAAAACTGCAAGAATGCCGAATAAGAGCTTTGAATATCTTAACATCAAGAAATTTTGTTATAGAAGTCGATATAAGGTTTCTGAAGTCTCAATCAATGGCAACAAATATGGCGATGTAGGGCGGGATTTGAACCTCTGAAGACTGGAGATGTCGCCCATGTTTCCGATCTTTAAGGCTTCCAGCAACGATCTCCTGATTCAAATTAGCCAAATTCTTTATTGCCTCTATCTCAACGTGACTTCATGCGATACCCACTTCTCGTCTACCCAAAGATCCAGGTCAATCAGCCTGAACATTAGCTGAAATCAATAAAGTTTTTATTTTAACGCATTAATATTGCTGTTAGGCATGAAGAACCAAAAGAAGAACCGCAAAGAGAGACGCAAAGAAATCTTAGCCGAGATTCTACATCAATAAAGTCCCTGGCGGTTAGAAAAAAATTGAAAGCTTGAAAAAAGACTGTGCGCCTTGTGTTCTGAAAAAGGCAGCGTTTAGTTGATATTGGGCTTCCTAGTGCCGGGAGAATTCCGTCACTATTTGATGCGCTCTAACTCAAAAAATTGGGCTTCCTCCTCCAAGAAGCCGCGAATAATTTTATGTTTTTCACAATGGAAGTAGGCAACATACTCCTTAGATTGATTTCGTACGTTCATTTCGAAATAACAATCTTCCCCTTGCTTTACAACATCAGCAGAGGCAGTCTCCCAAATTGAAAGCTCATACTCCGAGTTGCCTCCGAGCAAAAAAGTAACCACCGGCTCACTTCCATCCAGAGCCGCTTCCCTGAGAAATAACATTGCTTTTCCAATAGAGACCGAGAGCGTCTTAAGTTCCTTTTTTATTTCCTGTTTAACTCGTTTTGGAATCTTTACTCGCGTATCCCAAAATAACTCGCAATCCGTAATCGAGAAGGCTTCCATTTTCTGCACATCCGGTTGTTTGACAAATTAATGTCTTTAGGTGTTTTAATCCTTTGACGTTGTCGATTTTTCTTAAAGATGTCTAAAGTTACCAAAATGCGAAAGGGATTTTATTTTTTGAGTTGGGATAAGTTTATTAATTTTATTTTTGTCTGAAGGAAAGATATGCCTAAGAAAATCGCAGCCAAAAAGAAAGCCCCTGAACGGCTGCCGTTGGTTACTTGCGAATGTGGCTTTAAAATGCTTGTAATTCCAGATTTGGATGAAATGGTGCGTTGTATTGAAGCTCATTGCATTGCACATGAGACAGGTGAGAGTGATCCAGAAAAGGCGCAAGCCGAGCGTTGCCGAATTGAAGAGTTGTTAACACAAGAAGTCCTTGTTTCTATTGCAAAGAAAAATCGTGTTAAACGGTAACAAAGCATTATTGTTTTCAATAGGCAATTCATGTGAAGTTCACGTTTGTCGAGTAAATTAGTTTAATTCGCTTTTATGTTGAGGAAAAAGGTTACTCAACGCGGATGTTCAGACAGTAAAGAGTCAAGACTCAATAAACGTTTATATGGGCGAATCCGAACTTTCAATTTATGCCAAGCAGCAAGTTAGAGCTGTATATTGACATCGCTAAAACGTTGATGGCACACGGTCCCCTAAGCGTCGACGAATTGGCACAATTTTTAAAGAGTAATCCCTCTTCGCTTAAAGAACGCGTGAGCTTCCTAATCGACCAGGGGCTAATTAGAGAAACCGAATATAACTCGATTATTTCTTACACAATTACCAATCAAGGCACTAAAATCCTGAGGTTCTTCAAGGTCCAACCTTTAACAAAAACCACCTTCGACTATTAGTCCTTCACACCGCAAACCACATAATGCGGTTGATATATTTTGCAATACAGGGTAGTTCCAATGTCTGAAACCATCTGCTTGCGACTATCGAAGGAAACGATAGAAAAACTTCAAGACCTATCCGGCAGAGAGCAAAAAGACCGATCCACACTGATCAGAGAAATAATTGACAAAGGAATCAAAGAAAAAAACATCGACTACGCCATTAGCCTCTACCAAAAGGGAAAAGCCACCGGGATGAAAGCAGCAAAACTAGCCGATGTATCTCTTTGGCAATTCTACAAAATCCTCAATGAAAAAGGAATTCTTATACAGTATTCCCAAAAAGACTTAGAAGAAGATCTAAAACTATAGGTTGAACTAGGCCTTGCATTCAGTCTCAGACAATAGCCCCTGATGTGGCTCGCCAAAATAGGTAAAATAAACCTGCTAAAAAACCTCTTTAACGAGATAATTGTCCCGCAAGAAGTTTACGTGGAAGCCGTTGACGAAGGACTAAAACATGGATTCAGTGACGCGTTAACAATTAAGGAATGTGTAAATGATGGCTGGATTAAACTGGCGGTAATGGATTCGTCAGCCCAAAACTTAATCCAAAAAATAGTTGAAAACGCCCCAGAAATTCATTTGGCTGATGCTCAAGCAATCGTTTTAGCCAAAGAAATGAAAGTACTTTTATTGATGGATGAATCGGCTGGACACACTTTCGCGGAGGCTTGGGGATTAAAGACTAAAGGGAGCCTATATGTGGTCATGTCAGCCCTGAGAGCTGGGTTGATGAATAAAGAGGAGGCGAAGGAAACAGTTGTCAGGATGGTAAGCAAAGGTTTTCGATTAGAGCCCAATCTTTTGGCTCGACTTATCATTGAAATCGAACAACTATAAGGCAATTAGGGCGATTTGGAATCAAAAATTTAAGATTTAGCTAATGCCCCTTATGATAACTAAGACTTTAGATCGTTCGCCCAAATTTAGTAGTCCTTTTTTAAGAAAAATTTGAACACTGATCAATAAGGAGCCTATTGCATGTTTTTCTTGTCGCGCTTGCTGTTTGATGGCGCGATATTTTCTGCAGTAGTTTCGGCCGCCATGCATGCATGTTTAGCTGGTTTCCGGGAAGCCGGGGCATATCCAGGCGACTTTGCATTTTATCTTTCGGGTTTGACCTCAATTATTTTAGAGAGGGTAGGTAAACCACATCGCTGGAAATGTCTGCTCACTCAGGTTAGCGGTTTTTCGAGGCCTAAGCATCACCTCGACGGAGAACAGAGAAAGAAGTGGGGTCTCACCAACTTCAATGCATAATAAAGGGACAAGGCAGCGCGCCAGTTTGTTGCTAAATTTCGCTTAGCAAAGAAGCCTTGATAATGGGTGTTAGCTTTTTCATTAGTCGTAAATCCTCGGTTATTAGCTGTAGCTCTTTTGCTTTAGCAAAGTAGGCGTATGATGCATCATAAAACGTGATTTTCAACTGTGTTGCTGTCTCCAATATTTCTTCTTCGTTACCCGTTATTTGCAAGACTTCCATTATGTTTAGTGTGTGTTTGATTGTCTTAACGATCATTTTTGCTTCTTCTTTTGAGATTTTTGCTTGCAGAAAATAGTCTTTCCACACGATGTTTCCCAACTCGTACCTAGCGTAGCTCTAACGTATAGTTTCCGATTAAGTCGTCAATTTTGTTTTCTTTAATGGCGCTGAATATGGCTGAGGAGTCAAACAGGTATTTCATCTGCTGTCCCTATCCTCTCTAATGCTTTTCACTATGTCTTCCATGCGTACTTTTTCGAGAATTGGTTTTAAATTATCTATTTCTTTTTTGAGCTCTTCAGTTTCTCTTCTCTTTATTTCATCCTCTATAGCTTTTCGCAAGAGTTTGGAGGGTTTAATCTTTAGCTGGTCCATTTTTTCTTTAAGTTGCTTTGGAATCTTTGTAGAGACCGTTACACACTTACTCATTTTACCCACAAAAAAGTAGTAATAAAATGGAAGTAAAAAAAGTTTCCATAAATTTCTTACCACCCGACCATTTCTATTAGTCGTGACTGTAACCATAAAACGTCCTAACACTATAAGGCTCTTTACTTGCAACTTTTCAAGAACGTCGAACTATCGCTGTCATAAAGTTTACGGTTGGAATCCTTAAACTATCTGTTTTTGTCGTTCATGTTTCTTGTGAGAAATAAGAGAAGAAATAGGCGACACAGTCACCATAAAAAAACCCGCGCGGATATCTCCTTTTGCCCGAAAAACAAAAGGACTTTCTAGAAGAATTCAAGAAATTAATAACTTCAGAGCCACGCAGAACTGGCAAGCCAGAGTGCTGGTCTCCTGAGAAAATGAAGGCAATCTGGAAAGGCGCCTAAATGATCGCCGGCTTGGACACCAACGTTCTACGTTAAAGCGGTTTACTACTCCCCTCCAAATACCTTGCAAAAACCAGTGAACGACTCCTGGGAGTTGAAAAGCGATAGGTGCCCAAGTGTCGAGAGGGAAATGAAAGAGATAATTTCTGGAAAATCAATCTTTTTGTTCAGATCCAAGCTGTTTTTATTTCGCTAACGGTTTTGAAGTGTGGATCATCGGTGATGCAGACAGCCTTGAGTATGAATGCTGTTGCAGCAATCATGCTGTCTCCCATCGAGAGTCTGTATCTTTGCCTCAACTCAGCTGAAGTTTTTGCAACCTCTGAGCCAACAGGGATTACTTTGAATTCCTGTTCTACAGTGGTCTTTCTCAGAGACGCGGTTTCTCGACCCTCTCGTGCCAAGACAAGTCGGTATAATTCATGAATAACTATGGCTGAAATATAGCGCTCTCCACGATTTTTTTCCAACTTCATCTTTTGCAGGGCTTTATCATCTTTTGAATAAAAGTACTCAACAAAATATCTGGTATCGTATACGGCTTTAGGCATCTTCTTCCCTTAATTCATCTAAGAGTTTCTTCATTTCTTCTACTGACGCAAACTTGGATCCAGACCCTGCTAAATCCCAGAAAGAAATCTTTGGTTTGAACAAGATTCCCTCTTCGGTTTCGATAACTTCAAGTCTTGTTCCCTCCTCAATTTTGAATTTCTTCCTGAGGCGAGACGGGATTGTTGTTTGGCCTTTTCGTGTTACAACTACTTCAGTTGATTCCATTTCAAACACATCCTACTTTTTAGCCTGTACTACCATATATGAATTACTACCTGCGCATGCGGGTATATCCAAGCAACCTTGCATTTTACCTGTGGGGTTTGAATTGGTAATCAAGTAAGAAGATTGTTTTTCATAAGCTCTCACCGTTAGGTGATTGTTTAGACTGTGAATTGAATTATCGCTGTTTATGCTTTTAACAAATTGTGCCCTCAATAGTCTACATTGAAAGATTTCAAATAGGGGAACGATGTTTAAAAGAACCAATGTCTAAACTATCGCCAAATCAATGAACAAATGTACAAATTGAAAAGTTGTATCAATTTGAAGAAAAAAGACGCTCTTTACGTTGCCCATGAAATTATGGTGGCACTTGACAAGCCTTTTCCAGCAGACAGCATAATTATTGGTCGAGACCTAAAGCTGCCCACGTCTTCCGAAGATGACGTGTTAAAGATAAAATACGACTTAGACGACCATGACCTGAAGATTATTGCATCAATAGTGGAAAAGCGCAATTTAAAAATAGAAAAGATGGAAGACGCTTTCGTAATTCAATAGTTCAAGAATTAAGGGTTCGAAGATTTTTTCGTAATTTTGCTTCTAAATTAATAAATATTATATATTACTACTCAATACGAATTGAAGCAAGATATGAGTTGATATGGATTGGCTAACCAAGCATTAGTTCTCCGATTCACCAAGAGAAAAAACCGTTAAAGCAAATTTACATAGTCACGGCCGTCATAGCAATGGTCGCGATAAGTGCAGCATTATTTCTCGTATTACCTGGATTCTTCACATCGTCAACAAGCGTCAAAGCCGTGATTAACACTAATTTTTCACTAACCTACAGCGCAGGTGGGACCTACGAGAAGGAATTCCCGTTAACACTCAAAGATGGTGATGAGCTAAACGTTCAAGCTTCAGTTGACTCAAATTCATTTCAAGCGAGAGAAACTGCGAATTTTATCATAACAGATTCCTCTAGGTAATCTATATTATGAGTCGACGCCGACGTTTTCCGCAACGCAGGTTGATTCATGGACCCCGCCAGCCGACGGCGACATTGTTCAACAATGCGGGAGTGGGCGAAGTTTTCTGTACGGTTCAAAACGAGGGTTCGATGTCGGTCACCATTTCCTCGGGTGAGGTAGATGGATCTGTTGCGACACTCTCCTCGCAGGGAACAATAGTCGCAGGCGGCACGAGTACTATAGTGCTAAGCAACATTGCGTCGTTTGTCAATTCAGCAGAATATGGAATAAGGCTAATAACCCCAAAAGGCAACAACCTATCAACGATGACAACGTACACTGGACCTTAAAGTTTTTTCCATTTAATCATCATCCTCGTCTCTGTAAACTGGCTTTTTCCTAATCACCGCGACACCGGATCCTTCAAGAGGTGGATAACGCTTAAGTTGCCAAGCAGCTAACGCGAGTGCAATTACGCAATCGTCGTGGTAGCCTTCTGGTGCGCCGTACTGCACGTTCCCATTGGCGCTGATCTTGTAGCCGTAGAGTTTGAGTTCATTTATTAACTCGGGAATTTGCGGTATTGTAATCTTTCCGTTCTCGATCATTATGCTCAGGTTTTCTATGAGGTCTTTTTTTGTGGTATTGGTAAATTTGTAGCCGTCAACTCGAACGTTTTCACGTTGGAGTTCGTCGCAGATTGGGTCTCCGATTCCTGTGCTGTCGATTTGTAGGCGGGCGTTGTATTGTTGGGCTAGTTGAACTATGCGTTTGCGTTGGAAAACCCAGTCTAACTGTGCGAACCTGTCAAAGGCGCATAGGCGCCCATCCATGTCCAGAACGATTAGCACTGTGAAGTCTACGAGTTTGGCGAGGTCTGCGCCCATTACATATTGCTTGTATGGTTCAGGCGGTTGGAAGGTACCTTTGACTATGTGGTCTACGCCCCTGAAGACAGAGCCAACGTCCTCGAGAAACTCGGCCATAACTTCTTGGCGGTAAGCGAGCTCAGGCATGTCACGGGCAAAAGAAGCAATCTCCGCTGGATCCAGATAGGGGTTGCTGCCGCTGGGGAAGCTCCAGCTCTTGTAATCAGTTTGCGAGGGGTCTTGGCCGCGGGTCCAGAGTTGAAAATACCAGTTATGCCCTCTTGGTGTGCCGGTGAAGAAAGCTATTCCCTTATAATCCATCAATGCTGGTCTGAGGGCAAGCGTCCAGGCTTCCTCCGCGATTTGAGAGCCCTCGTCAACCCAGAGAACTTTTACGCCTTGGCTGCGCAGTGAGTCAGGGTTGTCGGCGCTTTTAAACCAGATATTGCGGTTGCCTTTGAGGATTACATGCCGGCCAGAGCGGTAAATGCCCCTTATTAGCTCAGTTGGGCAGAAGTTGAGAAATTCGGTCCATTGCCGCTGCGTGTGCCAATAGGTAGGTGCCACGGCGAAGCCTACTATGTTTGGACCTTGTTTCCACATTTGGCTTATGAATTCGTTGGCGCCTGCAATGGTTTTGCCCCAGCGGCGTCCACAGTTAAGCACCCTAAATCTTGCAGGACACTTATGGAACTCAATTTGCCCAGCGTGAGGCTTATAGCGGATTATTATTGTTTTTTGCATTCCATCAGAACTCCTTCTTTGAGCACACCAGAACTTTGAGAGGCCAAAGCCCAGGTTAGATTTTGAGGGATATATTCAAGTGAAACGGTAAGGCGCCCCCTGCTCGTCGAACCCGCGAGACCCAGATTTATCCTAGTGTTTCCTCTCCCATGGCTTCCATGCCCTAATCGCTTCACTTTCCATTTGCCGAGGTTTCCTCGCAGCAGCTGAGGATTACTTGTAACCAGATAGAACGGCAAATCCACCTGTGAAGTGTAAAGTTCAGCGATAAAATTGAGTAGTCGCTTTCCAATCCCTATGCCCTGGTAATCGGGCAAGACGACGAGTCGGCTGACACGGAAGAAGTGACTTTTCATTCGGACATGAGCGACTGCGATAAACGCTACCGGATTTTGCTGGTAGAGGGCAACGTAGCATCTGACGCCTGCGCCAAGCTTGCCGTTTAGATAGTGATACTGCCGAAACATCGTCCACATGGAAGTGCCGCACCGATGAACTTTGAGTTCAATGGGCGGCCGAGTTCTTTTTTTCGGTCAAACTCCATTGTGTCGGTGCAGAAAACCCAGTCTGGCTCCAGCCAATCGACTACATCGTAATGGCAGGTTACGGCTATGAATTTCTTGTCTTTCTCGCGTCGAATCGCCTTGCTGATTGCGTATGAGGCGATTTTTGCGACTTCTCGGTCTACAACTGATGTGAACTCGTCGAAAACCACAGTTTTCTGGGGTAGACTCAGTGCAAGGGCTAAATCAACGCGCATCTTTTCGCCTTGGCTCAGGCAACTGTAGGTTTTGAGCCAGTCTGGCGGGGAGGCGAAGCCGACGCTGCAGAGCATACGTGTTATTTCGCTTGTTTCGAGGCTTTCTGGAAATTCGTCTATTATGCATTGGTGCGTGTACTGGAAGCCTGTGATATATCCGTCTGGGAACATTTGTTTGGCTATGCTTGATTTGCCTGAGCCGCTGCGGCCAACGATGACTCCGATTTGCCAGTCGCCGTCTTCTATCGGCAGTGAACCTTTAAAGCGCTTCTCCAACTTTACATCATTTAACGTAAAGCTGCCCACGACGCTTTGGGCTCGAAAGCTTTCTGGTTTATTCCACGTTTTTATAAAATCAAAGTCCAAACGGTGATGCCTCCTACAAATTGAGAACTCTTATTTTGTAACCTTCACCCTTGAGTTTCTCGAAGAAACTGTGCTGTTGGCTCTCATCTTTGCATTCTATTATGAGCTCGTAGAGTTCAGGAATGATATTTGATCCATCAGACAATCCACCCGTGTCTTCGGGGAGCCTCTCACCGACAGATTCCAGTAGGGCTTTTAGAAAATCTTTCTCGCCGGCAGCTGCAATGCGCATGTACTCAGCGCCGTCAAGCTGCTTGTTATGCTTGCCCTTTAGTTTGTTTAGTATTTGCCGCAGCATCCTTCTGTCAACGTCAGAAACTGGCAGACGCAAGACTGGCGCAAAAAACTCACCGTGCTCAGTACTGACGCTGGCACGTTGCTCTCCATCCGCAAAAACGCCGTCTTTGTTGGTTATAATCGGGTAGGTCCAGCCGAATCTTTGCAGGCTGCTCCAAATTTGCTCCTTCTGTTTTATGGTCATTTTGTTTGGGTTATTTTCGTCGCTTCTAAGAAACCTGAGGTCTTCCAGAAGTGGCAGATAGGCGTCGGGAACCTTTATTGTTGTTTTCTTTTCGCTCATATTTACTCCTCCATTCGAACTGACTTTTGTTCTATTTCAAAGCAGGCAGAACGGCCACTTGAGGCAGCATCGCCATCCCCGGCGGCGTCATCTACCCTGTACTCTATGACCGTGACCTTAACCGTTGGCTCTTGGCGATTCAACCCATGCGTCAAACTGCTTCTGCGAAAGTCCAACGCCGCAATCGCCAAAGTAGACGCCGCCAAAATCCCTAACAACAAACTTCTCCATGTTTGAGACTAGCTTTTTCTCGGCAGTCTCCAAACGCTTCATGATTTTGTCCGTGTTCAAGCCTTTTCAATCTCCTTTGTTTTCTTACCTGCCAGTTCTTCGACCTCTCTGAGCCGAGACATAACTTCTTTTGACAGTACTGCGTTGCTATGGATTTCGAGGCTTTCTAGGATGACTTTTAAAGCGCCCACTCGTGCGTTGTCATTTTCCGTTCGAAGGTAGGTGCTCCAGGCAGCTTTCTGGACAGCGTTAAGTTTTGTCTCTATTTCCTGCGCGAACTCACCGTAGTTTTCTAGGTTTAGAAGTGTGGGCACCCATTTTCTTCGGCGTTCCCAATCGCACCATAGGCACCTCGCGGAAACATGGTATTTCTCGGCAAGTTGGCTTATTACTGAAGAGGGATGGAAGCCTTTGCAAACGCTGTCGAGCATTTCTACGCGGCGCTTTAAGAGGTCTATGTTCAGGTTTTTCACCTTAGGTTTAACATAGGTTATGCTTGGGAAAGTAGCTAAACTTTAAGTGTCAAAGTTGACATTTTAACATGCACAAGAATGTCAGTTTTGACAGTGCCGGCTTGGAGGTTAACTTATGAGTAATGCGGATGGTAAACCGGGGAGAAAAATCCAGAGTGGAATTTACAGAAAGATCAAGTTAAGCAGCGACGCTAAAATCCTGTGGGCTCTCTATAAAGGGCAACCTAAAACTAAAAAGGAGCTTGAGGCAGCCACCGGGGTTAAAGGCAGCACCTTTTACAGGATGACCAGTTTCCTTAAAGAGAAAAACATCCTTCTGGAAGTGGATGGCATGTATGCTCTAGCGGGTTTTGACTTCTTAGACAAGACGTTGGAGGATGCCTTCCACAGATCCTTGGCCAAGCAGCCATTTGTGGATATACCCACTTTGGTGCAGGCTGCTTGCATGCCATGGCGTGAAATTGAGTCTGCAAGTTATCGGATTGCCAAGAAGCTTGGGTTAACCCCCGCGGGATTGGATACTGAGTATTTTCAATTCCTAAAACTATAATAGAGCACCACGGCAGCCGAACCGGTGGCTAAGAAACAGAAAACCAGAACTCCCCAATCCACTCAAGATTTCTTAGAAATCTTTTGTCGTTCAGTTTAAATGAGTAAGTCCATTATATTCTTGTCCTCCCATGAAGATCAATGTACCCAAATTAACTTACTGCAATGCTGAGACGCCATTTTGCTCGTGTTCAATTCGAACAGACCATATAGTTTCCATAAATGCTAAAAAGGCTGACGAGCGGTATCTTGCCGGCAATCTCGACTCCAATCAGAACTCATTCGCTTTCTCATTTGCGTTTTTCCTCGGCAAAGAAAGTTAAAAGAATCAAATATTCTCATAAACCGAAAGCAAAGAGATAATCTAAAGCCATTTTGTTTTGACGCTCAATGTCTTAAAGTGTGGGTCATCAGTCAACACATATTCTGCATCTCCTGTCTTCACATAGGACGCGATTATGGCGTCAACAAGGGGTATATTTCGATGGGAGAGCAGCAGGCTACCTGTTTTCAGGGCATGAAGCTCGTCAAATGGTAGAATTTTCATTCCTCGTTCTTTCAGCAAGCGTATCCGTAGCTCTTGGATTGTGACTTACAAAGAACGGTTCTCAGGTGCTTGTGGGGCACAGAGTAATGAAAATAGCTTAGAAAATTGGTTTATGTTTTGACTGGCTCAGGATATTTGTATTCGTATTCATCTTTTTTCCGTTGGCCTTTGGGCTTTCGGAATGCTCCTAAAAGTGCAAGGATAATTCCAATAATGATGAAGACTATGCCTGCAAGCGTTAGTAACCCTAATGCAGCTGTTGTTCCAAGTGACCCCGTAATTGCTAATCTTGTGTTGGGTTGAGTTGAGGAAAAGATTACGTAGTAATAGTTGCCCTGTATTGAATTGTACTCAACGGCTCCTGCCACCGCTGTAGGAAACTCTGCTTCATAGGTGACTATGTTAGTTGAATTAACCAAATTTATGTATAGAGCAGGAATTAATCCCCCGACACTTGGAGGAGATCTTACAATGATCGTTGAAGATGAGTTTAAGAGAATCTCACTAGAAACATATTCGCCCGGGTTCGGCTGATTAAAAACTTTTACTGTATTTGTGGATCCTCGAAGACCAATCACTCCGGATACAAGAAATGCAATTCCTACGATTAATAAAACTACACCAATCGTTACCATGCGCTTTCTCATATTTCATGCCTTGGTCTATCTTTCGGGCTGGTTATTTAAACGTGCTGAGCCTCCCGCGCGGATCCAACGGCAGCTGGATCGATGTGAAGGAAATCAGTATTAAAGTTCACGAGCGATAGAGTAACGAAAATAGCTTAATTCTGAAGCAGTTATTTCTTTAATTCTAGTACTGATTCATAGCTTTTCAGCGAAACAAGCGACCCTATAACAATGTAGAGCACAGTCACTCCAACTGGGAGACCTCCGCCTACCTCAAGACTCGGTTGAGTACTCACTATCACTCGGAGCACGACGCCCAAAGCACCTAAAACCGTTGCTCCGGCGTAACTCCAAATTTTCCTTCTTCGACAATAATAAATGAAAACCAGGGCGACAACAACTATCGGCGTAATTAAGCCCGCTGCGAGAACCTGCATCACCATCGTTCCCGTTGTAACAGTAGCAACGAAAGCCAGAACAATCGCTATAACAAAAAGCTCAAGCAAGCCTATAGCAGTTTTCATGTTAACGCTCAGCTGCTCATCAGTAGATTTCAAAGGCATCCCTTCTTGCCTATTGTCCCATCTCGCATATAAAACATGACAACCGAGTGATTTTGATGAGTGTCAAGATTTCAGTTAATCTTTCAACCTTCGATGCATTGAGCGGCTCCTTCGAGTGTCTCTGCAAGCAATATCCCGAGGCGGTTGGGCAAGCTATGATGAATGTCGCCCGGAACATCTTAGCGACGGCAAACACGCTAGTTCCAGTCAGAACAGGCTATTTGAAAAGCACCATTGCAATCGAGCAGCCAAGCAAATTTCAAATTAAGGTCAAAGCGACAGCTCCCTATGCGTATTATGTGGAGTTTGGCACAAGGAAAATGTCGGCGAGGCTTTTCCTCACTAACTCAGTCAATCAGCATCTTGGCGAATTAGCGCCCGAGATTGAGCAACAAATCCAAGATTTACTGAAAGGTTAACGGTTTTAAAAGTAACCATTTGTAATCGAGGTGAAAAATATGAGTTTAGCAACTACCAGTTCTAAGCAGGAACGCAGTTGTCCAGGTAGGAGGAGCGGCAATCGGCTTTCTAACTGACTTCACAATGGATGTCAAAGCAGAGATGATTAAGGAATACGTTTGCACATCAGGCGGGTCTCCATCGCCAGCTTTCACGGCAAGCGGCAACCAATCCTACACGTTCAAAGCTTCAGCGCTTTACGTTCCAGCAAACTATGCAGCATTACTAACAGATGTTCTCAACGGCTCATTAGTGACATTATTTGGGGTCCACAGGGCACGACCACAGGATCAGGAACTCCAAAAATCACGTTAAGCAACGTGGTTTTGACAGCTTACAGCGTAAAGAACGGTCAGAAAAGCACCATAGCAAATGATATTAGCGGTGAAGCATAGACCGTAACCACAGGAACATTCTAAATATATTATTATTTTCCATTTTCAAGTTTTTTATGAGCGTTGCATTTAAGGGCTATTTTCTATGCGTAAGTTGGCATCAAATGTACTCTAATTAAATGTAAGTATCTTAAGTCACTCCATTTTATATAAAAAATTTGCATCTGCAATAAAATCGCGAATTAGCTGAATAGAATCAAGTGACCTATCGATATCTTTAAATTCGTTAGGGAATCCCTTTTTGGAAAAGGAAAGGGTTGAGGAATATTTACGAAAGTTAAAGTTTGGAGAATTTTTAGTTTAATAATTATTGCGATATTTGCATTATCGACACTCAGCATGGTTCATGCCGCTGTCACGCAACTTCCAACACCACCCACCGTACCTAGTGGGGGAGTTGGTGAATACTTAGCTTATGATTCTATCTTAGGAGAGATATACTCGACTAACGGAGAATCAGCCAACACAGTCTCAGTAATTTCGGACAGCTCAAACACCGTCGTTGCAACCGTGACCGTGGGAGTCGATCCCGTAGACATAGCTTATGATGCAGGGAAAGGAGAAATGTTCGTAATTAATGATGAAAACCCCGCCTCCTCCGGCCTCAACAGTACTGTTTCAGTCATACAAGACAGCTCAAACACCGTCGTTGCAACTATAATGCTAGAAGGGGCCGCCCAGACGGGCATAGCTTATGACTCCAACAAAGGAGAAATATTCGTAGTTGATGGCAACGCCATTTCCGTCATATCTGACAGCTCAAACACTATAGTTGCAACAGTCCCCGTGGGAAACACTCCGTGGGGAGTAGCCTATGATTCCGCAAAAAACGAGGTCTTCGTAACCAATGAGGAAGACAGCTCTGTTTCAGTCATATCGGATAGCAATAACCAAGTGGTTGCGACCATAACGGGTTCGATTAGCGCTCCTGAAGGCATAGCCTTTGACTCTGCCAAGGACGAGATGTTCGTGGCAGATTGGGATGCCGCTTCTTTCTCCGTTATAAATGACAAGAACAATGCCGTAGTTACAACCGTAGATATGTCGCTGGCAGACGATGCAGCTGGAAACCCCACCGCTGTGGCTTATGACCCCGCCAAAGGCGAAGTATTTGTAGCATGTCCAGGAGGCACCCTCCAAGTCATATCGGACAGCAGTAACGCCGTGGTTTCATATGTCTCCTTAGGCAGCGGCTTAGCCGCAGAAGGAATGGCTTATGATTCGGGCAAGGGAGAAACATTTGTAGGCACTTACAACAGCGTGCTTGCCGTCATATCAGATTCCGCCAGCACATCCGCATCCGCAACTCCAACCTCCGCCCCCTCTGGAACCTCTACAACATCTGCCTCGCCCACACCAAAGGTACCGGAGTTCAGCAATGCAGCAATCGTTTCAATCGCGGCAATGGCGGCTATTACTTTAGCTGTGGCTGCTATTGGCAGGAAAAAGGTTAAAAAATCTTCGCAAACGGCATAGACGAAAACCGCGAGAAAAATGGGAAAATCTAATTTTTCCCTTTCTTTTTGATTTTCAGAGAATCAGGAACAAAAACGCTCAAAGCTTTGGCGCTTTATGTTCCAGCAAACTATGCGGCATTACTAAATGACGTTCTAAACGGCACGGTCGTAACAGTAATTTGGGGACCACAAGGAACAACCACAGGAAACCCAAAAATCACCTACAACAACGTTATCTTAACTGCTTACAGCTTAAAGAACGGGCAGAAAGGAACTATTGCAAACGACATTAGCGGCGAAGCCCAGACTATAACCCAGGCTCATTCTAAGCTTTTTCCTTATTTTTTCAATAAATCCAAAGTATTTCTAAAAAGGTCGTTGGTCTACAAACGAGGATTAAATAAGAAAAATGTAACTATGCTATCTTTGAGGCATCCAATTGACAAACAATAATGACGCTACAGAAAAAGACATGCAGCAAGCGGAAGTTTTCGATGCATTAGGGCATCCTACACGAGTAATTATCTTAAAGGCTTTAAGCGAAGGCCCAGCGGGCTTTGCTGAGCTAAAAAAGAAAACAGGAATAGAAAGCAGTGGTCACCTTTTGCATCACTTAAACAAGCTTGACGGCTTGGTAAAAACCGATGAATACGGCAAGTACTGTCTTTCAGATCAAGGAAAAGACGCTTTGCTGAGTGTACAAACCGTAGAAAAGGTTGCAGACTTAAAAGCGAACAGGAAGGCTGCGAATTATCTCGAGCATGCTGAAACGATCTTGAAAGGTCTTTTTGTCGCGTTCGCTGCCCTACTGGTTCTAAGTTCAGCAACAGCGTTTTACCAGCTAAAAGATATGGTTCTGTTTGAGGAGACTATTGTTCTCGGCGTTGCCTTTTTTGTGTGCTTGGGCGCCTATCTTCGAATACAAACAGAGTACGTCTCAAAAGTAGAACCAGCAACAAATTGAAAGGTAAAAAAAATGAAAATTAATTATATCGGTAATGATAACGGCAAAAGTCACCTATTGCATATTCCGGTTCCTTGGATATATGTGATAGCATACTTAACTTGCAGTTTTCCCGTCTTTTGGGTTTTTTCTACGGAGACAACTAAGGGGGAGCCGCACTCAGGGCATACCGCTTCTCTTTCACCATGCGACATAACTATCAATTTGTTGTTACACTGTCAGAAGCTAAATAACTTTCGATTTCTAACCTCAGACAAGAGAGCGAAAAGAAATAACCCTTAAAAACACTTGCCGCTTATCCCTTGATTTATGGACTCAAAAACTGTCTACTGCCCATCGTGTGGAAAGGGAACGCCAAGACTAATAGTCTTTGGTGACGGAGAAAGAGACATAAGATGCTCAAACTGTGGTTTTCCTATGCAACCCAGCCAAGTACGAAGAGAACCACCACGAAAAACCCACAGAGGCGAACCATGCCCTAACTGCTCTAAGAAATCACAATATGAAATAGAAACCAACGACGGCGAGACACTTCTAATTTGCTGTTATTGCCACAAGGTTAAGAACCCTCTTGCCCTTTTCTAAAAAAACTCAGGATACCCTTTAAGCGCCTTCGGCGCTATCGCTTTTTTGAAAATGATGAGGAATTTGACCCCCCAAAACGCTTTTGAAGAGACATCACTACTGCAACAAGGATTAATGGAACAAACATAACTATGCAATAAGGTATTTCTGGAACGGTGGGCGTTGAGGTTGGGTCAACAGAATTTGGAATTGCTGTTTGATTTGTGGCTGATGTCGGTGTTGGGGAAGCAGAAGAAGGTGCAGGGTAGGTATCTGGATAAAAGTAAACTGTGTAGGTAACTGTCTGTGGGATAGCCCAATTGCCTGCGGTATCATTCGCATAGAGAGTCAAAGTTGGATGTCCGAAATCGAATTGGTAGCTATCGTTAATAAATGCGTTATAATCAGTGGTGTTTCCAGTGCAAGTTACATTAGCGCCTCCATCAATGCTATACCCAGCCCACGAAAGCGTATCATTGGTTCGGTAAAGCAACTGGAAGGTAGCGCCCTCAATACTTACGTTGAAAACAGTGCCGTCCGTAGGATACAAGATGGAAACAGATGGGTTTGTATTATTTTGAGCAATTGCAGGTTTTACCGTTAAAGTCAGAAATGACAAAGCGACAATTAATGTTAGTATTAAAGCCAAAGTTTTGCTCTTGACATCCATGCTCATTGTTATCGCACTCTTGATATGCATTCTTGATAGCAGTAGGGTTATAGGGTAATAAAACTACTTTTTAGAACAGGCTTAGCATAATGAGTTTTTGACTATATCGCGGTGGGTACCCTAACCGTGGAAAAAAAGGTCATTGCTTCAAGTCAGCGGTTCTTCGATTCCTAAACGCCACAGCAATTAAGAATACTGAAAGAAGCACAGGCACAATCACTAACATTGAAAACTCCGGAACGGAAGGTGTTGATGAAGGTACTGCAATAGAAGATAAAAGTGATGACCAAGGACTTGGCAAAGCCGGAACCGCATCAGAAACGTTGGGCTCCTTCATTAGAGGGTAATTATCCGTGACATTGCTGTAGACCAAGTAAGGGGTGTTTCCCACTCCAGAATTGTCTACTTCGGAGGCATTAGGGTGCTGCGTTGAGTAATCATCCCAATAATTTCCTGCTTTGCCGTTGTCGAAAGAATTAGAACCAAGGGTTTGCCAATTTTCCCCAAAATTCTTGGAATTATTCACAAATATATTGCCGAAGAAAAGGTTATTCGTTGCTGATTCAACATTTTCTTCGCCAAGAGCTAAACCATAACCATCATGACCTAATCCGCCACAGTTGGCAACTAAATTCCCATAAAATACGTTGTAAGACCCGCTGCCCATCAAGATTCCCCATAAACCTGCTTCCTCCACCGTGTTTCCAGCGAAAATATTATAGGAACCGCCCGTATTTATCGCATAACCAACAGCGATTCCTGCACCATTACCAACCTCATTATTATTGCTGATAAAATTATAGTCACCATTTAATTCGATTCCATAGCCACTATCGTAATTGTTAATATTGAGAGAATTTCCGCTAACAACATTTCTGGTGCCCGCCAGCATTATACTTCCCCCAGTGTTTTCTGTAATGAAGTTGGCAGATCCTGAGATTGTTAGACTGCCTAAGTAATTGTCGGCGACGGTTTGGTTAGAGCCTGTAAGAGTTAATTGATTGTGGCCCGCTATTGTATTGCTTATTATTTGGGTTCCATCTCCATTTAACTGGAGGTCTATCGGTGTTGTTTCGTTTCCTATTGTGTTGTTTATTAGTTGAATTTGATTTCCGTTCGCTGAGATGTCTCCGCCATCGCTTTTGATTGTGAACCCCGATAGTTTAACATTGTTAGCTTCAATTGTGATGGGGTTGTCGTAGACCATAATGGTTCCGCCTAAGATGTTTTCTGGTTTTTGAGGTGGGTGAAAATCAATTGTAACTCGGTTGTTCTTTTCAGGCATAATCGTGAGTGATTTGTTTATTTCTATGGTTTGTTCGGTGTAGGTTCCGCTTTTGATAAGTATGGTTTCGCCGTTGGTTGCATTTCCTATGGCTTCGGAAATCGTTGGGTAACTTGTTGGGACAGTTATGGTTGTAGGAGTGGCTTTTACGTTTGCAGTTGGTAGGGTAACTAAACATAATAGGAAAAGAAGAGTTAGAGCCAAAGTGAAACTCTTATGTATACTGCTCATGCTTACCTTTGGAAACGGTTTACGTTAAAAGGCTTCTCGTTAAGGTTTCTTGACTGATTTTAGTCCAAATTTCTTGACTATCATTGAGAGGTTGACTAGCACCCGACTGTGGGAAAGTTCTATTGTTTCAAATTAGTGGTTTTTCGATGCCAAACTATCACGGCAATCGAGAATACAGAAAGAAGCAAGGGCAGAATCACCAACCAAGGAAATTCTGGAACGGTAGGCGTTGATGAAGGTTCTGCAGTAGGCGAGTCTCCTTGTGTTGATATTGGCGAAATTGTAGGCGTTAAAGCCTGCCCTTGTTGCCAACTTATTGCGTTAATTTCATTCTCTTTTTAAAAATTAAGACAGCCACTATAGCAACAATTGCGACCGCTATTACCACACCGATTATGATGAGAAAAGCGTTAGACAAGAATGTGGACGAAGTACCAAAAACAAGAAGTTCCCCAACACTACCAGTTCCGACGCAAACTACCCCGTTGGCAACCGCAAAAGAGCTTGCAAACCCAGTCACCGGGTAACTCCATATTTGTGTACCTGAAGAAGCGTTAAATGCATGAACATTCAAATCGCCTGATCCTATGTAGACTACGCCGTTATCAATTGCAGGCGATGATGAATAAACGGAGTAGCCCGTGTAGTAACTCCAGATTTTGATTCCAGTCGAAGCATTCAAAGCATAAACGTCGGCGTTATTCGAGCCTACATAGACCACACCGTTGGCAACAGCAGGAGAGGAAACAACATCGTCGCCTGTAGGGTAACTCCATGTTTTAGTGCCGGTAGTGGAGTTCAAAGCATACACGTTGCCGTCATCGGATCCTACATAGACAACTCCATTTACAATAGAGGGAGAGGTTTCGACTTCACTCCCAGTTGTATAAATCCAGAGATTGTCGCCGTTTGTGGCGTTTAAAGCATAGACGTTATCATTAATTGAACAAGTATAAACGACGCCGTTTGAGAAAGCAGGATTTGACAAGCCTGGTATATCGTTTGTCCAGATTTGGGCGCCGTTAGTCGCGTTTAAAGCGTAAACACTGCTACCGCCGTTGTCATAGACAACTCCGTTAACTACAACAGGGGACTCACCGCCATTGGCAGTGTTGTTCCAAATTGAATCGCCATTAGACGCCTTCAACGCACCAACGTATTTGTTTGAGCCGAAAAAGATGTCTCCGTCGGCGAAAGCGGGCGTGTTAATGCCACTAGACGAGTTATCTTTGTAATCCCAAAGTATGGCGCCGTTTGAGGCTCCGAGGGCATAGATGCCGCCCCAAGTTAGTGGGGGTACATATTCGCTAATCTCGGCGTAAACGCCGCCTAAACCTACGTAAATTACACCGTCCACAAGAATTGGGGAATTAAAAGAAGAAACGCTATCTGCGTCGCTGGAATGCAGGTTGGTTTTCCAAAGGAGTGAAGGAGTAATCACTGGGTTACCTGAACCTACGCCACTGTGCGAAGGGTCAGCTTGATACATTGGCCAGTCCCCGGCAGATTGAGCGTTCACAGTTAGCGCTAAAGCTGAGAACATTGATACACACAAAATGGCAACCAATGCAATTGCTAATCGTTCATTCAAGTTAACGCCCCATTATGAAGCACGGGAGTTAAGTTGGGGTTTTTTCGATGCCTAAGTATCACAGCAACAGAGAGCATAGAGAGAAACAATGTTAAGATTGCTAAAGTTGGGAACTCTGGTATGGTAGAGGTTGAAGAAGGAGTTGATTGACTGTTAGGAGCAGTTAAGTATGGGACGAAGTTAACCGTTCCTAAACTGGAATCATCTTTGGCGTCATAGATTGAGGTGCTGATGGCTGTTTGGTTAGTACTGCCCCAGAAGTTATATGTTGCATTCACATTTCCTGAGACCGATGCATATAGGAAAAAATTGTAAGAGTTGTTTTGGATGTTATTATAGACGATACTTGACAGAAAATTGCTGATTTGTTGAATTCCGATATAGTTGTTTTCTATTGTGTTATTGATTACTGTATTTTGTCCTTCAATGTCTATACCGTCATGGTTGTTTAAAATAAGATTATTTTGAATTATCCCTATGCCTTCAGCCGCAACGCCTGCATTATTACAATTGATTATAGTGTTGTCAGAGATAACAATGTGATTCGTAAATGCAGTCAAGAAACTGATTCCGATTCCGTTAATACCTCCTCCAGTAATAGTATTATTTGAAATTATAGGTGTTCCTTGCAGATTGTCAGTGTCTTGACTACCACCTATGACGTCAGTTTGAACAGAAACTGTCCCATTTATTTTATTGTTTAAAACTGCTGATGGTCCAGTTAGGTCTATTTCGCCTACAACAAGGTTATTAGAAATTAATGCTGTTCCATTCGATGTGATGTAGCCATTGATTATATCATCATCTATTTTTGGTGAACTTTCAAGAGTCATCGTAGTGGAGTTTATGATTGCATTTTCGATTATGCTTCCAGACCCAGTTTGAGCATTATATCCAATGCTAAGTGCTGTAAAGTTGATCCCATAAGTAAAAGGAGATTGGTTAGGTGCAGGTGGCGGCATAAATGGGCCTTCACCACTAATTCCGTTTATTTGTATCTTGTTTGTGCTTGTGCCTTTTGCAATCAAAGCACCATTAACTGTCAAGGAATAGCTGTTGAGGTTTACTTTTGCGCCTGCGTCTATTGTCAAAGTGACACCACTGCTTAGTGAAATATTTCCAATAAGATTATAAGGACTGCCAGCTTGCGTCCATGAAGTGTTGGAGCTAATTATGCCACTTTCGTTTGTACTACTTTGAGCTAAACCAAAAGGTTTAGCGCCAATAACTATTACTATTGAGAAGACCATTACTAGAATAAGAATTAACGATAGAGTCTTGCTAATGGAGCTCATGTTAATGGTAGGCTTTATTTTTCAATAAAAGGCTTCTCGTCAAAGTTTTTTGACTTGATTTAGTCCAAATTTCTTGACGAAGCATCAATAGTGCAAAAAAGATGTGTCGAGAGGCAGTTAACGCGATTATAGCAATTAGAAGCTTTGAAGCAGCCGTCGTCGATCCCGCTATAAAATTTTTTACCTGCCTCTTTGTTAATTCGGGTAATTCTTAACAATGCAAAAATGGGACAATTACAGCGGCGACGAATATGAGTTGGAAGACAATATCTGTGCCTAACGATTAATCTAAATTAATATTTTTCGAAAAAAAGGCTAAATTCAAAAGAAAAAAAAAGAGGTTTATGACCTTTAGAAAATTAGATTTTCTGTTTGCTGATTGTTGTTCTGAAGGTTTTGCCGCAGCACTCGCATAAGCCGATTGTTAGTTCCATCCTTTTTCCTGCTTTGTCTGGTCTGCCCGCCATCTTCCAAGTCTTTTTCGGCGCTACTTCTTTTCCACATTTGGGACATTTTGCCATAAATTCGCCTCCATGAATATGATAACTCAAGTGATGAGGAAACAGCAGATAAAACTTTGCCTAAACAAGCGATTCAGGCAGGTGAAAAACTTGAACCTGAAATGCAAATCACGAGTCTATAAAGTTCTGAACCCAAAATGGCTCTAACCGCTACCTGGCTCATCCCCGTAACAGACTGTGTCAAAACTCGTAGCTAACTCCTAAAGGCATTTAGCATCCGAACTGTTATTTGCAAGACTCTTTTACTTGTTTTCTGTTTTTTTACTTCTTCATCAAATTTATTATCGTTCCAACACCAAAAATGTTGATGACTCGTCTCATGTTGTAAGCAAGCATCGTAAACCCAACCTCTCCCTTAACCTTCCTAAATCCCTTCAAAAGCAAATAGCCCTGATTGAAAGCACGCTTTATGGTTCCAAACGGATGCTCAACAATCGTCCTTCTTAAACGACACTTCTCTTTGCCTTCAGAAGTCACCAATCTAGCTCTGAGACGATCAACAGCGCCATCATATCTGCCTCTGAACATGTAACGTCCGCGTTTATTCCTCGTACACTTACCTCGCTTCAAACAAGAAGCACAACACTTCGACCGGTACAACCTACCCTCAAAACCCTTTCCACGATTACTCCGCTTCCAAAAAGGCATATCCTCTCCAGCAGGACAAACATACATATCCTTAGCTGCATTGTAGACAAATCGGTCGGAGTAGAACTCGGGTTCAGGAACCCCGACACTTTTGTACGGATTAAAAGCAGCAGGAATAGGCATGAAAACTGTTAGGCCATTATCTTCACAGTCGGCAACGTCTTTCTCAACATAGAAGCCCTTGTCACTCAAAACATCAAGCTCATCTACACCCAAAGTCTGCTTTGCTGCTAACGCGTTCTTAGTAAGTTGGTGATGGTCAGTTGAGTTATTTATCACGTCATAATCAACGATGAGATGCTGTTTAGCGTCAACTGACGTTTGAATGTTGTAGCCGACTTCAAGCCGCTGACTATCTACTCTCATCAAGCGGCTATCCGGATCTATAAGAGAAACCTCTCTTTCGCCTGTAGCCTTCATCTGCTCTTGAATATGCTCGTACTGTTGTTTCGTCTCTTCCAGCTGGCTTATCTTTTCTTTGAGCCCATTTCTCTTGACGGTTTCCTCTTCATCTAAATCGGACGCATCGTTGTAATCCAGTTCGTTGAGGTATTGGGTTATTCTTTCTTCTGTTTGCTTGAGTCTTAGAGCGACTGTTTTCTCATTGAGATTGTTGCTTCTTGAGTTGACGGCCCTAAATTTGGTTCCATCAATCGCTATCAACTGAGCACCGTAAAGGTCCAGGCTTTTGCAAAGATAAACAAATTCCTTGAACACTCCCTTGATGCATTCTACGTTATTCTTTCGGAAGTCAGCTATGGTTTTGAAGTCCGGAGCCAGCTTTTTCATGAGCCACATGACCTCGACATTGCGATGGCATTCTTTCTCTAATTTGCGGCTTGATCTTACTTGATTGAGGTATCCGTAAACGTAGAGTTTGAGAAGGTCTGAAGGATCATAAGATGGTCTTCCCGTGTCTGCGAGTACTGAGTGCTTGAATCCGAGTTTCTCTAAGTTGAGGCTATCGATAAAAACGTCAATGAACCGTACCGGGTTTTCCTTGTCGACGTAGTTGTCAAGCATGCTTGGGAAGAGAACTCCCTGATTTCTGCAGTGACCCGTTATATGTTCGCTCATGACTTTCCAGCTCTTGCTGTTGCTCTAAAGCTAGTCTAGATTTAAGGTTAACGGTAAATAGCAAGCAAAGAAGGAGACTTTTCACACAGTCTGGTAAGAGTCTGAATCTTCCAAGGTCTTAAATTCGAGTTGAAGGGGGGGATCCCAGACCCAATTTACCAGTAAAAAAGGACGACAGAATTCTTCAAAATTTTGGCAATCGGTTGGTTAACACTCTTTGCAAGATAGCATTTCGACGATGAAAACCATGCTGTTACCGTCGCTGAGCAGACAGTGAAGATAAAAAAAACAATGAAAGGCGCAGACCGAAAAATGTTTTAACCCAGCAGGTAAGACTGCAACCTTGAATTTTGTTCAGTTGAACCTGGAAGAATTTTGAAATTGTCGAAGAAAGGCTATTCTATGATGTTGCCAGCTTCATGAAACAGCTTGGGCTATCTTGCTAATCCCATTTTTCCCGATTTTTTCGGGGTTTCCGAATAACAAATATATGTATACTGTCGTAAATATGGTAAGGCGATTTTTTGGATAGACAGATAAAAAAGATTTTGAACCGAAAACCAACTATTGAGGGTGCAGGAGTTAAGCTAAACAGAGTCTTGGGGAACGATGATGACTCTACACTTGATCCTTTCTTGCTTTTGGACCACTTTAGTTCAGACAAACTGGAAGATTACATCAAAGGCTTTCCTTGGCATCCTCATAGAGGAATTGAAACAGTCACCTACATGTGGACTGGTGAAGTTGAACATGGGGATAGCAAGGGTAATAAGGGCGTAATCAAATCTGGAGACGTTCAATGGATGACGGCTGGCTCAGGTATAATTCATCAAGAAATGCCACTGGAAAATAACGGACTGGTGCAGGGCTTTCAACTTTGGATAAACTTACCCGCAAAGAAAAAGATGATTGATCCCAACTATCGAGGGATAGAAAAGAAGCAAATTCCCAGTCGTCCAAACCAAGGGCGCAAAAGTTAAAGTAATTGCTGGAGTTGTTGAGGGCACCAAAGGGCCAGTTGAGGATTTAGCTGTTGACATTGAATATTTTGATGTAGAATTGGCCGCTGAAAAATCATTTGAGCATTTAGTTCCTAAAAACAACACTGTATTTGCATATGTCGTTGAAGGCTCTGTGGATATTGCTGGACGGCAGATCTTGCAGGCGCAATGCGCAGTTTTAGGGGAAGGAGATATAGCAAAGGTAACCTCGTTGAATGATAGTCGTTTTTTGTTTGTTTCAGGGACGCTGTTAGGTGAACCTGTAGCTTGGGGAGGGCCAATTGTCATGAACACCGAGGAAGAATTAGAGGAGGCTTTCAAAGAGTTGGAGTTCAGGAACCTTCATCAAGCAAAAAAAGGCTTTTGGACACTAAAGAAAAGGGAAGTTTAAGTTTACTTTTTACATGAGCAGCAGATTACTTTGCGACAGCTGACCGTAGAGGGTTAATTAAAGGTGATTTTTCCCCTTTGCTGAGCGTCTTTTACAAGTGGTGAGTTTGGCGCAGTAAAAATCTCCGAAAACTCTTTCGCTGTAGCAAGCCGGTTCCAGTCTCGTTGCAATTCACAAGCAAATTGGGCCCACGAAATGTTTTGGCTGCCAGCTTGGGCTAAGCGTTGCAGGGCAGTCTCGTGTGCAATTACTGATGTTCCTCCTACAGCATCGACAACTGGATAGACTTCGTAACCTTCTTTCAAAGCATCAAGACCTGGAAAAGTCAGGCATGCTTCTGTCCATAAGGCGCACATAACCAGTTTTTTACGTTTAGTCGCTTTTACTGCTTCGTTGAAGTCCTTATCTTCCCAGGCGTTGATTTGTGTTCTATCAAGTTCCAATTGTTGAGGGAGCACTTTTTTAATTGGGGGAATTGTGGGCTGATTATAACCTGTTTTTACGTTAACTGTTGACAAAACAATGGGCAAACCGAATATTTTGGCGGTCGTTGCCACTCTAACTATGTTGTCGACAAGGAGCTGTCGGTCCATAGATACAATTGAATTTACCTGAGTTGGCTGGTAGTCAATGATAACTAATACTGAGTTTTTAGGGGTTAATAGATGGTCATTTGTTTGGTCTCTTACGGGAAAACTTGTCATAACTTTTTTCTCCAATCATTTTTATTTATCGTACGACCGAAAAAAAATACTTAAGGTTTCCATAACCTATAACAAAGTAAATAATTTATGAGAAAGAAGCTGTTTTTAATGGAATTTACTTTATTAATAGCTACATACTTTACTTATTAAAGCGGATAGTTTTAGAAATGGTAGCTTCTGAGTGATTTTAATGGCTGCAGTTGATTATCATAGTTTGAATAAAGAAACCAAAAAACAATTGGTTGATCGAACCGTAGTCATTGTGGGGGACAAATGGAGCCTTCATGTACTTGGCAACCTCGCGTTTGAGGAGAGTCCCCTTAGATTTAATCAGTTGATGGAAAAATTAAGACCGATCAGTTCAAGAACGCTGTCTTCTAAACTTGCAAAGCTTGTTGAGAATGGAATTGTTAGGAAAGAGATAGAGAATGCTTCACCGCCATACACTAAATATTCTCTTACCGAGAAGGGTGTGGATTTGGTAAGGGCTTTGGAAGCAATGGCTGAATGGAACATGAAATGGTATGGGCTGCCTAAGCCTAATCCTCTGCGAAACATTGTGGGGTTTGGGAATGACGACACATTCTACAAGGCAATAAACGCTAAATTTCCGCCGAAGTAAAAATCTAGTCCAAAAAGCGGGGTTTTTTCTTGGAAGGAAATTGGTTTTCCTTGAAAACCCCGAAGGCCTGAGGGAGGTTGGAGACGACGATTCCAGTTAAGGATCTTACTGAAAATCATTAAGAACCTCAAGCCTTATCTTTTTCTATATGCACCCTAATTTTTTTATTTCAAGGATTCGTCGCCGTCGTTGAATCCTTCATCTATATGGGACCCATCACAGAATGGCTTATTCTGGGATTTACCGCATCGACAAAGGGTTTGACGATTCCGAACTTCATATGTAGTTCCATCAGAACACTCCACAGGTATACGGCCCTTGAGCCAAATTGGACCGCTCACTTTATTCTGCGGATCCTCCACAAGACTTATTGACCGTTTAAACTCTTTCTCGAAAACTTTCCCTGTTTTCTTGTCGCTTTCTACGAGCCTACCTGAAGGACACTGGCATGCTTCTTCAACGGCTAACTCGCTGGCTTTAGGGTCATCAGACTGATGCGTTAATCCCCAAGTACCTCCACCTCTGTGGCAAAATCTAGCGCCAGCACACAACGCAGACGCATCCTTAAGTCGCAATGTAGGGCCGTCAATGACCTGCGCTTGCTTCTCATGGGGTTTTTTGACTGCGGTTTCAGTCCCGTCAAAATCAATTTTTGTGTGTGTTCCATCGCAGAACGGTTTGTTGTTTGATTCTCCGCAACGACAGAGTACACAGGGCTGATTGGAGGGCACATTTTTGCCTTTAAGCCATTTTTCAGGCTCACCATCGTTCCCGGTTGCTATGATCTGCTTATCTATGGGCAGGTTTCCCGAAACCAGGTAGGGTCCGTCTTTTGTAATCATTATTTTCGGATCTTTCTCGCCGTCTTTCATTGAATTTTAGCCTTCCTTTTAATTTTAGACTCCAAATTACTTTATCATCTTTCAAAGCTCAAAAAAATCTTAAAGTTGAACAAGCAAGTCGTTACCATCTACTTTTACTTTGTAAACTGGTAGATCGTAAGTTTTGATTAAACTCTGATTTTCGCCTGTATGCTTAAGCATTTGCGTCAAGCCTTTTTTTGCTTCTTCGGGAACCTTGGCTAATATGTTAGCAGCCTCGCTGCCCTCCAGGATAGGTCCAGAGATTAATTTTCCTGTGGTTACGTCAAATCTTGAATAATGAAAAGGGCAAATAACAATTGTGTTAGTTAGCGTGCCCGTGGAGAGTCTAGCATTCTCGTGACCGCATCTATCGCTGATTGCGTAGAACTTGCCCTCAACGTTAGCTATCATTATTTCTTTTTCATTAACTTCTATGTGTTTCATTTTACCGACCGGAATCTCAGATTTGATGGCAACTTTTACATAATTTGTTTCCAATAAGTCCACTGTCCCTGCTTCGCCCATAATCTATGGTTGCGTATTGAGCATTTTCATTAAGGGTCCAGTATCTTGGAATATGTATTCTTCAACGATGCGGCCATCTTTCCAATGCGCTATAGTGCACATTGAACCTTTGATTGCCTTGCCATTTGGTAAAGTAATGACGGTTTCTCCTGTGACGGCTGTCCATTCACCTTGCCCAATTTTAACGGGGTGCTCCGTAATTTGTAAGTCCACCATTTTCAGGAACGGCTTTACTGCGTCGTTGTGGGCTTCAATTCCTTTAGTTGTGGTTCCGTCTGCCATCACAACAAGCACATCTGGGGCATGAATTTCATTGAATAGTTTCCAATCCTTCTTATTCCATGCTTCAAAATCCAATTCATCAAACTTGTTCAGGTTTTTTTCCACAATAGTTTTGTCGTTTATCAAAAATTTAACCTCCGAAACATTATTCATTAAAGTTGATTTACAAAATAACGCTTTTAAATTTAAGCTAACCATGTGTAAAGTAAGTATCTCTTGTTGAAAAAAAGATGTCCAATATGAATGAATATCTTCGAGGCGAAGCGTTCTAAATTGGCCTTGCGCTTAGTGGCTGGTTTGCATTTATGTTTTGTGCGTGCCAATGGGAGCGTAATCGAGATAGTTTTTTTAAAAGTGTTGCTATAGCTTGTCCGCTGAAATTTAGGTGAGTCATCGCTCAGGCTCCTTCGTTCTTCGCCCCCTTCATCCAAAAGTTGCGGACGGCATTATAGATGGCACATAAAAGAGGACCACGAAACCCGAAATCCCGTCAATTTTGAAGAATAAAATAAGAAATTCATTAAGAGATTCGAGCCTGAACCAGTTTAAGTTTCTATGGATCTGAACCCGAAGATTGTGGGTCTCTTTTTTAAAGCGGGTGAATAATTGAGATTATGCATTCGGTGCCGTCTGAGTAACTCTGATTGCACGGATGTTGACGTTTGAGTATCGTTATTTGTTAGCGTTCAAGCTTGCAATCAACTTCTTGTTTCGCCCTGCTAATCAGCCTTCCTCCGTTCTAACTCTTTTTTGATCTTTTACTCATCAAGAAAATCTTCTAAGAACTGCTTCAAGTTTTCATGTATTTTTTTGGCAGGCAACCTCAAATGCTCTGTCGCCTCAGCGCTTGGCTGAAGGTAACCATGTTCTGTCAGATAGAAGATAACGCTCGAGTAGTCTTCCGCCAACGCACAATCAATCATTTCCTTGCCTAACTCTCTACACGCCCAATACCTGTGATGCCCATCCAAAACTGCATATAAATCTAAGCGAGGATGCTTAACAACCACGACGGGGTCAATCGGTTCGTTTGCTTTGATTTTCTTCTTATAGTATTCGATGCCGTCCCTTGAAACCTTCGTATCGGCAATTATTTTGTCAATGGCTATGGGTCTCGCATACCTACTGGGATTAACTAACACGTCTGGATTAAACAGCGGACGCTCGCCCTTCCTTCTTCTATCCATTAACGCTCGAGCGTCGTCTTTAACGATACTGGCAAAATCAGCTGTAATATTGTTTTCCCCAAGATCAAATATATGTTCAACCGGCAATATCTGATTTTCCCCGACATGGAAGCAAAACTTTGGGTTGCGTTAAGGTCTGAAGGTTTTCTGTGGTGCCCATGTTTATTCATAACAGCCTAAGCACGAGATCTAATTGTAAAAAATAAAGGCCGAATCGCGAAAATTGTTGCAGGCTGTTTTTTATTCACACGAAAATCGCAATTCCAACTAAAGCAAGCCCCGCCATTAGCCTCAAACCCCTTTCAAAATCGAGCCAAAACCCATGCGTATTTTCGGGTAACAAAATGCTTCCTACTCCGTCCGCTATAATCCCCAAGCCTATCGCCAGGATTATCCAACCCATTATTTTCATGTTTTTTCTCCTCAGCAACTTTAATCTATTAGAGTTTTTTAGTCGTCTCTCCTTTTTCCCAATAATTTAATCAGGTCCAAGAAAATGTTCACGAAATCCAAGTAAAGATTGAGAGCGCCAAGTATTTCTTTCTTTATGATATCTCCTTCGAAGTCATAAAAAGTATTCTTGATGTTTTGAGTGTCATAAGCTGTAAGACCGGCGAAAATCTGAGTCCCCTACCTCAAATTTGTTGAATAAGTCGACTTTTGTAAACTGCGACGACGATTTGAAGCTGCTATTCCAATTCGAGCATCTTAGTCTAATCAAATCTGAGAAAGTTCTTCTCTTGATTTGTTTTTTGGATAACAATATATACGTTTGCTTGTAAGTAGATTTAATCCAGCTTCAAATTGAGGATGTTTTAGATGGCCATGCGGAAGAGACGAAATTTGATAGTGATCTCAGCCGCTATAATTTTGATTGTTGCCATTGTTTTAAGCTCATTTCTTTACCTGAATTCAACAAGATACACCGGAAAAGTCGAAACAATCACTTTCGGAGACTTAGGCGTCGATTCATCTGAACTAATTTACGTTGCCCAAAACCAACATTTCTTCCAACAGAATGGAATAAACTTTGTCATAAAGACTTTTGAAACATCCACTGAAGCTGATAACGCAGTTCTAACAAGTCAGGCAGACCTGGCCACTTCAGGAGAATATACCGAAGTAACAAACGCATTTGCAAACGATAACATCAGCGTGATTGCAAATATAGACAAATACCAAGGAGTTTACCTGATTGCCAACAAAGGCCACGGAATAGAGAGTGTCACGGACCTTGTTGGAAAAACAATTGGAGTTGTTTTTCAGTCATTAAAGGAATACTATCTCGGAAGTTTCTTAGATGTTAACGGTCTGAGCCTCAGTAACGTAACCTTGGTTAATGTTCAGCCCTCTCAATGGGTTAGCTCTATAGCAAACGGGACCGTTGACGCTGTGGTTGTTTCACAAAATTACATAAGTCAGGTGCAAGCGGCGCTACCAAACAATACAATTGTGTGGCAGGTGCAAGGCGAACAGTTAGCATATGCCTTAATTTATGGCCAAACTAGCTGGATAACTCAGAATTCAGATTTAGTAAACCGTTTCTTAAAATCCCTCGTCGAAGCCCAGAATTTCGTAATCCAGAACCCAACCAGTGCAAAAGCTGTTTTGCAAACCCGCTTTAACTATACGGCAGCTTACCTTGCTCAAGACTGGCCCAACCACCAGTTTTCTTTATCCCTTGATGACTCGTTAATTCTAGCACTGGAAGAAGAAGCTAGATGGGCTATAAGCAACAATTTGGTCAGCGGGAAAACAGTTCCAAATTTCGTAAATTACATATACATTAATGGACTTGAGTCAGTGGATTCTGGATCTGTAGACATCATAAGCTGAGGAGAAAAAAGTGAAGCTAAAAAGCCAGCTAATCATCAGCATAGCTATCTTCGGAATAATTTTGCTAATCATTTCAACGTCAGTAATTATCACCAATCAGCAGGCAGTAAAAATAACAAATGAGCAACAAACATCTGGCCAAATCCAAACAGGAGCCAGCAACCTTGCGTATATTTCGAATGACTATTTCCTATACCAGGATAATGCCCAGGTGAATCAGTGGCAAACTCAGTTTTCTTCCATGTTTGCTGACCTTTCAAAAATAAACTCAACAAATCCAGAACAGGCAACACAAGTTAACAACGTTGAGACCGATTTGCAGCTTGTCGGTGCGGGATTCAATAATTCAATATCTCTTGTTGAGAGTACACCTCAGAACGGTCAAGTTCCTGCAAGTTTAAAGACCGTTTCTGACCAGTTGGCAGTGGAAAATCAGCAACTTGCTTACGCCGCTTACGTTTTGGCAAACTCCTTTGAAAATCAAGCCAACCAGTTGAAGCAAACAAACAACATTCTCATTTTCACCCTGTTAGGTGCATTTGCAGCTTATTTCGTCATGATTTACCTTCTTGTTTTCAGGCGCACATTCAGATCAATAACCAAACTTCAAGAAGGTACAAAAATAATCGGTTCAGGCAATCTTGACTACACAATTGCCTCTACAAGTAATGATGAAATTGGCGAGCTATCCAGTGCGTTCGACCAGATGGCAGCTAACCTGAAAACTGTGACTGCGTCTAAATCAGATTTGGAACAAGCACGATCGTCTCTACAGAAAAGTGAGCAGCGTTGGGCAACTACGTTGGCAAGTATAGGCGATGCGGTTATTGCTACCGATACATCGGGTAAAATTATGTTCATGAACGGCGCGGCTGAAGAACTTACTGGTTGGAAGCTAAGCGAAGCTTCGCAGAAACAAGTGAAAGAAGTTTTCAATATTGTCAACGAGCAAACTCGATTAGAAGTTGAAAACCCAATAGACAAAGTTCTCAGAGAAGGCATAGTTGTTGGCTTAGCGAACCACACAGTTTTGATTAAGAAAGACGGCTCCGTAGTTCCAATTGATGACAGTGGAGCGCCCATAAAAGATAAAGATGGCAACACCACAGGCGTCGTGCTAATATTCAGAGACATCGCTGAACGTAAAAAAGCTGAAGAGGAAATTACGAGATTGGCTTCATTTCCAACACTTAATCCCAATCCCATCGTTGAAATGAATTTTGAGGGTAAAATCGAATATATTAATCCTGCAGCAAAAGCCATGTTTGCTGACCTCGAAACCTTGGGTTTAAATCATCCTTTCTTTGCCAGCTGGAAAAGTGTGACTAAAGTATTCACTGAGAAAACTGCAAACGCCTTTGCTTGTGAAGTAAAAGTTGGCGATGACTGGTACTTGCAGAGTTACAGCAACGTACCAAACGCTCAACGCATTCGCGTCTACGCAATTAACATTACTGAAAGCAAGCAAGCCGAAGAAGCAATTAAACGGCAGGCTGAGCTTATTGATCTTAGTCCCGATGCTATAATAATACAGCGACTGGACGGCACTATTTCTTTTTGGAGTAGGGGCGCAGAGAACCTGTATGGCTGGACAAAAGACGAAGCGCTTGGACAAAACATCCATAAGCTGTTAAAGACGGAATTTAGACAACCACTTGACGAAATCCTAAACAAGGTAAAGCTGGATGGAAAATGGTCAGGTGAATTAATTCACATCAGCAAAGACGGATGTAAGGTGGCTGAGCAAAGTTTTTGGTTGGCGCGATTTGGTGCGGACGGCCAAATAGTGGAAATGTTAGAGTCTAATGTGGATATTACTGATCGGATAGAGCTGCAGGCTAAGCTTGAGGAGTCTGCTGTTCGAGTCGAAGAATACGCGAATCAAATGGAGGATCTCGCAGAAAAAAGAGCTGCGCAGCTGAAGGATGCTGAACGCTTAGCTACAATCGGCGCAACAGCAGGTATGGTTGGACATGACATCCGTAACCCGCTGCAGGCCATAACTGGCGATGTTTTCTTAGCTAAAACAGATTTAATTGCACTGCCTGAGAGTGAAGAGAAAAATAACATCCAAGAAAACCTATCTGAAATTGAAAAGAACGTTGATTACATCAATAAGATTGTCTCTGACCTTCAAGATTACACTAAAGCTCTTAGGCCAGTAGCCACCGAAATTAATCTTGAAAAGTTTATGGATGAGTTGATCGCAAAAAATAGGGTTGCGGAAAACGTTAAGGTTCACGTGAAGGTGCAAAAAGAAGCGGACACTTTGATGTCTGATCCCGATATTTTGAAGCGGATTGTGGGCAATTTGGTAATTAACGCTGTTCAAGCTATGCCTAAAGGCGGAAAACTATCTATAAAAGCGTACAAAGAAGCTAACGACTCGATCATAACGGTTGCGGACACAGGTGTGGGTATTCCTGATGATGTAAAAGATAAGCTGTTTACGCCGTTGTTTACAACGAAGTCTAAGGGGCAGGGTTTCGGTTTAGCTGTGGTTAAGCGGATGACTGAAGCGTTGGGCGGTACAGTCTCTTTTGATAGCGAAGAGGGTAAAGGAACAACTTTCATTATACGTTTGCCTCCCCCCGAGGAGCTAAACGGTAAATTTACTTACAAGTAACACGATATATCTTCTGCGCTTGCCCCGAAAAGACGTGAAGGTCTTCTACGGATTGGTGGGTATAGAATCAAACCATTTCAATATTATTTATTGTATTTTATATGTTGTGATGATAAGGTAAAATCGCCCCGGCTTTTCCTACTATACCCCCAGAAAATTGAAATCCCTAATGCCCGAACAAATGGTACATTGCGAGGGCGGCCTGATTCATCCGAATAGTGTGACTGCTTTTTTCTGTCGTAAGGCAATTATGTAAATGCTGAGTACTATAAAAGTCAAGACGTCGAGTAGGCCGCAACAAGTTGGATTTTTCCGTTCAAGGCAATTACGGGCGCGTGCGCAGTTGCAAGTTTAATGAAGCGAGATCAGAACGTGTGCAATTTTTCTTTACTTGTTCTATATGATGTAAAAGCAAAAAAGGTGCTGATAGAAAAAATTTGTGTGTCCAGATGATGTTTGCACAAATCATCTTAACATACGCAGACTGAAGGGTTACGCTTAGTGGTAGCTCTTTGCTTCAACCCCAAAACGGCGCTTCAAAAACAACGGATCGTAAGACTCCAGTGCGTATCTTGCATGTTGATGATGACGCTTCAATAAGGGCGATTTCAAAGCTTGTCCTGCTAGATCTGAACAACAACTTTGACATTGACCAAGCATGTTGCGTTGATGAAGCCCTCAAGAAACTTTCAACTTGGAAATATGATGCAATTATTTCTGATTATGAGATGCCCCAAAAAAACGGTTTAGACTTTTTAAAAGAGCTCAGGTCACAGAAAAACGACATCCCATTTGTTTTGTTTACTGGCAAAGGCAGAGAAGAAGTAGCTATACAAGCATTGAATCTCGGCGCAGACGGGTACTACAACAAACAAGGATCCCCTGAAACCGTCTACGGCGAATTAGCTCATGGCATAAAGATCACTACACAACGTAAGAAAGCAGAAGAAAAACTAAAACAAAACAACAAAATAATAAACTCAATCGTAAACAGCACTCACGATGCAATATTTGCTTTTGATTCAAACTGGGTCGTGACTTATTGTAATGAGACATTTGCGAAAATTGGCGGTTTAACTCAGAATGAAATGCTAGGTAAGAATGCAAGAGTTGTCTTTGCAAATCGTATCGGAACAACTCTAGAAAGGAACTTGACAGAGGCTCTGGAGAAGAAAGAATCCAAAACATTCGAGTGGAATGGTCTTTATGAACCTAACGTTTGGGAATTCAACGTAATCCCAATAGATGGCGGACTTACAGTTTTCGCCAAAGACATTACTGAACGCAAAAAAGCTGAGCAAGACCTCAAGGAAAGTGAAGAAAAGTACAAGACTCTATTCGAACAAGCCGGTGATTACACCTTAATTTTGGAAACTCAAGCAACAGGGGTCCCTATAATATTCGACGCCAACAGTTCTGCTCTACAAATTCATGGATTCACTCGAGAAGAAATCATAGGCAAACCCATCACATTCTTAGACGAAAAAAGCGACGACGAACAAGTAATAGACCGAGTTAGTAAACTCTTGAACAATGAAAAATTAACTTTCGAAACAAAGCATCGACGCAAAGATAGTTCCACAATCGACGTTGAAGTCTCTATTAACAAAGTAAAAGTAGGCTCAAAAAATCTCTTAGTATCAGTTGAACGCGACATTACTAAACGAAAGAAGAACGAAGAGGCTCTTGGGCAAGAGCAGAATAGGCTGGAATCCGTAACTCGAAATATCGGCGCTGGACTTGTGATAATCAGCACGGACTACAAGATACTTTGGATGAATAATTACTTAAAGCAATTAGGGGATGCTTCCGAAGGCAGCCCCTGCTATTCATCTTTTAACACCTGCACCAGTATCTGCCCTGATTGTGGCCCTAAGAAAATTTTTGAAGGAGCTGACTTTGACCGCCGTGAATACTGCAATCAGGTAGGATTTAACAAAGGCCATCCTGTTTGGTTTGATCTCATAGCGACGCCTATTAAAGACAAAGATGGAAATGTTGTTGCTGCGTTGGAACTCACTATAAACATAACTGAAAAGAAAGAAGCAGAGAAGAAATTAAAGGAAAACAGCGATAAAATTGACCTAATGAACGAGAAGCTGCGCGTCGTGGGCAGTTTAACAAGGCATGATGTGATTAACAAGCTGATGGCTGCAAGATCCAATTTGTTTTTGCTAAGAAAACGCATAGGCGATAATCCCGATTTAGCTAAGTATCTTGATGGCATTGGCACTGCGATTGCTTCTTCTGATAGGATTTTTGAGTTTAGCCGTTTGTACGAGCGGATTGGCGCTGAAAAGCCCTCAAAGGAAAGCGTTTTTGAAAACTTCAATCAAGCGGTAGCGCTTATGACAAAATTGGGAAACGTGGAGGTTGCAAATGAATGCCAAGGACTACATGTTATTGCAGATTCGCTTCTAAAACAACTGTTCTACAACTTCATCGATAACTCGCTTAAACATGGCGAAAAAGTTACCCAAATACGACTTCACTGCACAAGAGAGGGAAAGGAAATGAAGCTGATCTATGAGGACAACGGAGTTGGAGTACCTGAAACAAACAAGCCTAAGCTTTTCGAGGCTGGCTTCACAACTGGCAAAGGCAGCGGCCTTGGATTGTATCTGGTCAAAAAGATGATGGATGTCTACGGCTGGACAATAACTGAAGAAGGCGAACCGAGTATAGGCGCAAAATTCGTAATAACAATCCCTGCATGCGCGATTTCTGGGCCTGAAAAAGAAACATTCGCTTGAAGTAGAACTTTTCCGTGCGCACATTTTTTCTTCAATAAGTCATCCAATCTAAATTCTAGAACCGAATATCATCGATTCTGCGCCTTAAACGTTGCAGGTCTCTAGGGTTTTTGAACCCAGACTTTGGTGCGGTTAAGGTGCGGACGCCGAGTTGAACCAGAAATCAGGCTCAAAACCATGCTTATTGCGGTTCGAGGGCCGGATTACTTTGTAGCTAGAACGGGCATCATAGCCCCAATTTACCGGTAAAAATAATCTTTCGACGAGTTTGTTAAGGGCGCGAGGGATGTGGGACCAGCCCCCAAATGGGGCGGATTCCTCCTAACACCTTTTGAAAATCGCTCCTGACACGGTGTAATGTTATCAACGTTTGAGCCGCAGATTAATTCCGTTTTGATAAAAGTTTTGAAATATACGAGTTTGAGGACGGGTATCGGCAAAACTTGCGGAAAGATCTTTGATAATTATTCTTTATTTAAGTCGTTTTTCTAAATTAGAACAGCATGTCATGATTTCATTTTTGCCTAATTTTAATCAAAAGGATAGCAATTGACGACTTTCGAAGTACGAAATTAGCCAAATCATATATAGAGATTGGCAGTAGAGGCTGAGTTGTTGAGAGAGACCTTCTTTGTTTGTTTCTTCTCAACGTTAAATTAAGGGAGAAAGAAAAAATTGAAAACGATAAAAAACAAAATTTTAGCAATTGTGATTTCGACGTTCTTTATACTATCGATGATAGCTTCACTAACACTAATACCTAACGCAAACGCGCAAGCTCTAGCACCGGGAAAAATAGATATTAAAACTTATGCTTACGTTGCGGCGAATCCTAACCCTGCAGGTGTCGGTCAAACAATCAACATAGGCTTCTGGCTCGACATACCGCCACTTGATGCGGATGCTCAGTATGGCGATAGATGGCAGAATCTCATGGTGACAATTACGGGACCAAGTGGCACTTCAAAACTGGGACCATTTGCATCAGACCCTACAGGAGGAACATACACTGACTTTACACCCTCGGCGGTAGGCACTTATAGCGTGGCTTTCAGCTTTCCTGGACAAATACTAGCCGGAAACAATCTTGCGCCAGGAACTGCTGCTGACGTATATATTGGCGACTATTTCGAGCCATCTAATGCCTCGACAACCTTGACAGTGCAGCAGATGGCAGTTCCGAGTGTTCCACAAGCTCCACTTCCAACAACCTACTGGACGCGCCCAATAGAATCCGTTAACAGCTATTGGTCTATTATTAGCGGAAACTGGCTATCGCTAGCAAGCAATGGCAATTATAACGCTACCGGAAGCTATAACCCGTATACTACGTCGCCAACTACTGCTCACATTCTATGGACGGAAGCTGGCGGTGCTCCTGGAGGTCTAATCGGAGGAGAATTCGGCGGTGACGCTACTAGCAATTTCAATGCTCCACAACAATATCAACCCAAATTCGCACCGATAATCATGAATGGTGTCCTCTACTACGAAATGATTCCAGGATCTTCACAAGATCCTACAGGCTGGGCTGCCATAAACTTGAAAACCGGACAAACAGTATGGACAAAGAGTCAGCCCACTGGGCAAACAAACGGACCAATCTTAAAATGCGGTCAACTACTTGATTTTCATACACCCGATCAGTATGGAGCCATGGAATACTTATGGGCCACCGGTAACCCGCTTGGAAACCCAACATTAACTGGCGTTATGTGCAGCGTTCCTGCCAGCCAGCAAACAGTTCTTAACGGTGGAGCATATGTGCCCGTCACTACCACACTCACTGGAACCACATTGAGCATGTATGACGCCGTAACTGGAAACTACGTACTAAGCATCGTCAACGACACTTACGGAATGACGCTAACAGAAGACGCAGGTGGCAACTTGATAGGCTACTTTGTTAACTCGACTAATCCAAACGTACCTATGCTGGGAATGTGGAACTCAACCTTAGACGTCATGAATTACGAAACAGGCGCCCCATCGAATGCTTGGATTTGGGAACCTGCACAAAACGAAATCATTCCGTGGGCAGCAGGAATACAATGGCAAGCACCGATAGCTGTAAACCTTAACGGCGTTCCTTTCCCTACATCGACCGCTTCATTTACCTTTGCAACTGTGCCGGGCTCTCTTGGTATAAGTGGCACCTGTATCGAGGACGGAGTAATACTTATGACCTGTTCAAGTACTGTATCATCCTTCCAAACGGGCTTCCAAATTGAAGCAGCCTACAGTATGGCCAACGGCGCACAGCTATGGATAACTAATAGGACAGAAACACCCGAAACAAGGCTATCCATGCTTCCAGCTACCGCTGGAGTCTATGGCGAAGTCAATTGCGAAACAGGTGTAATAAATGGCTACAGTATGACTACAGGCAAACTTGTATGGGGACCAACTACACTACCTGACCAAGATCCTTACACCAGCATTGGAGGGTATCGAGCCATTGCCGCTAACGGCACAGAATTCTTGTACGGCTTCGGAGGAACCATATACGCTATTAACATGGCGACAGGAGCAGTTCTCTGGACGACAAATACCACGCAACTGATTGGCCCCGCAGGATCTAACACGCCTTATGGTGTGTGGCCACTATGGACATCTCCACCAGCTGTAGGAGGAGCTGTCGCTGGCGGAGTACTATTTGTCCCAGTTGGTCACTCGTACACTGCCCCAATGTTCCGTGGAGCTCAGCTACTGGCAATAAACTGCACCAACGGACAGTTAGTATGGAGTGATATGGGCTTTGACCTTACAGCGCCGTGTGCCGTTTCCGACGGCATCGCGATCGAGTACAGTTCTTATGACAACAGCATATACGCGTACGCTCAAGGACCAAGCAAAACCACAATCAGCGCACCTCAAGTAGGCATTACAACAGAAACGCCGATCACAATAATTGGTTCAGTAACTGACATATCTGCAGGATCGCAACAAAATGCAGTTGCAATGAACTTCCCCAACGGCTTACCATGCGTTTCCGACGCAAGCATGACACAGTTCATGGAAGGCGTCTATCAGCAACAACCAATGCCAACCAATATAACCGGTGTTCCAGTAGCACTTTACGTTTTGGACAGCAACAACAACTACCGCTCAATCGGCACAACGACAAGTAACGCTTTAGGTGACTATTCCTTCACATGGACGCCAGACATTCAAGGTAACTATACGGTCTACGCAATATTCGCAGGCACACAATCATACTACGCGTCCTCAGCATCAACTGGATTCTACGCAAGCAACCCAGCAGCAACAACGACACCCAGCGCTACACCAGTCAACGGTTTAGCCTCAAACACAACAGTCACGTACGCAGTAGTCGCAATGATCATCGTCTTCATCGTAGGCATCGCCATAGTCGCGTTGCTCGTCACAAGAAAACATCCATAAGCCAAAAATAACAAACCAACCCCTTTTCCTTTTTTTGGTTCTTAAAAAAATAAAAAGAAGATGGTGTAACTGGAGGCTGAGAAAACTCCGGTTAAATTCAATATAGGGCAATTGAAGAGTTTGTATTTTTCTTTTTTCTCCTAAAAGAAATTTGCTTCCAGAGCCTCAGCAAACCTGTTTTGCTTTAGGCTTTAATATACCGTTTGTGTTTTTTTTGAAACAAATCTAATCAATCAACTTTCCGCGAAAGAAATTCGCACCCAAACCAAATAACTCTATAGATTTGAACCGTAGTGATTCAGACTGCCTTGAAATATCCAATAGAATTACAGTCGAGACGAACGGTTTGCGTCGGGCGGGGGCCCCGCACCAATTTGCTGTGAAAATCGTTGGAATAGATCAATGAATTTTCATCCACTCCTATCGACGCTTGCGTCATAAACTTTACCAGTAAAAAAAATTCTGAGCGCGAGTTGAATGGTTACTAGAACTGGCGTGAGTCCCTACCTCAAAAGGCAGTACCGTTCGGCTGTCTTTGGTTTTCAGGACTTTTTTAAGAGCGTTCACGATTCTACTGAGAAGGCCACGATTTTTTTATCAGAGAAAGAAGTTGCAATTGTTATTTTTCTGTGATTGATTAGGGCATGCTTTTTCGTCCCATTTAGTGGAGCCGCTGGGATTTGAATGCAGCCTATAGCGGAGATATCTCCCGCAAAATCCTCCTTTTAAAGGTTGATGACAACTGCTGACTAATCATTTAATAGCTAGCAAATAGAATTGAAGTTAGAGAAGATTTTTTTGTTAAGACCTATAGACATAGTTCGTTGTTTTCATAATGCATTTCGTCTAGACATGTCCCAAATCGACACCTCAATGCTTAACATAGCACGTGAGGGCGGAGACTTGGCGCCCATTTTTAATCGACTCCAAATCGTGACCGAAATCTTGGATTATCACGCAAGAGGTGAGGAAGCAGCGGTTTTCCCAGCTGTCGACAACATCGCGCCTCTTGTAGCCAAAGCCTACATCATAGATCACCGTGAACTTGACAACATGGTTCAGGGGTTAGAAGCAATCCGCAAAGCACCTGACCCTTTAACGGCAATTAGAGCAACAGCCGTTTTAAACTCGCATCTGCGAATTCATTTAGACAAGGAAGACGCACATCTATATCCAATTCTCAGAGAACGAACAACAGACGACGAGCAAGTCTCAATTGTTAGGAACATGGCAAGTAAAACACCTCCAGAACGGATCCCTACTCAGTTTCAATGGCTATTACCTCTACTCGACCTTGATGACCAAGTTAAAGTCACAAGATTATTTATGTCGATAATGCCTCCGCCAGTTTTCACTACGATCAAGCCACTAATAAGAAAGAGCGTTTCCGCAAACTGGGTTATGTTGACTGAGCAGATCCCAGAACTATCTGACAAGTAAGCCCTTCAAAACTCTCCAAGATTTAGATAAGTGGTGGGGCCGCTGGGCTTCACCGCTCCAGCTGATCCAGTCATTGACCGCCTCACCGTTCGCGGTAAAAAACCCTCATTAAGCAAAGCTTTCTCCAGTGCACGCACCAAATCCCAAGGCGCATCACGCAGATCCTTCTCTGTTAAATCAGGGTAGCAGGGCTTCATCATCTTCAGAAGTGCCTGCAGTTCAAATTCGCGCTGATCATCCTTGTAAAACTTCGCTAAATCGCTAAGCTCGTTATGGGTCAGCAAAACAAATTTGACCCATCCGGCGCCAGGCACATTAGCCTCCTGCGGAACCTTACTATTTTTCAACAGGCTTACGCTAAAGTTTTTGAAACGCTCTTTTTGCTCTGCCTCGTATTCGTTGAATGCTGCTTTAAGCTTCTCGAAACCTTCGCTATCAAATTTTTCTTCACTCATCAAATCACCTCATTAACAATTTTTAACTTTGAAACAGAACGAAATTGAGTAATGATAACTTGAATACAAAAAACGTATAAACTGATTCAGCGAATTAGTGCTTATGTGCTTTACTTGGAGAAAGGGAGCAAACATGAAAAAGAAACCAGGTTTCACTGTTCTCGGATTAATTACCTCAACTCATTATGATTTTTCCGTAGTCCATGTTTCTCGGGCGTTAGAAGGAAAGATTGAGGAATGGATATGAAAGCCAAAGTTTGGAAGCTTTTAGGTTTATTATTCATTATGACTTTTGCATTGTCAGCAGTCAACTCGGTCCACGCCGCCGGAGTAACCGCCACGATAACGGTTGGAAGTCAACCCGAAGGTGTGGCTTATGATTCGGGCATGGGCGAAGTATTCGTAGCCAATTACGGTTCTGGCACGGTTTCAGTTATATCGGACAGCACTAACGGCGTGGTTGCAACCATACCTGTTGGAAGCGGACCCGAGAGTGCGGCTTATGATTCTGGCAAAAGCGAAATCTTCATAGCCAACGAGGGGTCCAACACGGTTTCGGTGATATCGGACAGCACCAACGCCGTTGTTGCCACCATACCTGTTGGAAGCGGTCCCCGTAACGTGGCTTATGATTCTGGTCAAAGGCGAAGTATTCGTAGCCAATTACGGTTCTGGCACGGTTTCAGTTATATCGGACAGCACCAATACCATCGTTGCCACCGTACCCGTTGGAACCGACCCAATGGTGTGGCTTATGATTCTGGCATAGGCGAGGTGTATTCGTAGCCAATTACGGGTCTAACTCGGTTTCGGTTATATCGGACAGCACCAATGCCGTCGTCAAAACCGTGTCCGTGGGAAGCAACCCTCATGATGCATGCTTATGATTCTGGCAAAGGCGAAGTATTCGTAGCCAATTACGGTTCTGGCACGGTTTCAGTTATATCGGATAGCGTCAACGGCGTGGTTGCCACCGTGCCCGTTGGAACTGAACCCTGGGGTGTAGCTTATGATTCCGGTAAAGGCGAAGTATTCGTAGCCAATTACGGATCCAACACGGTCTCAGTCATGTCAGATTCTCAAATTTTGGTTCCTCCCTCTGTGTCTGCTTCGCCTGGCTCGGTGGATCAGGGTCAAACTTCCAGTTTGACGTCTACTGCGGTAACGATTGGCGCTTCGCCCTACACGTACCAATGGTTCAGTGAGGCTCCCGGCGTCTCCTCTTACTCGTCGATTAGCGGCGCAACTTTAACGAGCTACAACTTTGTAACTACAAGTTCCACAACTACTGGCACCTGGTTCTTCATACTTCAAGTTACTGACAGCACTGGTGCAGTAGCGAGTTCTAACGCGACTTCTGTTACAGTAGACGCTGCTCCGACTGTTACTATAGCTCCTGTTGGTCCGCTTACTTTAACTGTTGGTGAGGTTCAAGCATTCACTGCAACAGCCAGTGGCGGTTCAGGCACTCTGTCCTATCAATGGTATCTGGACGGCACAGCAGTTGGCACTAACAGTGCAAGCTATTCTTACACTGCCGCTGGAACTTCACATACAGTTACTTGTACGGTGACTGATAGCGCTTCCACTCCAGTTACTTCTCTTGCTTCTAATACTGTTTCTATTACAGTGAATCCAACTCCAACGCCAACGCCCACTCCAGTTCCTACTGCGTCGCCAACGCCAGTTCCTACTGCGTCGCCAACGCCCACTCCAACGCTAACACCAACAACTACACCTACACCGACCCCAACTCCAACAATTCCCGAATTAACCTCATTCGTTGTGCTACTGGTTTTAGCGATTGCTACTTGTTCAGCCATCTTAGTTAAAGCGAGTAAACAAAAAACACCTAAAAGCCCAAAATAACCTAAACTTCTTTTCTTTTTTATTCATTCGATGAAATTTATGAAGCGAAAAGCATGTCGTTTATGATCTTCGCAAAAAATTATATGCAAATCGCTCTATATCAAAAAGCGAGCGTGCACTTGATGCCGTACTGTCCAAATTGTGGCAAACAAGTTGAGGAAGGTACTCAGTTTTGCCCATTCTGCGGTAAACCTCTTTCTAATGCTCCGCAGAAATCTATGTCTTTTTCACCTTCTCAACCAATGCCAACCCCATCACCACCTTACCAAAAACATAAAACATCACATACTGGCAGAAACTTGGCAATAGGACTTATCTTAGCTATCATAGTAATCGTTATTGTGGTTGCGATGGCTGTCCCAGGAAGTGTCCCTGGAATCAGTAAACCATCTCAAGTTGTATTAAGCGGAACAGTCACAACTACCGGCACTGGAACAAGCCCAGAAAAGATTACTTTTACGAGTGAGACAACTGGAAATAACTATGTAGCAGACGCAAATGGTGGAACCTACTCTGTTACTCTTCCGAATCAAGATACTTATTCAGTAAGCATAACTTGGAAATTCTTAGGGATAACTGGTGGTACTGCCGATGCTGGAACATTAAATCTTGATTCTGCAAGTGCTACAATGACAGAGAATTGGTCTGGGTAAACAGATTTTGGTACTAAAATAGGTCGACGATTTAAGCTTGTGTTTGGGGATTAAATTCTAATTCCCAAACCGCTTTTCACTTACACATACTCTCCCCATTAACAAATGGGAAGAAAAAGCACTAGAAGGTGCTCGTGGCCACACTTTGCGCTTCACCGCTAATATCATTCGCTATTGTGCCTTTTTGTCCGTTTTTGACGCTGTAAGCGGTTAAGACAACGTTGCTCAACGTGATTTTTGGAGTGCCTGATCCTGTGGTCGTGCCTTGTGGACCCCAATAACTGTAACCAATGAGCCGTTGAGAACATCTGTTAGTAGTGCTGCGTAGTTTGCTGGAACATAAAGCGCCGAAGCCTTAAACGTGTAAGACTGGTTGCCGCTTGCCGTAAAAGCTGGCGACGGAGACCCACCTGACGCGCAAACATACTCCTTAATCATTTCCGCTTTAACATCCATGGTGAAGTCGGTGAGAAAACCGATTGCCGCTCCGCCCACCTGGACAACTGCATTCCGACTTAGAACTGGCGTAGTTGCTAAACTCATATTTTTCACCTCGATTAAAATGATTACTTTTAAAACCGTTAACCTTGCAGTAAATCTTGGATTTGCTGTTCAATTCCCGGTGCAAGCTCACTTAAGTGCTGATTAACCGCGTTAGTCAAAAACAACCGGGCAGACATGCGCCTAGTGCCAAACTCAACATAATACGCATAAGGCGCTGTAGCTTTAACTTTAAGTTGGAAATTGCTGGGTTGCTCAATCGCTATGGTGCTTTTCAAAAAGCCTGTTCTGACTGGAACTAACGTGTTTGCAGTCGCCAAAATATCCTGAGCAACATTCATCAATGCTTGCCTAACGGCTTCTGGGTACTGCTCACAAAGACAATCAAAGCAACTGCTCAACGTATCAAAATTTGACAAATTTACCTGAACAGAAATACTCATATCGCTTCACCTTTGATGCAGACCGCTGTATTCTCCTTAAGCTATTTTCGTTACTCTATGCTCTACAAGAACCTGAGAGCCGTTTTTGTAAGTTACAACCCAAGTGCTAAATTTCGTTTTAAATTTCTGGTTTGCTGCCCTTTTTTGTTCTGCCATTGACTTCACCTGCCTATTAACTTGAAATGCTAAAGTAAACGGCGTCAATGTTGATCATGACGCGGGTTACTTCAGTTGCGTTACTGTGAATCGGCTCACCGGTCACCACATAGTTTGGGTCTTGCAAGTGTATAATGCGGCTAACTTCAGCCTGAAATGCCTCCAAAATAGATTCTGCAACCGCTAAATCAGCTGCGCTTTGGCTAGCGTTAACAACAATTATGTCTACAACAAGTTTTTCAGTAACCAGATAACATTCGCGGCTAAGCGCATCCACCTGCTTGCTTGGGCTCGCGTTATAGACGGCTACTTGCAAGGTTCCTTTTCCCTGAGTAATCCCAATCGCGTCCATGCGAGTGGTAGGCCACAAAATATTCGCGGTAGCCACTGGACTTGATAGCGCCCAATTCTCCTGCAGCAACTCCGAAACGGCTAGGGCATGATTAGTTGACGTCTAAGCTTTCCTCCGCTTTCTGCCAAAATAATAAAGAAGCCAACCTATCACGAAAAGCACTATAGCAACCGGAATAAGCAGAAGCCTAAGCTTTCGCTTCTTCATTCCTAATGCCCCCATCCTCTACAATGAGGAACTTCATGCCCCAGCCGTGCTTGAGCGCCTATGGCTACAGTTGAAAGATTTACTATGTTTCGGGTGAAACTGTCTTGGAAGCTTTGTACTGCGCTTTGAAATGAGAATTTTCCGATGGTGCCTTTAGTTACGAATAAGTCGCCAAGTTTGTAATCTGCCGCGCCCAAAAGCATGCCGCCGCTTGCTGCAACTAAAACGCTCATGCACGCAAGATCAAGTGCGGCTAACTGCGCAAACGAGTAACGCGGATCCGTTGATGTTACGGTGGGCACCAAGCTGCCTATGTAGGTGTTCGCGTGATCAACGTATGCTTGGACGCTGTTGCTTGAAACAGATAGCCCGTAAACCAGATAATTGCTGTTGCTATCTGGTCCGGTAGCATTTAGAAAGCCGATAACTTCTTCTAACGAAGTTAACGCTGGGTAAGTTGACGTGAAAAGTCTCCGTAAATTGTTTAATTTGAAGCCGGCTTTACGGTCCATAGTTAAAAGATATGGGCAAAACAAGCTAAGCTTAACTAGTTGCTAACCCTGTGATCGCGGCTTGGCATTGACCGTTGAGTATGATCGGAGCATATCGGGTGCTGAGAATCGGCTTCACCAGTTCCTTGGATTTGAGCAGCTCAACATCGGTTGTGAGCGGTCTCTTCACAAGGAACATCCCTAGAGGGGCATAGGAAGCAGAAAGGTTCTTGCCTGTTGACAAGCAAATGATAGTCCCTGCGGGAACAACGTTTGACCAGCAAAGTTCCCATTCGCCCAGCATCTGGATCGGCTTCTGAGTAATCGGCGAGATCTCGTTGCGGTATAGGCTGTAGTTGGGCAGGTTCTTGATGTCTCGTTTCTGGATCGGGTTGCAGACAATCGTGTCCATCAAAAAGTCTCCGGCGTTAATCAAAGCCTCAGCATTGTTGAAGTCTTCCATGCCTGCAGTGTTTGCCTTGGTGAATTCGGTGCCTGTTACAGTGATTGTTTTGCCGGTGCATGCAAAGCTGTTTGCGCTTGGAACTGCGGCAAGCATCACGGTCCAGCAATCTAACTCAATCTGATATGCGAGACGTCTCGCAAGTCTTTTGAGCTGCTGGTTAACCACTGGCAAGTCAACGTCTTCAACGACCTCTTTAGGAATCTCGATGGCTTCCATACGTTTGTAAGGGCTAACCGTCGCGAATTTCATAGGCGTGTAATCGACGGGTGCAGCGGTGCCTGGCGCCACTTCGCTTATGCCTACACTGTGAGAGCCGTTTTCAATCGTGTAAGTCTTAGTTCGGCCATGCTTGAGAACATCGTCTGTGAGTAGTCTTTTCAAGATCAGGTTTGGCATAGTCATCTCTATGATGACCTGGTTCAGTTCTGGATACTGAATCGATGCGCTATCAACAAAGGTTAGAGCGTCTTCTACAAAACTCATTTTTCTTTTTTCCTCCAAAATTGATTATTTTGATTTTTCTTCTCGCTTTCAAAAAAACTGAAAGGGTTGATCCTCGGTTTTACCCGAAGATTATTTGAACTTGCGCGTTATTTGCGCCACCAACAACTACGACTCCGCGGCGATTTGACAAGGCATTGATGATTGCTGCGAGACCTGAAGCTGTGATTACCCCTGTGGTTGTATTCGCCGTCAGTGTTGCGCCAAGAGCTGAATCTGTAGTAGCTGCCAAAGCGGCTATTCCGCCGTTAGCCGAAACAACAACTGCGCCTGCTGACAATGTGCCGCCTGAAGTGTTCTTGCACCGTACCCTGTGACCGAAGACATAGACATTTAGCAGTTGATTGCCAAAAGTGTCTACTG
>CAWGZR010000012.1:0-167088 GCA_963827165.1 Candidatus Bathyarchaeota archaeon | reverse complement strand
CCAGAGCCTCAGCAAACCCTTTAATTCACAAAAAAATGGCAGATGAATTGGAGAATAGAATGGGGTCTGAGTAGACTCTGGTTGGAATTCATGGAATAACCATAGTTTCGTGTTTTGCATTCCTTGCTCCAAAAGTTTTCCATGCCAGAGCCCCAGCAAACCCATCTGAGAAACAATTTTTTCCAATTTTAGAGCATTCTAGTTATTTTAATGTCATTCAAGATTGATTTAGGGACTGATGGTAATGAAACCAAAGGGAACTGGCGGCAAAGGCTAAGATATACACCTAGTCACCACAACAGAGAAAAACTAATTGCCCGTAGACCGCGGATAAAAGTCCTATAAATTCGAAAGTGCCCTTGAACTATAACTGCATATTTACGGAGTTTGAAGTAACCTATTGCAGTTGATTCTTGAGCTTTCAGCTAGATAAAGGGGCTAATTCATCCAAATTGGTCTTATTTCATAAAAGAGAAATCAGTCAAACATAGTAAATTCTTTTTTCTAAGATGTAGAGATTCATGGGCCATGCAAAAGGTATTCGAACCCTAAATAATGCTTACTCGCCAGCGCATCACTTTAGGGAACATGCAAAACACTTGCTTTCTCCCACATGTATTCAAAATAATTTATCGCCAATACCCTAAGGCTTGCATTGTCAGTCCATAAATCTGCATAATTATGATAGGCGTCAGGCACCACTATATTTACTCTTTTTCGGTCATACATTACCAATTGAACAGGTGGCTTTTCTGGGAGTTCCCTTATTTCAAACAACGGACTTCTTTGAAATTGCCTTATAGAATTTAGGATTTCCCTGTCCTTCCGAAGCTTCTCTGTAATAATTCGAAGCTGGACTCCTTGTTTAAGTTTTTCCAAAAAAAATCCTTTGTACCTTGATGCTATTCCGATTTCAGTATCTAAAGCTGGTCCGATTGCCTCTACGCTAATTTGTGCGTTTGCTAATTCTTTTTCATATTTATTGAGAGCGATTTCTTTTTCGGAAGCATAGACAAAATGACTTGTTTCTTCAAGTGTCTGATTTCTTTTAATAGAAGCATAGTTTTCCAGAAATAATTTAGTCGCTTGATCAAGATCTGAAAGCTCAGCCGCTTTTTTTGATTGCAGAATTTTTAGGGAGGTTTCGATTGGGGTCGCTTGATATTTAGTTGGTGAGCCAACAATTTTTTCCACGAGCCCTAGATCCACCATGATCGGCATTTCACGATATATCTGCTGACGTGTAATAGTGCTGGCTTGTGCGATGGTAGCGCTTGATCCACTCTTCATCCTTAATAGAGTAGAGTATATTTTTGCTTGGACTTTACTTAGACCTAATCTGATTAGTATTTGATCTTCTTTTTCCAAGAAATATGCCCTATCAGCCAATGTCCTTCCGCTTGCTCTTTACTTATGCAACGAACTCTTTTTATTTTTTTCCATAGAACTCGGAAGTGCCATGTTTTTTTGTGTTTACAAGGAATTAAACGGTCGATGCTGCATAAAACGAACAGCATAAAAGGAGAATAAAAATGAAAATAAATAAAACCTATAAGACATCAATATTTACTTTGGCAATCGCAATTCTCACAATCGTGCTATGCGCTCCAATACTTCTACCAACAGCTAGCTCACATATACCACCAATTAACATACCAACCTACGCTTTTTGCGCCGTTTCACCCAACCCCATAGGTGTCGGTCAATATGTCAACGTCAACTTCTGGATTAATCAGCCACCACCGACAGCCAGCGCAGCTGCTGGTGACAGATGGGAAAATCTGACAATTATAGTCACTAAACCTGGTGGAGCCACTGAAACCTTAGGTCCCTTCACTTCTGATGATACAGGTGGATCACACACTTCCTATACACCAACTATCGTAGGTAACTATTCATTCCAAATGTTCTTCGGCGGACAAACATTGGCAGGCGCAAACGGCGCAAACCCCACAAATGCGTACATTGGTGACTACTTCGAGCCAAGCAGCAGCAATGTTTTCCATCTGACCGTGCAACAAAATCCTATACCTTACTCTTCACAAACGCCGCTTCCAACAGAGTACTGGACAAGGCCAATTTACGCTGAAAACAATAACTGGTATTCAATAGGCGGTAGCTGGCTTGGTCTAGGGATTTCCACATTCGCAAGTTCTGGCACGTACGACGCATCTGGCAACTATAATCCATATACTACTGCCCCAAATAGCGCGCACATTCTCTGGACAAAACCCGTAGCCTTCGGTGGAACGATTGGCGGCTCTTACGGTAATGGTTCTGAACAAAGCAATTACTATTCAACCTCCCAGTATGAACCCAAATTTGCACCAATCATAATGAACGGAATACTATACTACACCAACTATCCAGGTGCAGGCACCAACCCAGCTGGGTGGACAGCAGTAAACCTGAAGACGGGCGAAGTAATTTGGACAAAAAACACTACTGAGATTCTAAGATGCGGTCAAATACTCTATTATGATACACCTAATCAATACGGAGCCCTCGCATACCTATGGAGCATTCCATATAGTCCATTCAGTTTAATCGGTCCTTATGGCACACTTTCGATGTGGGATGCAATGACAGGCAACTACATTCTGCAAGTCACAGGCGTACCCGCGACCCCAATTTATACGGCCATGACACAAGATGCCAACGGAAACCTGATCATCTACTATGTAGACCAGGCAAGTAACACATTGAACATGTGGAACTCAACAAGATGCATTAACCTCGGAGGAACACCATTTACTATATTCTCACCGTTCCCCGATGCAAATAGCTGGGCATGGAGACCAGGACAAGACGCATCCGTTAACTTTTCCTATGGGATTCAATGGACGAAGCCATTAGCAACCAACATTAGCGGCGTTCCAATCGACGGTTCTCTTTCAATCAAGGCGACAAGCGGTGATACGTTACTCTTAGTAGCAGGCCCCGGTACTACCGCAGGGAGTAGCGTAGCGGGCTATGAAACGGGATATCAAATTGAAGCAGGCTATAGTGCAATTGACGGTTCACAGCTATGGATAGAAAACAGAACCTATGCACCCTACTCACTGTTAAACGCTGACCCTCAACCATGGGTAGGAACAGGCAGTGGTGTCTATGTAATGGTCGTACTATCAACGCAAACCGTATATGCTTATAGCTTAACAACAGGAAAACAAATTTGGACACACACACTTCCGAATGCAAATCCCTTTAGTTCTCTAGGCGCAAACGCTGTTGTAGCCAACGGTACAATCTATCTATACTGTTACGGTGGAGACGTGTATGCATACGATCTGCAATCTGGTAACCTTAACTGGCAATACCATACACCAAGCGGCGGCTATGAATCGCCATACGGCCAAGAATCTATCTGGACTTTCACAGTGGGAACAGTCGCTGACGGCAAACTATACCTTCCAGAAGGACACATGTACAGTCCACCATTATTCCACAAAGCACAGCAACTATGCCTAAACACTACAGATGGCAGTGTAATATGGAGCATTGACGCATTTGACACTACCAGCGCACCCGCAATCGCAGACGGAGTTATGGCTACACTAAATGCTTATGACAACCAAATTTATGCATACGGCATGGGTCCAACCAAAACAACTGTTAATGCACCAAATATTGGCGTGACAACAGACACTCCAATAACAATAACTGGCACTGTAACTGACATCTCTGCAGGCGCACAGCAAGAAGCAGTGGCAGCAAACTTCCCCAACGGGTTACCATGTGTATCCGATGCAAGCATGAGTGGGTTCATGCAAGCTGTTTATATGCAGCAGTCGATGCCAACCAACATAACTGGAGTTCCAGTTATATTATCAGTCTTAGACAGCAACGGCAACTACAGAGCAATCGGCACTACTACAACTACTGCCAGCGGCTTCTTCAGCTTCAATTGGAAGCCTGACATTGCAGGCAACTATACTGTCACCGCTACGTTTGCAGGTACGCAATCATACTATGGCTCTTCTGCTCAGACCGCTTTTTTTGCCAGCGCTGCAGCACCAACACAAGCGCCAACAGCAACACCGCTCTCTGGCTTAGCCTCAAACACAACCGTCGAATACGGAATCGTAGCAGTCGCTATCATCATAATCGTCATCGGCGCAGTACTCGCAGTACTCGTCACAAGAAAACACCCATAAACTGAAAATCGAAACTATATTCCCTTTTCTTTTTTTTGGCCTTTTAAAACCATGAAAAAATGACAAGAGATGAAAAAAATGGGGCTGAGAAGGCTCTGGTTACATTCGAAATAGCTGCAATTGAAGGATTTGCATTTTCTTTATTCTCCTAAAGAAATTTTCTTCCTTAGTTTCCAGAGCCTCAGCAAACCCCAATAATTTAATTTTAAAATTATTTTTTTAGTCTCGCTATCCGATTCTGCTTTTGAGGCTGAGTTTAAATATTTGTCTGCATTCGCCGTCCGCCAAATCTGAACGGAGGCGATAATATGCAAAACCAAAAAGAAACCGAACCAGAATAAACCGACCAAAATAAACAACCAAACCAAGAAAGAAAAAGAAGGTTGAAAAGATAATTCTGCTTCTCTGGCTATTTGTTCGTTTTATCTCTTTTCTCCTTTTCTGTGCCAATCTGTCTCTGGACATATGCCTCAGGCGTGTCGTCTATCAGTTGCATTTCTGCACCTTCAATAACGTTTGCTGAACTTGTTGAGATAGTATCTTCCAGCATTCTAACTAAGGCCTCATGCTCTTTTGCACCAATAAGAGCCCATGATTTTTTGTACAAGGACCAGACTTCGTCATCGATTTCAATTATCATTATGTTTTAACATTCCTTTTTTGTTGTGTTCTTTGCAGGTTTCCACTGCCAAAAAATCTGCAACCGAGACAAATACATGAAACGCGGCATGGAAACTATGAAACATACTTTGCGTCTCCGTTATGTTTTAGCGAATCCAAACGGCTATTGCTTCCCAAACCAAGTAACTCACGCAAGGCGTTCGCCAACTCGACACTCTCGCTTCGTGTAGCCACAACAGCCTCGCTTAATTGTCCTATACGCTTGATAACTTCACCCAAAGCTATAGTGTTGTTATTGGTTGCCTCAGTTACAGTCCGAAGCAAGTTATTCGCTTCAACAACACTCAAATCCCCATTCATCAAAGCAATCATCTGATCCAAACTGCGCTCCTCATGATTACTATGAACCTCTGCACGCAACATGTGCTCGCCACCCGGCAATTCCTTATCGTAGACACAGGCAAACCAATCCCGAAAACTCTGCAAACTAAAAGCCTTCACAAGACCATCAGCACGAAAACGCCGAAAATCCTTATTAAGACCAAACTGACAAACAACCCAAAACTTCAACTGACCCTCAATCCGAGGCCACTTCCGAGCAACCAAAAAACCATCAACCCTAGCCAACCAAACCAAAAACCGGTCAAAATCCAAACTCAAATTAGTAAAACTCCCGTAAACCACAAGAGACTTGGCACTCAACTGAAAACGCGTCTCACCAGTCCCATCTCCGCTAATGCCCTTCCAACCGTCTCTCACAACACCACCTACTGGTATCGCGTTGGCGAATGCTTTCTTGCCCAAATTCTCAGCGGTAATTTTCAATGTTAAACCATGAATCTCACATCTGTTTTTAGGGTGATGAAGCTTCATCAACCGGCTAAAGTCATCGTTAAACCGGCGCGAAGAAGCATAAAGATGAATCTTACCTTTTGGGATCCAAAAAACCTTGTTATCCCTAAGCAACTGCCTTAGCGCCCAGCGAACGGTATTGAAGTTAAGGTCTAGTTCCTCTGCTATCAGCTTGGGGCACCAGTAGGCATCACTTGATGGTTTCTGTTCCAAGAAATCCAAGACAACATAGTACACGTTGGCAGAAGTGTTGGTCGCGTTGGCGCCCGAAACTTGAGGTGGTCGTTTTTCTTTTTCAGCCAAAACTAAACTTCTGTATGTTTACTTCGCCCTTTAACTTGGCCAAGTAAGACTTGCCAAAAGGAGGAATACCTAAACGTTTCCTGAGAAGGCAACATTTTGCGCAGCCCAAATTGAAATCATAACACTTTAGAAAACAAAAACTCCAAAACTCCTCGTACCTGAGAAAAACTAAATCCACTTCCTCAACTCTCAGACAAAAAGCCTCCTAAGATAGAGCTTCAAGAGTTAGCCAGAAATCCGCAAATTTCTCGACTTCAAAGCCGTTTCTCCAGCACTGTAGGTCAAGATCAAAGCCTATGCGGCAGAGCAAAGCAATCCTCAAGCATCGGTTACGACAGCCAACAGAAGGGTTGATTTTCAAACCCTTCATAATAAGCCCTCAACTGCAATTTCAGAAAGAATGCGGCCAACTGCCGCTAAATGACTCAAAAAATGATTGAAAATAAAAAAAACTGGTAGGTTTTGAGCCTTCTCAGTTGCGCGTCCTTTCGACGGCGCCACTCCTAACGCGCAAAAAACTGGTAGTTTTTTGCGTTCATTGCTCTGAGACCTTCGCTTTGATCAGCTGCTTAGCTGGTCTGCCAGAAGGGAAGTTGATGACTATGGCTTCGCCGTTGGTCTTCTTTTTAAAATGGTGTACGTTAGTGCAATTTTGATGCCGCCTTCAGAAATAGCTTCTTGAAAATCCTCTCAAAATAAGGCTCAAGTTTTATCAGAAATTTCTTTTAAATTGGCAAGTGACTATGATATAGCCATAAATGTGTTTGCCTTTAAGGCACCGTTTTATTTAAGTCGACAGCTTAATTTTTATTATGTTTTCACAAGCCATATGTTTTGGTTTTGGATCTATCGATTTTAGTATCCTGATTTCTCCTGAGAGCAGGAGTTCGATTACTTCTTGTTTGCCTTTCTCTGGTAGATTCACAAGCGGCTCCTCGTCTTGCAATGGGTCGAATACTATCTTTACAAACCCGCTCTGCTGTAACGGCTCTGAAAACTGCGTAACGTCCATTGAGTGATTGAGCTTCGCATTTATTTTAGATAACTTAATTCCTCTATTCATCCACCTCAACGCCCCTCGCCCTGCAATCTGTTCAATTGGGACTCGAGCTTCAGAATCTTTTTTTGTTGAGCTAACAGTATGGTCATGGCCATGGGTTCGAAGATTATTGGGTTACATGCGCAGCTGCCCGCGGAAGCAAGATTTCTACACATGTCCATCAAATCATCAAATGCCGTTTTTTCTTCTTCGTTGGCCAAGGCATTTCGAAAGCCGTTCCATTTGTGTATTTCATCTTCCAAAGCAATTCGATAGGAGGGCACAGTCTTACCCATAACTTGTTTTGCCTCCAAACAATCTATCTGAATTCAGTTTCATGTTAAATCAGCTGGGGGACAAGTACCGCTCAAATTACTTATAAAACAAATGGTCAAACTACTTTCTCCGGCAGTGGAGAGTATTGTGAAAGTAAAAAAGAAAAGAATTTAGTTTAACTGATGACTCTTCTAAATTGAAGAAGCGTCGCTGCGAATGTTATGAGTGCCAGGAATCCGATGATAGCATATGAGACGGCAAAGGTATTCCGTGTTAAGCCTCCCTGGATTAGATCTCTGATGACGTTAGCTGCGTAGGTGAGAGGATTGTAGTTGGAGACGTCACGAGCCCACTGCGGCATGATAATAGTTGGGAAAAGTGCGCTGCTGATGAATAATAATGGGAAAACGAGCAAGTTACCAACTGCGGAAACGGTTTCCGCTTTTCTGGTCGCTAAACCAACAGTTAGAAGCAGCCCCGACCAAGCTAACCCGAAGAATGCAACCGTAACAAAGACAAGCAGTAGCCCCGCGAACCCTGTTGCTACTCCGAGCCCAAGCAATGCAGCCACGCCAATAATGATTGCTGACTGCAGAAGCAAAACCACTATGTCAGCCGCTAAACGGCCAAGCAAGATGGCGCCCCTATTGACTGGGGTTAAGAGGGTTTTCTGTAGGAATCCAGAGTTTAGATCGTTAACAATCGACATGCCTGACTGGAATGAGCCTGTCACAGCGTTGAGTACCAGAATGCCCGGTGTGAGGTAAGTTAAGTAGTTGCCTGTTGGCCCAAGAAAGATGCCAAGCTTCTGCAGCAGCTGTGAGAAGAGGAGCAGAAACAGCAGAGGTGTAAAGAGGTTGACGAACAAGAGAGTTGGGTTGCGTACGATTTTCGTTATGGCACGAGTGAACATTGATTGTGTGTCGTAGAGTAAAGTCATCTTTTTTTGCCTCACATCAAAAATGCTTCAGTTGTTTTCTTTCCAAGTTCTTCGGGCCGTATCCTTCGTCCTGTGTGGTGGAGAAAAACGTCATCTAAAGTAGGCGAAGACATGTTAAGAGACGTCGGTCGGATGCCGCTGCGCTCCAATACAGTGATGATTTGAGTTATTATCTCGTTTGCGTTCTTGGCGTGGACGACCATCCCACCGTTTGAATCAAGAACATCGACGACGTCTGGGATTCCCTGCAAGACTTCTCTTGCCTTCGCCTTGAGGGCTGGGTCTTTGTTTAGGATGAGAGTTATGGTGTCATGCCCAATTGCCTGTTTCAACTTTGCCGGTGTGCCCTCGGCAATAATTTCGCCGTGATCGATTATTGAGAGCTCCCGGCAAAGTCTATCTGCTTCTTCAAGGTACTGGGTTGTGAGGAAAACGGTTATGCCCTCGTCTCTGTTTAAAGCGTCAAGGTATTCCCAGATTGACGCCCGCGACTGTGGATCGAGGCCAGTAGTTGGTTCGTCGAGGAAAAGCAGTTTAGGCTTGTGAATCAGGGCGCAGGCGAGATCTAGTCTTTTCTTCATGCCTCCGGAATATCGACCTGCAGGTTTGTCAGCGAACTCTTCAAGCTGGACCATCTTGAGCAGCTCTTTTACTCGGCTTGTGAGTGCGTTGCCCCGCATCTGCTGCAGCCTTCCCTGGAGACGAAGGTTTTCTTTCCCCGTCAAATCAACATCAACAATCGTTTCCTGCGTAAGCACACCGATTACTTTTCTGATTTCTCGAGGCGACTCATTCACGTCGAAACCAGAAACGGACACTTCTCCCGACGTTTTGCGAAGAAGAGTAGTAAGAACCTTGATGGTTGTGCTTTTTCCAGCGCCGTTGGGCCCTAGAAAACCGAAGAACTCGCCTCTCTGAACCCTGAATGAGATCCCGTTAAGAGCTTTAGTTCCGTCACCGTAAATCATAACGAGGTTTTTAACTGAAATCATATCTTCCATGATGTTACATCCCTCTATTCTTCTGATTTGAAAATCCTAAACAGACAAACAATCGGATATAGATTGTACCGCTTAAGCTAGGCATCTGCGCTAAGTTATTATGGAACTTGCTGCGCAAGATACCTGCATGCGTAAACTAATCTTAGAAGGCGCGCTTGAACAATTCTCAAAAATACAGCTAGAGCAACAAGAAAACATTGACTTCCAAATCAGCTTAATAAAAGCCTTTGAGATCCTGCAGTTTCTAAGATTTGATACCAAACAACTAGCAACCATATGTAGGATTGAATTCAAGAATCTCTCAACGAGAATCGAAGACTTCTTTGACGCTAAACGCATAAAAGTTGTTGTGTTGGAAGAGGAAAGGCCTGGCGTTTATGTAATTTTTATCAAAGAGCGGGCTCAACGAAGCGACCAAGAGATTCTCAGGACGGGAATCTACATGTCAGATCCCTGCGTTATAAGAGATGGAAAAATCAAGGTAGGCGTCGTCGGAGACACAAAGCAGCTCAGAGCTTTCATCAAGTACATCGAAAAAATGAATGTGGACTTCACTGTGGTTTCATCAACCAATATTAAATTCGGCGTACATTCGCCACTTGAAAATCTAACCGAGAAACAGCGAACGGTTATAACGTCAGCCTTTGACCATGGTTACTATGATCTGCCAAGAAGAATCAGCTCACAAGACCTCGCAAAAAAACTTGGCGTGCGAGATTCAACCCTGATAGAGCATAGAAGAAAAGCAGAACGCAGATTACTCGCCGACATACTAACCAAAACATAAAAACTAAATCAACGCGAGCTTGATTGAGGTTACTTCCACCAAGCGGTAGCCACGTTCCGCCTTTTTCAATCCCCATGATAAATTGTATTTCTTCAAGCAATACTTGAATTTTAAGACGGTTGAGCTGTCGGGCTTTGCAAAGCATTTGGCGATAGAAGTGGCGGAATAGGCTGAAGCTTTGAAATCGCTACGGCTGTTGAGCCATTCTTGGATGGCTTCCGCTGAGGCAAAAAACGGGCAATCAAAACGGTTTCTTGCAAAGCACCTGAAACATCGTAAGCCAGTCCCGTGAACCCGAGTAATCGTATTGCAGTGACTTTGTCTAAGAAATACGGAGTTGTCTTGGCTGAGGGAGCGGTTGTCGGCGGCGAAATGGCTGTTGAGGATCCTGTTGCAAAATTGTTTGGCAGATATTTTAGTGTAAGAGCTGGGCGTCGCAAGATTGATCACAGTTGGGGCGAGAGCGAACTTGAGAACATCGGCAAAGACGCTGCAATTGATTACATGCAGATGCCAGAGAAAGTCAAGCGTATCGACAAAAAAGTGGATCGGCTTGAGATTAAATTTGAAAAGCCGGTCGAAGCCCTTGGGCGAGTAGACAATATTGATGCTGACGCAAAAAGGCAGGCTGAGGGACAAAGAAAACTTGGGGAGTACACTGTTTGATGTCGGTTATTTCTGCGCTAATGGCAGCTAAATAATGTTCAAAAGCCATTTCAGCACAGTGTATGGGGCATGGGAAAAGTCCATGCTTTTCACAAGTAACTTTTCTGTCACTGGTTGGTCCTGATTACCCGCTATCAATTTTTCCACGTGTTGATGGACAAGAATTATTGGGGTGTGCACTCTGATATGGAAACCTCTGAAAAACCTGTTCAGAACTTGAAAAAGAAGCGTAGTCAAAGCGACAAGATAGGTCGTTTGAAGTATAACCAGCAGCTCCTCAAGCAAACCCTAGCAGAGGTTGAAGAGGTCAAGCTTATGCTACGAACAATCTTTGCTGGCCTTAAGGATTCCTTCAATTTTGACCAATCGTTAATTGAGCGGATTGCTTGCCAGGATGAGGTTGATCGGGAAATTCTAAGCTTGCTCTTTGAAGCCGGATCATTTGGCTTGTTGCCAAAAGATTTGGCCCTAAAGCTTGAGGTTTTTAGGGTTAAACGTCACCAGGTTAGCCGCAAAATTTTGCGTACGAATAAGCGAATAGAAAAAGAGTTTGGCAAACATGTTGTAGAGAAGAGGGGTTGGCATTGGGCGCTAACCAGCTTCGCAGTTGAGATTTGGGGAACTGCAGAAAAAAATTAATTTTTTAACTAGCAGCTGAGCAAATGCATGCTTAAAGGAAAGGCTAATATGGAATTGGTGAGTAATTGCTTTTTATTCTGTGCGTACAGAACTTGAGGCTGAAAAAACTTTAACAAGTATGTGGGTCTTATTCCCATTTTTGCCATCGCGTTGCTATTGGTTGTCGAGCTTGCTTTGGGCTTGAGAGGTCATTACGTTTTTAACCCACTTTATCTGAGGATAGGACTCAATGTCGTACTCGTGGCAGTTATTTGCTCTGTTGTGGCTTATCTTTCGGCGAAAGGTTACTTGCTTACAGGTTCCCTAACGCTTCTGATTATCACGATGGCGTTTGTCTACATTTCCATTGTAAGCGTAATAATAGGGTGGCTCTCAAACTATTCAGCCAATTGGGGAGTAACCCTAAATGGACTTGATTTGCTCTTGTTTTCGGCTTTGCAGCTCTTCGCTTCATATCAGGCTTCTTTCCGTTCCGTAGCCATCGGCTCTGAGCATCGAAACATCAGGTTGGCGTTAGCCTGCGTAGCCGCAGTTTTCTTAAGCGGATTATTATCTTTGTTGACTGTGCTTAAGGTTTTTCCAACGTTTTTCGTCAACGGAAAAGGTGTGACTTTAACTGATCAAATAGTTTTCTCGACCGCGGTTCTCCTCTTTTCATTGGGCAGCATGCTTTTTCTACGCCAACATTTGAGGTCAAAATCAAACGTGTTGTATTGGTACACGTTAGCCTTGGTGCTGGACGCAATTGGCACGTTCGGAATCACACTGCAGATTCGATTCAGCGATATTGTAGTTTGGACGGGTAGACTTGGCCTTTATGTTGCAACGGTTTACTTCTTAATTGCACTGTTAAGCTCAAGAAAAGTCAATAATGAGGCCTGAGAAAATTCTAAAGATCCAATTAAAGTGTATTTTTATATTCCGGTCAATGTATCCTTGTTAATTTAACGGTTGAAGCTGCTTATGTCAAAAGGCGATCTAGCTGGCGGATGGGCAAAGGCTCTGGGCGGCGATCGGAAACAGTTTGATATGTTTTTCGATAAAATGCTAGATGGCTTTTCTTATCATAGGATTGCTGTTGATAAGGCGGGTAAGCCTGTTGATTACGTTTTTCTCGAAGTTAATCATGCTTTTGAAAAAATGACTGGCCTCAAAAGAGAGAAAATCATAGGCAAGAAAGTCACGGATGTTCTTCCAGGGATAGAGAAAGATCCTGCTGACTGGATTGGGGTTTACGGGAAAGTGGCGTTAACCGGGGAGCCAGTTCAATTTGAGAATTACGCGGCGCCTCTGGGTATATGGTACCGAGTGATTGCCTATTCTCCGGAGAAGGGCTATTTTGTGGCTCTTTTTGAGAATATTACAGAACGCAAGAAAGCTGAACAAGAGCTTTGGCAAACAAAAAATGATTGGGAACGCACTTTCGACAGTGTACCCGACTTCATAGCGATCCTTGATAATCAACACCGAATTGTGCGGGTTAACCATGCAATGGCTCAACAGTTGGGTGTAGCTCCAGAAAAAGCTATTGGACTATTCTGTTATCAGTGTGTTCATGACTTAGATAATCCGCCCGCCTTTTGTCCGCATTCACAAACTGTGAAAGACGGAGAAGAGCATCAAGCTGAAGTGCATGAACCCCGCCTCGGAGGAGATTTCTTAGTGAGCACAACACCTCTTAAAGACGAACAGGGGAAAATTATTGGGTCAGTGCATGTAGCTAAGAAACATCACGGAACGTAAGAGAGCGGAAGAGGCTTTGAGGGCTAGCGAAGAAAGATATCGGCAGCTATTGCAATATGCGCCTGCAGCCATTTACGAAATTGACTTTAATGGTCCTCGCTTCAAAAACGTGAATGAAGCAATGTGCATCATGTCAGGTTACAGCAGGGAAGAACTGCTTGCCATGAACCCCTTTGACGCTTTGGATGCCGAGAGCCTAGAACGGTTTAAGGAGCGAATTAGAAAAGCTTTAGCTGGAGAAAAGATAGACGAGAATGTTGAGTATAAAGCAGTGCGCAAAGATGGGCGTCAATTTTGGGTTACTCTCAACATGAAGCTAACGAGCCAGAACGGAAGATTTCATGGGGCACAAGTTATCGCGCACGATATTACTGAGCGCAAAAAAGCGGAAGAAGCTCTGCGGAAACTTAATCGCCACCTCAAAGCCGTCAGCAACAGCAACCAAGCCCTCATGCACGCCGCTGACGAGTCAACCTTCACTCAGGAAGTCTGCAACATCATCATCAACGACTGCGGCTACGCGCTCGTGTGGGTTGGATTCGCCGAACATGATAAAGATAAAACCGTGTGTCCAGTAGCTTTCGCCGGTTTCGACAAAGACTACATCGACGCACTAAATGTAACTTGGGATGAAAAATCAAAAAGAGGCCATGGACCCACGGGTACCGTAATTCGGACAGGAAAACCCTACATCTGCAAAAACATGCAAATAGACCCCAACTTTGAACCCTGGCGATCAGCAGCTCTTAAAAGAGGCTACACTGCATCACTTGTTCTTCCATTAACTACATTTGAAGGCAAAACATTCGGGGCATTAAACATATACAGCAAAGAACCAGACCCCTTCGCCGATGAAGAAATGAAGCTTCTATCAGAACTTGCAAGTGACTTCTCTTACGGTGTCGGAATGCTGAGGCTTCGAAACGAAAGAGAACAAGCTGAGAAAACATTGCGAAAGCAAGCTTCACTTATCGACCTAAGTCCAGACGCCATAATCGTTAGAACGTTTGAGGGTATTATTAATTTCTGGAGTAAAGGCGCAGAGAAACTGTACGGCTTAAACAAACAAGAAGCCATCGGACAAGACATCAACGTCTTGCTAAAAACTGAATTTCCAGTTCCGCTTGAAGAGATTCAAAACCAACTTAAACTTGAGGGTAAATGGTCTGGCGAAATTGTTCACACTTGCAAAAACGGGGGCAAAGTGGTTTTGCAGAGTTATTGGTCGGCCAAGTTTGATGCAGACGGCAATATTGTAGAGACGATGGAGTCCAATGTGGATATTACTGATAGAGTAGAGCTGCAGGTTAAGCTCGAGGAGTCTGCTGTCCGGGTTGAAGAATACGCCAATCAAATGGAGGAGCTCGCAGAAAAAAGAGCTGCACAGTTGAAAGATGCTGAACGTCTAGCCGCCATCGGTGCAACTGCGGGCATGGTCGGACACGACATACGAAACCCATTGCAAGCCATCACAGGCGACCTTTATTTGGCAAAAACAGAGTTGGTTGAAAGCCCGAACTGTGATGGAAAAAACAGGGCTTTGGAATCTATTGCAGAAATAGAGAAAAACGTTGATTACATCAACAAGATTGTTGCTGATCTTCAGGATTATGCTAGGCCGCTTAATCCGCGTTCTCAACAAACAAGCGTGAAGTCGGTGTTTAATGACGTATTAGCTAAGAATGGAGTATCTGAAAACGTCAAGGTTACTGTTGAAGTGGAGGATAAAGCCGACAAGGTTATGGCTGACCCCGATTATCTTAAGCGAATAGCAGCTAACTTGACTTTGAATGCAGTCCAAGCTATGCCAAATGGCGGTGAACTAATAATTCGCGGTTACGTCGACACGCAGACTCAGGACACTTTGATAACAGTTAAAGACACGGGAGTTGGAATTCCTGAAAACGTTAAGCCCAAGCTGTTCACGCCAATGATGACGACAAAATCTAAAGGCCAAGGCTTCGGCTTACCTGTAGTTAAACGCATGACTGAAGCATTAGGCGGCACCGTCACATTTGAGAGCACCGAAGGAAAAGGTACAACTTTCATAATTCGGTTGCCCCCACTAAGAGAAAAACGGTAGACTGGTGTTCAAGCAGTGGGCGTCTTTGCTCCCTTAACCCAATCTGAGATCGTGACCTCGTTTGTGTTCCCCACTGGTTTGACTGTTACTATTCCGCGTTCTGCAAATCGAGCGACAATCCGGTGAGTTTTGAGCCGACTTAGCTCAGCTTCTTTGACCACGTACTTTTGCAGGTACTTACCTTGATGAGCAATCAATGTGTTGAGGACTTTTTGTTCTTCGGGTGTCATGGTTTTTAAAATTACCTCGCAGGAGTTTGGTGCGGAATTTGAAATAGGGAAGTCTATTGCAGGAGTTTTTAATGGGGCTGAAATGGAAGGTTCGTTTTTCGTCGGTTCACAGGTTTTTCTAACGTTTCTGATCTCGGGATAAAGCATGTAGAAACCAAAGCCTATTATTCCAATAATTGCGAGAGCAATTAACACTGCAGGGATTATCCAAAGATTATTTGTTGAAGCAGTGTTACCGTTTCCACCCATCATTCCGCCCATGCCTCCACTGTTTCCATTATTAGTTGACCTGCCAATGCCCATGCTCTGCCCCATCTGCCCTATCCAACTTGATTGATAATAGGCTGAAGAGGTGGCGGACAAATACAGGCTTATTGCAACTATACTAAGAAGGATGCCAACGGCAACAATTAATATAATGAGAAAAATGCGCAGTCTTTGCATAACTAAATAGATTTTCGAACATTAAATTAAGGCTTCGCCTTCAACTCAAAAATTCAAAAAGTATTCAAAAAACTAAAGGTATGGTTAAAAACCACCTTACTGTTTAACCGAAAACCATTCGCTGCATGAATGTGCCGAGCCATGAGCAGTATAAGACTTGTCCGGTTTGACCGTTAACAGTCATCATGCCATAGTTGTTGGTTCCTTTGAGCACTTGCATCATGTAATATCCATAAAACGTTGTTGCTTTTCCCACTGTGGTTCCTGGGTAGTTTGTGGTTAGGTATTGTTGTGCCGTAGTTTTAGCTTGATCCATTGTAACTGCCATAGTTGTTGTCGGTGTTCCTCTAAGCCAAGTCATCATACCGCCTGAGCCCATAATTCCTCCATTTGTTCCTGTGGTTAGGTAACCCATCATGCCGGTGCCGCTTGAGATTCCATATTTGGTGTTCCATTCCATCATTGCGCCCTGTTCGGCTGTAACTGCTCCTGTGACGTTGTTTATGGTTAGCTCGAATGCGCCAGCGCCTGTGTTTGTCTCTACTACTCGTGCATAGTAGCAAGTTGAGTATTGATCAACTTCTGCGACTGAAAGATTTGAGTTGCCTAGTTGTATCACATAATTTTGGGCGATAGTGGTTGCATTATCGATTGTTATCGCAGTTGTGGTTGTTGATGGTGCTGTGGGAGTGGCTTGGGTTCCTATTCCTGCCGTGGAGGGCGGCGTTGCGTTCGAGTTTGTTGTCATAGGTATGAACAGGAATACGAATGCTGAAGCGGTTACTAACGCTGCTGCGATTACCGCGACGGTTATTATGAGTATTATTTTCTTTGTGTTCATTTTTTACTTCTCCTTTATGTTTACTTAAAGGGCTTTGAGTGATTTGATAGTTGGCTGAAACGGTTTTGAAACAGTTTTGAAAAGTGATGGCTGCGTCTGCCCTTCAAGTTAGGTGTATCTAATTACGACATACCTAATATGACATTCGTCATAATGCGCTTATAGGGGTTTTCATCCTAAAAAACCAAATCCCATGGAAACAACCCCGAATTTCAAAAAAGCATTTCGTCCACCTTGAGGACAGATTTAGTTAAGCATCATAATCTCAGTTAAAATTATCAAATTTCGACGTTCGGAAGGACTCTTCGATTGCCTTTGCACCAGTAATCGGGGGCTGCAAGGGGTATTAAATGTGATTATCTCCAAGTTATTTTTTTGCGCGAAATTATACACGTTCCACTGAAGCATTTTCTATTTTGTACCTTTTGCACTGAACGGGAAAAAGCTGATTCCGCCACAATTGAAGATAGTTACTTTTTCAGTTCAAACACGATCAGGTCTATCGTTGTGCTCCCAATGTTCTTCGCTTCGTGATCTTGTGCGTCAAGGAAAATTACTGAACCAGTTTCAATATCCATATCTTGCGTTTTGCCTCCGGAAAGAAAATTCATTTTGCCGCCGCTTTTAGCGTAGACCACGTGGTCGGGGTGATGATGCATCTTTGCAAAATCGCCTGGCTTAAAAATCACCTCTAAAACGCGAACCTTCTCGTTTTCATTAAGAACCTTGTAAACATTGGATGCGATAACTAATGGGTCTTTTGCCATTTCCATCAAAAAGTTCACCTCCGTCTCAATCAGAAACCATCATTTCAATCGTGACCCATAACATAAGCAATTGTGATTAATCACTAGCAATCACAATCGTAAAAAGAATCCCGCGTATATTTAACGAAGTATTTTCAGGTTAGATACGCAGTCAAGTTCCATTTTTTGTTTGTCTTACGAATTGTGGATTTTGAGTCTGTAGCTGGGCTTCACACATGATATATATTGATTTTGCCATTTCAGATTGAAGGTTTAACAATGGTTGCAAACGAAAGAATACTATTAATTGACGATGACAAAAACATCCGTCAAACATTAGCGATTGTTCTTCAAGAAGAAGGCTATATCGTTGACACCGCTGAGACAGGGAAAGAAGCCGTCGAAAAATCTTACTCCAACTTTTACAACCTAGCAATAGTGGATTGGCGCCTACCAGACATCGAAGGAACAATACTCATAACACAGCTCAAAGAAACAACGCCGAAAATGGCGAAGATAATGCTTACAGGCTACCCTTCAATGAACAACGCGATAGAAGCAGTCAACCAACACGCTGACGCTTTCCTCGTAAAACCCGTTGACGTCGAAGAACTTCTAAAGAAAATCCGTGAACTTCTCATCCTGCAACAAGAAAATAAAGATTTCTGCGAAACCAAAATAGTTTCATTCATAGAAACAAGAACCAAACAAATCCTCCAAGAAGACGGCGCTTAACCCTAAGAAAATAACAGCGAGGTTTCGCCAATTCGCAATAAGGCGAAGCTCAACCTTTTTTGTTATCTTAGTTGATACATGACCTTCCCTCTAAAGTTGAATAGGAGAGTCAATCTCTGCATTTGGGGCCTTTGTGAGCCTCCAAAACGATTGAAGTAACGGTGGTTTTTACTCCGTGGATCTTCATGATCTTGTTCTTTATGATGTCTCTGAACTCTTCGATATCGGCGGCTGAAACCAAGACGACTATGTCCATTTCACCCGTTACTTCATGAAGTTCTTCCACGTTCTCCATTTTTGAGAGAGCATCAACTACCTGATCTAGCATTTGTGATTCAACATAAATGTCAACGAAAGCGTGAAGATGTGTCATATGTTCCGCCGTTATTTTATTTGGTTATTTGCTTTGTTTCTCCTTCTTATTCGAAGAATATATGCTTTAGGTTCATGACATCCCAAGATTAGAAGTGCATGAACAATGTTGGGGTTGTATTAAGGATGGACGGAACTCTGAGTCTGTGCCCAAGCCCTTTCGTCCGATCCTAGAATTGAAGTGATTGCTCTTATACAACAACAAATCGTTTTAAGCGCTCGATTGCTTATGGATTTTACGAACAATCAATAAAGGAATGCTCGTGGGCATTGGTGGTCAATAGGATCCCTCGCCTGCGCCAGTGATTTGAAATAGATTAAATCGCCGGTCGGATAGCCGCCATGCGGGATTTTCAAGACGGCTCACTTGCCAATAAATTAGGTTTGAAAAATTATGAGTTCTGAGCAACCTGAATCACTTAAAAGTTGGGCTATGAGTTTCTGGGGACATATCGATGAGTTAGTGAGCCGCCTAAAAGTTGTACTTGTCGCCCTGATAATCGGCATAGGGATTGGATGGATACCCACCAGTTTGGCTGGAATCACAAATCCCGTAGGCACATATCAACCAATGATTGCACCTTTAATGGTGCGTCTCAGAGAAGAGTTTCTTCCCAGACAGGCAACGTTGATCGCGGGTGGAATGGCGGACACGGTTTTCGCGATGGCTTACCTTTCCGTAATCGTTGGGGTTTTGTTGGCTTCCCCAGTGATTTTTTACGAAATTATAGCCTTCGTCAAACCTGCATTATACGATAACGAAAAGAAGGTTCTCGGATATTACTTGGGCTCGTTCCTGGGACTAGTGACTTTAGGAGTAGCTATGGCTTTCTTTTTTGTCATCCCGATCTCATTTAGAATCCTGATTTACTTTACAATCCAAGGGGGCGCAACACCGCTTATCGTCATTAAAGACTTCTACAATTGGATTTACACGATATTTGTCCTATGCGGCGTTTTCTACACCATCCCCATCTTCGTGGTAATGCTCATCCATGTTGGAGTGCTACCCACAAAGTACGTTAGCGGACGCAACAAAATGTTCGTTTACCTTGCCATACTCTTGATATTTTGGATATTTGGCCCCGACCCGACGCCAGTTACAGGGGCGATAATCATGGCGCCCTTCGTCGCGGTTTTCGAGGTTGCAATGTTTTTCGGTCGAAGAATAGAGAGGACACGCAAAAAAAGAAAAGAAGCAGAAGCTAACGGCACCTACGGAGCCACAAAAACTGGGTTCATAACTTTCCCCAAAAACGCTTGCAAATTCTGTAAGGCACCAGTTCTAGAAGACGCAGCTTTCTGTCCGGGATGCCGAAGGGCTATAAAATAAAGGGTTTAATTCAAAAAAGGGTTAAGTCTAAAGAGACATGCGAGTTTGCGTTTCTTATTTAAGGGGGTTGTTCTTGAGTTCTACCCTGATGTTATACGCTACTACTGCAAATGAGGCAAATATTGCTGCTATTGAGGCTATATCGATTATTCCAAACATATTTTCACCGTTCCATTTTATAATTAGTTACTTGCTCAGCATAATATAAATATGGTTGTGATTTGTTCATAATTTTTCATAAAGACTAAACATACGTCTAAAATCGAACGGAAAATTTATATGGAATGCTAACCATTAATGCTTTAACCCAAAAAACAGAAGGAAAGAAAATGAAAGCATACATTCTTCTAAGTACCAAACCGGGTACATCTTTGGAAGTAGTCAAAAAGTTTAAGGAAAAAGTCAAAGAAACAATCACAGCAGACGCCATATTCGGCCGATACGACGCGATCGTAATATTGGAAGCACCATCACTTGAAGAAATCAATCAAGTTGTTTACAAAATAATTGAAAAAGACCCTAACGTTATCCGAACGGAAACATCAATTGTACTCAACCCCATGTAAACTCCCAAAGGCAAAAGCCCAATTTTTCCTTTTTTTAGTATAAAATTAATGGGTTAACAAGAATAAGGGGCATAAAGAAAATTTAGCTGTTTTAAGGTTGGGTCATGTTGGCGTTTGAACGTTATCGTCCATGCATTTTGGTCCTTTGTGGGCTTTAAGGACGATCGAGCTTACGGTGCTTTTTACGCCTTTTATTTTCATGATTTTGTTCTTGAGAACGTCGCGGAACTCTTCTATATCTTCGGATGACACCAATGTAACGATGTCGAATTCCCCGGTCACTTCATACAGTTCTTCAAGATGGTCTAATTGGGCAAGCGCTGCTAATACGCTGTCCATTTCTGGAGACTCTACAAATATGTCCACGAATGCTAGTAGTTTTGGCATATGGGTCGTCTTGTCTACTTGAACATGAGTGACGGATATTTATAGTTTTCTTGCCATGCAGATAATACTTTCATTATTTGCGTGACAATTGCACAGCTTTATAATTGGAAGTTGGACATATGTAAAATAAGCTACCGCCAACATACCTGTAGCAAGCAACCCGAGCCCAACACATGCCTTAACCGTTCAAAGTGAAATTACTGTAGATCGAGGGATAGTCTTTAATGAGCTGTAAGTTAAGCTGCAAGACATCAACATATGGGCTGCCGAAAATCCAAAATGTCCCCTGTTGGTTATGATTAACGATGTTAGTTAAGTCGCTCGTAGGAATCCCTGTAGCGTTGCTGATTCCAGGCACCTGCGAATACGCCATCTGAAGTGTAATGTCCGGGTCTACGCCTGAGGCGGATGGGTCGGCGGTTTCGTTTCTTGTTTGGAAGAAAATGGTCAGGTTGAAGTTTTGCATTATAAGGGTTGACCCGACGACTTGTCCATTAGGAAGTTTGGCAAGATCGCCGTTAGCTTGGTTTGGGAAGAAAACTTGGCCGATACCTGTGATGAAGAAGGGATATAGCAGCCCGCAAATCAGCAGTGAAACTAATGCTAACCCTATAATTGGTTTGAAGTTCCATTTTTTCCAGTTTTCTTTTTGTTCTTCAGTCATTACAGTGTTCTCCTAGATATGAAACACTCCGCTAAGAAGTAGGTCGATTAGTTTAATGCCGATGAAGGGCACGATTACTCCGCCTACCCCGTAAATTAAGGTGTTTTTCAGAAAGAGCGCCATTGTCGTGGTTGGTTTGAAGGCGATACCGCGCATAGCAAGAGGAATCAGGAGCGGAATGACAATTGCGTTGAAGATAAGAGCTGACAGGACAGCACTTTGCATACTGTGCAATTGTAAGATGTTTAGACTACTTAGCGCGGGAATGGCGGTTGCAAAGATGACGGGCATGATCGCAAAGTATTTTGACACGTCGTTAGCGATACTGAAAGCCGTAACTGCGCCCCTTGTCATTAACAGCTGTTTTCCTAACATGACAACATCGATTATTTTGGCGGGGTTTGACTCTAAATCCACCATGTTTGCGGCTTCCTTGGCTGCTTCAGTGCCTGAGTTCATTGCTAACCCGACGTCAGCAGCGGAAAGTGCTGGTGCATCATTGGTGCCGTCCCCAATCATCGCCACAATTCTGTTTTCAGCTTGCTCTTTCTTAGCAATTTTGTATTTGTCTTCAGGTTTTGCTTGTGCAACAAACTCGTCGATTCCCACCTCAGCGGCAATGCTTTTTGCGGTAAGCGGCTGATCCCCAGTAATCATGACGGGCCGGATTCCCATGACTTTAAGCGCTTGAATCTTTTCTTTAATGCCTGCCTTAAGCACATCTTTAAGCCTGATTATACCTATGGCGACTCCATTGCGCATGACGGCTATGGGAGTTTCTCCAACTGCAGAAATCCCCTCAACCACCAGATCATAGTTCTTGGGAACAATTGTCGCCAAGCTCTTAATCGATTCAGGAGCGCCCTTAACAATGTTAATTTCGGATTCCGCGAGGTCAGCCGCGGTTTCCCCAACAGCCACGGATGATTTTCTTCGGATACGCATGCGCTCTCTTCCTGACTTGTCGCCTTTTGGCAAGGTTAAACCTACTTGAGTTATTTTGACGCCACTTGTTCGGGTGACCGCCGAGAATGCCTCTACTTCCGAGGTTGCAAGCAAGTTCAGCTCTTTTGGAACGAACCCTTTTTCGTAGCCAAGTCGCAGTATACTTCGTCCTTCAGGGGTATCATCATGCCAGGAGGACAGAAACGCAGCTTCCCCAACATCTTCTTCTGTGTATTCGTCGAACCCAATGAACTCTATTGCCTGCCGGTTCCCCACGGTAATAGTGCCTGTCTTATCTAAAAGTACAACGTCTGCGTCTCCGGCGGTTTCTATCGCTCTGCCGGATTTTGCGATGATTTTGTTTTTGTATAGTCGGGTTATGCCAGAGAGGCCGATGGCTGGTAGCAAGGCGCCTATGGTTGTAGGCAGAAGACAAACGTATAGCGCGATTAGCACGGATAAGTCGGCGCCAAGGTTAAGTGTAACTGAAGTGCCGAGCAGTGCAATTATGATTATGCTGAATATTGCGGTTAAACCGATAAGAACAGTTGTTATCGCAACTTCATTTGGTGTCTTAGGCCGCTTAGACGATTCAACCATCTTTATCATTTGGTCGATGAAGGTTTCTCCAGGGTTGGTTGTAACTTTCGCAGTCAAAGAGTCGCTGACAACCCTTGAACCTCCGATAAGTGAATCGCCAGGCGCTTTCCTGACGGGAGCTGACTCACCTGTGACAAGCGACTCATCAACCATCGCGATCCCTTCGATAACGTCAGCATCTAAGGGAATTACGTCGCCGGTTTCGATAAGGACCAAGTCTTCTTTTCGCAGATCAGTTGATTTCACTGTGGTAATTTTTCTAGTCCATTCCTGAGTGACTATTTTTTTGCTGGGCACTTCTGTCTCCAGTTTTCTGAGACTGCCTGCGGTGCTTTTTGCCTGCTGCTCTGCAAGCGAATCGGAGAGTGTGCTAAACCAGACGGTCAGTAGAAGTATGGCGGCCACTTCAATGTAGAAGATCTGCAGGTGAGGGGTAGCGACCGGTATGAATGCCTTGGGAACTATAGCCATCGCTGCCACAATATAGAATGTAACTTCAACGATAAACATCACTGGATTCTTAAGCAAAGATTTAGGATTGAGGCGAACTACAGAGTCAACTAATACTTTCCCAGAGAGCGCCGAGCGCATTCCTGAGGGCGAGGAATCTTTCGTCTTCTTTGACTCAACGGTGTTTTCAGTGGCCAAATCCGTTCACCCAACCTTTGAAGAATGATGATATTGGTCCGATTGCAAGGAACGGGAAGAAAGTCAATACCACAAGTATGATAATGGCAACAATCAAGACTATGGTGAATATCAAAGTGTCAGTTTTTAGACCTGAAGTTGTGCCGCCGCGTTTTCGCCCGATCATTGACCCTGAAAGCGCCAGCAATATGGCTATGGGCGCAAAGCGTCCTATCAGCATCACGATGGCGGTTGCTATGTTGAAGAACGGCGTGTTCCCTGAGGACCCTAAGAAGTCTGAGCCGTTGTTTGCGGCGGCGCTGGTGAATTCCCACAGAACTTGGGTATAGCCAACAGAGCTTCCGCTTACATTTGCGGCACTTGCAAAACCACCCGCATATGCGACTACAGTAGGTACGAGTATGATGATAGGGTGGATAAGAAACGCTATCATTACGAGTTTGACATCGCGTCCAGTGATTTTCATGTTCAAATATTCAGGTGTTCGACCCGACATGAGACCGACAATGAAGACTGTTATTATGATGAACATAACCATGTACATCATGCCAACGCCTTTCCCGCCTGGAATTGACTGGATAAACATTCCAAGGAACCCAGATAGAATCGTCAGAGGATGATTTCCCAACAAAGCCGAGTTTAGAGAGCCGGTTGTGGCAACAGTCGTTGTAACGGTATAAAAACTGGACATGAATCCGCCAAATCGGACTTCTATGCCTGGAGCCACCAAAGGCAGCGCTGGAATAAATGCTATAGCCAAATTTACTCCGAAGAGAATATACGCAGCCCAAAGAAGCGGCCTTGACTCGGTTTTCTTGCCGATCATTTGGCCGAAAACGAAAATTAATGCTGTTGGAAGCAGGAGCATAAGAGAAATCAACACAATGTTACTAATCGGCGATGGATTCATGAACGGATAGGCAGCGTTCGCCCCATAGAATCCGCCTCCATTGGTTCCTATTTGCAGTATAGCATCAAGAGAAGCAACTGGCCCCACGAGCAATGTTTGTGCGGCACCTTCCACGGTTTTTACTGCGGTGTATCCATTGAAGGTTTGAGGTACACCCAAGGCGAGAAAAATAATTGCAGCTATTATGGAAAGAGGCAGGAAAATTCTTGTAATGGATCTAGTGAAATCAACGTAGAAGTTTCCCATGTCTTTAGCGTCGACAATCAGTCCGCGTATGAAGGCTATTCCCATGCAAAGCCCAGTTATTGCAGATGTAAACATTAACCACTGCAAAACCCCCGTTTGACTGAGGTACGAGAAGGTCGCTTCGCCGCTATAGTGCTGTAGATCGGTATTTGTGGTAAACGAGACTACTTGCATGAAGGCTAAGTCGGGGCGTACACCGGGGAAATGCATTGGGTTGAGCGGTAAATTGCCTTGAAAAACCATTATTAAAAAGCCGATAACCATCATGACGGCGTTTAGCAGCAAGCCTGAGAGGAAGTACTGTTTCCAACCCATCGCCTGCTCTGTGTTTACGCCTGTGATTTTGTAGATGAAATTCTCGATGGGGTTGAAAATTTTGTCTAAGCGGCTTGATTTTCTCTTAAAGACTCCGGTGATGTATGGAGATATTAGCCACGCGAGAAGTATGGTTATTCCAATTATAAGAATAACCGTCAGCGCTTGAACTGCATCGATCAATTAATCCGAAACTCCAAGTGACATCTGTATTCACTATTGCTCCTGTCTCCAACTAAATGGTTGTTACAATTTTAGCTTTTTCTTGGCACCTTGGACCTTTGCAAGGATGCAGTATAACGGTAACTATAGTGCTTTTTACACCCTTAATTTTCATTATTTGCTTCTGCAGGATGTCTCGAAACTCTTCAAGGGTTGAGGTGGAAACAAGAGTCACGATATCGTACTCTCCTGCAACCTCGTAGACTTCCTCGATGTTTTGAAGTTTGGATAACGCTAAGAGAACCGCGTCAATTTGGGTTGAATCCGCGAAAATATTGACGGATGCTAAGAAACGGCTCATTTTATGCCGCCTCCAACAACGCAACAGAACACATAGAAACACAATTTAGGTTTAACATAATTATCGATTCCGAGCGGAGACTAGGGAACCTCTTTCAAGATTGCGCCTAGTTTGATAAAGAAGGCTGAAAAACAACTCGCTTCTTTAACACAATCAGAGATTTCTGATTTTATGTATTGCATTTAGAGCCTTCTTTTTCTCCTTTTTACATAGGGTATGAACCCAATTATATAAGGTTGATTGTGATTTGTTCACACTTTTTATTAAAATCTGAACTATTTTATAGGAAAAATCAGAAAAATTGGAAGCACAACTAAAATTCTTGTACCTTATAGTTAGTTGGGCTTTAAGATGGAAAAACAAAAACAACTGAATCAAGTTTTTTCGTTTTTGTTCAATGCATGTTCATGTTCTTTTACGGATCTGCCAGAAGGGTCTGCCATTTTGGCAAATTCCTTGCTCCATCTAAACGCTGTTGGAGTGGAACATGCAATCGTTGGACCTACGGGCACGGTTAATGCGGCAGTGGGGCAAGTGAAGTAGCTGTCAAAGATCTGCCTGTAATAGTACTCCTCCTTTGACGACGGGGTCTGAAGGGGAAACTTTGTTTTGGCATTCGTCATCATCTCATCTGTCACGGCGCTTTCAGCGTGTTTTTTGAGGTAATCGATCCAACCGTAGCCGACGCCGTCGCTGAACTGTTCTTTTTGTCTCCAAAGAATCTCATCAGGAATGTAACCTTCAAATGCCTTTCGCAGCACGTATTTTTCGATTTTATCGCCCGAACACATTTTCTCTTCAGGTTCAAAGCCCATGGCAAAATCCAAAAATTCCTTGTCCAAAAAAGGCACACGGGTTTCAACTCCCCACGCAGCGGTTGATTTGTTTGCTCGCAAGCAATCGTATTTGCTTAGCATAAAGAGCTTGCGTACGGTTTCTTCGTAGAATTCTTGCCTGTTTGGTGCCTTGTGGAAGTAGAGGTATCCGCCGAAGACTTCGTCTGCGCCTTCACCAGAGAGAACCATTTTTATCCCCATGGATTTTATTTTTCTCGCCATCAAATACATGGGCGTTGCAGCTCGAATGGTTGTAACATCAAAAGTTTCCAAATGATAAATAACGTCAGGTATAGCGTCAAAGCCTTCCTGTATAGTAAAAATTATCTCATGATGCACTGTTCCAATGTAATCCGCCACTTTTTTAGCGTATTTCAAATCAGGCGAATCAGCTAAACCTACCGCGAACGAGTGTAATCTTGGCCACCATGCTTCCTCTTTGCCGCCAGACTCGACCCTTTTCTTTCTATACTTCGAGGCGATAGCGGCAATCAGCGAAGAATCCAGCCCGCCAGAAATAAGAACACCGTAAGGAACGTCAGACATCATTTCGCCCCTTACGGATTTCTCCAAGGCTTTTTTCAGGTCCGAGAGAACTAGTTTTTTGGTTGGAATTTTCTCTGCCCATTCAGGCTTATACCATTTGACAAAGTCTTCCCCGCCGTTGCCCAAAAGATATTGTCCAGGCGGGAACTCTTTAATGGTGGTGCAGTAGTCGTTTAGGGCTTTCATTTCACTGGCTACATAAAAGGTTCCTTTGTCATCCCAACCGACATAGAGAGGGATGATGCCTATGTGGTCTCTTGCGACGAAAAACGATCCTTTTGCCTTATCGTACAAAACGAAGGCGAACATGCCATTTAACATATTTAAGAAGTCGGCTCCATACTCATCGTAAAGGTATAGGATTACTTCGCAGTCGGATTTTGTCTGCCACTGGTGCTCTTTCTTAAGTTCCCCGTGAAGAAGCATATGGTTGTATATTTCTCCGTTCACCGCCAACACGTTGCCGTTTAGTTTGTCAAACAATGGTTGCGCTCCGTGTTCAACGTCAACGATGGAGAGCCGTTCATGCGCAAGAATCGCTTTATCGTCGCTGTAAATACCGCTCCAATCAGGTCCCCGATGTCGGATTTTAGTTGCCATCCGCAACGATTTGTCCCTTGCTTGATCCATCGGCTCAGAAACGTTAAAAATCCCCACTATTCCACACATACTTTCACGAACCTAAGAGTTAACCAAAAACATGTATTTTAAGACACATTTTAAGAAAAGGAAATTTCAGATGGGATAGTTTCCGCATACTTTGCAGAATCCAAGCTCGGTTTTCACGTAACTTTTACATTGCGGACATTGCTGGCCTATTCTTTCATTATAGACGCTTGAGGGCTTTGCGAAGTGTTTCCTAAATAAATCATAGTAAAAAAGTTGCTCTTTGCTTGTGATGAAAACGTCGTCATCCAAAAGGACTTGTTTCCTCCGCTCGGCAAACTCTTTGTCTGAAATTTCCTTGCCAAAGTAATCTGTAAGAACAGTAGTGCCGGTTCCTTGCTCCAACGGAGCTTTTGGTCGCCAAATTACATCTTTTGGAATTAAATCTTCATATGCTTTGCGAAGGATCCATTTGCTGTATTTCACGCCGTTTTCTTCGTTGATCTTCAAATTATTTGGCAGTTTCTTGGCGTAATCCATGAACAAAGGGTCTAGAAAAGGCGGCTTCACTTCAACGCCTATTGATTTGCCCATGGGAATTGATGAGAAACCCATTTCGCCCCACATGTCTTTGAATTTTTTCGTAAGTTCAGTTTCAGACAGACGCCACATCCAAGGATAACCAAAAAGCTCGTCTACTCCATCTCCGGTGAAAACACTTTTAATGCCCTCTATCTTTGCGATTGTTAAGCCAATGTAAACTGAGACAGCGTTCCTTATCTCCATGGGATCAAAAATCTTAAGGACCTCAACGATTTTCTCTGCTGAAGTCACTACGTCTTCGCGGTCAAAAGTGTGGAATTCATGTTGAAGGTGAAGGAAATCCACCATTTTTTTAACGTATTCGGTGTCTTTGGGTTGGCCATGCTTAAAAGACAGGGTCAAAGCGGGGATTTTGGGCTTATATTTGACTGCATAGTAGGCAATTATGCTTGTGTCCACTCCAGCTGAGAACAGGATTCCGTCAGCCATGTTTTGTTTGACGACTTCGTCGGTTAGCGTTCGGATTTCTGGAAGTAACTTTTCATATTCTGATTTGTTGGGTGCCATATTTAGTCCCTGTCTTTTTGGCTTATAGCTTGCTTAGTAATCAAGGTATTTCATTATCTCCCATGGTGAAACGTAGAGGCAGTACTGGTTCCAGTCGTTGGTTTTGATATCTACAAAGGCGTCAAATATGTGGCTTCCAAGGGTTCGCTGCAGCACTTCATCGGTTTTGAGTTCCTCTAACGCCTCTTTTAACGTTGTAGGCAACTCTTTTATGCCAAGTTGTTTACGTTTTTCAGCAGAGAGTTTGTAAACGTCTTCGTCCACAGGGTCTCCAGGATCAATTTTCTTTTTAACACCATCAAGCCCAGCTGCCAAAAGACACGCAAACGCCAAGTACGGGTTGGATGATGGATCGGCACCTCGATATTCGACACGTTTTTGAGCAGCAAATTCTGGTCCTTTGTAATATAATGGTACACGGACTAAAGCTGAGCGGTTGCGTCGAGACCATAGCACGTAGATTGGAGCTTCGAAACCAGGCACTAAACGTTTGTAGGAGCTTACGGTTGGACAACAAACGGCTGTTAAGGCTCGGGCGTGTTCAAGCAATCCACCAATATAGTATCTGCCGATTTGGCTCAGTTCAGCGTAGTCATCAGCTTCATCATACATAGCAGTTTTTCCACCTGACCAAATCGATTGGTGAACGTGCATACCACTGGCGTTGTCTAAGTAGATTGGCTTAGGCATGAACGTAGCTATTAATCCGCGATTGTGAGCTATGTTCTTGGCCACGAATTTATAGTAAAGCGCCCTGTCCGCGGTATCCACAAGTTCACCGTATTTATAGTCAATTTCCACTTGACCAACCGTCGCTACTTCGTGGTGATGTTTCTCAATAGTTAAGCCAAAGTTGTCGTCGAGAACTTGACAAACTTCGTTTCTGAACTCAACAGTAGTGTCTTCTGGCGGGGTTCGGTAGTATGCTTCTTTGGGTCGCATTACGAATCCGCCTGGAGTGATTTCTGGCGAGTTTGGTACGACTCTTGGTGCTCCCCAAGCGTCGCCTTCACCGCTTTTTGGAGCGGCCCAAAGATCCCATGTGAGTTTAGTAGGGTCAATTGAGGAGAAAACGAAGAATTCGAGTTCAGGAGCAAAGAATCCTGTGTAACCCATCGCTTTGGCTTCTGCGACAGCTCTTTTTGCAACAAAGCTTCTTGGATCGACAACTGATGGCTCTTTACCGCCGTAAGCTTCGTAGACGTCACCGAGGATTATGGCGCTTTTTTGTTTTTCGTCAGTTACCCAAGGCATTATAGATAGTGTTTTTGGGTCAGGCATGTAAATCATGTCTGATTCTTCAATGGATTTGAAGCCTCTAACAGATGAACCGTCAAAACCTATTCCGGCAGTGAATGCTTCGCCGCTGAGATAATCCCTTGCGGGGAGGACCATGTCTTGTAGTATTCCTCTTATGTCAACGAAGGCGGAATGCACCCACCTTACGTTGTTGGTTTTTAGGGTCTCTGTTGCTTTTTTTACCGAATCGTTTTTTTCCATATTATTTCACCGTTTATTTAATTACCTTTGTTTACCAGAACTAACCTTGAACAAATTTAAACGTAGTTAAGATTTGTTCATAAAACTTATGATAATATGGAAATATGTTAACTCCAGAGTTATAAAATTGGATGTTTGACTTAATAGCGTCTAACTTTGATTGATGTTTGTGGTGCTCGCATTTTGTTCTTACGGCAACATTCATGCCGATGTATCCTGCTTCTTAGGAGAGAACTATGCCGAAAAAGAAAACAACTGAGACTCTCCAATCTTGGTACAGAAAATACATCAAAACTGCGAAGATTGGTGTTACAAGAAGGACTGTCTTTGTTAGCATGTTAAGGTATGTTCGGGTTCCATTAATTATGTAGCCGCCGACCTTTTGTATTTCTTCAGAGCCAGCATCATGTTTTAAGATCCAGCGAATTATATATGCTGCAGTCGATATGGCAGCAACTCCAAAAATTAATGGTATTAAGAATAAGGCAAACATATCTTAACCAAACCTTGGTTAATCGAACGATTATTCGTCTATTTACCTCTTAGTTAGATGGATGTTAGAGCAAAATGAACTTAAAGGAACAAATAAAAATGTTTTGGAAATGAGGCTAGCCAATTGTTTATTGGACTAGCTTTTTTATGCATTGTCTTTATCTTTATTTCGCTTTGCCGCCGGGAAAGGGTAGGATCCTTGATTCTTTACTTCGTGAGTTCAGTACAAAGTATCCGATTCCTGCTGCCATCCAGATTGCCGTTATTATTAATGCCATTAGTGCTGCTGTTTGCGTGCTGCCTCCACCTATCACACCGAGCCAGACTACAGTGATTAGCATGACAACGTTTGCTCCAAAGCCTACAATGGGTATGATGTATTTGGTGAGGATTGAGCGTTTTTCTCGTGCCAAAGCATAGACTGCTATTATGCAAGTTACACCGTACAGTAGGAATGTTCCGAAGTTAGATAGCAACGTCATAGCAGTGAGATTTGTTAGAGACAGGACTCCAAAGGCACCTATTCCAGCTGTAACGATGGTCATTACCCATACGCCAATAGCGGGAGTTCCGTATCGTGGGTTGAGTTTTCCGAGTGGTTCTGGGACCTCAGTGTCGCGGCTGATAGCATATGTTACTCTTACACCTGTGTTCATGCACGACAGTGTTGTCCCAAGTATTGCGGTTGCAACGATTGCAGCGACGACAAGCATAACGATGAAGCCGCCGCCTCCGAACAATCCGTTAACCGATTGAATTATCATGTCACCAATTGGAGCGTTGGAAGCTGCTGCCGCTGCAAAGCTGTAGTGAGAGTTCATCCATGCTTGTACACCGTAGAACCCTAGCAAATAGCAGAAGGCGCCTTGAATGACAAGTGATAGGATAATGGCTTTTGGGACATCTTTTGGGTTTTTCGCTTCACCAGTAAATGCAGTTACGGATTCGAAGCCGACTAGGACAAGTATTGCAATTGTTGCCTGGAAGAGCATGTGGCTTGCGCTGCTCGGTATTAGAGGGCCAACAGGGTTTGAGAAGGTGTACGTTAGATGATCAGGGTTTATGAAGCGATATGCTAATGCAAGACCAGTTACGCCGACAAGCATGCCGATTTGCGCTATGTTGATCAGGAGGTTTGTTTTTGTTGAGCCGTTTATTCCTCGGAAAGCTATGAAACCTACGAGAACAGCAAATGCAACCACGATTGCAACTTCGGTTATCGGGGATATAGCTATGCCCACTGTCGAAAGAATATATGTTACGAAGAAGCCCATCATTCCGACCATGACACCTGGATAAACCCAATAGTAGAGGTGCGAAAGCCAGCCTACAATGAATTTTGCGTTTCGAGCGGATTTGTTGCTGCTGCCTCTGTCAAGCAAAGCACGTTGGGCGAAGTAGTATGAGCTGCCTGCACCAGCATCTGGGTAACGATTGGATAGGAATGAATAGGCTGCGGCGGTCAAGAAAGACAATAATAATGCTAAGGCCAAACCGGTCCATATGTCTGGAGCTGTTGAGACTCCTGAGGGGTCTACTTGAGCTGCTTGTAATTGGAACGTAAGCCAGAGAAATGCGCCTGGGGCAATTAACGCCATGGCGTTGATAGTTAGTCCTCCGAGGCTTAAGGTCTTCTTCATTTCAGTTGTGGATGCATTTTGTTGGTTAGTGGCCATCTACTTTGCCCCCGTGACTCTTTTTTGGAAAATGCTGTGCGGTTGTCCTCGAGTGTCTAGGATGATCAGTTCTTCAATGTTGCACGTAATTTTTGATACTTTTTTCAATAGTAACACCAATTTAATTTTTATCAATTAATATGTTCAATTAAATATAAACATAGTTAATACTTGTTCATAACTTTTATGAAAAACCGAAATAATTTACAAAAATAATCTGTAATCATGGACATACAAAAATTTTCGATACTCAACCACCATTTATTAACCCTATGCTAACTACTTTGTTCTTGTTTCCCTAATCTGAAATGCAGCAATTCGGAAAAAACAACCTCTATTTAAGACTAAATTATTTTGCCGTATTCCTTTACTGCGTTTAGGGTGTCACTATAGACAAAAGAAGACGTCTCTTCTCGGGCGATTGCCTAAAATGAACATCCAAAATAGATACATAACAAAGTGAGAGAAACGACGTGAAAAAACTTGGGATAACGGGAGCCTGTGACTCTACCTGGCTTTACCACAGTACCGGGGCGGGTTCTTGGTGAGTCGAATCTTAAACAATCTTTTCATGAATTAAGATCGGTTTGCAGTCGTTGAGATTTACCGAAGACCCAATGGATGATATCACCTCGGGTTCTCCCTTTTTTATGAGAAAAACGAACCGACATCGTATAAAAGCGTGGAAAAGTGGTTGAGGGGAGGTGGTTTGGGTGACTTTGGTGAAATCACCTGTGAACTCTTTTTTAAGCAATACTGCCTTGACCGAAAAAACTTGGTGATGAAATTTGATAAAAAGATAATCTCATGTAATGAGAGGAGTGAGAAATAACTTTTAGTTCATAACTATTCTTAATATTTCTGAATATATCTCAAATCGTTTTATATCTTTATCCTTAACATTTGGTTTCAGAGCAAAACAAAAATAGGATGATATGGCATGTTGGATTTGGAAATCCCATTATTCGCGTATTTAAGCTTGTTTACCTTACCCATCATGTTTACGGGGTATGGCAATTCATGCGCGCAACAAGCGCTAAGAGCAATATTTGGCAAGGTGGCTTAGTACAATAATTTTGGATTGCCAAACCAAAACAGCCATCTCCTGCTCGGAGGATTGCATCGCTTACAAGACGTGCACTGCATGCAAGAAGGCCAGCTAATTCGCGCACAAGCTATAAACCTCAAAATTAAGAAGACCATTGACGTACCAATAGCGCACAACTCGTTAAAAGCCAAAACATGACTAAAATAAAATCAAAGGTTAAAAAGCCTTAATGCGACTTCGGGGTTTTAAAGAGATGCCATTAATATCCTCTGACGTACAAGCGACAGTTACTCTTGCGACTGACATTGCTATAGTAATCTCCCTAGTCGTTGTGGCAATTCAGGTGTACCTCCAACGAAAAGCAACAAAATACAATACTTATGAAAAACTAATGAGTGATTTCTCCGCCACCTCATCCATGTTAATTGACCACCCAGAAATCTTAGAAATATATTACAGAGGTAACGGAAAACCGAAAAAATGGGACAAATATAGTGAAGCCGAAAAAAAGGCCTTTAGCTTTTTCAGTTCAACTCTAGCACTGTTGGAAAGAGTTTGGTTTGGCGTACCTGAAAAGGACTGGATCGATTATTACAGCAAATGGGTTAAAGACCTGGCGACCAATGATGTCTTTTTAGATGTTTTTGATGATAACAAGAAAATGTATGATGTTTCATTCACCAATGAGTTAGACGCTATCATAAAGGAAGTTAAAGAAAAAAGCTAAGCGCTTCTGAGACATAGGTGAGTTTCAATGGCGAGAATTCATAGCAAACTTCGTTAACGCTGAAGAGGAAACATGCAAACTGGAGGTAGAAGGTTTTAACTTTTGTTTGCGATTTCAACGCAACACAATCTTAGAAAAAAAATACCAAATGGTATATCCTTTAGTTTCTTGAAGCACCTATATAGTAATTGGTGGGGCATGAATTTGCTAAAAGGCATTTAACGCTGTGTTCAAGTTGATTTGAATTTCAATATGAAGTATATTCGATGCTTAATTATTTTTGGAACAGTTCCAAACAAACAGGGCATGAATCCACGCCTTGAGGGGTGGAGGAATCATCAATTAAATGCGCAGTTCCATCCGGGCAATAGACCTTGTCACCCTTGAAGGCTTTTTGGTAACGTTTAGCACACTCCCTTAATATGGGACATCCATCGCAATCTCTTGAAATCATTTTTCATTATCACCTCTTTTTCCATTTTTTGTACCGCGAAATTTAGCTCAAGTTGACTTGATCATAACCCTGAACTTCTTGGTAACGGTTCCTATGTGAACTTTCGATATTTTATTGCGTAATAAGCAAAAGCTATCGAAAACGCACTTGTGCAAAATGCAACATAAGGTATGCGGGCTGTTTTCCTCATTTTTTCACCTACACACGTTTGAAGCACACAATTTCCTCTCTCATGAATTCCTTCTTTTTTGGATTGACTTTTTTCATATTTTCAACAACTTGAATTTTATTAAAAATTATGTATACAAGAATTAAAATATATTTAAGATATGTTCATAAATATTATGAAAAGTTAGACATATATTTACTAATTGATAGATAGAAGAAAAGAATCTAATTAGATACCTCATCCCAAAAATTAGAGAAACTTGGCCATCAGTCTAATGAGCCGGAAAAAGGCACTCTGGGTATTTTGCGTGTTCAGATTCAAAGATAAGGCTCTATTGCTCTAGTTAATTTTTGGTGTTATGCTTTGATTTTGAGTTCTACCCGGATATTGTACATTACAAAGGCAAATGAACCGAAGATTAAAGCTATTGAAGCCAAATCAATTATCCCAAACATATTTTCACCGTTTTAGTTCTTGCTTAGATAGTCGCCCAGCCAAATATAAATGAAGTTGTGATTTGTTCATAACTTTTCATAAAAGTTAAACAGATGTCTAAACAAGACTTATATGTCAAAGAAGTATATTCTCCATAAATCAAGAAGAAAAACACAGAGGAACAAAAATGAAAGCCTATATACTCTTAAGCACAAAACTAGGCACATCATTAGAAGTAGTCAAAAGATTAAGAGAAGTCAAAGAAACCTTAGTTGCCGACGCTATCTTCGGCAGGTACGATGCCATCGTAATATTAGAAGCGCCATGCCTCGAAGATATAAACAAAGTAGTTTACAAAATAATCGAAAAAGATCCAAACGTAACCCGGACAGAAACATCCATCGTACTATCACCGATGTAGTTTTAAGAGCAAACGCCTAGAGAACAAAACTTTTCAAACTTTATTTTTTTTTACAAACACCTGAAAAAAGAAACTAAAATTAATGGATGACCCAGAAAAAACAGAAATAAATACTGTTGCGAAGAGTTTTCACAGTGTCTAATTAAAATTGATACGAAGAAAGAAAAGTTATTTCAGTTGTGAATTGTGGGAATGAGAATTTGGATTATTGCACATTGCGTCCATTTAAGGGTCGTTTGTGAACTTTGATAGATCTGCCTGATGGATCAGCCATTTTGGCAAATTCTTTGCTCCATCTAAAGGCTGTTGGGGTAGAGCGGGCAATTGTTGGACCTGCAGGAACAGTTAATGCGGCATTTGGACATGTGAAATAGCCGTCAAATATCTGCCTATAATAAAACTCCTCTTTTGATGAAGGCGTTTGTAGAGGGAACTTAATTTGGGCTTTTGCCATCATTTCGTTAGTGACTGCATTTTCAACCTGTTTTTTGTTATTGTTCGCCGCAAATGCTTTAATTGCTAAAGGGTATGTTTGATTTGGAAATCCCACACCTTAGGCTCTTTTATTTGCTTGAAAATGGAGAGCACGAATAAAATATAAAGCGATTTGAGATAAGTTCTCACGTGTTAAGAATAATTATGAATTTAAATTATTTCTGGTTAGAGCATTATTGATCGAGGCTAATTTTTTTTATCATTTATTCAAGAAAAAATTAAAGAAATGCGAAGTGGTTATTTTCTGGTTGAATTTTTAGTATACGAAGGATTGTTCTGAATTCTTCCTCTTTAAGCGATGCGCGTCTGCCATTTGCATAAATCTCCTTTATTTTGTCGACCACTACAGTTACTGTTTGGTCGTCTGGTTCATGACCTGCTAACTCGTTTATTTTATGTTTGATTATGCCTTTGCCCGACTGCTTGCCAATTGTTAAGAGTCGTTCGTTTCCGACTAATTCGGGAGGGTATGGCTCGTAAGTCCAAGGATCACTTAAAACGCCATGCGTATGAATTCCTGATTCATGCGCAAAACCGTAGTCGCCGACAATTGCCTTGTTAGGCGGAACAACGTAGCCAGTTGCTTTACCGATATGCGCGGCGGTTCGCTTTAATGTCTGTGTTTTGCCCTCGTATTTTTTGACACCGTGATGCAAGTATAAGTTCAATAGGACTTTTTCTGTTTCTGCGTTGCCTGCACGTTCGCCGATGCCAAGGTAGGTTGTGCTGGCGTAAACTTTGTCCCATACTCCTGAAGCTGCCTTAATTGCCGCCATGGTGTTTTCAACGGCATTTCCAAAATCGTCATGTGCATGGATTTCAATTGCACCCATTTTTGTTTCTTTCTTGATAGCCACTACTTTAGCAGGTATTCCGTTGGGTAGGGACGCAGTTGGGTCAGATAATCCAATACCGACAGTATCACAGATTCGGTAACATTCGGCTCCGGCGCCAGCTACGGAATTTATAAATTCTTTCTCGAAGTTCCAATCAGCCCTCGTGCTGTCTTCGCCGTGAACAAACGTTCGCAAGCCACATGTTTTAGCCGCATACTCGACAACGTCAACCATGTCAGCTAAGATTTGCGCTCTATTTTTCTTTGGCCACTTCGCCTTAAAATGCAAATCAGACACAGGGTGAGAAATTCCGATTTCCTTAAACCCGCATGCTACAGCGCTATCAATATCTTCCATTAAAGCTCGACACCAGCCCGCGACACGCAGGTCAAGATTCAGATCCAAAATGAGTTTAACAGCTTTCTTGTCGGGTTCTTGATAGTGGAATAATTCGATTCTTTCGACACCAATTTCTTCTAAGAGTTGAGCTATTTTTGCGGACTCTTTGGGCCCAACTGCTAGGCCAGGCATTTGAATGCCATCGCGTAATGTCGTATCATCTATTATTGGCTCGGTTTGCAGTGGCAGTTTAAAATAGAAGTCGTTTAAGTCCATTTTGTGCCACCATTTATTTTAGTATATTTTGTTTTTGAGTTGAGTCTTATTTCAAGTAGAGAAAATCTGAAAGCAAAATTACCTGAGATAAACGTCATTTTGATTGCTTCAAACATTTTTTCACCATTTAATCTATGGCCAGCCCATGACTTAATTTTAAACGTAATTGAGATTTGTTCATAATACTTATGAAAAATGAAAAACTTATGACAAAATACGCCAAAAACATGGACATCTGTTTTCAGTTTGACCGCGCGATCGAACACATCAGAGTCTCACACAGGAGTTGCTGCTTCAGCTCCAATCAACCGCTAATTGGCTTAAACTGCATGGGCTATGTTCATTTGTTTAAGTGTGGTCGTGCAGTTTAAGCATTTCAACACTGGTTCTACTGAATTTGCGACTGAAGAACTTTCTGACTTCCTCTGCAAAAACAACGATTACAGCCAGTAACACTAAAAATGCCCAATTGCTTAGGGATAAGGCTGTTGTTGAAAAGATGTGCTGCATAAACGGAACATAGATAAGTAGTGCGAGAATTCCAATTTGCGCGGCGATGCCAAAGATTATCCACTTGTTTGTTTTCAAGCTTGTTTTAAAAATTGATTGCTTGCTGGTCCGACATGCCAAAACGTTGCCCGCTTGAGCTACCACTATGCCAGCAAAAGTCATAGTTACACCTTTTGCGTAAACTCCGCTAGTATAAAATGAACTTGTACTTGTTAAGGCCATTCCAAAGTGCCAGCCACCCGCAGTCCAAGCATTAAGACACCCAATCATAGCGCCTGTGGCAATGATAACCCCAATGAACACTGAACGGAGTAGCACCTTACGGGTGAACAGTCTCTCCTTAATGCTTCGGGGTGGCTCCAGCATAATCCCTTCTTCAGGAGGTTCACGACTTAAAGCCAAAGAAGGAATAACGTCAATTGCAAGGTCAATAGCTAACACTTGCGACACAAGCAATGGCAAAGGAATACCTAACACTGCGTAAAGTATGAAAGGAATCAGTTCAGCCCAGTTATGCGAAAATACATAAACAATAAACTTGCGAATATTTTCATAAATAGCTCGTCCTGATTCAATTGCTTTGACGATGGAAGCAAAACTATCATTGAGCAAAACTATATCGGCGGCTTCACGAGCAACATCTGTGCCTGAAGCACCCATAGCAACTCCGATGTCAGCTTCCTTAAGCGAAGGCGCATCATTTGCTCCGTCACCAGTTACTGCGACGATTTCTCCGCTCTTTTTGAGCACTGTAACTATGCGAAGTTTCTGTTCAGGCGAAACACGAGCAAAAATCACGTTGCCTTTGCGAACTTCATCTATGATTGATTGGTCGCTTAAATCTTCCAAGTCTACGCCCCGAATAGTCTGGCAACAGTCCCTCGAGGCAATTGCAACTTCTTGGGCAATAGCTTGAGCGGTTGGTCCATAGTCACCTGTGATTATTACGGTTTTCACTCCTGCTTGCTTTGCCTCTAAAACGGCTTCTTTAACTTCCACTCTGGGAGGATCGCGCATCGCAGTTAAGCCGACAAAAATTAGGTCTTCCTCTGCTTCGTCTTTGCTGTATTGGTTTTTGGGTATCACCTTATACGCTACAGCTATGACTCGCAAGCCTTGATTCGCAAACTCGCGAATCCTTGATTCAACAAGCATCATGTTTTCTTCGTCTAATTCTTTAATTTCGCCGCCCACAAGCACTCTGTTGCATATATCTAAGATGTTTCGGGGAGCACCTTTCGTATAAATATAGAAATCACCGTTCAATTTATGCACGGTACTCATTCGTTTTCGCTCAAAACTGAACGGCAAAAGATGCACAATGGGTTTCTTGTCCAGAGCATCCTGGACGTTCACATTCGACTTAAGTGCCGCAACGAGCAAAGCCCCGTCGGTAGGATCACCTATCACACCCCAATTTTTGTTTCTATCCGAAGGTGGATCCAACTTTGCACCGTTGCAGAGCGCGGCAATCTCCATGAGCCTCTCTAGTGAATCCGTTTGCCCTTCTTGCAATGGCTGACCGTTTGTTGTGAAGTCTCCTTCAGGCGTATAACCTAAACCGGAAACATCCACAACGTAGTTGTAAACCCATAGTTTGTTTACAGTCATTTCGCCTTTTGTTATCGTGCCTGTTTTGTCTGTGCAGATTACGGTAACGCTGCCTAAGGTTTGGACGGCTGATAACCGTTTTACTAAAACGTTCTGCTTGACCATCTTTAGAACGTTGATAGCTAAGGCGCTCGACACAGTGACTTGTAACCCTTCAGGAACACAAGCAACCATTACACCAATCATAAAGAAAATGCTTGTCGCCAAAGTTGCGTGTAGAAACAGAAAACTAGCGACAAAAAATGATGCGCCAACGCCAATAGCAATTATGAAGTCATACTTTGCTGTTAAAGCGATTTCTTTCTGAAGCGGGCTTTCCTCTTCATGGATTGTCTGAGTTAAATTAGCGATTTTTCCAAACTGGGTATTCATTCCTGTTGAGTAAACAATTGCTTTCCCTTGACCTTTGGCGACACTTGTGCTCATGAACACGAGGTTAGGCGCGTACAAGTAGGCTTTCTCTACAACTTGCACCGATTCAGCAACACGCGGCTGCGGCTCCGATTCGCCGGTCAAGGGGACATTATTGGTCCACAAGTCAAAAGCCTCGATTAAGCGTGCGTCTGCCGGCACACGGTCGCCTTCATCAAGAGATATAATGTCTCCGGGAACGATTTCTCTGACTGAGATTTTCTTAAGCTCTCCGTCTCGAATTACTTTGGCAAACTCAGGCATCCAGCTTCTCAGAGTTGCCATCGCTTTTTCTGCACGGGACTCTTGGAACAAACTTACAAAAATGTTTACGAAAACAACAGCCAGTATGATTAATGCGAGTTCCGGGCTGCCGCTTATGTAAGATAATATGCTTGCAACGAGCAATAAAATGCCGAATAAGTCCCGAAGATTTCTAATAAATTTATGAATAAAGGGTAATTGTTTTTTTTCGGAAAGTTGGTTGTAGCCGTTTTTAGTCAGGCGAATTTTTGCCTCTTCGCTTGACAAACCATTTGGTGACGTCCCTAGATCGTCGAAGACCTCGTAAATTTGTAAAGAAGCAGCTTTTTCCAAATATACTCCGCCAACCGAACTATTGTCTAATGCGCGATCCTCTTAAATCCTTAAGTAATTTTTTGGTCGGTTGACTTTGCACATCAAGACGAATGAGGCGACGGCTTTATCGCATTCCTTGGCGCTGCCTTTTCTTGATATTATGTCCTTCAGAAAACTTTTCGAGAAAATGCGTTTCATTTTCCAGCTTATCGGTTCTTCCAGATTAGTGTAGTGAGAGTATGGCATTTAATGTTACTATTTCTCCTTTCTCTTTAAAGCCGTCGGCTAGAAACATGTGCTTTAGAATCTTAGCGCAAGGGCACGCTGCCACTTTCATGACGAACATTATAAGCAGCTTGCAATAAGCGATTTACGCGACAAAGTTCAGGATAAACTTTTCTGTATTCTTCCGATGAATAGTAGTCTATTTCACTCGGATAGGCTTTCGCTCGGTGATTAATATATTTCAATGCTTCGTGTATGTTTTTGAATTCCATATTTCTCATCTTTGTGATTTAAAGTGCACAAAACATATTTCGTGTATTATGCTTTGATTTTGAGCTCTAATCTGATGTTGTACATTATAATAGCGAATGAAGCAAAGATTAAACCGATTGAAGCTAAATCTAATAGTCCAAACATATTTTCACCGTTTTTACGTAAGTTAGTTATCTGCTCAGCTAAATATAAATAAAGTTGTGATTTGTTCATAACATTTCATAAAACATCGACAAGCGTCAAAATGACAAAAGAAAATTCGTGTGAAATAAATAATTGGCGTGAGCTTGTTTGATACAACTAAAAAGCACATTTATTTTATGAGAGGTGGCCACTTCGGGTTTTGAGGATGAAAATTGAAGTGCCCGAACCGAGAACGAATTGGACCGGACCAAGTGTCCAAGCAAATAGAAATTACACAGCCAAACGTCTAATTTCATTCTCTCCAATTGCACAGCTTTTTTATTTTTCATAAAAGTTATGAACGGTTCACAATTACGTTTATATAGGATGCTTTCTCCTTAGAAATCGTTCAATAAAATTGGAATCTGGTGGAAAAATGTTTGGATTAGTGGATGTAGTCTGGACATGTGTCATAATGGGGTCAATAGCGACGATTGGCTACCAAATTCGGTTACAGCTAAAAATCAAGTGATGCCGTAAAATTCGCACCCCATAAATATCGCCAATGGCGCTTTTTTTATTGAAAATATTAAAACATGACTGCGAAGGAGCATAAAAAAGAGAATCTTGATTGCTGTTCGAAATGTTTGTGTAATCGGAGGCGAGGCAATGGATTTCAGAATTTGAGGTCGTTTGAAGGTTTTTCTCAAAGGAAGCCCGTAATGTTTTGCCCTCTTGCCTTGCCCGCAAGAAATTTCTTTATTTTGTTCAACAGAAACATCTTTCAATGACTTTTTATGCATTAATTTATTAATATAATGAAAATACTTACAGTTATTCATAATTATTATGAACAAATCTTAACCAAGTTTATATTCACTAGATTTGCCATATCTACTAAAAGTTCGGTGTTTCTAGATGAAAAAGGAAATGGAATCTCCAAATGTAAAAGAGACAAGCAGAAAGCACAAAACATTAGTTGTCAAAATCGAAAAACTATTTTCCGCTATTTTCAGCTTGCCACTTAAAGGGGGGAAATTAGATACCTACTGACTCCACAGGTGAACAGACGCAAAAGTCACCGGCATTGCAAAAAACTCTAGGCCTAGGCGGCATCACAATAAACGCCATGGCCTTAATAGCTCCAGGAGCATTCTTATGGCTCACTTTTCAGATAAACGCAGCCCAGACCTCGCCATCTGGCGCTTCAACTGCCAACGACATATTTTTTGGCCTCACAATAGCATTAATCTTGGCGTTCCTAACTGCCGCTTCTTATTCGTGGCTAGCACGACGATACCCCGACGCCGGTCCAGGCAGTTCGTACTATTTCGCTCAAAGAGCCTTACTAGACAACGGAGCCAGCAACACTTCGGCTAGAAACGCAAAGTTCGGTGTCGGGTGGATTTCTCACCTCTATTACTGGGTCTATCCAGGGGTCATGGTCGCAGCAATGTCCATCCTGCTCACATGGATCCTATCTGTACTCGGTTTCGGCGTCTCACCCTTAGGGGAAATTGCCATTGCTTGCGTATTTGCGGTTGTTACAGGCGCAATAGCCTATCGCGGGATTCAAGGATCAACAAGAACGAACCTTCTTCTGAACATTGTTCAAATCGGGATGCTGGTGGTCATCACTGGAATGGCATTGGCGTTCCGTCTTACGAACCCTCAACATGTAAGTTTCACGTTCATTAGCCTTGGCGGAATAGTTACACCTCATGACATCAGCTTCGTGCTATTTCAAGCGACCATTGCTATCTTAGTGCTAGTCGGGTTCGAATCCGCGACTGCTTATACCGGAGAAGCCAAAGACCCCAAGGTCGTTCCAAAAGCAATCATCTTATCATTGGTTATTCAAGGAGCCTTCGCGTATCTGTTCGAATATTTCGGAGCTGAGGCATGGATGAACAGTAGCTATACAGTAACGCAAAACGGCAAGGTGTTCTCAGGATTTGGTGCTGCTGCAGTTTCAAGCGCTCCCATCGGAGATATGGTTCGAAACCTTGGGAACGTATTCCTCGGAGGCAACGGGTTCACACTCGAGTTAATAATAGCCGCCATTGTTGCCGCCGCAATATTAGGAACTACGCTTGCATGCATGAACACCGGTGTTAGAGTAACTTACGCTATAAGCCGAGATACTGAAGTGCCTTATCACCTTAGCAAGCTAAACCCAAAGTACTCGACTCCAGCCATTGGAATCTGGGTAATGACCGCTGTCGCAGCCGCCATAGGATCTTTCGGAGTACTGACGATCACGAACTTAACATCCATTACTTTGCTGTCTAACTTTGGCACCTTCCTGCTGTATGCACTAACAAACATTGTTGCATTGATCGCCTTCACTAAAGAGAGAGCGTCTATATTGAAACGCAGAGTAATTCCAATCGCAGGATTCGCGGCTAACGCAGTTATGATGGCCACTATTGTGTACCTAAGCTTTGCTGGCGGAGGGGCTTCGGCGCAAGAAGGAATCTTTGCTATAGCAGGCACTGCAATTTGGCTAGCAATAGGGTTAATCTATTTCCGGGTTAACTCAAAATCAAAGTCTTCCGGTTTGTTCCCGTTCCCAGGCAAAGATGAGGACGAGAGCGAGCCTAAGAAGGCTGCCAAATCCGGAACTCTAATGTTCTGGAAAAAAGACTGACCCCCTTCTTTGGGTCTTTCTACCTTTTTTTTTGAATCGTCCAATTCTAAACACTATAACGCTGTTAATTGACGTCTGTGGTCGCATGTTAATTTTTGTTGACGTTTAGTGACGTTTTATGACGGTACCTGACGTTTGGCGACGTTTTAGGACGCAACCTACAAGTGATTCAAGCTTCCCAGCATGAAAGCAACTCAAAACACTAGCGGAAAAAAAAACGCGAAAAAACCCAAAACATCCCAAAGCTCGAATTTCCTCTTCCCCTCTGTTGACTCACATTGTCTTTTCTATCCTTTTCTAGCATATTCTAGCGTTTTTTAGCTTAAAATAGCATATTTTAGCGCTTTATAGCATATTATGGCATATTATAGCATACAGTTGCAACCAATCCAAGCCTCAAACCAAAAAAAGAACCCAAAACACAAACAAAAAAAATCTCTGAATGCCTCAACTTTCCAAAAGCAAAACTGCGAGCTTATAAATTAGGAGTGCACTCTGTTTGCTTATTTTTTCTTGAAAATTCTTTTTCGAAAGATGCTATGAGGTTGTCTTCGAGAGTCCAAGATAACTTGCTCTTCAAAGTTTCGTTCAGTTTCTTTGGTCGCTTTCTTCAATTGTAACACCAATTCAAGTGTAGCAATAAGGCGTTCAACCAAATATAAGCTTAGTTAATATTTGTTCATAACTTTTATGAAAAACTAAAATAATACACAATAAAATGTCTAAACGCTAAACATGTCAAAAGTAATCGCCCAACAAATCAACACAGCGTCTAGAGTTCTGCCCAGCAACAACCCAATCGAAAAGCTAAGCAACGGCGCTATCACCCAGCTCAAAACTATAATAAGAAAAGGCTTAACAGAAACAAACTTCGACTTATACGAAATCCCCGCACCGAGAACCGACGCCGAAAGCGCTTGGGTATTTGACAGCGGAATTCTCAGCAGGGTAGCCGCTTCTACAAGAACCGTGGAAGTCAAAAGAGTCACAGTTGCATTGGGGTACCGCATGAGAAAAAGCTCCTCCGAAACTCTGCGAATCTCACCCGCACTCAAGAAGAAAGCACCGATGAAAATTGCTACGACAGCCAAAGCTACAATTGGCAAGTCAAAGCCTCCCGTGGCAACTATCAAGCCAATGGTGTTTGCTCCCAATACATACGAGGTGGAAAGCGCCAAAGCAATGAGTAGAATCTTGTAGATTTGCAGCCTATGCCAAAAGTTCTTCGGTTTGCGTCTATTGATAAAGCGGAGGACGTAAAACGAGAATGCTATAGCGATTATGGGGGCCGCAACCCACATTAGGGCAACCTCAGACACGTAAGCGCCGCTTCTAAATGTGTCCTCGGCAACCGACAGGCCTGCAAGCACTCCGACGAGAGACATGCTAACAGACATCGGCGCCCTAATCAAGTCGGCGATAACAAAGATTAATATGGCAACTAACAAGGCTTCAGCGCGAAACTGCATGGCACCGCTCGGCAAAAGCCTAGCGACTGTTTTTATCATTCCAGCACCCTGAGCTAAAAGTCCTATGGAAAACCCTACGGCGCCAAGCAGCATCCCGAACCTTTTAGTTATGATTCTCGAGCCTATGGCGGGGCCTACGCATGCAGACAGGTTGTTTCCTGCAACAAGCATCACGGCAACGAAGGTCAAGATGACAACTGCAAAAGAAAGCCAAATCATCGGAGCGTCACTTAAGGATTGATGTAACCACAGACACTATCAGAGAGGCGAAGTCTGAGCAGTCGTTTAAAATGTCTTCGCAGTTATGAAGCATTTTTTGGTAGTGGTAAAATTCAAGGTAATGGAGTTGCGGGGCAATGCTGTACAACCTATCAAAGCCGAGGTCCTTAACATCGTCGCCCTGCTCCTCTAAAACTTGTATTTCCTTGTGCAGACTGAAAATCTCAGCCATATCCGAAGAGAAAAGGGCCTGCCTGAGCTTTGAAAGTGATTTTTCTATAAGTTCGAGCATATTCTTAAACACAGAGTCCCAGTCGGCGTGGTGCATTTCAAGCCCGGCGGAATAGGCTTCAGCCATTCTTGCAAGTTCCCGGCTGATGTGAAGACAGGTGTGAACTACATCGCCGATTATTATGTCGCACCTGAGCAGGCTATCGATAACATTGGGGCTGACCGCGCCACCTGTGATGCCCTCGTTCATTTTGAAGCCAACGTCACCCGCTTTTTTCTGAAGCGCCTGGATTCCACGCAGAGCTTCAGTCAACTCGTTGTCCGTGGGGCTCATTTTGAACATTTTTCCCAAAAGAGCGTTAGCTTCCATGGCTATGTCAACCAACTGGGCTAACTCGCCAAAAATATTTTTTTCGCCAACAACCAAGATGCCCTTGATGCTCTTCAACCCAAACCCGTCTCCCTTAAGACAATAAAAGCCAAGACGTATTAAACTTTACAATTTCAAAAAACCTAGAAGCATAACAAATGTTATGGCCGAAGCAAACGACGAAAAAACCTACATAAGAAAATTAAAAGACCGAAAGACTAAATCACTTTGCTGCATTCTTTAACGGCGTTGAGTGCAACAAGGGTTGTTGTTCTTTTTATGAATCGGTCGCCGAGGAGTTTTTTTAGAAAAGCGTTGAGGCTTGGGTTGTCTTGGAACTTGGCGAAAACGACGGCGTCGTACTCCCCTGTTATGTCGTATACGGAGGAGACATTGGTTTCTTTTGCTATTTCTTCTTCTACTTCTCGGATGTGTCCTCCCTCGATCTGGATCATGATTATGGCTGTGAGAGCTAAACCCATTTTTGCTGAGTCAACTACGGGCACATATCCAAGGATTATGCCGTCATGCTCGAGCGTTTCAAGGTGTTTGTGCAGAATGTTTGGGGTTAAACCGACTCTTTGTGCTAACTTGCGTAGGCTCAGACGGGAATCGTCTTCCAATGCGCGTATAATTTGATCATCGACGGAGTCCAACATTTTCTTCGGAGTTTTTTTGGGTTTTGTACCCAAATTTCTCACGCCCCAAACGGTATATTTGACGTTTGTTTATTAAATCAAGAAATATATAAACATCACCGCATAAAAACTGAAATAATGTAAACATTGGTTGTAGTTGCAGCAACCCCAAATCGACAATCGACGTATAAACCCTTAACGATTGTCTAGCTCGTTAAAGGGACATCATAATGGGAAAGAACATGCTGCCACAAAAATCCGAAACATCATCTACAAGGAGCCGCAAACCAACTATTCTTCCACGATAGAAACTAAACAGTATTATGCAGCTTCAAGGCTTATTCTATACAACAGAATAACTTAATTACTCCACATGCTAAGTAGAATAACCTATTCAATCCCTAAATTGGTTTAAACTGATGGTTTCGCATGGCAAACAACGGTGTAGAAGTTGTCTTAGTTGCTGACAGAACTCTAATGAGCAACTACCACGGAAACCAGTTTTTAGGATTCGGCACATGCGCCCCATCCAACTTCATTCCAGATGTACTATACAGCTACCTGTTTTTTCCACCCATAAAAGCCAACAGAGGGCTACCGACTGCTGCGCCTTATGGCTTAAGAAAAATCGAAGCTCAACTACTAAAAGAAGGCTTCAACGTTCTAACCATCAGCCCGCAGCACCTCCGAAAATACGTAAAAAGCGCGAAAGTCATCGGAATCCACACCATGGATCCCTTCGGATTCGGTCCCGCTTCAACCACGTTAGCTGCGCTTTTCCAAAAGGAACCATTTTTGGCAAGACACTTTCAAGGGTTAGTTACAAGTCCGCTTATCAGAGAAGCAAAACGAAACGGTGCAAAAATAATTGTGGGCGGACCTGGCGCATGGCAGTTCCGTTACAGACCACAGTTAGTTGAGAAAAAAATCGTTGATTGCGTTGTAGAAGGAGAGGCCGAAAACGTAATAGGGAAACTCTTCAAAGATGCTATAAAGGGCGAACCGCTGCCACCTCACTTCGAAATCCCGGGGAAGGACGCACCAAAAATGGAGGAAATCCCAGACATCGTCCATCCGTCTATAAACGGGTTAGTCGAGCTGGGCCGCGGATGCTGTAGAGGCTGCGAATTCTGCAACGTCACACTAAGACCTCTACGATGGTATCCCATAGACAAAATAATTCGGGAATTAGCAGTTAATCTTGATGGCAAACAGAGGGTTATCTGTCTGCACTCAGAAGACGTCATGTTATACGGTTCCCAAAACGCAGTGCCGAACGACGAAAAACTCCTGAAGCTTCACGAGACAGTTATGAGCAAAGTGAACACGATAAGCTGGAGCCACTGTTCCCTCGCTGCTGTCGCGTCAAAACCCCAGTTGGTCGCCAAACTCTCAGACATTATTCTTCAGAAGCAAGCTTGGTGGGGAGCCGAAATCGGTCTCGAAACAGGTTCAGCGCAACTTGCCAAGAAAATCATGCCTGCGAAAGCCTTTCCGTTTAAAGCCGAAGAATGGCCACAGGTCGCGCGCCAGGGTTTTGGCATAATGCATGACCACAATTTGATTCCTGTAGCAACGCTTATCGTTGGACTTCCTGATGAAACAGAGGATGATGTCATAAAAACGATGGAGTTGCTGGAGGACGTTAAAGATTGCCGAAGCCTTATCGTGCCGCTTTTCTTTGTTCCGTTAGGCAGACTAAAAAACAAGGAGTGGTTCAGAGAAACTCAAGTTAACAAGCTTCACGAGGAACTGATGTTTCTATGCGCTGAACACAGTCTACGCTGGGTAGACAACCTGCTCGACATGTCATTTAGGGATAAGGGGTACCGGATTCCGTTAAAGCAAGCCTACAAGGTTTTTGCTGGATTGATTAAACGACAAATCAGACATGCCGAAGTAAGCGAACTTTCATAATTAGATCAACGTAAGCTTATTACTAACATTTTTATTGATTAAACAAGAGTTTTGTGAAATTAATGTGAGGCGCGAAGTTTGGAAGCTGGTTTAGACAAGTCCGTTGACAAGAAGATTACGGTAATGAAAAATGGACCTTACTTAGTATCTGGAGTAGACGCTTTGTTCCCCGCGATAATCGAATGCGATGGTACAGGCACTCCTGTTCAGTGGATTTTCGGAGAGCGGCTAAAGACGACGCAAAACTACCTTTTATGCCGATGCGGGCAATCAGCGAAAAAGCCGTTTTGCGACAGCAGCCACTTAAAAATCAATTTTGACGGCGCTGAAGCAAGCGACAATGAACCTTTCGAAAAGATGGCGGAGAAAATTGACGGACCCGAATTGCTGCTCAGGGATGCTGTTATTCTTTGCGCTTCGGCACGTTTCTGCCATAGAGGAGGAGACGTTTGGAATGTTATCCATCAAACGAATATTCCTGAGGCAAAGAAAAACGTCAGCGAAAACTGTTCTGATTGCCCATCTGGCAGACTTGTTGCTTACGACAAAAAAACAAACGTGGCGTTGGAGCCAAAGCTTGAGAAATCCATCGGCGTGATTGAGGATCCTGCTAAAGATGTAAGCGGGCCTTATTGGGTTCGTGGTGGGATTCCTGTTTACTCCGCAGACGGAAAACTGTATGAGGTGAGAAACCGGGTGACCCTTTGCCGATGCGGAAAATCAACAAACAAGCCCTTTTGCGACAGCAGCCACTATCCAGAAGAGGAAGACAGAGAACAGAGGTGAAAATGAATGGCTGATAACAGCTTTGAACGAACGGTTAAGTCAAAAGACAAAGCATACGTGCTTTTTTATGCTTCGTGGTGCCATTTTTCACAGCAATTTTTGCCGATATTCAAGGAATATGCAAAGCGCCACCCGGACGAATGCATGACTGTTTTGATCGACGATAAACCGGATTTATGCGACAAATACCAAATTGATTACTACCCGACGGTGTTGCTTTTCAAAAAGGGCGAAGTAGACAAGCGCCTTGATGCTGAGCCAGGTGAAGGATTGACAAAGAAGCAGCTCCTGCAATTAACAGGGAACACCTAACCACCCTTCTAAAATGAGAGGCTTTCTCTAACCATTTTTCTTTCGTTTTGCTAGGTTAATGGAAAAAACCCATATATCATATGGCGATCCATCAGAGACTTGTGACGTGATGTATAGAACTGGACTTGCGAACCTTCCTCTTCACGGTGGAAAAGCGCCATCCTGGCTTACAGTGCGTATGCGTAAGTTAGCCAAGGAAATAGCCGACATCATGATTGACGAGTACGGCGCAACAACTTTTATCGAACGTCTCTCTGACCCGTACTGGTTCCAAGCGTTCGGCTGCGTATTAGCCTACGACTGGCACAGCAGCGGAGTAACTACAGTCGTGACAGGCATACTCAAAACTGCGATTACCCCTGAAGAACACGGCGTTGCAATCTGCGGCGGCAAAGGCAAAACCTCCAAAAAAACTCCAAACGACATAGCGGAGGCAGGCGAAAAATTTGGCTTTTCCGAAGAAACCGTCAACGCGCTGACTTACAGCAGTAAAATGGCTGCAAAAGTTGATAACACTGCCATTCAAGCAGGGTATCAGCTATACCATCACGCCTTCTTGGTTACTCGGGAAGCGAAATGGGCCGTCATCCAGCAGGGCATGTGCGAGTTGGACAGTTCGGCAAGACGCTATCATTGGCTCTCGGAAAACGTGACCGACTTCGTGGTTGAGCCCGAAAACGCAATAGTCGGCGATGCCAAGCGCCAAACAGCCTTAAACATGGTGTCGAAAACCAGTGCAGGCGCCAGAAAAGCCTCCGTTGACTTAGCAAAAGAACCCACCCGTAAACTCATGAATCTTATCCAAGCAGCCGCAAAACCAATCAACCAATCGTCATTGCAGAATTGGATGCCTCGGACAGATGATCCTTGGCGGCAAACCCTATATAGCCTGAACATGCCCAGAAACATAAACTGGGACACTTTGAACCGCGTTTACGAGTTTCAACCCAGAAACTACGAGGAGCTGCTAAGCGTAAAAGGCGTGGGGCCAGCCACAGTCCGAGGCTTAGCACTTGTTGCTGAGTTAGTTTACGGGGAAAAACCCTGTTGGGAAGATCCAGTTAAATTCAGCTTCGCATTTGGCGGCAAAGACGGCGTCCCATACCCAGTTGACCGCAAAGCAATGGACGAGTCAATCCAAATCCTTAAACAATCTGTGCAGGAAGCCAAAATCGGGGAAAAAGAAAAACTGCATTCGCTTGAAAGACTAAGACGGTTTGTTCCCCAAAACGCAAATTCTTAGTGGGAACCTTCTGGAAAAACGAATAACTTTTATTGTTGCAAATTCACTTATTTGCTTCGACTAGACCACGGTGGGGTCGTAGTCTAGACAGGTATGACGACGGGCTCCAGAAGCAAGCAACGGGTTTGCTGACCTCGCCCAGAGGAATGACGAAGTTCTGGAGCGTGTCTAGAGAAACCCGTAAAGAACGGCTTCGCGCCGTTCTTGGGTAAAGGTCGTCGGTTCAAATCCGGCCGGCCCCACCAAATTTTTCTTAAAAGAATTAGCCAAATAATCTTAGCCGAGTTTACTGCTGTATCTGACTATTCAGCCAATTGAAAATAGCGTTTGTAGCTTCTCGGTCAAGTACCGCGTCTGGCGCATTGTAATGCTGAGCTACGTATAGCGCATTGAGTTGTTCTCGCGGAGTATCCTCATGCTTAAGGACATGATTTGCGTTTTCCGGATAAATAAAAGTTGCATTGGTTTTTTTGACAGTTGCCTCTTCCAGCAACTTTCCATCTACTTCCCAATCAACCTGGATATCCTTTTTGCCGATTTCAACTATCATCGGATCAGCCACTTTTTCGATGTACTCTGAGAGCGTATAATTCCATAATTCACGGCTGAACGGCAAGTTGGCTGGAGTCTCCAAGCTTTGAAGCAACAACTTTATTCCTTGCGGAAGAGACGCATCAATAACCATAGGTTTACCCGCCAAGAACATCTCGATGGCATCGTCATAAGGCTTCATGAGAATTTCGGCGTTAGGCAAATGCTTGATTTGACTGAAGATTTGGCTGCGACCTAAGTCCCCGACCGACCTACCGGGGGCTCCAGTTAGCACTAGACCTCTAAAACGGCTGACCTTTGCCTGCAGCTGATAGTTCACCGCGTGGATAGCGCCTTCGCTGTTACTTAACACAAAAACACCGTCTTTGTCAACGTTTTCTTCAGCCATGATTGTTTCTACTGCGCCTGAGAGTTCTTTCAAGTGACTTTGCATGCTTATTTTGCCGATAAGCCTAGGAATGTTTTCTGTAACGTATGGTCCTGATGCAAGTTTGTCATACCGCAGAGTAACGAAACCGCGAATTGCGAGTGCTTCAGCCAACAGTTTGGCGCTGCCGTTTGTTCCAGGCAGCAGGGGTGAGCACCAATTTCGGTCAGTTGGGCCACTGCCAGCTACAAAGACAACGGCAGAATGAACTTCTCCGTCCTTTGGTGCCGTAATGGTTCCATATTCAGGAACATCAAGGACTTCCCAAGACACCTCTTTGTTTTCTATTTGGACGTTTGTCATTCTTTTTCTCCATGCCAGGGATTATTATAAGGTGGCTAAGATACTAGAAAAAGCTTTCATTTCAAAATCAAGTTAACACGTTTTTTGGTATTTCTTTTGTTGATGGAATTCGGTTTGATCAATAGGTTCTCTTTTGTCGAAACTAAGTGTTGGGATATAAGGAGAATAATTTTGATGGCGGAGGTGAGTTTGGAGTTGCCATAACTTTAGCTGATGTATCGTATTGGGGTGTAGGTTTGTCCGGGTTCTCTGGGCTCATCGCCCCATGTTAAGAGCCACTTGTCCGAATCTTCCGATTGAGGGTCTTTGAACATTGTTATCTCCGAGTAGTTTGCATCTTTTGCGTCTTTGTAGTTGGTCATGAGGTTTTTCAGCAGCTCGTCTGTCCAATCGCAAACTATTGATGCGTCATTCCCCTGTGGGTTTGTCGCGCGAAGGTGAAGGAAGTAGTCGCCTACTGGGATGTCTTTTGCTGGGCAGGTGTCGTCGGTTTTCTGCATGATTTCTATGGTGTGGACTTTGAATGTACCGTCTTTGTCTTTTATAATTAGGCGGAAGTTTTTTCCTACGAAGTTTTTCATGAAGCGTTTCATGAGTGTTAGTTTTTTCATTTGGTCTTCTCCCTAACTTGGTTGTGGATAAAAGTCATATATAAGGTATATTACGAGATAAGTTATCTGTCGCCGTGTACTACAAATATTCATTTTGAATAAGAATTCAAAATCTTTATATTCTAATATCGTGAGATTTACGATATAGGAAAATATTGGGGGTATAAAGATAGAAGCTCAACAACCGTTCGAATATGCGGAAACGCCGTATATAGAGTCACAAGAAGAAAAAATAGCGAAATTCGCGAAAATGGCAGCACCAACACTGGTCGCCGTCGGACTTGGCGGGGCAGGATGCAACGTTATAACATGGATCAAAGAAAAGGGAATCACAGGCGGTAAACTAGTCGCAGTAAACACTGATGCAACACACTTGTTGACCATCAAAGCAGATAAGAGAATCTTAATCGGTGAAAAACTGACCAGAGGCTTAGGCAGTGGAGGCTACCCAGAGGTAGGCGAAAAAGCGCTGTATGAAACAGCAGGCGAAGTCATCCATGAATTACAAAGAGCCAACATCATCTTCATGGTGGCAGGTTTAGGCGGAGGCACAGGGACAGGATCAATCGTAGGCTTAGCTGAGACACTACATAGAAAGACCGCTGGATCTGCGATGGCACCTTTGCTTGTAGGCGTAGTAACTCTTCCGTTCGAAGTTGAAACTGCAAGAATGAACGCCGCGAAAAAAGGCTTGAATCGACTCAAAGAATCATGCGATACAGTGGTAGTGATTGACAACAACAGACTGGTAAAAGTAGCTGGGAACTTGCCTTTCAGAGAAGCCTTGGGCGTAGCAAACACCACAGTCGGCAAATTCGTAAAAGGAGTAACAGAAACCATCACAACCGCAAGCCTCATAAACATGGATTACGCGGATTTGAAAGCAATCATGACAGGATCAGGCTTAGCTTCAATAGGCATCGGCGAAGGCACAGGCGAAACAAGAGTTGAACAGGCAGTAGAAAAAGCGTTAAACGGACGCCTACTCGACATCGAAGACGTAACCAAGGCAAAAGGATTGCTCATACATGTCTCAGGTGGAGAAGACCTAACTCTGACCGAAGTCAACCGAGCCGCCGAGATAATGAAACGTTCACTACCACCGAAAACAAAGATCATCTGGGGCGCAAGAGTCGACAAAGAACTGCAAGGCGCAGTTTCAGTTATGGCTGTAATCACCGGCGTAGAAAGCGCATTCCTACGGAAAAACGAAAAGCATCTGGGACCACTGAAATTCAACAGATAAGCCACTACTCATCTTTTTCTTTCTTTATCTTTTTTTGTTTTGCCCAATATTTATCTTTTAAACATTCATTTCGGAGTTTGAATTTCCGAAAACCCGGGTTAGAGTTCGGTTTAATTGTGGCTAGAATTTATAAGTTAGGCAGATCCTTCTGCTCGGGAGATGACTTTATGCCATTGACAGATGTTCCAACGATTGAAGCCGTAAAGCTTACAAAACAGTACGGTTCATTTCTGGCTGTTTGCGATTTGAACCTTAAAATCGAAGGCTCAAAATGCGTCGGTTTTTTGGGTCCGAACGGCGCGGGAAAAACAACCACACTTAAAATGTTCACTGACTTGATCCGTCCCACTTCCGGAGAGGCCCTAATAAACGGCATAAACGTTCACACCAACAAAAAAACCGCATTGGCTTCGGTTGCCGCGCTTATTGAAACCCCCGAAATCTACCCGTCACTGACTCCTCGAGAAGCATTGAAGATGATTGCTGAAATCAGAGGGATTCCTGCTGACCAGCAAATGAAGAACATTGAGACTGCTGTCGCGGAAGTCAGAATGGAAGAGTGGATGGATAAAAGAGTCGGCAGGATGTCCAAAGGAATGAAGCAGAGGATAAACATAGCTGCGGCGTTGATTAGCCATCCGAGCATTCTTCTATTAGATGAGCCTACCACGGGGCTTGATCCAAGGGGAATGACTGAGGTCAGGGACATAATTAAAGGGTTGAAGTCTGAGAAGCGTTTGATTTTCATGAGTTCTCACCTTTTGAGTGAGGTTTCAGACGTGTGCGATGAAGTAGCCATGATCGATCATGGTAAACTTTTGGTATATGACTCGATTACTAATATAACTTCCAAGTTCGGCGGCGGACAAAACATAGTGGAGGTTGGATTCCCACGTCCAATCGACGAAAGAGTGACTAAGTCGATTGAGCATCTTCCGCAAGTAGTAAGTGTAAACAAAAAAGACGAAAAGAACCTTACCATCAAGTTCACGGGCGACTTGGAAGCACAGGGAAAACTTTTAAGCGATTTGGTCGGGTTAAACCTTGGTGTAATAAGCTACAGACCATCGTCTTCCGAGCTTGAAGATGCTTATCTGAAACTAATAACTGCAACGTTGTGATAAACATGAGCAAAAACCAATCAATGTCAAACAATACAGTGCCCGGCAGCATGGCCCAGGTTGGAATCGTAACTAAATACACTTTCTTAGACTATCTCAGGTCAAGAAGGTTCTTCGTTTTATTCATAATCACCATAATAATCGGGGCGCTTCTCACCGCGCTAGTTCACTTTAGACCAGGCGCATTCAACACTTCAAGTTTAGACTTTTACTCCAGTTACTGGGGAAGTGCGGTAACATTCATAATTATTTTGTCTGGAATATTTTTCGGAGGCGACGCCATATCGGGAGAATTCCAAAACAAAACCGGTTACTTCAGCGTTCCAAACCCAATAAGACGCTCATCAATTTACATTGGAAAATGGTTAGGTGCATTCATAGCCTCAGCCATAATGTTCGGAGTCTTCGCTGTCTTCACCGTCGGAACCGGCGCAGCCCTTTGGGGCGCAACCATCCCGTATCAATTCGGCGAATCACTGGTTTTTGCCTTACTCTACCTAGCAGCGGTCCTTAGCGTTACGTTCTTCTTTAGCTCCTTGTTCAAAAGCAGCGCAATATCAATTATAACGACGGTTATCCTGTTCTTCTTCGTGTTCAATTTGCTGTCAAGCTTTGTCTTACCACTGCTTGGAGTTGAGCCTTCGTTCATCATAACCTATGGCGCAGGAATAATAGGAAACGTATTAACCTCGCCGTTCCCGCAACACGGACCCATCAGCGCGCCGTTAGGCCCAAGAGGAAATTTCTCCATAACCAGTTTTAACGCCACAATACCTGAAGGATTAGTTATCATCGCCATTTACCTTGTCGTCACCGCAATTTTGGGATTGATATTCTTCGAAAGAAAAGAATTCACCTAAACGAAGCAACCGATGCCCCAATGTTGGCCGTCGCCTAATGACATGGATGATAGTAAAATTTAACTACTAAAACATACTAAGGCACGGACTAATGAGAAGACTTCCGCTACAGTTTGTCGGCTCGGTTTGCACAAACCCCCATCTGGTTATGAGCTTTGGCAGAGGTGCTTATCGAGAGTTTGTAAAGTCGAAGTTGGACTACGGAAAAGAGGATGGAAGCAGTTCTTCGCTTTGGCTGTTGAGTCTGAGAATCACGCATCGCTGCAACCACAGATGCGCGATCTGCGCTCAGTGGGGCCAAAGCGGATACAATGCAAGGGACGACACACCTAAAGTCACCGGTGAGGTCCCGGTTGATGTTTACAAGAAAGTAATTGATGAAGTTGCATCCAAAAAAGTTCACGTTTACATAACAGGCGGAGAACCGTTTCTTTACGAATCACTGGTTCCCTTTGTAAATTACATCAAAGAGAAGGGGCTGACGGTTCAGATAGTCACAAACGGCGTCGGGCTTGAACGAAACGCTGAAACCATCGTTGACAACGGGTGGGACATGATATGCGTCTCTTTCGACGGCCCCAGAGAAATCCACGACAAATGCCGAGGAGTCCCAGGCGCAATGGACACGGCAATCAAAGGCTTATCGACTATTCAAAAGATAAAGAAAGAGAAAAAGAAAAGAAAACCTTCGATCTTCACCTTAACCACAATCTCCAGCAACAACCAATACACTTTAGTCGACACCGTAAGGGAAGCAGAAAAACTAAACCCCACTGGCATCATAATCTATTACTCGTGGTTCACTCAAGAATGGATTGGGCAGAAACACACGAAAATAGCGAATGAAAAACTGGGCATAACACCATTCGCCTGGAAAGGTTACGTCCGTGACACCTCAACCTTGGATATAGAGGCAATCGAAAAGCAAGTGAAGGAAATAAAAAGCAACAAACACTTCGGAAACGTTCTTTTCGTGCCCGACCTCAAATTTGAGGACATCCGAACTTATTACACTCAACCCGAAAACTTCTTCGGCTACAAAAAATGTGTTTCGCCATGGTTCCAGTTGGATGTAATGCCGAACGGCGACGTGGTCACATGTAGGGATTTCCCAGATTTCGTCACAGGCAACATTCAAGAGTCGCCTATCCTTGACGTATACAATGGCGAAAAATACCGCAAGTTCAGGCGCGCTTTAAGAAGCTGCGAAAACGGCGTTTTCCCGATCTGCTCCCGATGTTGCGGCTTAATGGGGTACTAAGAATGCTCTTAGAAATGGGTTGACCGAGATGGAGCCCATTGACGTCGCAATCCTCACCTATAACAGCGCCGCAAAGCTTAGAGAATGCATCAATTCAGTTTACCTAAACGTACCTGTAAAGAACCTGATTGTCGTTGACGGATTTTCAACGGACTCGACGCCAGCCATTGTGGCGCAGTTCCAGCAAAGGTACGGCAACGTTTTATTCATTCAGGAAAAAGGGACAAGAGCCACCGCTAGGCAGACGGCGATTCGACTGGTGAAGGGCGACTGGTTCATGTTTGTTGACAGCGATGTTGTCCTTTCAAGGAACTGGTTTGCTGAAGCGGAAAAGCACGTCGGGGAAGATGTGGGCGCTGTCTGGGGAATTGAAATCTGGTCGGTTCTTAAAGGAAAAAAGATTTTGCCGTTGTTTGAAAGGGTTACGATGAAGATTTTTGAGCGGCGAGGCGGAACCCACGACATGTTGATTCGGCGAAAAACCGTAGAAGATATTAAGATACCGTATCAGCTGCACACTTACGAGGACGCATTCATCAAATCGTGGATTGACAACAAAGGCTACAAAGTGCTAGGAGTCTATGAACCTCACTGCATCCATTTTCGGGCAGACAGCGTTTGGACCGCCAAAAAACACGTTGAGCTCATGGTCAGCGATCTAAAATTTGCCTTACGCCGTCCACTTCTCTTGCTCCCCTACGGCGTATATTCTGCGGTAGTCACCTATCAAATCGCCATCAACAAACTTAAGCACTCACCTTAAGCGAAATAATAGCTGTTGAACCCATTTTAGAACGAAATTCTTATTTTCAGTACGCGGGGTGCGTCGTTGCGGCTCTATTGGAATTTGCTTGAAGCTTGAAGTAGGACCTGTTGCGCGAGGACGAGACGAATGTTTATTGATTTGCTATGCATGATTATGGGGTTTGTTTTGAGGCATTCTTTGTGTACTTTGACATGGGTCTCTATTGCCTCGTTCATGGCTCTAAGCGAGGGAATCATGAGGATTTCCTCGTTACATTCTGGGCATTTGATGACCCCCTTTTTGAGGCAGTCGTGATTTGGCTCCGAGACTACCTTCAGGTACATTTGTTTCAATAGTAAGTTATATTCTTCAGAGACTTTGTCCATCATGAGTGTTTTTTCCATTTTCCTCGCGCTCCAACATTAATCGTATTTCTTGAATCTGATTTAGTGAATCTGACTTAGCAATACTTGACACATGACAGTTATAACGGTTCATAACACAAACATATATCTGTGCAAAATATGAACAACCTCTTCTGTCAGCTTTCGCAGGCAAACTTGTGACAAAAATTGAGCAATCCCAAAAGAAATGCTCCGGAAAATTGCAATTTTTCTACTAAAAAAGTCGTTCTGGTCAGGCATAGCTTAGACCCCAAGACGATAGGTTCGAATCTGATAGCAGGGTTTTTCTCAAATAACTGAACAAATTATTTATTTTTTTTCCACTACCTAATTTTCAAGCTTCGGGAATACGCTAAAATAGGCTAAAATGTATTCAGGTTAGAAATCAAGCTAAGCGGATTATCTTGGGGTCATCTCTAAAACTTGGGCAGTTACGTAAGAAAGCGCCGCAGTTAATCGTCATAGCAATTGCTATCGTCGTTGTTCTTTATTTTCTGCTAGATATTTTGGATGACGTAGTTCTCGAAGGTAATCCCCCAGCCAGTGAACCGCTTATCGGCTTCGTTGTTTCCATTGTGCGCGGAGTCACTTCAACAGTGCGTGCATTCGGGTATCCAGGCATCTTCGCGTTGATGTTACTTGAAACAAGCTCACTTCCCATCCCAAGCGAAGTCATTCTTCCCTTCGCAGGCTACCTGACTTTCACCGGGCAATTCAACGCATACATAGTGGTGACAGTAGCGACAGTGGCAGGAATATTTGGTGCATTAATTGACTATTACATTGGGTTAAAAGGCGTCCAATCCCTCGTTAAACACAAGATATTGGGAAAATTTATTTTGTCAACGGGCCAACTGCAACTCGCCGAGAAATGGTTTGACAAACATGGCAGCCTAGTTGTCTTTGCCAGTCGATTAGTCCCTGGTTTTCGAACAACTTTTTCTTTCCCCGCCGGGGCGGCTAAAATGCCTTTGAAAAAATTCCTCCTATTCACCACGGCAGGTTGCCTCGTGTGGAATGCGGTCCTAGTTTATTTGGGATGGTACCTGGGCAAGAATTGGACTGAGGTTGCTGGAATTTCCCGTTATTTGATTATCGGCTCCGTTGTGGCTGTTGTAGCTGTAATCACTGTTTACTTGTTCTTAAGACGGAGAAAAACACAGCAGCAAAAGCAATTGGTAGAGTGAATAGGCTTAGACTAGTCTTGTTATCTTCGGTTTGACTTCGCCCTCTAATCCAATGGCTTTTGCTTCTTGAACCTGCAACATGCAGTCGACATGTGAGGCGTCGTTAAACATTTTGTAATCGATCGATTCGAGGAAGGCGCCGTCGATTGACACGACTGAGTTAGATGCGAATATTCCGATGTCTTTCATGACGGGTTCGCCGGGCATCGGTAAACAATCACAGTTTGCAGTTATGTCTTTGGCGAAGCTGACAAAGGAGACTTTTTTCGGGTTAAAGGTAGATAGCACTCCGTAAGCGGCTGAAGCGAGAGCCTTGCAGAAATTGTCTTGGTCTATGAAGCTGATTGCTTCCATCGGGCAACTGTGCTTGCACATCGGGCAACGCATGCAAAGCGGTGAAGTGTTATGTGCTTTTCCTTCGATAATTTCGGGCAGGTGCTGGGCGCAGATTACTGTACATTTGCCGCAGCCAACGCATTTAGACTCATCTATCAACAACCCAACAACTCGGTGCTGCCGCAACTTCCCTGCTGCTGGTGTGCATCCCATGCCGAGGTTTTTTATGGCTCCGCCGAAGCCGCTGAGTTCATGACCTTTATCGTGTGAAACAACTACCATGGCATCAGCTTCTGCAATCATGCCTGACACCTCGATCTCATTGAGTATGCCTTTAGTTGGGATTGTTCGGTAGTTTTCGCTTTTCAGTCCGTCAGCGGGGAAGAATGGTGCCTTGTTGAATCCGTTTGTCAACGCGTTAATTGTGTGGTCATAACCGTTGCTGCGTTGGCCAGTGTAGAGGGTGCTAGAGTCAGTGAGGAAGGGTTTTCCGCCTGCTTCCTTGACCCTGCGCGCCAAATCGTTGACGAAAAATGGTTGGACGTAATACGGGTTTCCGAGCTCACCCACATGCAGTTTGATGGCTACAAGGTCGCCTTTCTGTATGCAGTCAAAGGTTCCTGCTTCATCATAGAGGCGGTTTGCCTCATCCAACAAGTTACGAGATGGGTCCCAAGGAACTAAATGAACAGCCATGTAAAGAGTCTCCGCCCAACTACCAGACGGAGAACCGATATAAACTGGTCGGTATCCATGCCGCGCCCAATTCTCATTAATTTTGACGCTTAAGGTGGTTATCCTCGCTTCATCTTTTCCACTCATTTTTGGTAGTTTGTGAAAAAAAAAGCTTCTTTTCAAATGGATGGAGGTCTTTTCTAGATGAGCCAAATAAGCTTCTTTCAGGATCCAAATATGCGCTTTTTGCCGTTGGTGGAAGCAGGTTTATTAGTTGAATAAATATTCAATCAACAATAGAAGGGTGAAACATGCCCCGCAACGAACAAGCAAACCAACAAATCAGAGAAGAAACAACTAAAAAAATTCTAAACGCCGCAACCCAAGTTTTCGCAACAAAAGGACACACAGCCAATATGGCGGACATAGCAGCCAAAGCCCAAATCAGCCAAGGCTTAGCCTACCACTACTTCAAAAGCAAAGAAGAAATCTTCACAACCCTCGTCAGGCAGGCTGCAGAAGCAGAGGGCGGACCAATTGAACGCATAAACAAAATCAAAGGAACACCTAGCCAACGTCTAACCCTCCTCATCACCTACATTTTAGAAAACAACCGCCAAAATCCAGGCATAACCCAAATAATGTCCAATGCCTTAGAAGACGAAGCCGCGCCAAAGGAACTTAAGGCGTTGGTTCAAAGAAACGGCAAAGCTGTCCAAGACGCCATGCGTCAACTCATTGTTGAAGCACAATCAACAGGAGAAATCGCACACGATAACCCCGACGAGCTTATGGTTGCTTTGTTGGCTTGTTTTAACGGCCTAATGAAAAGAGCCACCATGCTTGACCCGAAAGATGCAAAAACGCACTTTCCTGACACAAAAATCATCCTGCGCATGCTCAAACCCGATTGCGAGGAGCGTGTTTAAAATGAATCGAAAAGGAGTTTGCTACGATGTTGGCCGGGTGATGATGGGAAGCCAGTGGCGCCCCAAATTTGACCTCAAGCAAGTAAAGCGCGAACTTGGCATAATCAAAAACGATCTGCATTGCAATACTGTTAGAATCTGCGGCTTAGATCTGAAACGTCTTGAAATCGCCGCTGAGGAAGCGCTAGCTCAGGGGTTGGAAGTTTGGCTGTCGCCAGAGATGTGGGATAAAAGTCAAGAAGAAACACTTGGCTACCTTTTGCAAGCTGCGAAAGTTGCGGAAGCATTGCGGCTCAAGTTCGGGGGGAGGGTGATTTTCAGTGTTGGTTCCGAGTTGACGCTGTTCATGCAAGGAATCGTCGAGGGCGAGAACTTCATGCAAAGAATGAATAATCCAACGTTTTGGAAGAACATTCAAGCGGGGAAGCAAAATGAACCGCTTAACTCCTTCTTGTCCAAAGCATGCATTTCTGTCAAACAGATATTCAATGGTGAATTGACGTATTTTTCAGTGCCGTTTGAAAGGGTTGAATGGGGTCAATTCGATTTTGTGGGTGTTGATCTTTACCGAGACGTCAGGATAAAGAAGATTTTTGACAAAGTGGTCGAGGGTTGCCTCTCGTATGGCAAGCCGCTTGTGATCGGGGAGTTCGGTTGCTGCACTTACCGTGGGGCAGATTTGCTTGGCGGAAGCGGCTTCATTGTGGTATTTGGAATGATGAATGATTATCTTGGGGAAAAAATTGTTGTACCTTTACCGTTTGCCGAAATGCTCAAGATAATTCCGAAGATAGACGGCCACTATATCAGAGACGAAAGTTTGCAGTCAAAGGAGATCGTTGAACAACTCAGTGCGTTCGACGCTGCAGGAGTGGAAGGTACATTCATTTTCACCTTCGTTTCCCCGACATCGGTCTACAATGAAGACCCAAGATTTGACATGGACTTGGGCAGCTTTAGCCTCGTCAAAAGCTACCCTGAAAAAGAAACATTCCAGATGATTCTGTCCGATAGCGCAAAACAGGGAAAGGAACTAACAGGCATCGAGTCAATTCCAGATCTGTCAGCAAAGTTCGCCAACGTCATAGATAAGCACGGAGATACGTACCCTGAAATGCCATGGCAGCCCAAGGAGTCTTTTAAAGCTGTGGCTGACTATTACAGCAAGCATTAGACGACTCGCAAGAAGTCAATCTTTGGTTGCTAATGAGTTTTTGTTGTTTATTTTTTGATTTGCTTTCTTGGTTTGGGACTTGGGACGTTTGCAGATTGAGTCAATAAAAGTCAAAATTAGTCTGTAAAAGTCAAAAAAAGTCTAATAAAGTCACAAAAAGTCAATGAAGGTTAACAAACCTTGGTGCTTTAGACTTTCCGATCAAGAGTGGTTCTCTAAGGCATGCACGAAAAAAAATCTCCAAAGCTATGCCGTCATTATGAGTTGCAGAAAAGAGCCAAGTACATCAAGGGCACAAGCAAATTAAAATATGCAAAAATGATATTGTCATATTTTCAGGTAACAAGTTCCATGGGCAAGCTTGAATGCAACGGTTTAACGAAGGTTTACGGGGACCAAAGAAAAGCTCTTGAAAACGTCACCTTTTCAGTGGATACTAAAGGTATTTTCGCTTTAATCGGCAGAAACGGCGCAGGAAAAACCACGCTTATCCGAATCCTATCCACTGAACTTGAACCCACCGCGGGAACTGCAAGCATCAACGGCTTTGACATTTCAAAGCAGGAGGATAAGTTGAGGGAGAAAATTGCGATTGTCCCGCAGGAAGCCCGAGTGATAAGGTGGATGACAACTAAACAAGCTGTCCTTTCATATCTTCTTTGGCGAGGCTACACATACGGCGATGGAAAGAGGCTTGCCGACGAGTCGCTTGCGAAGCTCGGGTTGCAAGAGTACGCGAACGTTTTAACCAGTAAGCTTTCGGGTGGAACAAAAAGAAAAGTTCTCATAGCAATGGTCATGGCTTCAGAAGCAGAAATCATTTTTCTCGATGAACCCACAACGGGTTTAGATCCCATTTCGAGGCGGGAGCTATGGGAAATTCTTAGGGCGTTGGGGAAGGAGCGGTTCATTTTTCTTACAACCCATTATCTTGAAGAGGCAGAACAACTTGCGGATAAAATAGCGATTCTTAAAGATGGAAAATTGGTTTCTCTCGGCACCCTTTCGGAGCTTAGAGGAGCTGCGAAATACCAGTATAGCATCAAACTGCCGCCTAAAGTGCAGGTTCCGCTGTTGAGAGACGTGAAAGTAACCACGGACCAAACAGGAGTCACCCAGATAATGACTAATGAAACTGAAGCTTTCAGTCTGGCCAGATTTTTCGCTGATCAATCAGTAAAGTTCTCGATTACACCGGTCACTTTGGACGATATTTTCTTTTATCTCGTTGGGCAAAAAGCGAGGGACGAATAATTGAAACGCAGCAAATTCAGCCAAATTCTGGCGGGAATTCTGGTAAATGCCATTTATGAAATGGTAAATTACCCTGTAGTTTTGCTGAGCGCCGTTATCGCGCCGTTTTCGATTCTAATTGTAATTACCTTCGTGAGTCATGGCACTCTTTTTGGAACGGCGATTGAAGGTGGTTTGATAATGACTTTTTTTTCAGCGGGGATTTCGCTTCAATCGGACCTTTCACACTTAAAAAATGACTTCAAACTGCAAGATATGATCGTAAGCTCGCCAACAAGTTCATCAATTTACATGTTGGGAATGACTCTTGCTGAGGTTGTATACTCAATTCCATCTTTAGCTATACTTATTGCGCTCGCCACAATTTATTTGCATCCTTCGCTTATTCAGGTGGCAATCTTGTCTGCAGCATTGCTGCTTATATTCGCTATTTCAGTGGCTTTGGGTTTTATGCTGTCAACATTTTCAAACGATGTTGTTCAGAGCTATGCGTTTTCCAGGCTTCTTTCATTATTGTTTACTACGTTGCCACCAGTATACTACCCGATAACCTATGTCCCCACGTTTTATAGGTACATCGCTTACCTTTCACCCACAACATACGTGGCGGAAATTATGCAGTCAGCAACAGGGTACCTAAGCATCCCAGTCAACTTGCTAATTTTTGATTGGGCAGTCCTTTCGGCGGTTTGCACTGTAGTATTGTTCGTTGCGTACAAGAAGACACGGTGGAAAGACGTTTAGGGCATCTAATACGTTTTCCCAACGTTCAACTTCTTGCCGATCTCGGCGGCGTCGCCTTCGCTGTCAACTAAAATATTGATCCATAGTTCGAATTCGGCTTTGGAGATTTCCTTTTGGATTATGCCTTTTTGGTCTCCTGAAAAAAAACGTGAGGGCTGCGAAGAAAAGAGTTTAACGTAGAAGATTCTATCGGCTATTGTGATTTTTGAGGAGCAGCTCGCTTTTTCGCCTGCAGCATAGTCAATCTCGTATGGCATTCCGTGAACCCTTCTTTGAAGAAGCGCTTGTTTGTTACTTAAATTTTTTCTTTCCACTCAAGTACCTTTTAAAGGGTCAATTCGATTATCAAGTATATATTTTATATATATTATTAAGTGAATCTCTATAGGCGCCTTCATACATTTATCTGTTGAACAATTGGAGAGGTGAAAAAAGAATGCTATCACGTGATTGCGACGGCTGCACCATGCTTAAGAAATGCAGCGTCCGTTACAAGAAAGCGATCAAAGGAGACAAAGTTTACTGCCCAGATGGAACAGCACACCTGATTGATAACTCCAGCGTAGCCCAAAGTCCAGACGTAATTTGTTTCTTCGAAGCGTTTCAATAATTTAGATAAATCAAAGCAAGTTACGAGACCGGCAAATCAGGGAGAGGCAGTATGTATTTTCTTTATTTCGGTTTTTCTTGTTTGCTGTTTTGTAAACCACATTTTTTATATAGTAAAACTCAATAAAATACATACTCTATATAGAGTTACCTAATATAATTAGGAAACAGTAGACACCATACTGACGTGTTAACGTTGACAGCAGAAGTTGAGAAACAAAACGAAGAACAACGCAAACTTCAGGTAACCGGCGGATCAACATTCATCCTTTCCCTTCCCAAAGAATGGGCTATACGAAATGAGCTCAAAAGAGGGAGCTCAATGGTCGTTCGGGAGGAAGATGATGGATCACTTTGCGTTGCGCCATCAAAATTTGTAAAAAAAGAAAAACAAGACGAAGCCTTCATCAAAGCCTCAGCGAGCGATAACCCTGACGCAATCATGAGAACAGCGATTTCGGCTTACTTAAGCGGGTACAACATCCTTCACATCAGAGCGCCAGCCCAAAAAATTCTTTCAGCCAAAGTTCGAAATCACCTCAAAAACTTTGCAAGGCATTACTTGGTTGGAACCGAAATCGTGATCGATACGCCGACAGAATTGACCCTTCAGGTCCTGCTTAATTACCCAGAGCTTACAGTTCAAAACGCTTTGAGTAGAATGTCGATAATTGCCTCATCCATGCATAAAGAAGCCTTGTCGGCGCTAAAAAAACTGGATTATTCAGCGGCAAAATCAGTTATTGAAACCGACCGAGAAGTAAACCGGTTTGGGCTGTACATTGTCAGACTTTTGAAATTAGCAGTTTCGAACCCGCGAGTAGTGAAGGAAATCGGCTTGAATTCCCAGAGAGACTGCCTCGGCTACAGACTCATCGCTAAAGCAGTGGAGAGAACCGCGGACCACGCTACTAAAATCGCTGAAAACACTTTGTCCCTAAAGGAGCAGGTCAACGGAGAGTTTTCAGACAAGCTAACCGAGCTAAGTAGTTTGGCAATATTGATGTTTGAGAATTCCATGGATGCATTATTCAGACGCGACTTTAACCTGGCTGAAACCGTCATCGAGAGAACAAGTCAAGTGCACAAGTTAGAGAAGGAATCTGTGATGCTGATGCAGAACATCAAAATCGAAGACGCTATCAACTTGAGACTATCCATTGAAAGTGTGCGCAGAACAGCAGAATATGCTAGCGATATTTCAGAGGTTGTGTTGAACATGAACGTTGAATCGGTTCTCGGCTAATTTTCGAGTTTTTGTCCAGATTAATCTTAAATTGGGTGGTCCATATTTTTAGGGCCAAGAAAATCTTTTTCGGGTCACTTTCTTCGCTGTGCTACCTTAACGTTACTTTCTCGCCGGTTGCAATGTAAACCACAGCCTCCATGATATGCATAGCGTGGTCTGCAATGCGTTCAAGGTATCGTACGACGAGGACGCTTGAGATGGTGCATTCGTTGGTGACTGTTGCTCGTTCGACCAATTTATCTAAGTACTCAAAGTAAGCTTTGTCAACTGCAGCTTCTTCTTCAGTCATACTCTTAACAAGGTCAGGATCTAGCCGTTTGAGTGAGTTAATGCTTATTCGAACCATTTGAAGGACTCTCTCAGCCATTTTCTCGATGTATTCGAATATCCAATCGTCGCAGTTGCTGGTTTTCCCATTGAAGCGCGTAGAGATGAAGGAGATGTCCCAGGCATATCGACCATAACGCTCGAAGTCGTAGGCTACTTTCATGTAAGAGTTTATGATTCTTAGGTCGGAGGCAACGGGCTGATACTTTGCTATCAGGCTGAAAGATTTCTCTTCCACTTCCACGGTTCTGTTTACGAGAATTTCCGCAAGTTCATGAACGTCTTTTGAGAAGTCTTTGCCCTCGACAAAGCCGTTTATGGACGTGGATAAGGCTTTCTCAGCGGTTCCTCCCATCTTATACACTATCACGGTTAATTCTTCTAATCCTGCATCTATCAGTCTTTCCATGTTGTTCACCTATCCAAATTTCCCTGTAATGTATTTTTCAGTTAACTCACTTTTAGGAGTCTCGAACACTTTCGCTGTTTCCCCGAATTCTTCCAGTTTTCCAAGATACATGAATGCAGTGTAGTCTGAGATGCGTGCGGCTTGCTGAAGGTTGTGCGTAACGATGATGACGGTGAATTCTTTCTTTAGCTGAACAATTGATTCTTCGACTTTTGCAGTGGCGGTTGGGTCAAGAGCTGAACAAGGCTCATCCATGAGAATAACTTCAGGCTCAACTGCCAGAGCCCGTGCTATACAAAGCCTCTGCTGCTGTCCTCCCGACAGAGCAGTTCCAGGTTTCTTCAAGTCACCCTTAACTTCTTCCCAAAGAAACGCGAACCGAAGGCTCTTTTCAGCTAGAACATCTAGCTTCTTCTTATCTCTTACACCGTTGAGTTTGAGACCTGCTACGACATTATCGTAGATAGACATCGTTGGAAATGGGTTGGCTTTCTGAAAAACCATGCCGATTCTTCTGCGAATTGCAACGGGATCAACCTTTGGAGAGTAAATGTTTATGCCATCCAAGATGACTTCCCCTTCAACCTTTGTTCCGGGGGTTAACTCGTGGATCCGGTTTAAGCACCTTATTAATGTGCTTTTTCCGCATCCCGAAGGACCCATTATAGCTGTTACGCGTTTTTCGGGAAACTTTAGTGTGATTCCTTTGAGGGCTTCCACTTTACCGTAGGTGGCTTTCAAGTCTTTCGTTGATAGCTTAACAGCATTTGAATCAAAGTCGCTATTTCTGTTTATTTTAAATTCTCCTCCCGACATAATTTTGCATCCAGCTTATTGAGTTTTTAGTAATCATTTTACAATTCCATTCTTGTTCCTGATAGATTTCTTCCTATTGTTAGCTTGACGAGCAGATTCAGCCCAAGCATAATAAGTATCAGTACCAATGCTGCTCCCCACGCCTGAGTTTGCCAAGACGCATAGGGGGAAGTGGCATAATTGTAGATGAGAACGGTCATTGAGGCTGTAGGTTGAAATATGCTTTTTGCAAAGTAAATGCTTGTAGATGCAGTTAGTAATATTGGAGCTGTCTCGCCAGTTGCACGTGCCACGGCTAAAAGTATGCCTGTTAAAAGCCCATTTTTTCCTGTGCCAATGACGATTCTAAAAATAGTTTTCCATCTTGGGATTCCAAGAGCCATAGATGCTTCTCTAAGGGTCATTGGAACAAGTTTAAGAGATTCACCCGTTGTCCTCGCGATTATAGGGAGCATTACAAAACTCAGTGCAACGCCGCCTGCAAACGCAGAAAACTGTCTTGTTGGAAACACAATAATGACGAAAACAAATAGCCCCAATACAATTGAAGGGAATCCGGTTAGAACGTCATTCATGAAACTTGAAATTGTCGAAACTTTGGATGAAGCCCACTCCGAAAAAAAGATGCCGGCTCCAATTCCTATTGGCACCGAGATAAGAGAGGCAATACCAACCATCGTAAAGGTGCCCACTATTGCATTGGCTATTCCGCCACCTGATACATTGGGTGGTTTTTGCAGATGCGTAAGAAAACCGATACTAAGGGCTGGTGCACCCCGCACGAAAACGTCCCCAAGAATTAGCACCAGTGGAATTACGGCCAGCAATACCGCTACTATAACTAATATGGTCATCAATTTGTTTAGAATTTTTCGCCAGAGTGAAATACTTGTGGGAAAACTAGGTTTTGTTGTTACCATAATCCCCTCTCAAGGTTTAACTTGTGTCCCACGAGTCATCCTCCAAAGCAATAATCGAGCAAGGCCGTTAATTAGAACGGCTACGAAAAACAGGATTAATCCTAATTCAATCAAAGCCGATTGAAAAAGCCCTGAAGACTCCCCAAATTGATTGGCTATAATTGAAGACAAAGTGGCACCTGGCGAAAACAAACTTGAAGAAATTGAAGGAATGTTACCTATAACCATTGTAACGGCCATTGTTTCGCCGAATGCTCTTCCAAGACCTAGAATGAAACCGCCAAATATGCCTGATCGGGCATAAGGCAAGACGGCTTTTTGCGTGACTTCCCAATCTGTACCTCCGAGCGAGTACATTGCTTCGCGCTGACTATTGGGGACGACGCTTAGAACATCTCGTGTAACCGCTGACATAGTTGGAATAATCATTATGGCTAAAATTACTCCGGCTGAAAAAAAGTCATATCCGAACGGATGCCCAGAGAATAATGAAATGGAACCAAGAGACTTATTCAAGGGTTTTTCAACATAATCCTTTAAGAGTGGTATTAAGACAAAAACGCCCCATAAGCCATAAATGACGCTCGGAACAGCTGCTAAAAGGTCAACGAGTGTACCCAATAAATAACCGAATTTTTGATGGCTTTTCAATTTCTCGGATATGAAAATAGCTATTCCGAGGCTAATTGGAAACCCGATAACGATGGCAATTGCTGAAGTCACCAACGTTCCATAAATAAACGGCAAAGCACCAAAAAAATTGTTGCTTGGTTGCCATTTCGATGAGACTAAAAAGTTTGGTCCGAACTTTAGTATGGATGATGCTGACCCAGAAATAAGCTCAACTGCAAGTGCGACAACAATTCCAATAACGAATAAGGCTGCTGCTGCAAGAGCTATTGTTAATATCGTGTCTCCTCTTAGCAGCCTGAATTGCAATTTATTTGTCCTCAGTACTTTCGGGTTAACACAAAAAAGGATGAGGGAATATAGCTATTAAAATTTATAGCTATTATATTGGATTTCCGTTGTAGGTTATGGAAGCGATTGAAGTGTTATCGACTGAGACTATGTTTGCTGGCAGTGGGACGTAGCCTAATCCTGTTCCTAATGATTGGCCTGAGTTCACGATCCATGAGGCAAAGTTGGCGACGGCGGTAGCTTGAGCCGCGGAAGTGTTTGGGACGTTGCTCTGGTTTTGATAAATCAGCATATAGGTTAGAGTCGCAATCGGGTAGACGTTGGTTGCAGATGCATTGGTGAATATGTTGTCGACTATGGAGACAGTTGTCCAAGAGGCACTTCCTGCTGGAAGACCCATTGTGGCTCCGGCTTGGAGGGCGGCAGCTATGTTCGTAACGTTTGCCAAGATGAAGTTGCCTGCGGCGTTTTCGACGGTGCCATAGTAAAGTGAAGTTTGACCTGTGTTTTCAAGTATGTAGGCAATTTCAAGCGGACCGATTGCGCCGTTGTTTCCGGCAATAGCAGCTGCGACACCAGCGTTTTTGGGTGCGGCAATAGTGCCACCTGGAGTGCTAACCCAATTTGGAGTGGTGCTCTTCCCAATTGTTGTGTTAAATGCTGTGCTTGAGTCGGATAGGAAGTTGCTGAAGGCGAACATTGTTCCACTTCCGTCAGATCGATGGACGGTGATTATGGGTGTGTTAGGCAATTGAGCTGCGACTGCTGGGCTTTGTAAAGCTTGGATCGATGAATCGTTCCATGTGGTTACGGTTCCCAAGAAAATATTTGCAAGAACTGTACCAGTGAAATTTAGGCCATTCTGACAAACTGTACCGTTGAGGAGCTTTAGATTATATGCTGGTACGACTGCGCTGGCTGATATAGGTACTGTTAAAGCAACGTTGTTTGTCGGTAACGCAGCGTATTGGGCTGCAGTCATTGGTGCATCTGATTCACCGAAATTAACCACTTGATTCTTAAAATCAGTAATTCCTGCGCCGCTTCCTTCTGCGTTGTAGTTAACTGTTATTTGTGGATAGGCTGATCCATAGGCGCCTTGCCAAACGGACATTAGCGGGGCGACAAGTGTACCTCCGCCCCCGTTTAACGTCGCTGCGGGTATCGGCGAAGGTGACGGAGTCGGAGTAGGCGCGCCAGTTGGGGTCGCAGTTGGGCCCGAAGTGGGCGTTGCTGTTGGGGAGCCTGTTGGCTTTGAGGTTGGTGAAGAAGTTGGGGTTGCCGATGGACTTGTTGTTGCGGTTGGAGCTGGACTTGGAGTGGGGGTGGATGTTCCTGGTTTAGATAAGTATGTGTAAGCGAATACGCTGCCTATTATTATAACGATGACAACTACTGCGATGGCTATCATGTATGTAGTTTTCATTTTTATTCCTCATAATTACAATCGACAATGTAGATTCTGTTGTTATATCGATTCCCAATATAATTACTATAGACTATATAGTTAAATCGTCTCGAAACAACATAGTGAAAACCAAAGAAAACGCCAATCCGACTGCACAACAGTCCCTTTGAAAAATGAAAGGAGCCGATTTTGGCGCGCGTTTCATGGTTTTCCTCTATTAATTAGGGTAATGTTCAAAAGAAACGTTTGGGCAATCCATAGCAACAATGATACCTGTCCTGAATGTTGATTGGCAGAGCCTTCCCGACGATTATAACCTTAGCGAACGCGATGCAGACGTTTTAGCACTTATAGAAAACGAGGACTTGACCATATTTACGTTTGATGGGTTAAAACGCAGAACAGGCCTGCATCCCGAAACGCTTTCGCGCATCCTTGCCTAGATTGGAACAGGAAGGAATAGTCAAAAAAGAACATGAAGGCTACCGGGTTTCACCAAAAATAACCAAGCTGAAACTTACCCAAACACACATTGAAGAGCCCGCGACGCCCCTTATTCAGACCTTTCTGCCTTCCGACCTCATGACACAGCAGCTTATTCTTTCACTTAGGGGCAAATGGTTCGGTTTGCTGCGTTGGCTAGGCATTTCGGAAAACAATCGCGGCTTAACTTTGAAGTGGATTACTGAAGACGGCGGAATTCAAATAGCTGCAAACATTCAGGGAACAACGCTTAACATAGAAGCAAAATTCTTGACAAATAACGACTTGAACCTAGCGTTGAAAGCATCTTACCAGCTTATGGCAAACATCGGCAAACTTTGCCAAGGCTCCCACGCAGTGACGGCAAGAAATGTGGCTTACTACGGCGGCTCAAACTTTTACATGCCAGCCTAAAAGTGGTAGGCCAAAGACTTTGCGGAGGTTTTTAAATAATTTCGAAGGAGAAAACACCATGCGCTCGGGTGTCCTCTATTTCGATCTAGGGGTAAATTGGGGAAAAGCATTTAAAAAGCAAATGTAAGCATGGAACTAAAAGGAAGGCTGTTAGCGCGGGTCTGGTTAGGTAATGGTGGAAGAAGAAACTGAAGAAGTTAATCTGAAAAATTCAAAGCTTGATAAATTGAAGGCTAACGTAACCTTCGATTATCATTCTTCACGTTTCTTTTCGTTGGTTTTCTTGACAATTTACATAGTTGCAATAACCATTTTTTGTCTAGAATACAAAATTATTCCTGGACCCGAATTTCTGGTTTTAGGCATCGTTTTCATAGCCGCTTACAACAAACAGACTTACCGCGCGTTGAAAGATTGGCTTCCTTTCATTACGGTGTTTCTTTCATACGAGGTCATGTACAGTTTTGTCGGCACCGTTTCGTCAAGTAATCTCCACAGCGGACCGGACTTTGTGGATACGCACCTGTTTGGCCAAGTTCCCAGCATTATCCTTCAACAAAACTTTAGGTTGCCAATTTTAGATTACATGGGAGCTTTCTTCTATTCGATATATTTCTTTGTGCCAACTATATTCGCGTATATTGTCTGGAGGAAAAGCCCCAAAAACTACTGGAAATACACCGTGGCTTTCGGTGTACTAACGTACTCGGCTTTGATAACTTTTCTGTTTTACCCCGTTGCCCCACCGTGGATTCAGTTCAGCCATCTCTTTAACCCGTCTTACACTGGACCCCAAGTAATACGAGTTTTAACTGGATCAGTTGACCCCAGCTTAGGCTTCCCGGTTTACAAAACCCTGTTTGACTTCCTTAGCCCAAACAACTACGCCGCCTTCCCCAGCATGCATTCAGCCATTCCATGGCTTGTGTTCCTATTCGCATTCAAAATCTGGAGATGGAAAGCTCTTCCTGTCCTAGCAATCCCTGTCGGCACCTGGTTCAGCGCAGTATACCTTGGAGAACACTACTTCACGGATGTTGTCGCGGGAATAATCTATGCAACAGTAGCATACATAGCGGTTGTCAAACTCTTGCCTTACATCTCATCAAAAGTTAGCGTCCTACAGAAACATGTACCAATTGAAAAGTAAAGAATCTTTGATGTTAAGCCAATTCTGAATTCGCAGAAGGGAAGTTTTTCAGCTTGATTGTTGCCCTCAAAATACTTCTCCCACAGATCATTTTCCGAAGGGCCAGCACCGGAAATTACTGACGAATTGTTGCAATAAGGGCAAAGGCCAGATATTTCCATGCCCCTTCGACTTCGTCGAGTTTAGACGATGACACGGTGAATTTCCGCTTGCAGGAGAGGCAAATACCGTTGCCCGTGTTTGTCGCAGCTTTTTTCTGAGTAACTTTCGGCTGATTGGCCGTCGGATGGGCTTTCTTCTCGAAGAAGGGTTCTGTAATCGAAGCGTTTTGGACACGGGTGTCTTCGCTATTTTCCACAAACTTTCTTTCGAAGTACAAGTAAAGTTGAGACAACTGGCTACAGCCCGCGAGACTGAGCGGCTTCAAGGGCCGAAGTAAGTGTTTTTCTTGCTTACAGTTCAGAAGCATTGAAATATGATCGTTTGCTGAAACCGGCAAGTTTACTGCTCGCTCGATCAGCCTTGATTTGTTTAGGAGCTCTAATTACCATGAGTTTAATGATTATTGGCAATCGCTTCTTGAACCCACGAGGCAATAATTAGCTATTTTGCAACTCCCAGTCAAAACTCAAAAAACGCGTTTTGAGAGTCAGGGCAAAAGCGGATTAGATTGGGTTATTGTTCTTTTTAACGCGAATGGGACAGCCAAGCAAACAGTGCAGATCGCCGCTAACAGCCCAAAACGTACGCCAGTTGCTAATGCAGCGGTGTCAACAAATACTTGGAAGTTTTGCGCACCAGCAGTCAAGCTCAACATGCCCATACCAACGGTCACTAAAGTCAAAGGCACCGCACAGTAAAATGCGAAGCTCTCCTTGATCTTGAATAGTAAAACATACGAGAAAACCACGGTTGGAACATAGTAGACCAGAGCGCCCATAATTCCAAGCGGCCAACCGAGCGGGTTCAACTCCACTGCCAGACCCGTAACATTGATGGCATAAAAAGTCGTTAATATGTCGAATGCCCAGAAGGCTAAAGCTGCTCCCTGAACTGAAAACAATAGGCTTCGCCATTTATGTCTGCGGTCTACCTGGGCGTTGGGTTTTTTGTTTTTCAACTTAAGATAAAGTAGGGTTGAAACTGGAATCGTTAAGATCATCAGGTATAGGGAGGCCAGCCATGCGTCGCCGTTTTTGAAGAGGGATGCTATGTTGAAGCTCCAGATTACGCCTGTTCCGGCTAGAAAGCCTTGAGCTAAACTTTTCAGTGATCCCACACTTTGTTCTCCCAATTTATGTTTAGCCGGTATTACCTAAATAACCTTTATTCCCAAAACTAAACGTTGAACAGACTCGTTCAAGGTTATTAATCCATTTTTTTCCTGTGCGTTTGGATTAAGCGCAACTTCTTTAAAATGCTGGTTACATAGTCCTCTTGAGGAATCAAGTTATGGCAATTCAGAAAATACCCGAAAAAAACACTGTCCTTTTCGTTTGGTTTAACCAATACGCGGGGATACTTCTGAAAACACCTACTAAAACGCTTGCCATAGACCCAGTTGACGTCAAATCCAAAAAGCTTCAAAACGTGGACGCAATCCTCATAACCCACGAGCATTACGACCACCTCGACCCAAGACTAATAGCGGAAATCCAAAAAGAAACAAGCTGCATCATCATCGCCGACCCCGCGTCCACAAAAAAACTCCAACACGTTATACCCATCGGTAAACTACAAGAAACCAAACCAGGGGAAGAAACAAAAATCGGCGAAGTCACTGTCAAAGCAGAAAAAAGCAACCACCCCGCTCAATCGCCATTGACTTATATCATAACCAGTGAAGACGGCGTGAAAATTTACCATACAGCAGACAGTTTGCCTTTTCCTGAAATGGCACTTATGGGTCAAAAAGAAAAATTTGACGTGGTTTTTTGCACTGTTGGGATAGCTCCAGGCTCTACGCCGCAGACAGGCTTCGAAATCGCATGGCTTATCAAGCCTCAAGTTGCCGTTCCCTATCATACAGGATCGACTGCAAGCCAGACAGAATTCGCCGAACTATTGAAGAGGGAGATGCCCCGAACAGCATGCTTGATTCCTGAACAAAACAAAATTTATCAAGTGTCAAAAAGGAAGTGAAAAAATGAAGGTTGACCAAGCTGTTGAGGATAAAAAGGAAAAAATGGCTAATATACTTTTCAAAATCGACGCCGTGAAATTTGGAGTTTTCAAACTCCCAAGCGGAAAAGCAAGCCCGTACTACGTGGATTTACGCATTGTACCGAGTTTCCCCGATGCCTACAGAAAAATCTGCGAATTCTACGCCCAATACATCCAAACCGAAATCGGCGCCAAAAATTTCGACAGAATTGCTGGTGTACCCCTAACTGGGATAATTTTTGCGTCGCAAGTTGCGTACAACCTCGAGAAACCATTCCTTTACGTGCACAGAGGAACGCGGCCTCGCGGAAGAAAACGGCGAGTAGAAGGAATCTTAGCGTCAGGAGACAAAGTGCTACTAATTGACGACTTAATCACGACAGGTTTAACTCTAAAAAAGGCCGCTGAAACCGTCAGAGCCGAAGGCGGTGTAGTCACGGACGCGATCGTGTTCCTTGACAGAGAAGAAGGCGGAGCCAGCCAGCTTGAAAAAAGCGGAATCAAACTGCATCCCATGCTGAAAATCAGCGAAATAGCAAATGCGTTATACGATTCGGGTGGGATGGACCGCGAAAACCTAAAGACAATCCTCAAACAAGTAAAAAAACAGTAAGAAAACCAGTCTCATTCGTAGAATATTAGGCTAGTTTCTTCAAGTAGCGTATGCAATTTTTCTACCGCAACATAAACATCTTGTTCCTGTTTGGCTCCTGTGCAGACGAGTTTTCCGCTCGCGAATAACAGAATTACCACTTTCGGCTCCTGCATCCTATAAATTAAGCCGGGAAACTGCTCAGGTTCATACATAGCGTGACCCAGAGTGTAAGCGGCTTTTTCCAAGTCAATCATACCGCCAAGTCCGCCTGAAGCCACAATGTTTTGGATTTTAAGTTCGGGCTTGCTGATAATTATGATGCCGCCTTTTTTCAGTTCCTTTACTACTTTCATGACGGCTCGTTTTGCTTCTTTCTCTGACTTAGCGCCCGTGCAAACCATTTTTCCCGAACTAAAAATTAAAGTCGCGGTTTTGGGCCGTTTCAACCTGAAAACTAAACCTGGAAATTGTTCAGGACGATATTCGACGCCTGGATAACCTTTAACGACGGCGTTCAAATCAACTTTTTGGTTCAGCGTTGCAGAAGCGACAACGTTTTCAACGCTTATAGTAGCTTTAACCTTCGGCAATCAGTCTCCCCCTTTGCATTAACCGCCCTTAAATATCCTCATATCAAAAACTTACTTTATAAAGACATCTGTGCCTGCTGCTAAGTCAGTTTCTGTTGTTCTGGTCTTTTCTTGCAAAGCTCCGGCACAATGAACTCAACGATTACAAGCAGCATAATGATGGTGATAACAACTGGCAGGCCCCATGGGTCATTCTTCATGAAAAGCGTTACCCAACCCAACCATGGAATACGCATAACCACTTTGCCGACCACATCGCTTGCGGGAACTCCCGGCGGGTTGTTACTGTCCCACGGATCTAAAGCTGATGTCGGCGTTTGGGGCCATAAGTTTCCGTTTCCGTCGCCTTTAGTTTGGAAGTATAGAGTGCCGTCGACATTTTCGACGCTTATTATGCGGTGCACAATCAATATGCTTGAGTCATCTGGATCGTGGAAAACTATAATGTCACTATTTGGGTAGTTGGCGTTCAAATCCTTCGGGTTGACACCCTGCACGAAGATTATATCACCTATGCTTAGTGTTCGACCGAACGGGTGCTCTAAGCTCAGGGCAAAACTGTCCGCGCCATCGTAGGGGATGCTCATACTACCGCTCTCAACCGTTAACACCGGGTATGAAGTGTGAAGAAATGCCTGCAAGCCAACAAGCAACCCGAAAACAATCGCGACAACCGCCAAAATGGCAACAACTGTTTTGAAGTACTCGTTTTTCCATAATCGCCTAAGAGAACTCACGCTTTTGCCTCAGGGTGATTTCCATGAATAAGGGTTTCTAAGTTTTAAAGTTACCTTGACGAGAAAGAAAAATAAAAGAGGACGAGAAATGCAACTTATGTTGGTTGCAAATTTAGATTTTCTTTTTGCTTAAAACCTCGCGGAATACTTTGCCGCATTTGGGGCATTCGTAAAGTCCGATTTCGAGTTGCATACGTTTTCCAGCCTTATCTGGGCGACCAGCCATTTTCCATGTTTTTTTTGCTTTTGCAACTTCGGTTCCGCATTTTGGACATTTAGCCATTCTTTTTCCTCCGTAATACCGCTTCCATGCTTTATCATTATGGAATAAAAAACTTTCCATAGTTTTCGGATTGATATTTCACCTTTCAATGTCACATTTAAACATATTTCTGTCTAAACCCCGGTAAAACCCACTCCGCCGAGGCCAACAATTAAGCTCAGACGCCATAAACCAGAGCTACCGACTGACGGCTCTTTATGTGGATGCGAACTGTCTTAGCTCCTCAATTTTGTGAATTTCTATCGAGTTGCTCGAATGCTTCATTGTTGTCCTAACGCCCGAAGTAAACAGAACGGTTTCTTTCTCATTCACAAGACCCATAGAGCAAAGTTGATTCGCAACATGTGTAACCCTGTCTTTCTCTTCAAGATAATTTATTAGAACGGGTTCAATGCCAAAAACTAGTTCCAATTGCCTCTTAACCTTCAAATCCGGCGTAACCGCAATCACCGGCTGGCTTATCCTAAAGCGAGAAATCATCCGCGCCGTGTATCCTGACCTTGTTAAGGTCACGACTTTGTGCACCGGCATGCTTTGGCATATCCGCTGAATTGCTTTGCTAATAGTATCAGAAATATTGATGAAAGCGGTTTCTTCCACGTTACTTTTGACTACTTTTTCGGTTTCGTTAGCTATACGCGCCATCATTTTAACGGCCTCTACAGGATACGCGCCTACAGCTGTTTCCCCTGAAAGCATAACAGAGTCGGAACCATCTAAGATAGCATTGGCTACATCGCTTACTTCAGCCCTTGTGGGGCAGGGCTGATGAATCATCGATTCAAGCATCTCCGTAGCCGTAACCACCACCTTCCCCTTTTGGTTACACGTTTTGATTAGTGATTTTTGAACAAGCGGAACCTTTTCAGGTTCAATTTCAATACCCAAGTCGCCTCTGGCAACCATTACCCCGCTGGCGACACCTAAAATCTCCTCAATGTTCTGAACACCTTCAGAATTTTCAATCTTCGCGATGACGCCACCTTCAAACCTATGCGCATGTAACAGGTTTTCAACGTCTCTGGCGTCCCTCGTGAAGGACAGAGCGACGTATTCAACATCAAGTTTCTTGCACAGCTTTAGGATTTCAAGGTCTCGTTCGCACAAAGTCGGAACGGAGAGGCGCTTATTTGGTATGTTGACTCCTTTCCCATCTTCTATTGTACCTCCATTAACGATTTTCAGGTAAAGTCTGCGGCCGGATTTTTCAACTACGTGTGCTCTGATTTTGCCGTTGTCAATCAAAACCAAGTCGCTAACCGCCATCTCATCGTACAAATCATGGTTGAAGGCGACCTCTTCGCCGTCGAAGCCGACTTCCAATGTGTCACCTCTACAGAGAATTTTCGGTTTTGATGCTCTGATCCTGATTTCAGGTCCCTTGATGTCAACCATTATCGCGATGTCGGCAACTTCACGAACTGTCCCAATTGTAGATTGGTATTGCTCAAGGGTTCCGTAGGCAGTGTTTATTCTAGCGCCGTTCATGCCGGCGTGAAACATTTTTTCGATGATATGTTTTGGAAAACTTGCGGGGCCAACTGTGCAGACAATCTTGGTTTTCTTCAATTGAAATGCCACGTTCCTGTTTACCTTAATTTGCATGTGTTCGAAGTTAAAGTTGGCGGTGACTGCCTCCAATTTCTTATTTCTTGATACCAAAGGATGCCTTTTGCGCGGTATTTAGGTAGGCTTTAATAGGTTGACCTAGCGCCATACAAATAGGATGGCGAAGATTCATGTCAAAGAGCCATAACCCTGTAAGAGTTGAAATGCCTGACTTGGATGATGAGAAAGATAGCCTAGCCAATTTTTTGCAGAAGCACTTCAAATTAAAGAGCGTTATAATCTCCGACGGTTTACAATTAGATGGGGCGGAAGTTTCGACCATGGAATTGCAGCGAATGGTAACCAAGTTCGTTAACAGCAAGAAACTAAACAGCAGCCATTGGGCAGCTGTGGATGGCAACGCTGTCAAAATCAGAAGGTTCAATCACAAAAAAGAAGAAAAGAAAAACAAACATCCCCAAACAGCCTCAACAATCAAACATGGCTGGTAAACATGAGAACTCAGTCCTGTAAGTCTTTGTGAAATCGAGTCCAGCTTTCAGCAAAACCCGGATACTCTTGGCGGGAATCCGGGTTTTTCAGGGGCGAAATGTTGACGGGTACAACGTTTTTTAAATAGTGGGCGCTCCGATTATCTTACCAATTCGGGGTAGCAACTTATTGCAGGCAGCTTCTGAAAACGCTTTTGATTTGCTTGTGAAGCCAGTTCGAAGGCTTGTTGAACAAAGAGGATTCTCTAAACCGACTGAGCCTCAAGAAAAGACGATCCCGCGGATACTTGAGGGCAAAAACGTCCTGTTAATTTCACCCACCGCCACTGGGAAAACAGAAGCCGCCTTCCTGCCTGTTCTGAGCAGTCTTCTTCGGGAACCTAAAACTCCAGGAATAAAAGTCCTCTATATCACCCCGCTTAGAGCTCTCAATAGGGACATTCTGGATCGTCTTCAATGGTGGTGTAACAGCCTAGACATCAAGCTTGCAGTGCGTCACGGAGACACCGAAACCAAAGAGAGAATGCGCCAATCCCGAAGCCCTCCTGACCTTCTCATTACTACACCTGAAACCCTGCAAGCCATCCTCTCAGGCTGGGTCCTGCGTCAGCATCTGCAGAGCCTACGGTGGGTAATCATAGACGAAGTCCATGAGCTAGCAGACAGCAAACGGGGAAGCCAACTGTCACTGGCGCTGGAGAGGGTAAGGAACCTGATCGGGAAAGACTTTCAAATGATCGGTTTGTCAGCCACCATCGGCAGTCCGGAAGAAGTCGCGAGGTTCCTCGTGGGCAATAATCGTCCTGTCGAAATCATCCGTGTTCCCGTCGCCAAAATGGTCAAGCTGCAGGTCATTTATCCTAAACCAACCGAAGAAGATGTGAGGTTCGCCGCCAAAATCTATACTCATCCCGAAGTAGCAGCACGATTACGCATTATCCGCGATCAAATGAACAAACGCAAATCCGTGCTACTTTTCACCAACACTCGTTCGATCTCGGAGGTTTTAGCTTCCCGCTTCAAAGTTTGGGACATCGATTTTCCAATTTCAATCCATCATGGATCGTTAGCTAAGCTTTCAAGAATTGCCGCCGAGCAGGGCTTTAAGCGGGGTGAACTGAAAGGTTTGATAGCTACAAGCAGCCTCGAACTAGGGATTGACATTGGGCGAATAGACCTTGTTATCCAATACATGAGTCCTAGGCAAGTGACAAGACTGATTCAACGAGTTGGCCGAGCAGGACACACTTACGGTGATGTTGCGGAAGGCTTAATCATAGGCATGGATTCTGACGACACGCTTGAAGCACTGGTCATCGCCCGCAGAGCCCTCATCGAAACGCTAGAGCCCGTTGAAATCCCTGACAAACCCTATGACGTTTTGGTTCACCAGATAGCTGGATTGATGCTCAAAACCAGGCGCCTTGAATTTAGCGAAGTTTTAGAGCTGGCGCGTAAAGCTGCACCGTTCAAGAACTTGACCATAGAAGATGTCAGCAAAGCCTTCAAGTACATGCATGAGCGTTTCCCACGTTTAGCATGGGTCAGCTTTGAAGACCAAGTTGCCCTCAAACCTCAACGGTCCAAGGCTCTGTTCGAGTACTATTTCGATAACTTGTCGATGATTCCTGAGGAGAAACAGTTCCTCGTCATTGACGAATCAACAGATTCCTCAATCGGCGTTTTGGATGAAGCGTTCATGGCCGAATATGGCAAGCCTGGAACAAAGTTCATCATAAGAGGCAGCCCATGGCAAATAATGCATGGCACAGAAGACAAAGTGTATGTTCGTCCAGTTAATGATCCGACAGGTTCAATCCCCAGTTGGATAGGCGAAGAAATACCGGTACCTTACGAGGTAGCACAGGAATTGGCTGAAATCCGTGCGTTCGTAGAAGAAAAAATACGTGCAGGGCGCTCAACTGAAGAAATAAGCTCTTTGCTCTGTGAACGTTACCCTGCCACGCAAGAGACAATTTCACGTGCTTTAGCGGAGACTACTGAACAGGTGAATTCTGGCTTAGCAGTTCCCACACCGAACCGAATTGTTGTTGAAGATTGGGGAGAATTCATCATTATCCACTCTAACTTTGGATCACTAATTAACCGTGCAATGGCGCAATTTCTGGGTGAAGTGCTGTCTGACAAGCTAGGAAGGGGCATAATAGTTCAACATGATCCTTACCGCATCTTTGTCCAAACAATGGGCAGTATGAGCGCCGAACGGCTAGTTGAAATCTTTGAAGAATTCAAATCCATGAGCAACGAAACAATCAAAGCTACTTTGACCCGTTCGACTGTTAAAACGGGTCTATTTAAGCGACGTGTTATTCAAGTGGCGAGGCGTTTCGGCGCATTGAAGAAGTGGGCTGACTTCAGCAACGTCAGTATCCAAAAATTGATTTCGAGTTTTGAAGGCACACCAATTTACGAGGAAGGATTAAAAGAGGTCTTCAGCAACGACCTTGACGCGGATGGCTTGGTAAACACTCTTGGTCGAATCCGCAACGGCGAAGTTGGATTCCAAGTCGTTGAAACAGGTGGCATCGCAACTCCCGTCGCTCGGGTCGGAATCGAAAGAGTAAGCATGAAAACTGACCTTATCCCACCTGAGAAAATGCGTGCCGTGCTAATCGCAGCAGCTAAAGCCCGGTTGTTAAACGAAACAGGCAACTTCATTTGCACAAATTGCTGGGATTACGTTGAAACTATTCAGATAAAAGACTTACCGGATAAACCTAAGTGCCCGAGATGTGGCTCCTATGCGCTGGGACTGCTGAAAGTTGAAGAAGAGAAAGCTTTGCCGCTGATTGAAAAAAAGTCACACTTGACCAAAGACGAGGAAAAACTGCAGCTTCACGCGAAACATACGGCGGAACTGATTGAAAAATACGGCAAGGCGGCTGCAGTCGCGTTAAGCGCCAGACGTGTCTACATAGCAGACATAGCCGATGTCCTCTCTAAAGAGCCGAAGCTTTCAGACAAATTTTACGAGTTAGTTATGGAAGCCGAACGCAAGTCACTGAGCAAGCGCTTTTGAAAGGGACAAGCTGTTTCACCCTTGTTTGGTGAAAATTTCTTTTCAGTTGAACATAAGAGTTCACTTGGAAAAAAAATACGGTTGAATTTGCTTTCTGCCTCTATGAATTCTGTTGGCTTATCTGTTTTAAATCGAAACTCTTCAATAACATTAACTTTTTAAGCATAGAACCTCTTAATTTTTCTTAATTGCTCACTATACCAGTAGGTGAATATGAAGCGTGGAAATAAGCCGAAGGAATTTACGCAACGAAGTTCTTGAACGAATCAAATACGTGAAGACCTGTGTCATGGCAAGGGAGCTTTGCCTGCTTGTACGCACCAACAGAGCAATCTTGGAGCCTCAAGACGTGAAAGAAGTTTGCCGTTACATTTCAACCCTATGCAAAGAAGAAGGCTGTAGCGAGCCAAGTGAACTATGTCTCAAAGCATCCAAAGCAGTCGACTCAGCGGACGAAGAAAAATACCTCGACCTATGCGCCCAAAGTTGCGTAAAATGCGGCGAAGCAAGAAGACCTCTCCCGAAAAAAGATGGCTATGTGGCATAGGAGCAACTTGTTAAACAGGTGAATTGTATGTTTATCGCACCCTTTGTTCCAAGTCCAAGCACCGTGGTTGAATACATGCTCAAGCTCGCTGATTTGAAAGCAGGCGAAGTACTTTTTGACATGGGTTCAGGAGATGGCAGAACCGTAATCATGGCAGCAAAAACCTTCGGCGCCCGCGGCGTCGGCATTGAACTTCGCGAGGATTTAGCAAAGAAAGCAATGGGGTCAATCCACGAAAACGGCCTCGAAAACAGGGTAACCATAGTGAATAGCGACATGTTCAACGTTAACCTCACGGAAGCCGACGTAGTCTACCTGTACCTTACGACAAGCGCAAACGAGAAAATTAGGCCCAAACTTGACAGCGACCTCAAAAAAGGTGCACGAGTCGTATCCCACGACTACGAAATCATCGGTTGGCACCCCGAAAAAGTTGAGAACTTCTGCGAAAACCCTCAGCTCGGCTACCCTTCACACACCATCTACCTTTACCGAAAACCCTAAATTTTTTTGGGAAACCTCATTTCTTGTTGGAAAAACATTTTTAGCCACCCTATTCTTGTCGGTTTTGTGAGTGTACCCTGAGAAATGCAGTTCGTTCCATGGCAGAAAATAGCTGACTGGCAGTGCAAAGCATGCGGCTACTGCTGCAAACTCTACAGTGTAGTCTTAAGCTTTCCCGAGTGGCTACGACTTACGAAAACTTTCGGAGTGGAAACAACCAGTTCAGATTTAAACCGCTTCTTCATTAAACGCTTCGGCGACGGCTCATGTGCCTTTCTCTGCAACGACGTTAACAACTACTATTGTGACCTACAAAATATGAAGCCCGAAGCATGCAAGATTTGGCCCTTCAAAGTGATGACAGAACCCAAATATGGCGAAGAAAAACAAGCAGCCTACGATTATCGCGGCTTACGATTCTACATTTATGGTGACACAATGTGCTCAGGCTTACGTTACGGAACCCCATCATATGATTTCCAACACTCAACCATAAGAGAATTCGCAGAAATAGCTCTGCGTGTTAGGGACATGCAGTGCAAAACCACTCGAACAGCCGCCTTCATCCAAAGGCAGCAATGTGGTAGAAAACTGTTCCCTTAGAACCTTTTTAACCGACCTCGTAGACTAAGTTTTTAAGTCATTCCAACTCTTAACAGCAATTACCCAGTTAACATTTGAGGTAAAACGTTATGTCAAAGGCTAAAGTTGGCGTTTCAATGCTTTTTTGCTTAGGCGAACCTTTCAACCGTATGGTTAAACGCTTAAACACCATGGAAACACGGTACATCGAAATCGTGGATGATGGCATCCATGAGCTCAGCAAGAAAAGGGTAGCCGCCCTCAAAGAGACAGCAAAAAGCCTCAACTTGGAATTTACTTTGCACGCGCCCTTCGCCGACATCAATATTGCTTCCCCATCCAAAAGCATTTTAGATGCCTCACTAAAGCGCCTCAAACAATCGATGGCTTACGCAAACGAATTGGATGCCAAAGTGTGGGTTTTCCATCCTGGCGCGAAAACAGGCATCAGCCAATTTTACCCAGGCGCCGAATGGAAACAAAACGTCGAAAGCATCAAAAAACTCTACGAGGCAGCGGAAGAATACGGCTTAAATATCGCATTGGAAAATTTGCCAGGTAAATACTGGTTTCTGATGCATAAACCCGAAGAGTTCATGCGGTTTTACCGTGAAACCAACCTTCCCTTAGGCATCACATTAGATCTGGGGCACGCCTACCTGGAAGACCAAATAGAACCCTTCTTCAACCTGCTAGCCGACAAAATCGTTCACATACACGCAAGCGACAACGACGGCTCAGACGACCAGCATAAGGGCGTAGGAAAAGGCAAAATCGACTACGAGTGGTTCAAACAAACCATAAACAAAACTGGCTATGACAAAACTGTAATGATCGAATCCGTAACCGACGTTAATGAAACCCTCCACAAACTCAAACAGCTTCTCGCTTAGCTTGATTTAAGCGGCAAATCAAGCTTCATGAAATCCTCAGCCACCAGCGTATTTGCAAAGACTTTTTTCGCTTGCTCAAGCAGCAACGTGGCGTCAGGGTATCGTGCGCTGATATGTGTCAAAACCAACTGCTTAGCCCCAGCCGCTTTAGTCTCTGCCGCAGCTTGGCTCGGGGTTGAATGCCCATCCAACTGGGCTTTTTCAGCTAACGCGTCGTCAAAAGTGCTTTCATGAATCACTAAGTCAGCGTTTGCAGCGAATTTGGCAAAGACGTCAAATGGTCTTGTGTCGCCTGTGTAAACGATTTTCCTTCCAGGTCTATGGGGACCCATCACATCGTTTGGCTTAATCCATCTGCCATCAGCCAATGTAATCTCTTCGCCGTTTTGAAGTTTAGACCATAATTCGCCCAAAGGAATTCCAAGTGCTTGCGCTTTTTTGGGATAGAATTTTCCTGGCCGTGGCTTCTCTACAAAAGCGTAAGCATAACTTTCAACGGCGTGATTTGATTTTGCTGCTATCAGGCTGTACTCTTCCTCATTGAGAATGGTGCCTTCAGAAAGGATTTCGTTGATTTCTACGGGGAAAGTTAAACCGAAATTAAGCGTTTCTTTAGTGCAAACTAAAAAATTCTTGATGCCTGGCGGACCGTAAATCTGGACAGGTTCTTTGCGGTCCATCAGCGCCATCGTCTGCAAAATTCCGGGCAATCCAAGTACATGGTCTCCGTGGAGGTGTGTAAGGAAAACATTTAGTTTTTTGTGGAAGCTTACTTTTGCTTGCATCATTTGCCGCTGCGTATTTTCGCCGCAATCAAACATCCACATTTGCCGTGGGCAAACGATGACTACGCTGGGTAAACTCCGCTTAAGAGTTGGCACGCTGCCGCTTGTTCCTAGGAAAACCACGCGGATACTCATTTGTTTTGCACCTTTTCAAACACTGCAATTTCCCTCGTTAGGGTTCGATGTACGTGGGCGAAGTGAGATTCCACGTGCTTGTACCCAGACGATGCGCCTAACGCTTTGATGTTTAATGTTTTGGGAGAAGCTATACAAATAGTATCATTAATATAGGTAAAGCTATACAAGGTGTTGCTTGAGAGTGGCGAGGTCATGAGTATAATAAAAGACAAGCAGAAGAATTTAAAGTATGGTTACACGGAAAACACGATCATCGACGGTTGGGCAAAAAACTATGAATGCGTGATGAACTATCTCGGAAAACTCAATAATAGACAAGGCAATGTAGCCATGTCGCTCTATCACTTCTGCACGTGGTCACACTTAGACCCTAATGGCCTCCTAGATTTGAAAAAGGATTCTAACAGCTTAGACGCAGAGAAGCTACTCGACAGTCTATCTAACGCAAAAGTCAATTTTCCAGAAGGACGCAAGTGGCATGTGGCTCAATGTGTGAGAGGATTCTTCAGAACTAACTATAAGCAGCTACAAGCTCAAGCTGGGCGGTCAATGCCTTATATACAAAATGAAAGCCAAACTGTGCCATCTAAAGAAAATCGTTTAGCACTGTTCAAAGCATGTCGAAACCCCAGAGACCAAGCATTAGTTATGTTAGGAACAACCTCGGCGATAGCGATAGAGTCAATCTCAAAACTTCGTTTCTCACACTTTGAAGCGGATTGGCAAACGCAAGAGATTCCCCACATATCTTTGCCCTCTGACATGATTAAAGGTCATGGCAAAGGAAAGTATCGAGGAGTAAAACAAGAAACCTTCCTAACACCTGAAGCAAAAAAAGTACTAATTGAATACAGGCGATGGATGGAAACCACATTTAATCATAAGTGGACAAATGACGACTACGTATTCTTATCAGTTAAACGCAATATCGGAGAGCCTTTGAGTTACCGCATTATCGCCAAGAAAGCAACAATGCTTGAGCAAAGAGCAAATGTTGATTTTACTTTCCATGATGGGCGAAGGATTGTTCAAACTGCTTTAGAAAACGCTGGCTGTTCTAACAACTGGATTAAGAAAATTAAAGGCAGAAAAGTTAGCGGTGAAGAAGCACCTTATTCGAAGCCACTAATTGAACAACTTCGTGCAAAGTATAAACAGGCTCTTCCTGACCTTGAGTTTTTGCATGAAGGTGCTCGAGTATTGGATGAGAAGAAGCTTAGAAGTCAAATGCTGCTGGACTTTGCTAAACTTAACGGTTACGGAGTAGACCAACTTAAGAAATTAGAAGATGCCTTACAGCGATCAAAAGACCCTGAGGAAGCAATCACTGAGTTCAGACGCTTTAAAGACGATAATGATCAACACGAACAAGAGTCGGGAGAAGAAGTTAAACCGCAATCTAAACCAACAAGTGAACACAATAGGCCTATACCTCAACAGAAAAAGTACACAGTTGCAAAAGGAGAAACCGAGCTAATGAAGAAGCTTGGTGATGGATGGAGCTTGTTGCAAACATTAAGCGAGGACAAATATCTACTTAGATTGTAGACCCTAAAATTTTTTAGAGTTCTTTTTCTTTTAGGTAATGGCGCTTAAACGGAATATTCTGAATTTAACTTTTTGATTAATACTTAGTTCGTCAAGAAGATTATTTTAAAAAATTTTATATGCTATTCATAAGCTACAAGCTCAAAATCCTCTGTCATGGACACTGTGAAAGCATTCAAGCATTCACCTGAGATCCGCAAATATTGGCGAATTGTAAAACGTGAGCAAAGAGCAAAGCAAAAGGAAAGGAATGCTGGCAACAGGAAAAATCCAAAGTAAGAGAGAAAACATGTTTGAAGATTTCAAGGAAAAGATAAGAGAACATTCCCAAAATGAGCAGAAGCCATTAAGTGCTTCATTATCAGCTGAGGTCCTTGAGAAGCTTAAGAAAGAGGGCATAGATCCCAACAATTTTACTCTAAAGCAGTTGTGGCCTGAAGTCTTAGACGAAGATGGCAACGACCTTTCGTTAATGTCTGGTGCCGAATGGGAAATCATGGTAACATACGCTAAAACCCGAAAATACCTGCTTGAGAAGTACCCTCAGTCACAAGAAGAGGCAAAAATGCTTGGGCAGGAATGGGACGAAGAACCCGAAGAACCTTACCAAATTAACATAGCTAAAGCACGCGAAAACCCTAAAAGAAGGACCTTCGTTCAGGCACTTTTGCAAATGAAAGTGATTTATGATAAAGTGGATGTCTTGCAAAAGCAAGCTACCGAATACGAGAAGATCTGTCTGCGTCTCTACTGGCACTTAACCTATAACTGGAACCGTGCCCCAAACATCAAAGCTTTTCAAGAGTGTTTCCCCGACAGCGACATTTTCGAGATAGTGGAAGCCTACTTCAAAATCTGCAGAAAATACCACCTTCCAACCTTTGAGAAACCCTACTGCTTCCTAACAGAGCAGCATCGCCGAGAAGTAAAGCTGGAAGGCGATATGCTGAGGCGAACCACAAACTATAGCGATTTTGAAATCCGGGTTTCAATTTTGGAGGATTTTGCTTGAGTGAAGTCGTTGAAAGACGCCTGGAATTTCTAAAGCTCGAAGCTAAAGGCTTCTCCCTCTGTGAGATTGTGAAGCTGCTGAGCGAAAAATTCCAAACGTCAGATAGAAATATCTACTATGACGCGGAAACCCGCGAGACTTGGCAACCTGTCTTAACCCAGCTCTTTGACCTGGATAAAGCTCGGCTTATACTCGTAAACCGTTATGACTATCTCTATCGCACCGCCAGCCTTCATTTTCAAACAGCAAACGAAGCCCAGAAGCCAATTTTCCTCTCAAGAATGGTGGACATAACGGATCGGCTTGTGACTTTACTAGGGCTTGAAACAGTTAAGGAGAAGCAAGATGCCTCTAAAAGAGCAGCTGAAATTGAAAACGAACTTGCTAAGAATGAACCTTTCAATGAAGAATTGGCCAAGGTTTTAACGGGAAGTGGAGTTTATGGAAAATAAAACTACGATCAAAGTACCGGAAGCCTACCTTCAACTGGTAGAGGATATTCGTCTTCTAACAACAGACCAAGATAATCCAAATCGCATGACACTTAAGCAGCAACAGCAGGTCTGGCATAGCCTGCAGAAGTACGGATGGGCATATCCGATTATAGCTAACAAAGACGGCGTCTACGCCGACGGGGAGCAAAGGGCTGTAGTTTGCAAGCAGCATGGAGAATTCTTTGCGCCCGTTCTACGTCTGCCCGTTACTGACGTTGACCGGCGAATGCTGCGCCAAATCCTCAACAAGCTGAAAGGCAAACACAATAAAGAATTAGACACCGCTGAGTACGTACGGTTGCTTCAGATGGGCGAAAAAGACGATCTAAAAGCACTATTGGAGTCTTTAGGCGAGAAACTGCCCGAGGAGTCGGATGAAGATAACTTTTCAGCAACTATTCCTTCAACCTACGAAATCATTGTTGAATGCCAAGATGAAGCCGATCAGAAAAGCATCTTTGATAAGCTCAAGCTGGAGGGGTATAAGCTACGGATTTTGACATTGTAAAGCGTTGGGATCAAGCTGATAGCTTTCGTGCTCAAAGTGTGGTTGGCAGCTACACGCTATCTGATGTTAAGTTAGAGAAGCATTTCAAAGGCTCATTACCCATAGATGCGGATGATTGGCAGGTCGGCGTTATCGTTGGCCGAAGCGGCTCAGGCAAAACAAGCATAGCAAAACAGCTTTTCCCAGACGCTTATGTTAAGGAATTTGATTACAAAAACAAATGTGTTCTAGATGATTTCCCAGAAGCTCTGGAAACGTCAGAGATCACCCGGATGCTTTGCAGTGTGGGCTTTGCTTCCCCGCCTGATTGGCTAAAAAGCTATGATTGCTTGAGTCAAGGCGAAAAGATGCGGGTTGATATAGCCCGCGCCCTTTGCTTGGATAAGCCGTTGATTGTTTTTGATGAGTTCACAAGCGTTGTCGATCGGGAAATTGCTAAAGTTAGCGCCTTTGCAATCAGCAAGGCTGTTCGACGCTCTAAAAAGAGGTTCATAGCCGTTACGTGCCATTATGATGTCGTAGATTGGCTAGATCCCGATTGGGTCTTTTGCACTGACACGATGGAGTTTGATCGAAAAAAAGGGTTAGGCCGCCCGTGGAACTCCAAATCCATCGGTGCGGCGCTCAGCTTTGGAAGATATTTCGGCAATATCATTATCTAAACGGCAAGCTCGGAGCAGGTATCCGATGTTATACCGCAGTATATCAAAATAAGCCCATTGCATTCATCGCTGTAGCACATATCCGCATGAAATCAAGATACTATAGGGTTAGTCGATTAGTAGTCTTACCAGATTATCAGGGCATAGGGATAGGCAAACGGCTACTGAACTTCATAGCTGAACTCTACACTTCACAGACGAAGATGCCCTTCTATATTCTGACCAGTAACCCCCAGATTATCCGGGGGATTACCCAGGGGATAACCCCATCATGGAAGGTGACTAGGTTTGGACACGCAAGCAAGGGAAAGGGCGATACTAAAATTAACAATGGAATAAGAAGCAGCCTAAGCAGGAGTCGATTAACGGTTTCCATGCAATACTTAACAGCCGATTCTAAGTATCCGCACAAAACGCAAATCATTTCCTTATAACATAAAGATATAGTCAATGATGTTAGACTATTTTATATTCACTGTGATAGTATTCTGACAATCACACAAAGATAAATTCACAGGAGTAGATAAGAGATACAAAGCCGATTTGTATTCATGTCGAGCAATTACCCAGAAACTCATTGTTCCGATAGATTTAATGGTTATACAATCCTTAACGTTATGTTAGGTAGGGACACTCTGTGACTTTTTATGAAACCATATGTCAAAAAAAGCCACTACGGTTAAATACTAATAAAGCGATAACGACAAATACTAAAATGGGTTATACTGGAGACAGAATTCATAACCTATATAGTCATAATAGGATAATTTAAAAAAGAATTAATTAATACATTACTAGAGAGTGATAAAAATTGACTGAAATAATGTCTCTGAAAGACATGCCGGTAAATTGCAAAATTTTGTTACTGGAAGAACTTGGTTTTGGTTCAGATGGAACATATGTTCTGAATAAGAATGGTGAACAAGTTCTCGACAAGTACATAGGTGAACCGATAAAAATAGAGAGTATGGCAATACTGCCGGGAAGTACGCTAATATTAGATGATAATCCCCTGAGCATCTCCTCATACTTGGAAGAGTACGGAGATGGCGTCTAAAGATCCTCTTGAAAGCGCTGCCAAAGGAGCAACCGAGGGAGCACTTGGGTGGACTGAAGAGAAAGTCAAGTTACTAGCTCGCAAGTTCAAAGATAGAAAAATTGCTTTTGTTCAAAATCCTGAAACAATTGAGGTTGCAAAGGAGCAAAGAAATTCATCAGAATGGGGTCTTTTTCGAAATTATGTTGATGACGAAAGACTTCACATCCTTTTCCAAATGGGCTTAACACTAAGAAGAGTTGAAAAAAATAAGCCCCAATGTGACCACTTAAGAGATAGGATAGTCAAAAAATATGCTGCTGAAGGTTTGCATATTGCCCAATTTGTTCAGAATGGGCTTTTTGGCAAATACATTGCAAACATTCTTGATAAGGGCTTAACAATTGATCAGATAACGTTAGAGATTAAACATCTCTTTGAAAATATTGAAGTAACAAATAGTTACATACAAAACTATAGTAATGTAGCAAAGGAAGCGGCAAAAATTGTTACAAGAATTCAAAGTCATAATCCCAGTACCTACATAATAAGTGGTAGCAAGTCAGCTACGGTAAAATGCAGACAAGTAAAAGATAATGTTATGCGAAAAATTACAGGATATAAAGAAGAACTCTATAGGACAGAAATAAAAGAAATTTATTTTCTAAACAGGGTAGACAAGTAAGGTTTTTCACACTTGAAGCAGCAAGTCAAAAGTCGGCTGTCTCAATTGTTTTAGAGGCTTTCAATTCTTATTGCATCCCCATTATAACTTGTTTAGTTTTGTGGTTCCGCCCAATCTTTGCATAACAGCTTTGCTTGGTCGAGAACTGTTATGGTTGCTTTTTCCTGCTTATCTGGTGGGTAACCGTATTTTTTGAGTATATGTTTAACCATGATTCGCAGTTTTGCTTGAACGTTGTCTCGCAGCGTCCAATCGATCGTAACGTTCTTTCTAACCATATCCACAAGCTCTCGTGCCATAACCTGCAGCGTTTTATCGCCAAGAACCTGTTTTGCACTTTCGTTGTCGGCTAAAGCATCGTAAAAAGCGATTTCTTCTTCGCTCAAATTTAGCTCGGTGTTTCTTTTTTGTTCTTCCCGCATTTTCCTTGCAAGCTCAATTAGCTCCTCTATAACCTGAGCTGTCTCAACACTTTTGTTAGTATAAGCCTTAATCGCCTTATCCAACAGCGCCTCAAACGAGCGGGCCTGAATCAGATTCTTCTTCTGCCTAAACCTAATCTCATCATTTAGGAGACGTTTTAGGGTTTCAAAGGCGAGATTCTTTTGCGGCATTTCCTTAACTTTTTCCAAGAACTCCTCTGAAAGGATGGAGACATCTGGTTTCTTGAGTCCAGCGGCAGCGAAGACATCGATTACTCGGTCGCTAATGATGGCTTTTGAAATGATCTGCTTTATTGCTGTATCTACGTCTTGCTCTTGGCTTGATTTAGTCTCAGTGTTCTTGATTATGGCTGCTTTCACAGCTTGGAAAAAGCCCACATCATCTCTAATTTTCAAAGCCTGATCATCTGGAACCGAGAGAGCGAAAGCCCAGAGCAAGGCGTTGACTTCTTTGAGGTAGCGTTCTTTGCCGTTTTCCTGTTTTAATATGTGATCCATTGCTTCTAGCATGATGGTCATTCTTTCGTTTGCTGGGGCTGCGAAGAATTTTTGAAAGTTAAAGCCGTGAAGAAGTGCCTTTACAACTTCGTATTTTTCTTGCATTTTGGCTATTGCCATTTCTTGCGGAATGCCGGTTAGTCTTCTGTCGTCCTCTGTGTATTCTGCAAGGGCTTTTCTTAGGTCGTTTGCTAATCCGATGTAGTCAACGATTAAACCACCTTTTTTGTCCTTGAAGACTCGGTTAACCCGTGCGATGGCCTGCATTAAGTTGGCTTCTTTCATAGGCTTGTCAAGATACATTGTGTGGAGGCTTGGCGCATCAAAGCCGGTTAGCCACATGTCACGGACTATGGCTATTTTGAAGGGATCGGAGGGGTCTTTCATGCGTTCCCCAAGGTCATGCCTGCGCTGCTTATTGCGAATGTGTTCTTGCCAATCTGGTCCATCCGCAGCTGACCCAGTCATCACAACCTTGAGGTACCCTTTGTCATCATCTGGATTATACCATTCAGGTTTGAGCTTAATTATTTCATTATGCAGGTCCACGCAGATGCGACGGCTCATGCAAACAATCATGCCTTTGCCATCAAGAACGCTAACACGTTTCTCCCAGTGATCCACAATGTCTTTGGCTACCCGTTTGATGCGTTCCTGGCTGCCAACGAGCCTTTCAAGTCGGCTCCATTTGCTCTTGAGGTATTCTTTGCCCGCTGACTCTTCGCCCTCGGTAACTTCCTCAAACTCCTGGTCAATGTATGGTCTTTCTTCTGGTTTAAGCTCGATTTTGGCAAGTCGGCTCTCATAATAGATTCTAACCGTGGAGCCATCTTCAACAGCCTGGTTAATGTCGTAAGTATCTATTATTTTTCCAAAAACTGCAGGTGTGCTTCTATCTGCCTTTTCAATCGGAGTTCCCGTAAAAGCAATAAAAGTTGCATTGGGCAAAGCATCCCGAAGATATTTAGCATAACCATACTTTAGAGCTTCAGAATCAACGTTCTTTGGCACCTTAAGTCCAAAACCGTATTGGCTTCGGTGCGCCTCATCGGCTATAATTATTATGTTTTTCCTTTCGGATAGTAGGGGATATTTTGTTTCTTGGTCTTCTGGGAAAAACTTTTGGATAGTTGTGAAAATTATGCCGCCTGATGAGACTTGCAAAAGCTCTTTTAGCTCTTCCCTGCTTGTTGCCTGCCGTGGCTCCTGCCTCAAAAGAGCATGACATCTACTAAAAGTTCCATAAAGCTGGTCGTCTAAGTCATTTCTATCATTTAACACAATTACCGTTGGGTTTTCAAGGGCAGGGTTCAAAACCAATTTCCCAGTATAGAAAACCATCGTTAAGCTTTTTCCTGAACCCTGCGTATGCCAAACAATGCCAGCTTTTCGATCTTTTTTTGTAGCATTCACCGTTGATGTTAGGGCTTTTTGGACTGCGTTGTATTGTTGGTACTGAGCGATTTTCTTAGAAAGTTTGACGGTGCCTTCTTTCTTGTCTTTTTCAGCTTCATAAACAACAAAGTGCGCGATTAAATCCATGAGCGTTGATTTGTTAAGCATTCCCTTTGTTAGGACTTCGATTTGTGGCTGGGTTTTTGGTGTTTTTTGGGCATTGATTGTTTTCCAGGGTGAAAAGCGTTCTTCTTTTGCAGTCATGGTTCCAGCTTTCGCATAGGTTCCATCGCTGATGACTAAGACTTCGTTGTAGCGGAAAATTGACGGAATCTCTTTCTGGTAAGTTCCAAACTGCTTAAAGGCAGAAGAAATAGTAGCTTCCTCGTCTGCCGGATTCTTCAATTCAATCAAAACCAGCGGCAACCCATTAACGAATAAGATAATGTCAGGTCGCCGGTTATTGCGCTCCTCGATAATCGTAAACTGGTTAACAGCCAAAAACTCATTATTACTTAAGTCTTTAAAGTCAAAAAGCCAAACTTTGGAATCTTTGATACTGCCGTCTTCTCGCTTGTACTGAACATCAACTCCATCGGTTACTAACTTATGGAAAAGCTGATTGTTAGCCACCGGTTCCTGACTCTCAGTTCTTAAAACCTTCTTAACAGCCTCATCGATAGCGGTTTCAGGAATGGATTTGTTAATTCGCCTCAAAGCATCCTTAACCTTGCCAACAAGCACAACCTCGCAGTACTTACGTTCTTCAGCTATTCCGCCCTCAGAAATATCAGGACCAGAAATCACGCTGTACCCAAGATTTCTAAATAAGTCAAGACAGGATTCTTCAACTTGCGACTCAGTAATAACCGAAGACATTAAGACGACTCCACTTTGTTATCGATAGGAACTCTAATTTTTCCAGACATGAGTTTTGGTAACAAGCTATCTCTAACCTTGGCTAAAGTAGTAGATTCTGCCAAGTTGCAGTTTATTTTAGCTCGTAAATTCTCTATGATAGAGTCAAACAAAATAGTTACTTCCTTGTTAGGTATAATTACCGGTAAGTTTGATGTTAACGATTTAGCATTTAGATTTTTTTGAACTGAGCCAGTAGTAGCCCCTTCTATGAAATTTTGATAATACGGCGACTTCATAAGAATGGTAAAAATAATACCCATAATGTGGGTTTTTCAAACGTATTCTAATTAAGTACGACGCAAAAATAGCTTCTAAATCTGACTCAAAAATCGCAATCTTACCAGGGTCAGCCATTCTGGCTATAACGATATCTTTCATTTTGAGCAAATATTTCGGTTTGTCTTTTTCACAAATCTTACAAAATGGAACAGTACCCCAATTAACCCAATCCGCTTTGTTTATGTCCATCACTCTTAGAAAATGAGGACCAACGTTCTCATTACTGGCACTTTGAGTGTAACCATAATTTATCAACTCGCAAGCCTCAGAAATATTTTGGAGAATTTTCCAGTCTTTTGGAATTAAACCTATTTCTGATTCCGCCATTTCTCCGCCTGATGATTTATAGGGCTTACCTTCTTGGTTAGGAAACTCAAAATTAACAAACCAACGACTAAAAATGGCCCGCCCGATGGACTCCAGATTTTGGTTCATTTTTGAGTTGACTTTAATTTTCGAATCAAAGTTTCTTAAGATTTTCGAAATGGCTTTTTGTTCTGGGAGCGAAGGCATTGGGAACATTAGCATTCCAATCACTTTGGAACTCAATCCATCCATAATAGTCCCGACAGAAAGCGAGTTTATCTGATTCTGGATTACTTCGGAACGAATAGCGTAAAGGAGAAACTCAGCGTCAAATTTTGAGCGATTAGGTCTTAGCCTCAAAAGATGGAAATCCATTATTCCTTGCTGAATATTGCCAGGTACAATAGCTGATAGGCCGACGGTTCCCATTCTGGATATAACTATATCGCCGGGCTTCAGCTCACAGGATTTCAAGAGCTCAAATCTTTCTTTTGGTATAAATCTATCCCCGAAAGAAAAATCATTTCGAAAAACATTTTCTTGTCCGTACACTTTAAAGCCTTTTGCAACAAGAAAGGATTTCTTCAGCTGGGTTCCGAATGGCCCAGTTTTTAAAGAATTTTTCTCTGAGGCGACTACTTCATTCGTGCTAACTACTCTCCAATCTTCAGGAATCATTCCTATCTCAGTTTGTTTGAAAAGTACTTTGTCCTCAGGCGCCATATCCGATACTTTCCAAACTATTCATTATTTCTTCATCAAGCTTCTTGCTTTCTTCTATTTGCTCTGAAAGTTCAGCGATAAACTGCTTCATTTTCTTGTTAAATTCTTCATGATTTTCCTCTTGCGCTTCAGTGCCAACATAACGTCCAGGTGTTAGTATGTGTCCTTGTTTCCTAATGGTCTCAAGTCTTGCGACTTTGCAGAATCCAGCAATATCTCGGTATTCTACTGCTTGTCCATCTACCCGTTCTCCTCTCCACGCATGGTAAACATCGGAAATCTTCTTGATGTCTTCTGGTGTTAGTTCTCTATGCCTTCTGTCAGCCATTACTCCAAGCTTTCGAACGTCAATAAACAGCACTTCGCCTCTGCGGTCTCGGAATTTATTATTTTGCTTATCTCTTGCAACAAACCATAGGCATGCTGGTATCATTGTGTTGTAGAATAGTTGGGAGGGCAGGGCTACCATGCAATCCACTAAATCGGCTTCGATCATGTTTTTGCGTATTTCTCCTTCGTTTGACGTGTTGCTGCTCATTGAGCCGTTTGCAAGCACAAAACCCGCTATGCCATGAGGTGCTAAATGGTGTATGAAGTGTTGTACCCATGCAAAGTTTGCGTTTCCTGCGGGGGGTGTGCCGTATTTCCAGCGATTGTCTTCTCTTAGCATTTCGCCTTTCCAGTCAGAATCATTAAACGGCGGATTAGCCAATAGATAGTCTGCTTTTAGGTCTTTGTGGAGGTCGTTTAGGAAGCTGCCTTCGTTGTTCCATCTTACTTCTTTTGATTCTATGCCTCTTATGGCGAGGTTCATTTTGCAGAGGCGCCAGGTTGTTTGGTTGGATTCTTGCCCAAAGATGTGTATGTCGTCTAAGCGTCCTTGGTGGGCGGCTACGAATTTTTCGCTTTGTATGAACATGCCGCCGCTGCCACAGCATGGGTCAAAGACTCTGCCCTTGAAAGGTTCAATCATGGCCACGAGAAGTTGAACGATGCTTTTGGGAGTGTAGAATTGGCCGCCTTTCTTGCCTTCAGCATCAGCAAATTGACCCAGAAAATACTCGTAAACCCTGCCGAGGATGTCTTTGCTCCGGCTTTCCCTATCGCCTAAGCCTATGGTGCCGATTAAATCGATTAGCTCTCCAAGTCTCTGCTTGTCCAGACTTTCACGGGCATAGTTCTTGGGCAAAACACCCTTCAAGCTGGGGTTTTCCCGTTCGATAGCATCCATCGCATCATCCATTGTTATTCCAATGGTTGGCTGTTTGGCGTTCTTTTGCAAAAAATCCCAACGCGCTTTAGCCGGAACCCAAAAAGCATTCCGAGCCCTATACTCATCGACATCCTCAGGATCAGCGAGTTTATCATTCTTCAAATCATTATAAACCTCTGTAAAGGCATCAGAAATATACTTGAGAAAAATTAGGCCTAAAACAACATGTTTGTATTCTGCAGCGTCCATGTTATTACGCAGCTTGTCGGCAGTCATCCACAACTTAGCCTCAAAACCCAAATTGGCTCCGTTAGATGTTTTTGTTGCCTTTAAGTCTAAGTTTAACTGTTTAGCCGTAACTAACCCTCTCTAAAGTCAAAAGACTATATTTGGTCTCTTTAGCTAATAAGCTCTCACTTACAGTCACAATCATTTAATCAAAACTGTCATACCTTTATTATTTAAAAAAGGTATTATTTATTAGTTCGAACGCGACCAATAATTGCGACAAAGGGAGTGCTGAATATGAAGAAATACGCGCCTCTTTATCAATACCTGGTTACATCAGGAAAAGAATCGGTAAAAATTAGATTCCGAGCCCTCGAGGATATACTCGGTTTTCCCCTTCCAGGATCCGCTAGAGCATATAGAGCTTGGTGGTCAAACGATAAAACTCACGTGCAAGCTGAAGACGGCTGGTTAGCTTGCGGTTGGCGAGTAACCCAAGTTAACTTGGAAGATACCGCGGTCACTTTTACTAAACAAAATACTTCAACACAACTCGATAAACTTGAAAATTATCAAAACAAAGAAAATTCATTCACTCCAAATAGCACGGTCTTGGCTTCACCAGGAATAGCTTTTGAGTTAATAGCGCAGAAAGTAATGAGTGACTATTTTGCCACGCCTCTTAGACATAGAAAGAAAGAGAATTGGGGAAAAATGTTTGATCTTGTATCTGACGATTATGCTATAGTCGGTGACGCAAAATACCTCACTATGGTAAAAGGGGAGAAACTGCCGCCTGCAAAATTCTCAAACATTGCTGAACACGTTTGGATGCTTGAAAAAACAAAGGCGCAAATTCAATTTCTTGTATTTGGAAATGACAAACGAGTCCCTCAAGAATGGCTCAAACGCTATGGCAATTTGGTAAGCTCGGTTCTCTTCTATTTCATCGAAGTTAATGGTGATATTATGGAATTAAATAAGCGATAGAACCTTGCTCCGTTTTCTGCTGGCTTCGCTGACCCTTGTGCACTATCTTTTTTCAAGTTAATCAGAAAGGAAATATGAAGTAACATGCGCCTACTTCAGAGTTTCAACCAGATGCCTTAATGGAGCAATGGAGCTTTGATTTCTTTGCTCAATTTCAGTTGCCACTTTAGCGAAAATGCGATGCAGATTTTCATTGTGAAAATCGCCCTTGCTGTGTAAGTATGAAAGCTGGAAAGCGAAAGCCTCAGTAAAAGTATCACGCAAAAATGCGGTTTGCATGTTTAAGAATTCTTTTATTGTTACTTCAGCTTCCTCAGGACTCTTACCTTCATGATTTATCATAATCTTCCTCACACTGTCCACATTAGGCAATTTATCTTTGGCTGTAGCTTCTCTTGCGGCAGTTATAAATGCTCGAAAAATATCTATGCCAAAACGTGCCTCAAGCCAATCTATTTCCTTAAAAATCGGAAAGTCTAAGTCAGTGCCTGAGATTTTTAAGAAGTTGGTAATATCTTTCAAGTTGTATGGTTTAATTTTGATTTTAATGACTTCGTTTACTTTTTCAATCGAGGAATGAAATTATTCCGTTCGCTTCAAAATCGCTGGGGAATACGGGCGAAAATGAGCTTAGGCAAGTTAGGACCCCTTTTAATGTTAAAGCGTAAATCTTGCTTTCTTTTCCCCCTTTTTTCGAAGGCTCAACCCTGACTAATTTAATGAAGCCTTGACTTTCCAAGGGTTTAAGGGTTCTTAGAACTGTTCGATAACTGAGACCAGTTTCTTTAGGCATCTTATACTGTTTTAGTTCTGTATTTGTGACAAACGCCTTCATTATTTTTGTTTCGGGTTTAATTGAAGTTTTTGTCCTTGACAATATGACATTACCAGTCGTACTATGCCAAACAATGCTTATAAGGATTTTGTAATATTATATCAAAAGAAAAGATGTGACAAAAAATGCCCATAATACGAAAATTAACGACAGTCGGTGCCTCCAAAGGCATAACCTTACCAAAAAGTTGGTTAGACAATGCCGAGCGAGAAGCTGGTAAAAAAATAATTGCAATTGCACTAGAAGTTAATGGCAAAATAACTATACATCCAGTTTTTGAAAGAGGTCTGGAGGCAAACGTTTGAGAAGATTTTGCTCCTTCACAACAGGTTTACTAAGGACTGGTCAGATAGGAGTGTTACCTCGATATGGCTGTCCAAAGCTATAACGAAACATCGACTTTTGAAATACAAGAAGACGATAGACCTCTGCTTGTAGGCTATGCTGACACGATTGAAGAATGCACAGCACTTGCCGCTAATTTACTTAGTCAAGCCATCAATGGAGAGACCATAAACCGCTGTTGGGATTGCTCAAGTTGGGCAGGGCGATGTACCAAGGGAAGAATCAACCAGATAGCCCGCAGCGAAGCATGCGACCAATTTTCGCCAAAACTATTGAGAAGGGTGACAATGATGTCTGAAAATACGATGTTGCTCCAAGCCGCTGAAATATGGCATCAAAAAGGCGTTTCAGTCATCCCCTTCATTCTCTCATGGAACGACAAGAAAAAAGAGTATGAGAAGCGGCCAGCGGTAGAAACGTGGAAGCAATGGCAAGATCGACCTCAATCAGAACAAGAATTTAACGAATTACACTTTGAAAGATATACAATGTTTGGTTTAGTCTGCGGAACAAAGCTGACGGTTGACGGAAAAACAGTTTACCTCACCGGCATTGACCGAGACATCAAAGACCCAAACTTAAGTGAGGACATCAAACAGAAAACCCTGCAAGCTCTAAACAAATGCAAACAACTTACCGAGAGAAAACAAGGTCAGGCGGCAACCACCTAATCTACTTCTCAAGATCACCAGCAAAAGGCGCCAAACCAAGCAAGACAGGAATGGAACTGCTAAGCCACGGCCAACTAATGGTCATAGCGCCAAGCGAAGGATACAGCCTTGAGAAAACGACAACGTAATAACAATCGTCGATAACGCTGAAACCCTGTTCTACGAAGCATTGGAAAACGTTGGCTTATACAAGAAAGAAAAATCAGCAAAGCCAGCGCTAACTCAGGCCAGGTTGAGGCACCTCAAGCAACCCAGACCCTGCATCGTAGAAGCCCTAAAGCAGCAACTGATCAACGGCAACGGACACCTAATGCGGCTTGCAATAGCAGGAGAATACAAAAGACTTGGCTACTCAGACCAAGAAGTCATTGATCTTTTCAGGTCGCAAAGCGACTTTGACTATGATGTCTGCAGCGACCAAGTTGAAAGCGTAGACCCAGAGAAAACAGCAACTTGCCAATCAATCAAGGAATATGGCTACTGCTTACCCGACTGCCAACTCGAAAAGCCGATCCTGCTTAGCCACATCAACGACATCGAGAACCCCGAATTATCAGGCAGCCCCGTCTCAGTCGAAGCCGTAGTAAGCAGCACAAGCACCAGCTACATGATACCCTCAGAAATAGAAGCCATAACAAAAGAGGACAACCAAGAACCCGAAACAGAAAACCAAATTCTGAAAATCGACAACCCCGTAAACTTGGCACTTGTGGGCATTCAAGATGAGACAAAACTGAACCGCCTCAAAAGAATGTTCAAGGGGAAAGTGCTTTCAATCGGCATCAAGAGATACCGCACAGTCTATCTTGGTCCGGGTCAGACCACCCGTTTCAACCCTCGTGAAGCAGGGAACCAAACTCGTAGACGACAAAGGCCACGAATACAAGTATCTGGACATGTACATCGCTACCGACAAACCCTTAGATTTCCAGCCCAGCGAGACTCATAGCCGTCACAGGCCTACCACTACCTCACCCCCGCACACAAAAAACAACATTATTAGCCTATGAAATCAGCTTCCCAGAAAAGATAGAACAATTTGATCTCAACAAACTCAGTCACTTAAAGGCAAAACTTGAAAGCAAAACACCAAAAGAACGTCTAAACTGGATACTGGACAACTGCGAACTCTACACCCACATAGTCGGTAGACGCAACATAGCCAAAGCCGTCCTCCTGTGCTCGTTCACGCCAACATACGTTAGTCTCTTCGGCGAAGTCCAGCATGGCTGGGGCATAGTTGACGTCATAGGAGACTCAACAGTCGGGAAGAGCGAAACCGTCAAGAAATTAATCCAGGGCTTGCTGAAGGCTGGAATGTATGTCAGCGCAGAAACCGCAAGCATTGTTGGCTTAGTAGGCGCGGCTGTGCAGGGAGAAAGCGGCGGCTGGTTCATCGAATGGGGCTTCTTGCCGCTGATGGACCGCAAAATCTTAGCAATGGACGGCTGCCACAAACTCTCCGCATCACAATGGGCCGTCACTGCAGAGGCAGAACGCAGCGGAGAAGTCACCATAATCAAAGCAGGAAAAGGCAATGCATACGCACGTACACGCCAAATCAAAATCTTCAACGCCGTCGACAGAGAAACCGACAAATACACTACAAAGCCGCTGAAAGAATTTCTCTACCCGATCCAGGCGCTCGCAACGGTAGAAGACAAGACATCAATCGCAAGACGCGACTTAGCGGTTTTTGCAGACCAACGGGATGTAACGCCTGAGCAAATCAACAAAGCAACCGACGCTAAACATGAACCAGAACTGGAGTTGCTGGCTGAAGCGCTCAAATGGGCATGGATCGCCAAGACTCAAATCACATGGACGCCAGATGCTCAGGCATACCTACTTGAAAAAGCAACAGAGTTAATGAACAAGTTCCACTATGACAAAATCCCTATAATCTCCGCGGACATGAAATGGAAGCTGGCACGCCTAAGCGTCTCAATGGCTTACCTCACGCTGTCAACAGAAGACTTCACCCAGCTAATCGTAACAAAAGACCACGTTGCGCTCGTTTGCGAAACCTTAGAAGAGGAGTACAGCCGAGCAGGTCTAAACGCCCTAGCGCAAACCGAACACATGGAGCGGCTAACGCTTGAAGATGTAGAATTGCTGCTGCGGAGAATTCAAGGGCAGTTGACAAAGGAACCCATAGAGACTGAAAAGTTAATTGAAATCCTAAAGTTCATCTTGCTCTCCGGCGGCACAACACAAGAGCAAATCAAAGCCAAATTTGAGCTGACAGAGAAAAACCAGCTCCGCCCTCTCATGGCTATTCTTCAAACTGAAGGCTTGGTAAAAGTCAATCGAGGATACTATCAAACGGCAAAACTGGTGGAAGCACATAAGGTAACTAACGGTTTTGCCGCTCTTGCCTGCCTTGCCGACGCTAAAAAAGAACACCCACCCCATGAAACGGAAAGAACTGAGCAAGCGGAGGGCAGGGATTCCTTTTCTGAGGTCGGCAAAGACGGCACAAACGGCAAACCAGAAAAGCAAGAGCCAGTAAACCCCGTAGTTTCAGAGAAGAATGAAAACAGCGGCAATTCGCTTATATTCGGCGAAGGCAATCAAAAGAAACAGTAACGAAAACGAAGCAAATAAGCAAAAGCCTATATTTTACGTTAAAGAGCTTCCAAGCGGCGAAAAATGCGAAGATTGCGGAGCTTTAGCAGTCACAAAGCAAATCATGACGCCTCAAAAAGACATACTTAGACGCTGTGAGAATTGCTACCAGGCACTAAAGCGAACCTTCACAAACGCGTCTTTTCAACCATCCTTCACTGACATACATAGCCATGACGATAAGGAGGCACCTTGAAAGTTATGGTTGAAGTTCAGGGTCGAGATACGTTCTCAAACTCCGCTATTAAAGGCGTCAACATAAGAAAGACCAAAGCTCAATTTGCTTTAGTTCAGAAGCAGATGCAGGATTGCCTCGATCAGTTAGGCATAAGCTTGATTGTTCTGTGGAAACCGGATACATCGAAAAGCGTTCATGGCGAAATCAAGGGCAATGTTATTTTTCTCTTCGATTCTGGGAAAGCAGAAGCCTGGAGCACGTTTACTCATGTGGTCACTGAATACAAGTTACAGGCTGTTACACGAGCCTGTAGAATCTTAGTTAACAACTTGATTGAGGTAGTTGAAAAATCGATTTATGCGGAGAAAGAGCAGTTTATCGAGTTTTTGCCAAAAATGATAGAAGTTATCAAACAAAGACAAGTGGGGGAAGGCAAGGCTTGAATGCAAATAGAGTTAAGAAAAAAATCCCTGCTCTTGCTGATTGATGGCGATAGCAGCCAAAAAGCTAATTACAACAAATTTATGCGCTTAAGGTAATGTTTGCCCAGTTTCAGAAAAGGAAACCTCAAAGATGCAACGACTTAACTAATAAGCTGATAAATATTTTGGAAGAGATCGATAAAGAGATTCAAGAAACCGTTTCGGAACCCAAGAGTCTGTATCGATAAATAGACATTCTGGATTGTCCCCATCGAGCTATCCGTCCTCAGAAATCACTGTTACCTGGTTGCTGGTTGATACTTCACCCTATAAAAGCTGTTAGTTTAATAAGAGAAGAATTGATTTTATCAATGAGATCCTTTCTGAATTCTTTGTCGAAATCAACGTCCTTTTTCATCATAGCTAACGTCATTAACACGTAATATTTGGACAATGCAGTACGCTAAAAAGAAGAATAAAGATGGTAAAAACCACAATCTTTTTAGATAAACGCTAAACAACTTTTATGATGATTACCCTTGAGCAATGGTGATTTGTCGAAAATAGTTTGGCTTGCTTTCGTTGTCGTAGTCATGGCTGCCGTTGTGCTCGGGTTGATAATTGGCTACGATATAAAACCTGCAACAGCCACAGCTTCCAGTACACCAAAAACAGCAGATATAACGTTGGTAGTTCAAGGTGACGTGAAACTCGGTCCCGACGGCTTAATGCACGACGCTTTTACTCCATGCAACTTCACCGTTTATACAGATCAAGAAGTCAATTTAACGGTTATAAACTATGACGACGGAGAGCATAGCTTTACTAGCCCAACCTTGGGGGTGAACTTTGTGGTTCTGCCAAGCAACGAAACTGGGGTTCCGACGGTGTCTAATTTCCAGTTTAACGAGGCAACGGCAGGTGTTTACCGTTGGTGGTGCACTTTTCCATGCGACACGGATGCGGGTGGTTGGGCGATGATGACTGGCAGCGATGGTCAACCTGGTCAGATTGGATATATGGGCGGATTCGTAACCGTTTTGCCAGGATAGACACTTAGAATTTATAAAAGTGATGTTACATTTACAACGTGCAAGGCTTCTTGTGAAGCTTGTGAGACCCTCTTCTCAAAACAAACATTAGTAATTTCGGGACAAGCCTGCACGCGGATTTGGCAAACCTTATGTACTAGACAGCCCCAAAAGATAATTTTGTGAGCTAATTATGACAAAATTATGGTTAATATATGTTGGATGCATCCTTTCGTTGGCAGGTGGAATCATCATTGGCATTGGGCTAGGCGCCCAAACCCTAATGAGTTGGTTGATGATGTATAAGCCTAACGAATCGGGGTTAATAGTTCTCGGCGCGGTCGCATTCATTTTGGGCATAATTGCTGTTTACTTTGCTAAGCCGTCAAAGACCCCGCGATAAAAAGGATGAACTAAACATACCTTTAACGCACCAAGAAATACGCACACGTAACTGTAGATACTGTTTTCAGTTCCCAGTCTTCACAACAGCGATATTTGTTTTTCATTTACAATATCCAAAAGTTTCCTTTGCATATTTACCGCATTTTTCAGTGTTGCACGCAAATAAAAAGGCTCAAAAAAATTCAAGCTGAATAAGGCGATCGTAACTCTTTTCGAGCTAGCACGTTCCCAAACATACTTCAACAAACAATTTAGGGATAAACCAACATGTTAAGTCATCAAGGGCCGAATATCACACAGTTTCTTCTGAGGACAGATGGAATAGTGGCTCACTTATTTTTCCCTTTTCCATTCTAATAACTCTGCTGCTGTAACTTGAAAGTTCCGGGTTGTGAGTAACCATAAGAATAGTTTTTCCCTGCCGATTAATCTCTTTGAAAAGCTCCATAATTTCCCTTTCAGTGTCCACGTCCAAATCCCCCGTCGGCTCATCCGCCAAGATGAGCAAAGGATCATTGATCAAAGCTCTAGCTATTGCAGCCCTTTTGAGCTCGCCCCCAGAAAGCTCAGAAGGAAACGACTGGATCTTCGAATCAAGTCCAACATCTAAAAGGAGTTTACGAGCGCGCTTTATTGGGTCTTCTTTCGCTTTAACGAATAGGGAAGGCAACATCACGTTTTCCAAAACATTTAATGTCGGTAACAAGCCTGAGAACTGAAAAACAAAACCTATGTATTCTGCTCGAAGATGAGACAAAGCTTCATCAGACATAGACCATAGATTTTTGTCATTCAACCTGACGACACCCTCGGTGGGAGCGGTGAGGCCTCCCAACATGCTGAGCAATGTACTTTTTCCGCTTCCAGAGCGGCCTAAAATTAATACAAACTCTCCTTTTGAAACAGAAAAAGTGGCATTCTGAACCGCTCTAAAATAGTCGACGGTGCGCATGTAAGAGCTGCCGTCAGAGCTTTTGGTTTCAACTGGCTCAATATCTTTCCTGTAAGCTTTTGAAAGTTCAGAGACGACAATCAAGATTCTCCGCTCCTTATCGCGTTGTACGGTTCTAACCGACTGTTTTTTATCGCTGGATATAGAGATGCAGCGGCTCCGGCACCGACTACAAGAACCAGGACCAATCCGGCTTCGGCAAGAGTTTGACCAATAGACGGCCAGAGAAAGGGTATTTGAAGTTGAAGTGCTATAAAATGCTGAAAGCTGTAAATCATGATGAAAGAGGAAAAAACACCCAGTATTCCGCCGATTAGGGCGAGAGCAATCGCTTCCGAGAAGAAAAGTTTAAGAATGAATCGTTTGGTGGCACCCGTTGCCCTGAGAATACCTATCTCTCTCTTTCGCTCGTTAATCACCATTGAAGAAACAAGAGCAATCAGCGGAAGAGAAACCAAAGTGACCGAAGCCGCAGCAAAATACAGAAGTTGGGTAGTGGCGGATATTTGGTTCGCCACGGTGTTTACCAGCCCGCTCGACTGAATAACTTGAACTCCTGAAATAGTAGATCCGAGAACAGCTGCCACTCCTGCTATACTGTTACCGGGTGCCACACGTACTAAAACTGCCGAGATCTGCCCAGATTGAATATTGAGAGGTTCTACCGCTGTTGTGTTTGATTCAGCGGCCATAGCGTAGGCATCTTGCATACGCATGAAGACCGTCTCGTCTAACCCCATTCCTGTGGGCGACAGCTTTCCTGCAATGGTGAAATTTTGGCCATAAAATTCGAGTTGGGAACCTACATTCCCTATAATGGCGCTTCCAACAATGATTTCATTTTGCTTCAAGGTTCCGACAAGTTTTGTTTGTAACCAAGGCGTAATAGTGAAGTCTTGACTGGAATTGAATCCTATTAATTGAATGGGGTAAGAGCAGCAGGAGGCTCCGAGGGTTGCAATGTATAATTGGGGGGAGACGGCGGCCACTCCAGGGTCTCTCATTATTTCTGGGACTGGGTTGTTGTTAAAGAAGAATGTTGTTGGCTGTCCATTTAGGAGCAAAGATTCTCCTGCAGCGGAAGAATTTGCTGGAACTACCATTATGTCAGCACCCATTCGTGATATTCCAACGTTAAGGCTGTTGGTGGTTCCGCTGATTAGGTATCCCGCGGATAGTATGCTGGCTGCAATGAAGGCAAAACATAGTATTGTTGCCATGTTCCTGAAGGGTCGTCTTCTAATGTTCCTTGATAAGAGCTTCAAAAAGCTGATTGAGCCTGTGGTCATGGGTTTACGTGCGTGCTCCCTTAACCAATGTCTTACATCGTAGAAGGATATATTTCTGTGTGGGCAGGCCGAAACGCAGTTCCCGTCGCCGATGCATTTGTAGTTTCTGAACTCGCCCTTCGCAGCGAACGCCGCCGGCTGACCTGTGAGACCTAGGGGACAGCCCTTCGAGCAGTCCTTTGTCGTACAGCTGCGGCAAAGCGCCTTGTCCTTCACCTTTAGCCTAAACAACCCAGCTCGGGAGATGAGCTGGTTGAAAGCTCCCCAGCCACACATGCCAGTTGAGACGCAGCCGTACGTGCCGACAAAGGGGATCATCATCCAAATAACGTACCAGAGAAAGCCGAAGTAAAACATGAACAGGAAGAAGGCTGGATCCATGCCGAAGACAGAGATTCCTGAAATTCCTACAGACGCCAAGTAGGATAGTAAAGCTGCAGCCAGAAGCGAGATCCACACCGCCGATACGACGACCTTATAGGCGGATGATATTTTGTTTGTGTGCAGCTTGCATGCAAGCTTGGAAGTTCCACTGCATGAGTTCATGGCATCTATAGTTGTCCCTTGGTACATGAGGGGAGCCATGCACGTTACAGAGCATAGTTGCCTGCTACCGAAAAGAAAGGAAAGAATGCCACTGATCAGAAATGCGCCGAGCAACGCAATTAAAACTGCGGGAGCTATAGCGCCTGAGCTTCCTATGCCCATACTCCAGCCTAGCCAGGGGATTTTGCCGAGAAGTTGGGCGGGAATTAGGAAGACGGGCAGGAGTATACTGTATACGGCGTAAGCGAGAATCAAAAGCATGAGCCTTACCTTAGTTTCAATCTCCCGTACATACTTGATTCTAAAGGCTACAAGCGCGCCCATCTCTATGCCCATCATTATCAGGTACCACGGAGACATGGTGATTCTGGTGAAGAACATTATGAAATTGAAAAAGCCCGCACTTATAACATTCATGAATGACCCTGCAGTGGGGGCAAACATCATCATATTGAAAAAGCCTGTGCCATACACTTGGATGTCCAAGACTCCGCCCATGAAGAACTCCGCCACGAAAAGGAGCCCCAGGAAACCGAAGATCCAATACGGTTTTGCTTGCCAACTTGCGGGTTTGGATGAAACAAGTCTTCTTTCGTCCAATACGATTCCGAAGTACACTATCATTTCAGCTATTATAGAGAGTACGAAGACTGTGGCGTCTCCCGTGAGAAGCCAGATGAACTGGCCCGCCATCATCAACGCGTAGGCCAGCATGAGAAAGAGAAGATAGTTCAGTATGCCTGAGCTGATGGTCCGATTCTTATAAAGGAATTCAAAGACGTAAATGAAAAGAAAAATCATGACGGAGCTGCCCGCAATCAGGGAGATGCTGGTCCAAAGAGAGTTGCCAATCGCTGTGGGAGATAGAATCATTATTATGGTTTGAGATGCCATAATCAAGACGGCTGGCTTTGGCAGCCTGCCTCTTATTAGGAAAAGTGTTATTCCCATTTCGGCGGACATCATGAAGATGAACCAAAAAGAGCTCGTAGCGTGTATAAGAGCTGAATAGACCCATTGGAGACCGCTAGAAATCGATACTGTACCGCCAAGCAGCGCAAAGGTCCAGCCCATAAACACCTCAGAAATGATAACCAAGGCAACGATTGACACAAACAAAATGAGCCTGATGTTGCTCACCTTAAGCTGTAGGAGACTATCGTTTCCCTTGCGTATTGCAAAAAGAATGGCAGCTGTTGTGATGCCTGCTACCGCCAGGTTAATGGCCACCAGATCAAGGAGTGTAAATGACGCTTGAACGTAGAGGTAGACGACTGTACTGATGAATGTCGTAGCAATCATCGAGAGGAGGAAGAGCACAATGCCAGCGTCAATTAAGGTCTTGATCTCAGAGCCTTTTTTGATGAGCCAAGCCGTGAAGACAGTCATCGTTCCTACGTAAAAGCCCGCGCTCAATATTCGTGTAAGGGGCCACGTCGTTGAAGCAGATATTATTCCATTGAAAAAGCCCTGGCCGTACACCTCGATGGCCATGACCCCACTCATAAAGAACTCAACCACAAATACAAGCAAGAGGAAGCCAAAGACCCAATACGGCATCGCTTGCCAGTTTACCAACTTCGAAGAAATAAGCTTCTTCTCGTCTAATACTATTCCGAAGTACACAACCATCTCAACTATTATGGATAACACAAAAACTGCGGCATCGCCGTTAAGAAGCCAGATAAACTGACCTGCCATCATCATGGCATAGGCCAACATAAGAAAGAGCAGATAGTTCAGGATACCTTTGCTCAAGGTCTTGCTACCATACAGGAACTTGAAGATGTATATGAATAGAAAAGTCATGATGGCGCTGCCGGCAGCCAGGGAGAGGCTCGCCCAAGCGGAGTTGATAATCGCGGTCGGAGAAAGGATCATTATGATAACTTGAGACGCAATGAGCCAGCTAAGTTCCTTCGGCAGTCTTTTTCTGATGAAAAAAAGTGTTATTGCCATTTCGGCCGAGTTCATGAAGATGAACAAGTAAGAACTTGAAGAGTTAGTTATTGTAATGAAAATTTCTTGGAGGCTTCCAGCCGTGGCTGCAGTTCCCCCGAGGAGTGCAAGGGTCCAGGCCATGAATACCTCAGACAAGAGGACCAAGGCGACGATCAACGCGATTATTACGGATCTTACCTGCACAATGCCGGATATAGTTTCATCCATGGTCTTGGGTTCATCAAATACATACAAGATAGCAAAAGCGAAGACTGTGACCATCATCACAAACATGTTTAACAATAGATTTTCGGAGAGTGCTCCGGGAAAGTAGAGGTAAATTACGATACTAATAGCCATCTCAGCCATCATTGAAAGGAGGAAGAGCAGCATCCAAGCTTCCCTTGGAGCCTTGATTTTCGAGCCCTTCTTGACAGCCCATGCGGCGAAGAGAGCCATCAATCCTTCCATTATCAAGATGGGAATTAGAGCAGCAAAACTCAAGTCTTTCACCAATTTTCTAATTTTTTATTTATTGTGGCTTATGGTCCTGTGAAGTCTGCGCTTAACCGGGGTTCACGTGAGATTTCGGTTGATAGTCAATGTTGTTGTGGAGGTTTAGTTTGGCATGGTAGCGTACACCACTGCACCTAAATATAGGCTTGTTAACCATAAAATGGCAGTTATTATCATCCATTTTTAGTACGAATAGGTAAGAAATTGAATGCAAACATTAACGAAAAAATGACTGTTGGAAGCCCAATTAAGCCGTGAATCAGCTGTAATGTTGAGAAAAATGAAATGTCGGTTAAACTTGAGCTAAGGTAAAAAAAGATAAGCGAAGGAATCATTACCACAAAAATCGCAATCAAGTTTAATGCAACTGCTCCCGTAATAATCGATTGGTGCATTTGAAAAGAACCTTTATTCTGGATTCTTGCAAATGCCATTCCGACAATTCCTAATCCGAGAGCGACAAATATCATAATTAAAGATTCTTGTTTAAGAAAGGGAGGAACAACTAAGCTCGTTGTGCCCCCGCCCATATTCATACTCACGAGTTTTTCTCCACTGAAAAAAAGAAAACAAGCCCTTAATCTATGTGTGTGACTGTACAAGCGCAACTACAACCAAGCGTTTACTTGTGACTATGTAGAGCAACCCACATAGCGTTACAACCCCAAATTTTATGACTATTATCTAGTAAACACGCCCTGTTGTTTTTTGAGTCAAAAAAGGGAAAGTGGCTGAATAGAAATAAGTTAGAACTGGCGATAATGCCCCGAGGTCTAGGTTCAAATCCTATGGCCCCTTGATTGCAGTACACAAAAACCCAATTGTTGGTTTTGGTTATGTATGTTGCGCCTCACTAACCATTTGAAAAAAGCTGGCGACGAATTTACCTAAATCGAGAAAATTGGTCACTATGGGCACATCTAAAAAGCATAACAAAAGACGAAAATAGCCAGTCATAACTCTTCTACTGACCGCAGCATAAGTTGACCACTAGCGAAAATAAAAATGCTGCTTGTCAAGGGAAAAAAGTAGATAGGGACACCCTTGCGGGATTGCCCTAGCCGGGTATAGTTCCCTTCAAAGGGCGCGTGCGAGATTCAAAAGATAGTTTCTTAACTGCTTGAAATCTGAAAATTTAAAATTTAACATTTTCTCGACTGCCTGAAAAGACCGTCGGTTTTAACTTATGATTTATGTTTTTTCATAAACCATTATTTCTCGTGTCAGTGATCTGTGAATGAAGACCAAATGTGACTCAATCGTTTTGTATCCAAGACCGTTGATGTAGTCGGCTAAATCTTCAGCCATACGGTTTACTTTTCCTTGTTCGTTCATCCTTATGGGAAGGGCTATACAAATCCGTTGCCCTGCTCCAAGCAGGTCGTGTGAAGCAGCTAAAACCTCCTCAACCAGTTGTTTGGTCGTTGATTTCAAAGTGCTTGATGAGCGGCCATATGGCGGGTCGGTGACCGCGCAATCAACCTTGAAAAGAGGCAAATGGCGTGCGTCAGCCCAGATTAAGCCATCAGGGGAAATATTGAAGTGGCGTAGGTTTTTTCTGCATCCAAGAATCATGCGTCGCTGAGCATCTACGCCGACGGCTTTGCAGCCGATGTAGGTTGCTTCGATAAGGGAGGTTCCTGTACCGCAAAACGGGTCGAGCAGGAGCGAGTCCGTTTTCCCGTGCGCCAAATTTACCATGCAGCGGGCGAGTTTAGACGGCATGGCGGATGGGTGAAAGAAGGGTTTTCTGCGTGGTCTGCGTTCGGAGAAGGTCCTGCTTTGGATTTCAGTAAGTTTTAAGCCAAAAACAATTTTTTCGTTGGTTACTATGCCGATGAACGTTTTGTCCGGGCACTTCAAATTGACCTTGGCTTGTGGAGCACGTTGAAGAATTACTTTGCCAAGCTTTCCCTCCAGACGCATCGTGTTGATGTCTTGGTCCGCGTAGTTTTTTATTCGGTTAATCCGTACCGAGAAACTTTCGCCAGGTTTAAGGATGGCTTCAAAATCGGCATTGCATGCAGCTTCGCATGCGGTGGTTTCTGTGGCAGCTGAGATGAAAACTTCCAGAGCACAAAGTCTCGTGAAAGCAGCCCGCACTTGCACCGCTTTGACACAACTAATCTCTGCTTCTAAACGCAGTGTCTGATCCAAAACCTGAGGACTCGAGTAGCCGTAACCTTCCGCTTCGAGTATCGCTTTAACCTCAGCAGCAGGCAGAGTTTCGCTTTCCCCTGAAAGGAGAAAAAAAAGTTTCGCCACTAGTTTTGCGCCTTAAGTTCTTGGCTTAGAAGCGGCGCCAATGAAACCTTGCTGACGCTTCCGGGTACACTGTCGGTACCTACGATTTCCTCGACGCCTGCATCAAGAATTCGGTTCTCAGCGTCGCCTATTAATAAGCCGTGTACGCAACCGCAGAAAATGTGTTCAGCGCCTTGTTCTCGAAGGATCTTTGCTGCGCCTACGATGGTACCGCCTGTGCTAATAATGTCATCGAAAATTATTACTGTTTCACCTTTCACGTTTAAGCACTCCGCAGTCTGCACTGTTTGTCCGGTATAGCGGTCACGCCGTTTATCCAAATGCCCCACGCCGCCGCCTAAAACCTTTTGCGCCTGCTCTGCAATGTACATGGCCCCTTTGTCAGGAGAGAGGGCAAACGCTCCCTTGTGGCCCTTCTGCACGAAATAGTCTGAAAGCAACGGTACCGCGCTTAGGGTTTTGGCTGGAAACGGAAACTTTGCGAGCGCCGGTTCGGAATGGATGTTAACGGTAACTAACTCGTCAATTCCCGCGGCTCTGAGCATTCTTGCGATGGTTTCAATGCTTATGCCTTCGCCTAAGAGAAATGTTTTGTCCTGACGAGCATAAGCTAAGTAGGGAACGACTGCCGTTACTTTTTTTGCGCCTCCACGTTTTGCCGCGTCCGCCATGAACGCTAACTGGAAAAGCTTCCCATCCTGCATCGGCGGAGACGTAGTCTGAACAATCGCGACGTTTTCACCCTGTACACTGCCTTCCAACCGGACATAGGATTCACCGTCAGGAAAAACCTTGAAAGCGACAGGAACGCAGCCAAAACCCGTTTCGGCTGAAAAAGCTTCAGCAAGCGCCTTTGATGCTGGACCACAGATAACCTTCATATTTTTTGCCTCTTTTCCTTAAGAAATGCAGTTCAGGTTTTAAGGCTTTATCTACCTGCCTACGTGTTAGCTTGCTTTCCTTTCGCTTATTTCGTAATAGTTTTAAGCCAACGACAGTTTTCATCTGGAGAGTTGAATTATGATGGATGCTTGGCGCTTATTACCTCTCCAAACCAATAACGCATTCATGAACATGGCAATCGACGAAGCGGTCTTAACCGCTCGGATTGCTGATAAAGTGCCGAACACTTTGCGTTTTTACCGTTGGCAACCTTCCGCGGTCAGCGTCGGAAAGAACCAGAACCCCGAAGATGAAGTTTACCTTGATAATTGTAAGCAATTGGAAGTTGGTGTTGTCAGGCGCATTAGCGGCGGCGGAACAGTTTACCATGACTACGCGGGTGAAGTTACTTACAGCGTAACTGCCAGAACAAGCGACCTGGGAACTTCAGACGTCACGACCGTTTACGACAAAATCTACAAAGCAATTCAAGCCGCGCTCGGACTCCTAGGCGTAGCAGCGGATTTTAGCACCGGGGACGCGAAAAACTGTCCCAATATGACGGTGGGCGGCAAGAAAATCTCGGGCAGTAGCCAAGCCATCACTCGAGGAATCGTACTTCAGCATGGCACTGTGTTACAAAGCGTTGATTTGCCAAGAATGTTCATGATCCTGAAATTTAAAAACTTCAGTTGCTCACAAGCCGCGGATATTGCCAAAAGCAAAATCACAAGCGTAGAAAACGAGTTAGGTCACGCCGTTGCACCAGAATCAGTCGCTGATGCGTTGGCTAATGGGTTTGCCTCGATTTTGAACATTCAGCTTGAGCCAGCCAAGCTCACAGCTTACGAATTGGAGCTTGCCAATCACTTATGCAAAGAAAAATATGCGACGGATAGGTGGACTTTCGAAAGGAAAATTCCTAGCTCTCAACCACAGGATGCGGCTAATTCCCCTTTCAAATAAGTTGTCGAAGCCTCAACAACCTTAACCTTGACCGTCTTGCCGAGCAAACCTTCTGTGCTTTTGATGACAATTGGTTTATAAGCAAAGTTACGACCCACAAATGAGCCTTCAACTTTTCCCTTCTCATCAACCAGCACATCCCCAGCCCAACCCACCCAACGTTCATTTCGCGCCAAAGAAATCCGCTTCGATAGATCGGCAGCAATGGTGCTTCTTCGCTTAATCTCTTCTCGTTCAACCAAGCCATGTTTGATTTGCGCCGCTGCGGTTTTGGGTCTGGCAAAAAACTTAGACACATTGGTAACATCAGGCTTAACTGCCTCTAAGAGCTTAAGAGTGTTCTCAAAAGCCGCCTCAGTTTCGCCTGGGAAGCCCACGATTATGTCGGTCGCAAGTGTCAGATTGGGAAACTGGACCCTAAAAGAACTGGCAATTGTCTTGAATTCTGCTGCCGTGTAAAACCTACGCATTCGCTTCAATGTTTCGTCGTCGCCGCTTTGCACGGGTAAATGCAGAAACTTGAAGACCTTTTTGCTTTTGTAAGCCTCTATTAACTGCTCTTGCATATCAGTCACCATGTTGGGGGTCATCATGCCAACCCGCAGATGAAAATCGCCATCCAACCCATCGAGCGCCTTAATCAGCTCCGCAAGGTTGCTGTGAAAATCTCTTCCATAACACGCAGTGTCCTGCGAAGTAACCCAAAACTCCGTTGCGCCATCTGCAACGTCGCATCTTACTCGGTCAACAACTTCTTTGACACTGTAGCTTCTCAGATGCCCCCTTGCATGGACAACGCAGCAGTAAGCACAGGAACCTAAACAACCATAATTTATCGGGACCACACTTACAATGGGGTTGGACCTGATTTTAGGAAGATCCAGTCTGGGCTTACCCTCCAACCCACCTAAATCAAACACTCTCTCACCAGCAGCAACGCGATTAACAACATCGACAATTGCGGCGCCAACTGAGGGACCGACTGCACCGTCAAAGTGCACTTCACGAAGTAGCCTTTCAAAACTTATCATAGGGAGGCAACCTGCAATGATTATTTTTTTTCCTTTTGGCGCATGCTTAATGGCGTCTATGATGCGGTTTTCCGTCGGTCCTTTTACCGCGCAACTGTTGAATATTATTACGTCGGCTTCGACTTCTGAAGTAGCAAGTTGGAAGTCGGCTTGTTTTAGACAGCCTGCTAAGACTTCTCCGTCAGCCATGTTTGCTGAGCAGCCGAAACTTCTAAGGAAAACCTGCAATAACCATGTACACCAGCATGTTAGATATTTCAATAAAGGATAAAAACTTAAAGGTTCCTGAGTAGAAATTGACAGAAAGCTGCAACATGGCTAATTTTGCGCTTATATGCTATGGCACCAACATGTTATAAGCATATTTAAGGCATATTATATAGATGTATAGGTTACAAGCCGCTGTCTGTTGTTTAATCACAAATTGGGAGAGATAAACTAATGAAACTAATCACTCTGTATCTGCCTGAAACCTATATAAAAGCTTTGGACCAGTTGGTCGGAGAACGGTTCTATCCTAACCGTGCCGAAGCCATCAGGGTTGCCATTCGCGACTTAATCAGTGCCGAGGTTTGGAGGCGAAAAGGCGTTGACTAAACACCCCTTGCACGACGAAGCATGCAAGAACCCGCTATCAATTGAAGATGTTAAAATCGAGGTTGTTCCAAAAATGATCGACAACTCCAGGGTTATACGCGGCTCAGGCATAGTTCAAAAGCCAAAAAACAAAATGAAAGTTGGGATGGCAAAGTCTAAGATACCCCCGAAAAGAACCAGCAGACTCGAAAAAGCCACCCATTACCTCTACGACCTAGAAGAGACGCACGAAACAGAGAAAACCCTCAACATCGATTTAGACCTCTATCAAATGGAAGATTATTAACTCCTCCAATTTTGCTTCTCTTGTTATCGAATATTTTAGATTAGTTCACTGGGAAAAGCTATTATTGCCAAGAAACGTTTTAACAGTCATGGACACTATCCTTGCTCAGCTAAGGTCGGACTTGAAAGCCAACGCTGACCCACAGACTCAGAAAACCTTTCAGCGTTTCTTCAAGGAACATGTAAAGTACTACGGAATTAAAACCCCCACTGTTGGGAAAATAGCTAAAGCTTATTGGAAACAAGTGAAAACGCTGGATAAACAATCAGTTTTTTGGTTGTGTGAAGAGCTTTACCGTTCGGATTACACTGAAGAAGCTTTCGTGGTGGCGTTTTGGCTGCCAAACTACATAGAAGATCTTGAACCTAGCGACTTGACCACTTTCAAAGGATGGATCGAACATTACATCAACAATTGGGCTAAATGTGACGGCTTCTGCAACCACACAATCGGCGATCTAATCCAGAAGTACCCTCAGATTCTAAGCGAAATAAAAACTTGGACTAAAAATAAGAACCGCTGGCTTAGGCGGGCTTCGGCTGTTTCACTCATTGTTCCAGCCAAAAAAGGCTGTTTCATAGAAGATGCGCTAGAAATCTGCGACATGCTACTGGTTGACGAGGATGAAATGGTGCAAAAGGGGTACGGGTGGCTGCTTAAAGAGGAAAGCAGGAAGCACCAGAAAGAGGTCTTCGACTATGTATTAAAGAACAAGTCGGTTATGCCTCGAACCGCTTTGAGATATGCCATCGAGTTAATGCCTAAAGAACTCAAAACTGCAGCAATGAAAAAAGACTAACGAGAATACCCAAGAAACGAAACAGGCAAAATGGGGGGCTTGCGATAGAAAATTCAATAACGACAGAGAAACTGAACAAGAACTATGGGACTCTGCAAGCCGTGAAAGACCTCAATTTGCAGGTGCATTACAAAGAAATTTTCGGTTTTTTAGGACCCAACGGAGCAGGGAAAACGACAACTATCCGTGTTTTGACTACTTTGACCAAGCCCACTTCTGGTTACGCATCAATCGGAGGTTACGACGTTGTAAAAGAAACGGCGAAGGTAAAGCGGATGATAGGTGTTGTTCAGCAGCATCTGACTTTAGATCGGGATTTGACAGTGCGTGAAAACATGGAATTTCATGCTCGCCTCCATCGCTTGGGTGCTTCAGAACGCAAGAAACGAATTGCTGAATTGCTTGAATACGTTGAACTTCAAGAGTACGCCGACAAGATGGTAGATACTCTTTCAGGCGGAATGAAAAAAAGAGCAGCGATAGTATGCAGCTTGCTTCATGAACCCAAAGTGCTATTTCTTGATGAACCGACCGAAGGGTTGGATGCTCAGGCTCGGCGTCGTCTGTGGGATCTGGTTCGCCGTCTCAACGCGGAGGGCACCACGATCTTCCTAACTACCCATTACATTGAGGAAGCTGAAGCCCTTTGCGGACGCGTCGGCATCATGCATCATGGCAAACTAATTGCTTTAGGCACACCGGTCGAGTTACGTAGGAAGTTGGGGCCCATCGCCGTCGAGCTATTGATTGACAATAGGGAGACGCGTTACCAGTTTTTCAGTGACCATACTGAGGCAACAAGGTACGTTGAGAAGTTGCCAGCCAACGTTAGAACTATCATTCGTGACTCTAACTTAGAAGATGTGTTTCTGGAACAAACAGGCGAGAGGGTTGACAACACAGATGTTTGAGCCGCTGAAAGATATTTATTCTATTCTCTGGGTTGACCTAAAGAACCTGGGCCATCACTGGCGCTCAACGGTGGCCACAAGCCTCATCCAACCCGTCCTTTACCTGCTGGCTTTCGGCTACGGTTTAGGCAGAGGCGTCACGATAGACGGCGTCAGCTATCTTGCATTCGTCATCCCAGGCATTGTTTCGCTTACGGCTTTTTCATCAAGCTTCAACGGAGCAGCTTCAAAACTTCAAATCGACCGCCTCTTTTACCACAGCTTTGACGAATTCTTGATTTCGCCCATCAACTTGTACTCCATAGTCGTGGGCAAAGCGCTCATAGGCATTGTTCGAGGCTTAATCAGCTCTGTGGCTATATTGATTCTGGGAGTTGTTCTTTCGCCGAGTTTAGTGGTTAACCCGCTTTTTGTTTTTACTCTTCTTTTGTCCTGCTTCGTTTTCTCTCTTTTCGGAGTGATGGTTGCCTCAATGTTTGACAACCATGTGCACATGAGTACGTTCAATAACTTGGTAAATCTACCAATGACGTTTCTGTGCGGCACTTTCTTTTCCTTGTCACAGGTTCCCCAGGGAGTCCAAATCGCACTTTACTTCCTGCCGTTAACCCATTCAAGCCAGTGCCTGCGTGCTGCAGCTTTAAACCAGGCGTTTCCTTGGTTTTCACTCGCAGCTCTTACGGGCTTCGGCCTAGCATTCTTTTTTGGTTCGTACATGGTGCTCAAGAAGGCAAACGCATGACAGCAGAAAATAGTGGTGGCTTTGAATTGGAACAACAAGTTATCGTTTTGCCCGACGGGCGCCAACTTGGCTACTGCACAACGGGAAAAGGCAAACCACTTATTTACTTCCACGGAACGGCCAGCAGCCGCCTAGAAGTTCTGCTCCTAAGAGAACTGGCAAACTCCGCCGGGCTGCAAATAATCAGCGTTGACAGACCAGGCTACGGCTTATCAACATTTTATCCAAGAGCAAACCTCCAGGACTTCAATCCTGACGTTAACTTTTTAGTTTCGCATTTGGGGATAAAGCAGTTTGGAGTTTTAGGCTGGTCTGGCGGAGGTGTTTTTGCACTTGCATACTTAGCGTGCCACCCCGAGCGGGTAACTAAAGCGGTAGCTGCGGGTACGCCGTCTTTGCCGTTCGATGTTTCGACCGCACACAATATGCCTTTTGCACGTTACATAATGAAAATCCCGTTTCTAGGACTTTTTGCGATGAAAAGGATGAGCAACCAAGTGCTTAAAGCCAACGGAGATATCTCCGCGTTTTTGAAGTCAAGGCAGGGAAAAGAAATGCTTCACGCGTGCTCCAGAAGCGACTTGAAGTTTTTTTCAGACCCAGCCTGGATGACGCTAATGTATCAATCCATGGCCGAAGCTTTCCGCCAAAGCGATGGGGTCAAAGCCGTGCTTTTGGAACATCAGGCTTTCATGAAGCCGTGGTCAGTTTCGTTTTCGAGGATTCCAGCTGGCAAATTGTCGGTTTGGCAGGGTTCTGAGGACAAAACTTGCCGAGTCGAAAATGCGCATTTGATTGCAAAAAGAATCATTGGGTCGCAACTGGAGATTTTTAAAGGGGCGGGACACTGCGTCATGTTTGAGAACTTTGAGAAGTTGAGGAAACTTTTAGACTCTTAATACGGGCTAAGATTGTTCGGCTAATGTTAAACTTTCCAGCCGGGTCCAGACTTTTTCCGCAAGACAATCACTTGAAAGAAGCCGATAATCTGTATCGCTATATAGAGGTTAGAATAGAAAAAGTAGTAAACAAACAATTCATGCAGCTTCATTTCTCGAAACCCGATTTTTCTTGATAAACCATAGAAGGTAACCGCTGTTAAAGCGAAACCTAACAGCATGATAGCTAAAATTTTCAGAAGGCTCGCAGTGGCAAGGGAAACTAGGAAAACCGGTAGCATAAGGTTAAATTTCACGGATAAAAACAGAGAGAAAACCAGCAAGGAATTGTACATCCAGAAGCTTGGCATCAGTGCGCTGACTAAGAAAATTGCTATGGTTGGGTACAGGAAGAATAGGCTCGGCAGGAAAACCTGGGGTTTTTTGACGAATTTCTTTATTAAATCTTGGTACCAATCCACAGTCCATAGGCCTTGTCCGATTGCCCATCTTCGTCGCTGTTTGAACCATCGGCTCCAATCGCTGTAGACGACGTTCTTGACTTCTACGTCTTTAGTGTAGGCGAAGCTGCCGTCTTGGAGGAAAACTCGTGTTGCCAAATCAATGTCTTCTGCAACGACTTTGTGGAAACCGCCAACTTTCTCGAATGTTTCTTTTTTGATTGCGAAGGCGGCGCCGTTCACGCAGGGGCATTTGTTCATGTATCTTGAGGATAACCAGGCGCTAACGTTGAAAGTGAAGTACTCGTAGTAGGCCATTCTTGAAAGGAAGGATTTGCCTTTTGAAACTTCCTTTTTAATGTCAAGCACATCAGTCATCTGCATCTCCATTATGATTTTCTTCAAGAAGTCAGGGTCACTAGTTACTTGAACGTCAGAGTCTAAGAAAAGAAGAACTTTTCCCGACGCTAACCCAACAGCCTCGTTTAGAGCGTTTGCTTTGCCCTTTCGTTCCGCATTGACGAAGAGTTTTATTTGTTCGTCCTGGAACTCTTTTATTTTTTCGGAAAACTCTGGAGTTGGCTCATCGACGATGACAAAGATTTCTTTGCTTTCGCTTTGGGAAAGAAGTTCTTTTATCATTCCCGATAACTGATTCGACTCTTTGTAAACTGGGATAAAGACACTGATGTCCAAAGCCAGTCCTCGATTGCTTGACATAGACCTATCTATTTTATCATAGAATGGGTTTTTAAATTATTCTGAAAAAAATGTTGCCTCACTGGAGGTTGATGGAAAAAGTTGCCCACTACCCAAAAAAAGTCAGAGATTGGGTTGGTTTTATGTGTTCAACTGGGTGTAGACTAAGGTTTGAATTTCGGTTTTAGAGATTGGGCCCACGCGGTACAGAATTTCGGGTTCGTGTCCATCATCTTCGAAGTCTTCTGCGCTGAGCAAAATGTTTTCTTCGCAACCTGTTTTCAATAGTTGGGCTAATTCAAAATAGTTTCTCTTTGACGCAACATTCGAGGGATTAACGGTGCCTTCAAAGTATTTTGCGCCTGCGGATTCGATTTGGAAAAGAAGCATCTGTTTTTGAAGGCCGTGTCCACGATAATCTTCGTGCACTACAACTTCCCAGTTAAAGAAAGTATCGGGCCTTTCTTTCGGAACGTAACCGGAAGAGAACCCGACTACTTTGTTGTCTTGTTCGGCGACGACGCATGTGTCGGAGAAATCTTTAGCCAGCAGGAAGTAGGTATAACGAGAGTTTAAACCAACGTAGGGCCTGTTTGCAACAAGCAGCTTGTAAACTTCCTTGATGTCTTGGGATAAGATGTTTCTTATTTTAAACTTCAAATAACTCTTTATCCTAAGCACCCAATTCACCTCCCACACGTTGCTTCTTCAGCCTCCTTTTTATCCGCACGTTTCCCTTCGGTATCAACGATATTTCCCCTGAATCCTGCAGCAATTTCCCAATGCCGACCGTCTTCTCGCGTGTTAACGATCTTGTCTCTATACCACATTTGCCGCAGTTTTGGTCGCATGCAGCAGGTGTGTACGTGTCTGGTTCCGTGTAAGTTGTGATGACGCCTTCGTAGTTTCTCAGGATCACTTTATTGGCTGATTGGGATAAGATGTAGTTTGGCATGACAGGGATCTTTCCACCTCCTCCCGGCGCGTCCACGACATATCTGGGTACTGCGAACCCGCTGGTGTGTCCCACGAGGCATTCCATGATTTCGATGCCCTTGCCAATTGGCGTTCGAAAATGGCTAAGCCCTTCCGAGAGGTCGCATTGGAACAAATAGTAGGGTCGAACCCTATTTTGGACGAGTTTTTGGTTTAGGTCTCTGATGATTTGTGGGCAATCGTTTACTCCGGCGAGTAGCACGGATTGGTTTCCCAGTGGGATTCCTGCGTCAGCAAGTTTTCTTACGGCTTCTCTGGAGGACAAGGTGAGTTCCCGTGGGTGGTTGAATTGGGTATTGAGCCAAAGCGGATGATGCTTTTTGAGCATGTAGACTAATTCATCGGTTATTCTGTAGGGCAGTACTACGGGGATTCTTGAGCCGATTCTGACGACTTCGACGTGTGGAATGCTTTTAGCTCAGTTAGAATCCAGTCTAGATATTCGTCAGGCAACATAAGGGGGTCTCCGCCTGAAAGCAGCACATCGCGGATTTCCCGGTGATCTTCTATATAGCGGATCCCCTGAATTATCTGTTGTTTTGAAGGCATCTGCTCGGGGTCGCCTACTTTCCTTTTCCGAGTGCAGTGCCTACAGTACATGGCGCAGCTGTTGCTGATTAGAAAGAGGACTCGGTCGGGATATCGATGTGTTATTCCTTTAGCTGGGCTGTCTTTGTCTTCATGCAGCGGATCTTTCATGTCGCAATTTGAAATTGTTAGCTCAGCCGGGTCTGGAAACGCCTGCTTAAATATTGGGTCACAGTGGAAATTCTGCTGTTTTATCAACGAAGCATAATACGGGGTTACGCAGAGCGGAAATTTCCTTATTGTTTCTTCAAGTTTTTCGCGTTCGTTTTCCTGTGAAATTTATGCCGGTTAACTGTTCAAAAGCTTCGATTGACCTTATGGAACTTGTTCAATTGCCACTTGTAATCGCTCCAGTAACTGGCTGGCGCACTTGTGTTTCCACCTTTGGCCACGTAAGTTTGGTACGCGATTATTTTTTCGTTTCGTTCAAGGACCACTTCTTTCTCCTCCAAACGCTTTCTCACTGGTTGTTTAGATTGTATCGAATTTAGGGCTTCTTGACAGGTGAAATTCGCCAAGAAGTTAAGTCAATTTGGAATTGTTGAACGAAGCAGGCTTCACAAACAAGTGAAGTAGCCTTAACAAGGTAAATCCTCATGCATTTAATATCGTCAACAGTCAGAAAGCCAAGCAGTTTCCGAAGAAAAAGCCATCAAAAAACCTTTCTTTCACTCGGTGACGTTTGACCGCCGGTTTCCTATCTAATGCGGCGTTATATTATTATTCAGGCTGAAGAATGCTATTGGCGATGACGGCGAAGGTTAAGGCTTTAGGTTTACTTTCAGGCGGTTTAGACAGCATCCTTGCAGTGGAACTTATCGGCAGACAAGGGATCGAAGTGGTTGCATTCAATGTTAAAACCCCGTTTTGTGTCCCGAAGAAGGACGGAACCAGCGAGGCACAGCAAGCAGCAGACCAACTAAAAGTTCCTCTCAAGGTACTTCGCGTCGATAAAGATTATTTACGGATGCTTCGCAACCCAAAGTACGGCTATGGCAAAAACATGAATCCCTGCATCGACTGCAAAATATTCATGATTAGAAAAGCAAAAAAATATGCCAATGAAATCGGCGCAGGCTTCATTTTCACAGGGGAAGTTCTAGGCGAAAGACCCAAATCCCAGCATTACCCCGCCTTACGAATAATCGAAGTAGACTCAGGGTTGAAAGGCAAACTTTTGCGTCCGCTCTCGGCGAAGTTACTTCCTGAAACCGCAGCGGAAAGAAAAGGGTTTGTTAACCGGGCTAAGCTTCTCAGTATTCAGGGTAGATCGCGCAAACCCCAGTTTGCTTTAGCCAAGGAATATGGAATTACTAGTTACCCATCTCCTGCCGGCGGATGCCTTTTAACATGCGAGGAATACTCAAAGAAACTACGTGACCTTCTCGCCAACAAGAAACGTGTTTCAACGCACGATATTGAGTTGCTCAGGGTCGGCAGGCATTTTCGGCTTGGAAAAAACAAGATAATAGTAGGAAGAAACCAGGCAGAAAACAAAACGTTAACACAGCTTAAAGCACCATTCGACTTCTTTTTCGAACTTCCAAATATTGTGGGTCCAACCACCCTTTTGCAGGGATCAAAAACCAAGAAAGCAATCGAATGGGCAGCTAAACTCACAGCGTTCTATTCTGACGCTGAAACTTCAGAGGTAAAAGTGAACTTTGGCAAAATAGCTCTAAGTAGGAACATAATGGTTGCCGTTCCTGGCAAAGCTGAGGTCGATAAAATGCGGGTTGGCAACATAAAATAAGAGGTTCCTTTGTAAATTTTTTTTGTCTTCTGCACCGTTGCCTGTTTCTGATCGGGAATCTATTTCGTAAATTTCTCGGTAGTCACCCGATGGTGATCCAAAAATTTGAGAGATGCAAGAGTCTCCAATTTCAAAAACTTTCATTTCAAACTGCGAATGGTAAGCGCTGGCTGAAAAAAATAAATTGTTTTCGCGCACGCCTAGCCTTTGCGTGTACTTGACGTGAGGCGTGGTCTTTGGGATAAGAAACTTTTTAAATACATACTGTAATCATTCTTTCCGAATCCAAATGATACCAAAATACTTCTTTTTCACAAAAGGAGTTGGCAAACACAAAGAGCAACTCCAATCTTTTGAATTAGCCCTACGAGACGCGGGCATCCAAATGTGCAACCTCGTTAGCGTATCCAGCATAGTTCCGCCAGGATGTGAGCAATTGACGCGCGAGAAAGGCTTGAAAATGATTCAGCCTGGCGAAATAACCTTTGTCGTCATCGCACGCAACTCAACCAACGAACCGCACAGGCTCGTAGCGTCATCGATCGGCGTTGCCATCCCTTCCGGTAAAGACCAGTACGGTTACTTGAGCGAACATCACTCTTACGGGCAAACAGACGAAACCGCAGGAGACTACGCTGAGGATTTGGCAGCAACAATGCTTGCAACAACCATGGGCATCCAGTTTGACCCTGAAACCGCCTGGGACGAACGCAAACAACTCTTCAAGACCACAGGACTAATCATCAAAACAGCCAACATAACCCAGTCAGCAGCAGGCGACAAAAACGGCCTCTGGACAACAACAGTCGCGGCAGCTGTCTTCGTACCAGAAAACCACAACGAAAAACCAAAAGAATAGATTTTTCCAGCCATTTTTTTGGGTTTCATTTTGGCATTTTCAAGATTGGCTAATTGAACTCTGATTCCTTAGCGTCTAAAACTGCAAGCTATAAGAAATTTTTCCAGCTTGCAACCCGATCCAAGTATTCCTGTACGGGTTGGTCGCCGTAAGTTCTCAACTTTTCAATTAGTTGGGTTTGGGCGACTGCTTCTTTTTGGAAGTTTCTGATTTGGCTCGCGCCTTCCGTTAAGTATAGCAGCCCTTCTGCGCCTGACCGTGCACAACGTACGCTTGTGACAAGCAGCTCCTGTGTGGTTGGGACGTCTTTGGGGTTGTCGCCTGGACCATAAACGTAGAGGGCAACGTAGAAGGGTTTCTTGAGCAGTTTTTTAAAGGCGCGGGTCAACATTTCAAAGTACCAAGGGGTTGCGTAGTTTTTGCTGAACATAACAACACAGAATTTGTCGGCGTATTTGGCGAAATCATCAAAGTCCACGCCATAACGCTCCAAAGAGTTTACGGGATCCGGCTGTATGCACAAGACCAACTCGTTTTTGACGCGGTCGCGGATTTGAGCGATATAATCGGTGACTTCGCGTCGACGCCAATCCATCCAGCCCAACCCGCTTTTTTTCCAGAGTTCTTGACATCTTGGGCAGGTGCAGTATCCTTGGTCGGCAAAATACTGGTTGGTTAGCCATATGCCCGGCGACTGCTGATCTACTTGGGCGATGTAGTCGAGCTGCTGGGCTCTATGTTGAGGCTGAGTGGCGCAAACGATGTTCCACCAGATGTTGAGGTTGTTGTTTCCAATCTTTGCTTGTCCAGTGGGCGATTGGGATACCCAGTCGGAATGTGTTTCGACTGCGGCGTTGTCAGCGAAAACGGCGACGTTGCTGTACATGTCTCGTAGCGGTTTTTGCTTTGCTCCAGTTTCGATTTTGACGCGGAGTACGTGAAAATCAAAACCTACTGCTTTTTCAGGTTTGAAGGTATATGTGCCAAATTTCATCTGACGAGCCCTTTTCCAGCAAAGAAGGGGTCGAAAAGTAATAAGGGTTTTGTGCATCGACGAAAAAACGGGTTTTCTTCACTTTGAAGCTGGCCATTTGCGCGGGGCATTTTTTATTTGAATCTGTATATTTGGGTAAGATAGCGGATTTGGCTTGGTTTTCCATGGGTTGCAAACTTCCAGTTTAGACGTTATTTTTGGACGATTTTCTAGCGCAGGATGCTGTGTGGATAAAAAATTGGATGAACAAGCTGCAAACAGCATGTTAAATCGACAATCACCCAATTCATTGATGAAACACGTCTCATATGCACAGCTTTTAAATATAACTTTGTGTAGCTGTAGAGGTAAAAATTCAGCTAGTCAAACGATTGTCAAAAAGGATTGGTGAGAAATGTCAAGCATAGCAACCACAGGCACAGACCCGGGAAGCATTGCGTGGGTAATAACCGCAACAGCCCTAGTCATGCTAATGACCCCCGCGCTTGGATTCTTCTACGGCGGCTTAGTTAGAAAAAAGAACCTCGTATCAACCATCGCCCAGTGCTTCATAATATTCGCAGTTGTAAGCATAGTCTGGGCTCTTTGGGGATACATGCTCGTCTTCGGAACCTCGAGCACCGGCTTAATCGGGTTCAACCCGAGTTTGCTGGGCTTAAACGGCTTAAGCATAAACGCAATTAACACGCAACTTGCCCCCAAAATCCCCGAACTGCTTTATTTCGCATTCCAACTAAAGTTCGCAGCCATCACACCTGCTTTAATCGTGGGCGCCTGCGCAGAAAGAATCCGTTTCAAATCACTCTTAATCTTCATAGTTCTCTGGTCAACCCTGATTTACGCGCCCATAGCCTGCTGGGTATGGAACCCAAACGGGTGGCTTGGGATTAATCATCTTGGCGCAATCGACTTTGCAGGCGGAATAGTTGTGCACATTTCCTCGGGCATATCAGCTTTGGCGGCGGCGCTAGTCGTGGGAAGGAGAAAAGGCTGCGCTGTTCCGTGGCAAAGTCACATGAAAGCATTAGACAAAAAGGATCATGCAGAAGAGTTTAAGCCGACAAACATCCCCTACGTGCTATTGGGTGCAGCGCTGTTGTGGTTCGGGTGGTTCGGCTTCAATGCAGGCAGCGCATTAGCCGCAAACAACTTGGCTGTCTCGGCACTTGTAACTACGAATCTGGCAGCGGCTGCGGCGGCGGTAAGTTGGATGTTGGCTGACTGGGTCAGGAAGGGAAAACCAACTGCGATAGGAATGGCTACGGGCGCAGTAGTTGGGCTCGTCGTCATTACGCCTGCCTCGGGCTATGTCAGTGCAGGTTCGGCGCTTATAATCGGCTTGATAGGCGGCATCATCTCTAATTCAGTAGCAAACTGGAGAGCAGGCAGATCCAGAATAGATGATGCATTGGATGTCTTCGCATGCCACGGCATCGGCGGAATCTGGGGCTCAATCGCAACAGGAATATTCGCATCAGCTGCCATAAATGGTGCAAGCGGCTTGATCTTCGGAAACGTGCATCAATTCCTCGTCCAGTTAGCAGCGATAGGAATAGTGGTACCGTTTGCGTTCTTCGGCTCCTACGGGCTGCTTAAGCTGGTGAACGTGTTTTCGCCGCTGAGAGTAAGCGAGGAAGCGGAGGACGCAGGCTTAGACATGAGCGAACACGGCGAAGAAGCATACCAGCTTGACTAGGCTTTGCCTAGCAAGCTTTTTTATTTTTGCGTTTTTTGCAATTTGTTGTTTTTCGGGTCATTTGACAATTTTCAAGTTTGCGTGGTTTATTTTAGACAATTTTGTCGCGGTTAAGTCTTTTTTTGTTTGATTGTTTAATGACTTTCATTTTTATTGAGCATGCTGATTGGACATTTGTCGATATTTAAGTCTGCAATCGATGCGAATGCATAGTTTAAATATTAGTTCGCCGAAATGGATGGACAAATAAGCTATAAGGACGCTGTCGAGGGGACAAATGTGGGAGCAGCAGACATAGCATGGGTGCTAATGTCAACAGCACTCGTAATGCTGATGACGCCAGCGTTGGCTTTCTTCTACGGCGGCTTAGTCAGAAGAAAAAACCTTGTCTCCACGCTCGTACAGTGCATGATAATCTTTGCTGTGGTAAGCCTCGTCTGGTTCTTTTGGGGTTACAGCCTCGTCTACGGACCAAGCGTAGGCGGCGTCATAGGCAACCTATCACTTTTCGGATTGAACAACATAACCCTTACAAGCATCTACCCGTCTGCGTCAGCCATTCCCGAAATATTGTTCTTCGCGTTCCAACTTAAATTTGCGGCAATCACTCCAGCACTGATTCTCGGGGCATGCGCGGAAAGAATCCGTTTTAAGGCGCTTCTAATCTTTGTCGTTTTGTGGTCAACCCTAATTTATTCGCCAATCGCTATGTGGATATGGAATCCAAACGGTTGGCTACATGCACTCGGGGCCGTGGACTTCGCAGGTGGAATAGTTGTTCACATTGCTGCCGGTGTGTCTGCACTAGCAGCAGCGCTCGTTCTGGGGAGACGACAAGGCTGCGTTTACTGGAAAGACCAGCTTAAATCCTTAGACCAAAAAGGCACCAACAAAACCGTGCCTATGGGTTCAGAGTTCAAGCCAACCAACATCCCTTACGTGATTTTGGGGGCGGGTTTGTTGTGGTTCGGCTGGTTTGGGTTTAACGGCGGAAGTGCATTGGCAGCTAACAGCATCGCGGTTTCAGCGGTTGTTGTAACTAACTTGGCGGCGGCAGCAGCGGCGGTTAGCTGGATGATGATGGATTGGCTGATCAAAGGAAAGCCTTCGGCAATCGGCATCGCGGTCGGAGCGGTCTGCGGTTTGGCGGCGATTACGGCGGCTTCAGGGTACGTTAGTTTTTGGGCTGCGGTAGTTATCGGGTTGGCTGCTGGAGTAATCTCAAACTTGGTGGCTAACTGGCGGGCTGGAAGATCGAGAATTGATGATTCGCTGGATGTCTTCGCTTGCCACGGAATCGGCGGAATAATAGGTGCAATATCGATTGGTTTGTTCGCGACTACAGCGGTTACCCCTGGAATTTCAGGCTTAATTTATGGCAATGTTCACCAGCTTGCGGTTCAGCTTCTCGCGATAGGGGTTGTGTCTGCCTTCGCGTTCTGCGGCACCTTCGCTCTGTTGAAAGTAGTTGATCGGTTCTCGCCGCTCAGAGTCAGCCCCAAAGAGGAAGAAGATGGTTTAGACATGAGTCAACATGGAGAAGAAGCTTACCACTTAGACTAGCGTTGTCAAAGCATAAGTAAGCTTGGGATTTCTTTGCCGCTACTTTTTTATCTTAATTTTCAATGAGTAAGGATTGAGGCTTGCTGAAATGAAAGTTGTTGCTTTTAATGGGAGCGCGCGGAAAGACGGAAACACCTGGGTGCTTCTGAAACGTGTCCTCAGTGTTCTTGAGGCGGAAGGCATAGAAACTGAGTTGATTCAGCTTGCGGGTGAGCAAATCCAAGGTTGCTCAGCCTGCCGCGCATGTTTTGAAACGAAGAATCAGCGCTGCTCAATCACCACTGACAAAGTTAACGATTACATTCAAAAGATGTTGGCGGCTGACGGCCTGATTTTGGGGTCGCCAACTTATTTTGGGATGATGTCGCCTGAGATGAAGGCGCTTATTGACCGAGCGGGATTCGTTTGCCGAGCCACGCCAGACGCATTAAGATTCAAGGTTGGAGCAGCAGTCGCTGTTGCCCGACGCGTAGGCGCTATGACGACTTTCGACGCAATCAACCATTTCTTCCTTATCAATCAGATGATTGTTCCAGGCAGCTCGTACTGGAACATCGGCATAGCAAACAAGAAGGGAGAAATCGACAAAGACGAAGAAGCATTGAAAACCATGGATGACCTGGGTAGAAATATGGCGTGGCTAATGAGAAAATTGAAAGCCTAAGGCCCTACTGCATATTTAGTTCAATGCCAGGAATCTTCCATTTTTCATAAAGGTAGTCAAACACCTTAGCAATGGCGGAGATCCAAATTAAGTAGATGACGCCTATCACAATCCAAACGGGAAGCACTACATAATATATTCCCGTTATTTCTACTCCCGCCGCCGTCAAATCAAATATTCCCACCCATGCAAGCGCGGATGAACTTTTTGTTAAAGAACAGAACTCGTTAGTCCACGAAGGGATGACTATTCGATAGGCCTGTGGAAGAATCACATGCAATAAAGTTTGTGTTTTTGACATCCCTGTCGAAAGACCCGCGTCCATCTGATCCCCGTAAATCGCTTCTATAGCACCCTTCATGTAGCCTTTCTGGTAGGCGGCACTGTTCAACCCGAAAACCAAAAACGCCAATAGATAATGGTTAATTGGAATATGCACAATGGCAGGTATCCCGTAGACGGCTAAGAAAAGCTGGACAAAAAGTGGGCTTCCTCTAAAAAGTTCTACATACACGCTCATGACACTTCGGGCAGCCTTGTTTCCATAAATGTCGCCTATTGCCAGCAATGTTCCCAACAATAAGCCAAAAGTTACACCAAACGCAGTTATCTCTAAGGTTAATGTGAAACCTTGCAGGATTTGCGGATAGAATTGCGAAATGAACCCAAATTGATCAAACATTTAGCTATTCACGCATCGTCCTCTTGATTATTCTTGTCATGAATTTTTGCGCGCGTTCACTCGTGGGATGATTGAAGAATATTTCAGGTGTACCAGTCTCTACAATCGTGCCTTGATCATAAAATATCATTTCTTCCGCTACTTCACGGGCAAACGGCATTTCATGACTAACGATGAGCATGGTGGTTCCTTCGTTAGCTAAGTCACGCAATGTGTCGATGACTTCACCGGTCAGTTCCGGGTCCAACGCAGACGTCGGCTCATCAAGTAGGATAATGTCTGGATTGCGAGCTATTGCGCGTGCAATGCCTACTCTCTGTTGCTGCCCCCCAGACATTTGAGAAGGATACTTGTTGATGCAATCGAACACGTTCACTTCCTTGATTGCAGCTAAAGCACGGTTTCGAGCTTCTTCTTTTGGCAATTTTAGCACATGCCTGAGCGACAACTCAACGTTCCCCAAAGCGGTAAGATGCCTGAAAAGGTAAATATGCTGGAAAACAAAGCCAATTCTCGCACGTGCTTTATTTAAATCCACACCTGGAGTGGTTAGGCATTGTTCCCCAAGGTAGATTTCGCCTGAATCGGGCGTCGTTAGCATGGCCATACAACGTAGAAAAGTGCTTTTTCCAGAGCCACTTGGCCCAAAGATTAATTTTATGTCTCCTTTGCGAATTTGCATTGAAACATGCTTTACTGCTTCTAGCTTTTCATATTTCTTGCAGACGTCTCTAGCTTCCATTACAATATCAGTCATATTCTATAGCCCCATTTTTTTCCTTCTTCTATTTCCCCATCTGTCAAGCCATTGAGCTATGGGGAAAGTAATCGCTACATAAATCAGAAGGGTAAATGTGAAAGGTACTACCAGATTAGAGGTCTGGACAGAAAGTAATTCTGCTCTTTTCATCATCTCTAAAACACCAATGACCCAAGCATACGCTGAGTCCTTGATTAGTAAAGCGTACTCGCTCCCTAAGCCTGGCGTCGAATAAGCCAAAACTTGGGGAACCATAACATGCCATATGGATTGCCATTTCGAGAAACCGCCTGATTGTGCAGCAATCATCTGTTCGTCACCAATGCCTCGAATGGCTCCTCTAAAAATCTGTGATTGATTAGCACCGCTTCTTAAGCCTAAAACGAAGGTGGCTGTAAAGAATGGGTTAGCGAAAGGTACTGGGAAGTAATATCCTAATCCGAAGCAAAACAGCAGCATGAGTACAAGTTCTGGAATTCCTCTAAAAACCTTCTCGTAAGCATCAACCACAAAGCTCAGGTCTTTTTCATATACTCTTATAAATGCAAGCGGCAAACCAATTGCTAGACCCGCAATAAAAGCGATTATAGAAATGGAAAAAGTGAGGGGAAGTCCCTCTAAGATATAGATCAGGGATTGCCAAACGTCCAATATTAATCACGCTTTGCTTAAGCGTTCCATTTGGCTTTTAACTGGTCCATTTGTCCTGTGCTGATTATTGTCGTTATTGCTCCGTCGAATTTTGCAAGGAAGGTCTGGGCGTTTTTGTCAACTACGAATGCACATGGGTAGTACGGATGCTCGTAAACAACACTGATTGGAACACCTTGCGATGCGTACTGAGCAATCCATTGGGTTGTTATTGGTGTCTCAGCGTAAACTGCCTGAACACTTGGGTTGGCGCTCGCCATATCTTGAATCGCAGTAGCAAAGCTATCCCATGAATTCATCGATACTCCAGCGGTTTGGAGCTCTTGTTGCTCGGTTGTTCCGTCTTGTGTTCCAACGGTTAAGCTTAGGCTTTTGACGCTAGCAAGTGAAGTTATGGTGTTGTTGGTTATGTGCAATTTACTGACTTCGCTTGAAAGCATGATAAGTTGAGCTTCTGTTGTGCTGTGCGGAATAGTGAATGCGACGCTGTTAAGTCTGTCCGGCGTAACTGAAAAGCCGCTAACACCCATGTCAAGTTGTCCATCCTGAACTTCCGTTATTATATCGTCGAAGCTTACATCATGCCAATGAATAGTCAATCCCAATTGTTGTGCGCATGCGTTTGCCAAGTCAACTTCGAACCCGACGATTTGGCCTGTATCTGATAAGTTCTCGTACGGAGGCCAGCTTGGGTCTGACCCCACGTTGATGTATCCTCTTTTCTCAATATTTGTCCACACTGTGTCAGTGCCAGAGTTGTTCGTTGCGACAATGAACGGGCTAGCAACGAGACCTATTCCAAAGCCGACAATAAGCATTACAGCAACTAAGATCATTGTTAATCTTTTCGCCATTTTTTTGTTTTCTCCCCAGCCATATTTTCATGCTTTATGTATTTAAGTTTAAGCCAAAGAACGCACGCATGCTTACCTTGCAACTTTTATAGCGCTAAATAACGAGAATTCAGCGCGAAACAAGCGCGATCGCGACTACTATGAAAAAGGCACCAATCGTAGAGAAAATGGTAACTGGTTCCTTGAGCACCAGAATTGACAAAACAACCGCAATTACAATTTCAGAAAGAAGAAGAACCGTGGATGTAGAGGCTGACAGGTGTTTGAGCCCTTCAAGCCAAAGATAATACGGTAAAACCCAGCAGACAATAGCCGTGTAAAAAACCCCCAACCAAGCAGTCAAACTTAATGCGAAAAACCTTGAGCCCGCCAAAAAAGAAAACGGCAAAATCGAAAGCATAGTGAAGACAAGAACCCAAGTCATAGATTGGAATGTCGCCGAAGTCGAAATGTTGAGCAGACGTTTATTGTAAACCATAAAAACCGCCCAGGCGACGCCTGAAACCACAAGCATCAAGTCGCCGACTATTTGCCCACCCATTAAACTTTGAAAATCCAAGTTAGTGCTCACAAACACGATGCCGACCAACCCGAAGAGGACACCGACAATTTTTATTTTTGAGAAACGTTCACCCAGCAGTTTAGGGCTTAAAAGCGCAACCCACATGGCGCTTAAGTTTATGAAAAGCGCGGCCTTCGCCGCCGTAGTGTAATTCATGCCTACATACTGTAGGAGGTAGCCGGCGCCGTTTGCGATGCCCAGGAAAACCAATAGTTTGACGTCTCCCTTTTTGAATTCAAGCTTTCTAAGAAGCAACATCACCGCGACCAACGCGACAGAGGAGACTAGGAAGCGCCAAAATAGGAAAGCAAACGGGTCGGTATACGCCAAGCCAATCTTAATGATTGGAAAAGAGGTGCCCCAAAGTGCACCAGCCAGAATTGTAAAAAGCACTGCCTTGCTTTTTTGGCTAAACATCCGAGGCTAATTCTCTCCCTTTTTGCTTTCTTTACGATCGCTGGCTTTATAAATCATCTTTTGTTTGTTTTAAAGTTTCAAACATGTATTTTGAAGCCTAAAAAAATTGTACCGCAAAAGAAAGATCACATGAATTGAAAGATTACCGGCCTATGGAGTAACCGTCTGACGCAAAAAGAATCTAACGCGAATTTATTGTGATGGCGAAATGCGGACTTCTCTCTGATTAGTCGTTTTGTCGTTTTCTTGAGTTTCCGTGGCTTTTTTTCGGTCTGTCGTGTTTTTCTTGGTTCTTATTAGGCCAAAAGCGCGTCCTTCTTCTTTGAAGTTAACTGCGATTAAAACGGACAGAGTAATTAGAGGGATATAAGAGTAGTAGAAGAGCGGTGTTGCTACTGCATTAGAGAAAACCATAGTTAAGAAGCTTGAGCCAATGCCTGAAACCAGCAGCATCCCGTTTGAGAGCAGCACCGAGAACACGGCGCTTGCACTTGCAAATTTGATGTTTTTGCGATTGAACGCTACGAAGAGAGGTAATGCGAGCAAACCGAACCTTGGGTCAAAGAACCCAAACGCGTAGGCTACGCCTGAGAGTATTGGTTTGCCTTTCCAGCCAAAGTAGAAGGAGAGCAGCAGCAGGAAGGTAATGAAAACTTTGGCTTGCCCTTCGCCCCACTGCCAATAGTAGCTAGGCGAGATGCCCCATTTGGTGAAAGGGTCGGGAAGAAGAAGAGCTATAAGAATAACTATGAACGTCACTGCCAATGGTTTCCCGCTCAGGATCTTGTAAATGAAGTACGCCATGAAAGGAAGCATCAGAAACTGAACGATGTCGAAGGCCGTAAGCGCCTGCTGATAGTTCAGCGACAGAAAAGGCGTGACGAGAAGCAAAAACGAAGGCAGGTACTTGTAGGGTTCAGGGTGGGGAAGAATTATTGGTTCTCCGTCGTTTAGGGTGCCGGAAGCGTATATGTGTGATGGATTGTTCCAGAGTCGCCAAGCACCCATATAGTACGCTGAAAAGTCTTTTGCCAAGATTGGAGCTGACGGAGTGATCCCGTTGGACGGTGTGTAAGTCTGCGGGTAAGCCAAAATCAGAGTATAAAGGTTCAAAGCAATGATGACGGCGACCGCTATAACGAAAATGATTTTGGTTGGTGGATATTTGAAAGTCATCGTTGACCCGGGTGTGGCGATTTTTATTTAATACTACTGTTGGAACTATTATACTTTAGCCGAATTTGTTTTTTGGATTTTAGGTAGGGTCGGCGAAGAAATCTGGTTTTCGCGGATGGATGTATTACGATTGTAATACGCGGCAAAAACCTTTTATTCGAATTATCCATTCCAGACGTAAAGTTCCACTCAGGATGAACGTAATGTTGCCACAAAAACAAAGCAAAGCAAAACAAATCTCAGTAATGGCCATGGTAGCAGCGCTTTACGCAGTATTATTTTATGGATCAGCAATAGGTATGCTGCCGGGATTTACCCTTCTCTACCTTCCAGTTATCCTACTAGGCGTGCTCCCAGTATGGTTCGGCTGGCCAGGACTAGTCGGCAGTATGATCGGTGCCTTTATTGGAGGATTATATGTTGAAGGAGTACCGCCATATGCTGCGTGGGTAGAATCAGTCACTGCATTAATTATTTTCGGCTTAAACTGGGCTCTTATACCTCGAAGTGCCATAGAAGGGAAAACAAAAAGAAATCTAATTGTACTCATGATTGTTTACGCAGTAACCCTTTTCATAGGCACCACCTATATCCTGTGGCAATACGTTTACCTCTTTAACATAGGAATTCTCCCCTTCAATTTTATAGGCCAATTCTCCTTCACAGTCGTTCTCGTTTCAACCTATAGCCTAAACTTGGTCATCCAACTGGCAGTATGCCCGGCTTTGCTAAGGACCGTTACGCCCAAGTTAAAAAGCTGGGGAATATACTCGGGAACCTTTGCCCAGTGGCGAAGCACAAGAGCAAAAACCCATGGAAAAGTCACCATATAACTCAGAAAAGCTCTTGACTTTTACCTGTGGAACAATGCTTTTAAGTTATCGTTGACCTAAAGGCACCTTTGAGAGCGCAAACATGAAAATCAAAGTGATCAAACTAACTCCAGAACAACTCATGAAGCTGATGCATGGAGAAGCCTCCGCTTTCGCTTCAAACATGCCCTCTGACGCCGAATTGTTAGATTTGAAATTTGACTTATTCACTAGGCAGGTGCAGGCAATTGTTAGAAGCGAAACTTTCGAGGATATCGCCGAAGGCTGCCCTGCGCCCGAGTGGAAGCTTACAAAAACCGTCGAGACAAAGGCAGCTCCCAAGTCTATGGCAACCTTAAAAGTCGAACCAAAGCTTGAAGGGAAGCCTGCAATAACGAAACCCGCCCAATCCGTACAGCTGACCAAGGCCGCAACAACGAAGTGGGAAAACGAGTTCAGCCCAGACCAGCGCAAGTTGCTGAGCTTCCAAGTTAAGGATGACTGCGTTGTGGTTAAGCCTATTCAGTTTTTGAAGGCTGAGTGGGAAGACATTAACGAGGTTGTGAGAAGTTTAGGCGGCAAATGGGTAAAGGGCGACATCATTAGCTACTGGGAAATCCCTACCAATCTGGATTCACAGCATCTTTCGAGTTAATAACGAAAATTCTTTAAACAAGTTGACTACTATTCACAGTATGGTTGTATGAAGATGGCTAAAACGGATAAACCTCTAACTAAAAATGCACTCGTCTCAATGCAGGTAATCGATTCACAGGGAAATTTAGTTGGAAAAGTTAAGGATGTCGCTTTTGTCGTTGGAGAGCTCGGTATTTCGCTCTCAGTGGAAAACGCAGAGGGGGAAATCCAATGCATCCAGTGGCAAGATATCCAAGCTGCCGCGGATTTCATTTTGTTGAAGCCTCAGTTTTCGGGGGGCAACAAAGGTGAATGCGCAAAGACAGAAGAAACCCAAGTTGTTCAGTCGGAACCGATGAAGCAAACCCCGCAGGCGGAACCTAAAAAACAGTCTGCGCAACCGCTTTGCCCAACATGTAATCAGCCGCTTACTTGGATTCCTCAGTATAAGCGATGGTACTGCTACACTGACAAGAAATATGTTAATCCAGAGGGCGATTGGGAAGAAGTATTCAAAGATGAATCGACACAGCAAACACCTGCGAAACAATCCACCCCACCGTTATGCCCAACATGCAATAAGCCACTCACATGGATACCACAGTACAGCAGATGGTACTGCTACAACGACAAAAAATACGTTTAGCACCCATCCCACACCATTTTTATTGAACTGTTTCTCCCCTTTTGAACTCTCTGAGCGTAAGATATTGTTTAGAGAAAATTTTGTTAGAAACCCTAGGAAACCCTAGGAAAGAACGGTTGCTTCACTCGCTCTCTCTCGGTTGTTGTTGTATTGTAACAACCACTTAGTTTTATGAGCCTTGAAAGCGAAGCAAGTATGCGCAGACCTCCCTGTTTTCCAACCATGCAAAACAGCGAGTGGTGCCACGTAGGTTATGTAATGCAGAACATTATTACTAAAAATTCTGTGATTTCTAAGCATATTGAACGCAAGACCGGAAAAGACACTTGGCGCGATAACCTGCGCTTAGCCGTTTTTGCAGCGGACAAGGTGCGAAGCACATTAGGTCCCAAAGGCGCATACAAGCTCATTGCGTATAATCGTGGTCCTGAAGAAGTTGTCAAAGTGACCAAGGACCCTATTGCAATTTTGGATGAGTTGGCAATATTGTATCCGCCTGCAACAATAGTTGCTGAAGCCGCCAAAATGCATCGGGAAGAAGCGGGTGACGGAGTAGCTTCTTTCGTAGTTTTCTTGTCAGCTCTACTAAAAAAGGCAGATGAACTCCTAAACATGAAAATTCACCCCAACACAATCGTCCATGGCTACAATTTGGCTCATAAAAAGGCACTGGAAATAATAGACAAAAATGCAACCAAATTGAACAGCGTAAATAGCGACATCTTGAATATCGTGGACTGCAAAAGAGGCCTTTTAACCCAACCAATACTCTCGATGATTATGCAAGCATACAAATCTGCGTCTTCCGAAGGGAAATTCGACAAGGACAATGTCAGATTTCTAAAAAAGCCAGGTTGCTGCGTCGAAGAGTCAGTCTTAATTAATGGAGTTGTTTTAAAAAAGGAAAAAGCTCATCCGAATATGCCTGACCGACTTCATGCCCTTCGAATTGCCATTTCAAGTGAGAAACCTGGGATAAATCGGTTGGAGCTCAAAATGAAAGGTGAAGGACCGACCCCAATTAGGCTAAACATCAAAAATGCGGATCAATTAGCGGCTTACAAGGAAACTGAGACTCGTCTGAAGCTGGAGCCACTAAAAAAGCTTGTTGAGCTTAAAGCCAACGTTTTGTTGTGTGAGCAGCTTCTTGAAGCGAATTTGAAGGACTATTTAGTGGCCCAGGGCATTTTTGCTTTGGATAGAGTTGATAAAAAGGATACAGAAGCAGTCTCTGAGGCTACTGGCGCTAGAATCGTTGGGAAGCTTTCTCAGCTTTCAGAAGGAGACTTGGGAGTTGCTGATGAACTCTGCGCTGAGCAAATAGGCTCGGAAAAAATCGTGACAGTTCAGGGCTGCAATGGGTCAACTTTTATGTTAAGAGGATCTACGCCTCAGGCGATAGATGAGTTGGAAGCTGCCATCCGAAACAGCCTAACCATTCTTAAGCTCCTGGGCGAAGACAGCAGGGTTTTGCCAGGTGCAGGCGCAACAGAAACGGAGATAGCCCAGGAACTCAAAAGATACGCCAAATCATTTTCGGGCAGAGAACAGATCCCCATTGAATTCTTTGCAGACGCGTTAATGGAGGCACCAAGATGTTTAGCGGAAAATTATGGTTTGAACCCTGGAGATACAATGCTTGAGCTTGGCAGGCGCCATGCAGATGGGTCTTGCAACTGCGGCGTGGCGGAGCATGGCTGTGAAGAAGGGGTATGCCTTGAACCCGCAAGAGTAAAACGTTCCATCATCCGAAGGGGCTACGAAGTTTCAGCGCTCATGCTACGCATAGATGAACTTTTGATTTCTAAAGAGATCGCAAAGTTTCACAAGAAATAGAGTGATTCACGATTGTTTCCAACGCGACATCCAAGCCAGACAAAGGTTAGAAAGGTGATTATATGTCATCGACCAAGAAAACCGTCGAAGATTTCCTAGACGAAATAAAAGCTGCCGTCATAGAATACCTGCATAAAATGGAAGCTGCTGCCAAAGCACGACTCAAAAAACTCCTTGTAATATCAATAATTACAATGATTCTGGTGGCTACTGCATCTTCCTTCATCGGAACAGCATCTATCTTCATAATTATCGGTTCGCTGAAATATTGGATGATGTTCGTCCCTGCATGGCTAGCCTGGATAGTGAATGGTATTATTTCGGCTATAATTGGCATCGCGCTATTGGCAATAGTCTTTCTCATAATACGCAATCAACTAAAATCAACGGGAAAGACAGACGCGAAAGCCACTTCTAAGAACTAGCAGACCATCCACTATTCACTTGAGTGCGAACTTTACATGGGTTCGGCTCACTTTTTTCATTATTGCAAGCGGCTTAGACATCAACACCAAGTTAGCAACCCCTTACTTGTGACTGTACCGTGTCACCAACACAACTTTAAACCGCTGAATTTTGAGTTTAGTTATTGTGTGTGGATTTTGGAGAAAATGAAATGGCAGCACAAATTATAGAAAACAGAACCTCACTGTACCTCACTATAACTAGGCCATCTCAAGCAGATAGCTATTACTTCCATGAAGTAATACAGACCCATAAAACTGGGAATGCGGCGTGAGCGGCGGCTTGGACGTGTTTATTTGGGCCGTTATCCTGACGTTTGGTTTTACGCTTTTTGAAAAAGGAGATTAATCGTGTCGCAACCCGTACCTATTTCGGCTTCAGGTTGGAATCATTTCTTTGATCTAGCAGCGGCCATAGCGTTAATTGCTCTGGCAATTGTCATTGGGGCAATGATTTTTTTTATGGTTAGGTACCGAGAACAAAAAGGTCAGCCCAAATTTATTCCAGACTTCGGTTTCAAAAAAGGTCGGGCCAGAGAAAACATGATTTTTGCCACGATTTCCATCATAATCTTAGTCAGTCTGGTCGTAGCGTCCTATCAACTTACTCCTAATGCGCGTTTTGAACCCGCTGGGGCCTCTAAAGGCTTAGTGATTGATGTAACTGCTTTTCAATGGGCTTTCAGATTTGGATACCCAGACGGCGTAAACACACTAGATCAACTGAACCTACCGGGAAACACAACAGTGATGTTCAACGTCACGAGCACTGATGTAATGCACAACTTGTACTTGGTTCAGTTCAGGGTAAGTATAGAGGCAATCCCTGGTAGATACAACGTAATATGGGTGACCACGCCAATTGCGACGGGAAACCAGGAGTGGACCTACAATATCGAATGCAAGGAACTTTGCGGAATTGGCCACACTTTCATGGATGCAACCATGACGGTGATGAGTCAAACCGCGTATAACCAGTGGCTTGCCAGCCAAATGCCAACAAACGCAACAACGACAGGAGGCTAAGAACTATCGTATTTTCAATAAAAGAGTGGTTAAGTACAACCAATCATAAGCAGATAGGCATCCTTTACATCGTGACTGCCATATTTTTCATGGCAGTTGCCGGTTCATTTGGGGAAATGATGAGAACACAGCTTGCTGTTCCAAACAACAATTTCCTCTCCCCCTTCACATACGACCAAACCGTGACTCTCCACGGCTTGTTAATGATACTGTGGGTTCTTACGCCCCTAGGCGTCGGGATAGCGAACTATATTGTGCCGCTGCAAATCGGCGCAAAAGACCTAGCTTTCCCACGCATGAACGCCTTAAGCTACTGGACGTACCTATTCAGTGGCATAATGCTTGTCAGCACTGTATTTTTGCCTGGTGGTGGACCCAACACCGGCTGGACGCTCTATGCACCTCTTAACACAATAGAATTTACGTCCCAAGCAGGAATGACCCTGGCCGTATTAGCTTTAGTACTTTTCTCTCTCTCCGTAACTATGGGCTCAATTAATTTTATCACGACAATCGTGAGAAATCGAGCCAAAGGGGTGACGTGGAGGCGACTACCAATATTCACTTGGTCGATTCTTTTCACGATGGCACTAGCGATTTTCGCGTTCCCGCCCCTAGCCGGAGGCTTAATACTGCTTTCAAGCGATAGATTTCTGGGCACCGTCTTCTTTAGCTCAAGTCAGGGCGGAGGCATTTTATGGGATGAGCTTTTCTGGTTTTTCGGTCACCCCGAAGTTTACATTGTGGTTTTTCCCGCCCTGGGCGTAATCGCAGAAGTTTTCCAAACTTTTGCAAAGAGGCCCATATTCTCAAGAACAGCATTTCTTGTCGAATTTGCGCTCGTAACCTTTCTGAGCGTTGGCGTTTGGATGCATCACATGTTTACAACAGGCGTAAACTACAGCGTGTTGCAAACATTTTCTTTCACCACTCTTGCAATTTCCGTACCTTTCGAAGGAGTGGTTCTAGCGCTAGTCCTTACACTTTACAAAAGCAACATAAAGTTGAACACTCCCATGTTGTACTGCTTAGCCGCCATATTTACTGTAACTCTAGGCGGCATCACTGGCGTCTTGCAGGCCTTTCCAGTTTTAGACTACGCTTTTAGCGGAACCTACTGGATTGTCGGTCACTTTCATTACGTAATGGCTGGAACCACTCTATTTGCACTCATTGCCGGTCTTTACTATTGGTGGCCAAAAATAACTAAAAGGCAATACAGCGAAAAATGGGGCGTCATAACTTTCATTGTCTCCTTCGCGGGATTCAACATTCTCTATCTTCCATACTTCTTCATGTTGGACATGCCAAGAAGAATATCTACTTACACTACAACCTCAGGATTAGCAACTTCAAATTTAACCGCAACCATCGGCGCATACATATTCGGACCAGCAGCTGCATTGGCGGTTTTAAACCTTATTTTAAGTTTAAGAAAACCCCCAACCTCAGTCTCTAATCCGTGGGAAGGAAGAGAATTAGAGTGGACAGGCGATTACCGTGGGTCACTGGCAATGCCGAATTCGGCGGCGATTACGGAGACTTCGGTTGATCCGCCAGGCAATACGCGATCTAGCCGATGGTACTGGTGCATGACGGGGCATTGCACACCACCAAACGGAACTTCAGCTGAAGCGGCAGACAAATCTAGTGCTCTAAGGAAAAATTCGGGGGCTGAAAATTGACTGAAGATTATGGGAAACCTGAAGAACGCAAATCTAGCTACACGCCAATAATACTTGGTGCAGGAATTGCTTTGGTGCTTTTTGGGATTGTAGTTTTCCTGCCGCTCGCCATAGCGGGAGCAGTAGTTATTGGTGCAGCAGTGTTCATGCTGTTCAAAGAGGGCGCTAATGAAAAATTTGCTGAATTCAAAGAATCTCTTGAAGAAAAGTGGCCTCTTGAGTTTTTAAGTAAAGAGAAACTCGGGATCTGGCTTTTCCTAATGTCTGAAATACTGATTTTTGGATCACTTATCGTTGCGTACGCCTATGTCCGACTTTCCAGCAGTTCTTGGCCTGTTGCCACTCAAACGCACGATGTCATCCTCGGGATGAGTAACACCATTATCTTACTTACAAGCAGCTTGGCGATAGTATACGCGCTTTACTCAATCAGAGCGGGCAACATAAAAGGTCTAAGAATCGGGTTGGTAAGCGCGTTTGTTTTAGGCGCTTCCTTTCTGGTGATAAAGCTCGGAGTTGAATGGCCCCAATATTATCGAAACGGCTTCACCATAAGCAGCGGTTTGCCTGGCTCCACTTACTTTGTGTTGACAGGTCTTCATGCCGTGCATGTCGGAGGGGGGTTAGTTGGAGTAGGATATCTTATTTTTAGATCTTTTAGAGGCGGATTTACCAGCACGAAGCATTCCGCTGTGGAGAATATTGGCTTGTACTGGCATTTTGTCGATATTGTCTGGATGTTTCTTTTCCCACTCTTCTATTTGATATAGGTGAAAAAATATGCCTACAATGAAAATGTACGTTGGAATTTGGTTTGCGCTCGTAGTTGCAACTGTCGCTGAAGTAGCAACGCGGTCTTTAGCGGGAGCGGCGTCTTTGTTTGTTGTGATTATACTCTTGATTTCTTCTGGAAAAGCCATAACAATAGCTATGTACTATCAGCATCTGCGCTACGAAGACTGGCGGCTCGCCATCTTACCCGTAGCCGCCGTTATAGGCATAATTTTCCTCATGGTTGCAGCTATAATGTCGATGTCAATGGGGCTGTGACCGCCATGGCTAACACTTTCAAATCACATTTGCCTCTTATTCTGATAGGAATTCTAGCCATAGCGTTTCTTGTAGGAGCCGCATCTATGTTGATTTTTAATCTCCAGGCCCCATTGGTAAACTCCAGTCCAAACAAGACACAGGTGGTTATCCTGCTTTATGAGGGAGAGCTGTCAAATGGCAAATTCGGCTTCGGCACATCTCCAACAAACTTGACGTCGCCTGGACCCACCATTGGCTTTTCAACCTCAGATGTCGTTAATCTTACGGTTGTGAATGTCGGAAAGCTGCCTCATGCATTTGCAATAACCACAATGCCCCAAGATGGAGCTCCCACACTTTTTAGCGCCGTGGTCGGTTCAGCAAGCAATCCGCTTCAGCCGGGTCAGGCAGGTTCGGTTATTTTTACGCCTGACAACGCCGCTTTTACCTATTGGTATATTTCTCCTGTTTCAGGGGATGTTGCAGCTGGGATGTACGGTGCAGTTGTGGTTAGCTCGGTGACAGGTCCAGCTTTTCCTTAGTCGCGTTCCGAAAAATCGGGTCTACGTCTCGTAAAGATTTGAGTGAAGCCAATTATGAACCAGAAAATAAACAAGTATTTTCAACTTACGAAGCCCAAGGTAACGCTGTTAAACTTGTTTGTCGGCGTTACCTGCTTTGTTCTTGCAGCGTTTCCAGCCATCACATGGTTTAAACTTGTCTTGTTCGCCGCTGTAGGCTACTTGGCTGCGGGCGGCTGCGGCGTCTTAAACAGCTTTTACGATAAAGACATCGACAAATTGATGTCACGGACCGCGAGGAGGGCGATTCCAGCTGGTGAAGTGGCGTCAAATAAAGCGCTGATTTTTGGATTAGCAATGATTTCGGCCAGCTTTACCCTTTCATACTTGCTGTTTAACCTGTTGACTTTTGTAATGGTTGCGCTCGGGGCCGTCTTTTACTTAATAATATACACTGCTTGGCTAAAGCGCGCCAGCCCTTGGAATGTCGTTATAGGAGGCTTCGCCGGCTGCTTTGCTGCACTGGCCGGCTGGACAGCAGCAGCCAACAGCATAAGTCTGCTGCCTCTGCTTGTTGCCACGCTTGATTTTCTTTGGACACCAGGCCACCTTTGGGGACTCGCCATTAAAAAAATAAATGATTACAAAAACGCTGGAATTCCTATGTTGCCTGTAAAGGTCGGCGTGGCCAAGGCTTCGAAGGTCGTTTTCTGGTTGAACGTTTTGACGGTGGCTTTTTCATTCCTACTCTTCATTTTTCATTTAACCGGGTTCATCTACTTAGGCATTGCAACGGTTGCCGGAGGTGCCTTTCTGTTTCAAAATCGAGGTTTACTTTTTTCAAGTCAAGAAACGTACGCTTTCAAAGTCTTTCTTGCTTCAATTCCCTATCTAGCATGTTTAATGTTTGCTTTAGTGATCGATAAATTATTGTTAGTTTAACCTGCGAGTTTCAACCATCACAGAAAACCTTTTAAACATAGTTAACGCTAGGATACTTCGAGGCATTTTAAATGTTTTCAAGGAGAAAAAGTTTAGCATTGGCCATTATTTTTTCAATTGCACTCACTATCGGGCTAATATCAGCTTTCACAGTACCAGTTAAAGCGCAAAGTGTCACACAGTTAACGATGTATGCTGGAGAAGTATCATCAAGCGCTTATGGCTTCGGAAACAGCGCAAGCTCAATTACTTCGCCTGGGCCAACTCTCACACTTGTAGACGGCACAACCTATAACATGACTGTTTACAACGTAAGTAATATGGGCATGTTACACTCATGGGAAATCACAACATCCGAAACAGCAAGTACTTCACCACTATGGGAAGCAGGCATCGACTTAACTAATTACATCCCCGTAGGAAGTTCAGGATCAGTCGAATTCACTCCTACCCAAACAGGCAACTTCTACTACGTATGCACATTCCCCGGACACATTGCACTTGGCATGTATGGAAAAGTCGTAGTACAATCAACTGTTCCGGAGTTTCCCTTAACAATAACGTTGATGTTCATGGCGGTCGCAGTGACTGGTTTCGCAGTTTTCTTAACCAAGCAAAAAACCAAAGTTAAAGGGCTTTTCTAAGCCTTTTCGTTCTTTATTTTTATATATTCATAGCTTATTTTCTATTTACGCTATAATTTTGCCTTTAAAAATATTCTGAAGAAAAAATGCTTCAAGTTTATTGATTAAATCATTCTTTCTTTGATATCTGTTGAGTGATAAGTAAGCGGTTGAGTTAATCGATTCTCCTTTTTGTTGCGCCCTGCTTTAAATGGAAACGTGGAGGAGGCTCTGGATGAAGCACTTTTTTGTGTGGATTTCTCACACCAAGTACTGATATGCCGCCCTGTATTATCACTGCAACAAAGTCTTAAAACGCCTATTCAAGCGCCATGTTAACCCAGCCTAATGAAATGTAGGTTTGTTTGCAAGCAGGCTGTTTCCTTTTTCAACCTATGTTTGCGAATTCTTTAATGCCGCATATGAGAATGAGAAAATGCTTCGATTCCTATTTGCACCCCAACGGAGCAAAAGCCGACCGGCTATCGAAACGTCATCCAACTTTCTCGACACAGCCTGGTAGCTGTAAGCGCTAAAGAATTTTTTGCTCAAGACTTTTCAGCGGTGAAAGCGTTGGCGGCTCACAGTTACATCGGTTATTTTTTCCGCCCTGTCACTCCATCCTAAGTTTTCGTAAAGTTCATATATTGTGTTAAGAGGAACCAAGGAAGTTTTTTTGTTTACAATGTAGATTGAAACAGGAACGAATTCAAATTTATCGCCCCAACCCCACTCGTCGACTTCAAATTGTAAATCACCGTGAACTTTTACTTTGATTCCATTAACCTCGAACTCGAAATAGTGGCTCCTGATGAAAACGGGATATTCCTTTCCGCCAATCAAAGCGTTGCGCTGAAGCTGTTGGATTCGATACTCAATTTTTTGAGGATTAAATTCGGAGACTGCACTGCAAATCTGTTCAGCGCCTTTTTCAGAGGTCACGATTTCTATACAGTCAGGTTTAACTCTGACCGCTTTCAAAGCTTCGGCAAGATCTCCGCTTACTGCCCACTCAATGTTTTTGCCTTCAAATTTTTCGTGAAGTATCAAAAGTGCCGAAACATACTTCGGTGGAACAATCGCTACGAATGAATTTAGCTGTTGCTTTTGCATTTGCTTTTCCTCTTAAGTCTTTGAAAAATTTTGTTGCTAAAAAAGGTTTAAACAAGAGGTCCGGGGCTTTTTAGATACATTTGTATACCTTCTGCGGCGACATAAGATCCTGGACCTGCACCATGGGTTCCGGCTGTAGTATTATCGCCTGTCGTGTTAGTGATTTCCCCTGCAGCAAAAAGGTTTTGGCTCGTCCAGCATTGCTGCCACATGTTGAAAACTGACGTCGCTGGGTCGGTGCCTGCCCTTGCGCCGCCTCTCATGTGCGCCTGCCAAGCTGGAACATGGCTCATGGCTGTTGTGGCTGGAGTCACGGTGATGTTGGTGCAACCCATTTTTGTAAGTATGGCGGCCATTTTTGGTGCTAGATAGTTTGCGCAGTTATAGGTGTTTGCAGTCCAATCTATGGTGGTTCTAGGCAGAGGGTCACCGTAAATGTCCGTGTAGTTGGGGTCTAAATCTACATTCCAGTCAGTTATAGGAGGTTCCATTCCTGAAGGGGAAAGAACGACAAGGGTTTTTGTCGGCAAAAACGCGTTTTTAAGGCTTGCTTTGAATGTACTTCCGATCAGGCTGGGTGCTGGTCCACTAGCATAAAAATTAAAGTTGCCAGGTCCACTTCCCAAATAACCGCCGGCTGATAATACTGCTCCTCCGATGAAGTTTAATCCCGTGTGGTCAAAATAGTCATCTGCGAAGTCCAGAATTTCAACTCCGCCGCCAGTGGCATTGCCTGCGGGATATCCGTTACCTCCGATGTTTTCAAGAGTTCCGAATGCATATCTCGTGCTTCCATCCAACGGTTGCACTCCCATAGTTATTCCTCTTCCAAGAGAGCCTTTTACAGTTGTGGGATTGTATGGATTGCCTATCCCTGAGTTTAGCATAAGTTTGATTATGTTGAAGCCCCATAAGCCATTGAAGAAAACTGTGCCTGGTTGAACGTTTATGTTACCATTTTGGTCGTAATACCTAACATCGGTGACTTTACCACTAGAGTCTGTGTCTAGACGGAAAACGTAACTGTTGAGTCTCAGATCCAACTTTCCGGTGTTTAGCGCATAAGGAACAGTTCTGAAGTCTGAATTGGCTTTTGCACCATTTTCACAGACATAGTTGCATGCTGCACCGCACCACCCCTCATAAATGCATCCATTTACACCGACTCCGTATGAGTTAACATATCCTTGAGTTGCTAACGCTGTGGGGGCAATAAAGGGGCTGTAACCCAAGGCTTGGGTGGCACTTTGAAATAGGGTTGCAACAGGTGTAATAGGGTTAGGAGGCATCGGATAATTGTAACTGGTGAAGCCTGGAAGTAATGACCCCTGATTGGTACCGCACACCCCCCACATCTTCTCCCATTCTTCGTAGTAAGGCATATAGTCATCATAGGTCATTGGCCAATCCTGAATATCTTGGTGAGGCACCACTGAATTGAGAAAGTCCAAGCCATATCTGCTGACAGTGCTTGAATACATCGTATAGACCCATGGAGGATATCGTCCCATCGCGCCACCGTAGTGTTGGGCCATACCGCCTACGCCCCAACCTTCTGAAATAATTTGTCCGGGATAGCCGATGGTGTTTCTGCGAATTGGCAATGCATACTGGTTGATGTTATTCCTTATGGTAGAGGTGGTTATGCCCAGGTTAATATCGAATTTGCGCATATAGCCAATGCCCCACTCGTCGTATTTTGTGTCATTGAAGTCAGTTGCGAAATCCCATTTAGGCCCTCTTTCCAAGCCTACAACGTTGTAACCTGCTTTTGTTAGTTCAGCAGCGATAACGCCGCTCATTGCGCCCATGCCGAGAATGACGACGTCGGCAGAAGGATGGTTTATGATTTGACTCATATTCTTACCTCACATTTCTCCATATGATTGTTCATATTCTGCTAAGCTATGCGGAGGCCACTTTGTGGGTTTGGAGGCCACCATAAGCGTCAGGACGTTTCTACCCTCTTTAAAACTGTCGCCCCTGTTAGCGCCTGTGAAACCTGTAAGCGTCCAACCAACCATGTTAGCGTTGCCTCCATAGATGGGATCCATCAAGAAGCCAGACCAAGTCATAAAGATTAATTCGTTGAAGAAATCCTGAGGAACTATATTGTTGAAGTCCGAAGTTGCTGGTTTATTGTTATACAGGTCGGTTAATGCTTGCGTAATTTGTGAAGAGCTCAAGTTTTCAATGTTATTGCCATAAGCGCTGTTTGAGTAGGTTTCCACAGCCAAAAGAGCGTTTCTCCAAAATTCCCTCATCAAAAAGTTATATTGGTAAGCTGGGCCTGGATACGACTGTGCGGGTACACCGTCTGAATAAGTAACACCGTTGACGGTTATGGGACCTGCTTGGCCAGGCATCACAAAGGGCCCTTGCATGTACATTCGCCCATTATGTCCATATTCTCCTGCGAGTTGATGGTCTATGAAAAATATCACGCCGGCTTCTTTTGCTCCTGGTCCGTTTGAATCAGTGGGAATTATTGTTTCAACCATGGCCTCAAGTTCTGCCTGCTCGTTTTTATTTAGAGCAAGAAACGCCTGCGAGGCGGAAGTGACCTGTTTTTGTAAATTCTTAACATCGTTACTTTTGCTACTGATTACGCTTTCCAAGATTGGAATTTCAATGGCGCTGGCCACTCCAAAACCTATTGCGCCAGCCGCGCCGATTTTAATAAATTCTCGCCTGCTAATTGGCAAAAAAGCACCTTCTAATGAATTATCTCTCAAATTGTGATTTAAGGGTATGTGGCTACACAATCGTGCAACAATTTGCTTGCTGAGGGCTTACTGATTTTATTGTCACAACAGTGATTTATCCTATTTTATACGTTGCGGTTGATGTGCGCGAAGCAGCCAAAAAATAAAAATTTTTTGAAAGTTTGTATTTTAGAAGCTGTTGAAGAAGCCTCTTATCACTTCCCGTGCCGATTGGCGAAGAGGATGTTTAATTTTTGACGGGTCCTCTAAGTTTCGTAGTCTTGCAATTCTGAAATAGATCGGCGGGTGGGGATCCCAGTTTAACCATTCTTGGAAACGGAAAGATGGCACACGCTCGTAAAGCAATCTTTGGAAACCAATTTTTTCAAGTGAATCAGCAAGAATCTTCGGTTTGCCAATAACCATCGCTGAAATTAAGTCGGCTCTCGCCTCAAAGAACTTTGAGACAAAATAGGTTAGTGTTAACAGAGCCCACAAATAAATGACTAGCAGAAGCGTCGAGCTGGTTCTTATCAATGTAAAGATTATGTAGAACCAGAAAAGGTACTGAATCGCAGATAAACCGTACAGCCAAAGTGGGTCGTGTCCCTTCAAATGCCCGAACTCATGTCCTAAGACAGATTCAATTTCTTCATCATTAAGCTGCAAGAACGTTCCTGTCGTAATCAAAACTATGCCTCGACTTGGTGTAGGCCCTGAAGCAGCCGCGTTTGGCAGCAATGTGTTAGATACGATTATCTCGGGTACTTTGTAGGCGAACTTGTCGGCAGTCCTCTGTACGATGTCGTAAACGTTTACTTTTCGGGCAATCAAATCTTGAGTCTTGCAATTAATACCAAACTTTGCGAATATATCGTGCGCCTTTTCACAGTCAAGTTCGCCGTTCTGAGCTATGGTCACTTTATAGATTTCTTGCTTAAGCTGAGTTAACTCGTTTTTCGAAAGTTTCTTGTTCGCGTCATCCGTTGCTACGGAAAGGGGATATTGCAAGATGTGGATGTATGGGTCTCTCTGTGTAATGTGCCAATCTGCTGATCGGGCAACAATTTTGTTTGAATAGAAAACAAAGACGAATTGGATGGCAAGCAGCACAACTGGAACCAGTGGAACGTACAAAGCGTCAAACTGCTCAATGACCAGGAACAGCAAAATTCCCACGCTCATGAACGCCGCAATAAGTATGATCTGAGTCTCCAAAAAAATGCGGCGCAAAGATTTGTTTTCTTTGCCTGTCACCGCTTCAGGAACGATTGATTCTCCTTCTCTCCAAGCGAAGAAAAGGCTGTTCTTTCTAACTTGTTCCTCGAAAGCATCTATTGCTATCTTGACGTCTTCTTTCGACTTGGAGATCTCGTCTTCTGGAACCCCTGATTGGATTGGCTCAATAACAGCGTTGATTGCATCTTTGCCGGAAGCATGAACGTTTATAATTTTTTTCCCGTCGACACCTAAAATCGAGTAACTGATGGAAAAATCGCCCGAGGAAATATCTGCATAACGGGTTTTTTGTGGAGCAAGAAAAAACTTGTTCATGTATTCATAGAACTTGCTGATGTAATCCATTGGAATTTCTGGAACAATTGTGAATGACAGTGAATTTGCCTGCAAACTAAGCACCTTAGGAAATCAAGAGAAATAACTCTCTTCGACTCAAATAAACTAAGTTATCAGCCATTATTATGCTTTCGTGCAGACAGTAATTCAGTCTGGAAAGCTGATGATACCTTGTTCAGCCGTTTCTTTTTTCTACGAGTTAAATGGATTTTGGCTTTTCAGGAAAGTCAAGCAGCCCCTTAATCTCGGGCGTTATTTTCCCGGTTTCTGACCTCAAGAAAGGAACGGCGCGGTCGAAGACTATTACTTGGAAAATAATGAAGGAAACGATGACTCTGAACCAAAACGTTGGAAAACTGGCCAGCAAACTTGACGTCACACTCACAAGCGACGCGGTACCTAACATGTGGTAAAGCAAACTTGAAATAATCGGCAAAAATCCTGCAAGCGCAAATCCTTGAGTTTGAAAAATTAGATGTTATAGAGTTCGTTATGACGATTTTGTCAGGGCTTATTATGTAACCTATTGAAGCAAAAATTAGAAAAAGGGTCAATATGCTGAAAATCCATGATATTGACTGAAAGATAAGCGGTTGGAACATCTTTTTAGGGTTGGTTTTCAACATCATGATGCCGTCGTGAAATTCGCTTATGGATTTTTTGAGTTTGTTTCAAATTCGGGAGTATTCGAGTTTTTTCCTCTCACTAAAGTGGAAAGCCGCCGCACAAACCTGAAAACAACATGACTCGTTCTTAAGCTAATACTCAGGTATAGAATTAAGACCGACGGTAAAGAAATCAAAACAATTAGAACGCCTATTACAATAAACGTTTCATTATCCAAAGAATAATTCAAGATTAAAAGTGCTAAGCCGAAAAACAACGCCCCCAAAGTCATTAGTAACTCAAAAACTTTCTTAATCACAATCGATGCGGCTGTTTTTGACCCGTCAACTCCGCTGTCCTTGGACAACAAATAGGCTTTGAAAACGTCTCCGGACCAACCGCTGGGAACTATCGCGTCAACAAATATGCCTACCCAACTCAAGGTGAAAACACGGCGAAAAGTTGTTTTTACCGAAAGTCGGCGGAGGATTTGATGCCAGGTGAGAGCGTCGAAAACCACTCCGCAAAACACGCAGATAAACGCCAGAGCATAAACTGCGACGCTTGTTTTCCCCAGGACATTCACAATTGATCCTATGTTAGAAAAAAACAAGAGATAAAGCACAAAGACGGAGAAACCGATAAGAAACGAAACAGAAACGTATTTTTTCAGTTCTTCCCGCATTCGTTTGTCACCGAATTTTTTTTATCGACTAGGTTACGATGCAGCCCGATTCATCAAAAAGTATACATGTTAATTTTGTATGTCGAACACTTAAGTCGATGTGATTGTAGATTGCAACAACAGATGATAATTTATGAAGCCTTCCGCGTCATCATATGCAGATACGCGAATTTTTTGGTATAATAGAATTTCGTACAGTCAAATTCAGAATTCGGGTTTTCCACTCAATTTCGAACGGCCCGTTTTTTGAAAAACCAGGATAAAATGAGATAAAAAATGATTTTATCCATATCTTAATCCAGAGCAGAATGCCCCAGATTAAACAGAGGATTGAGCAAGTCCCTATTCAATATATTTGTAATGGATGCTTGGTAATCGGATTAAAACTCTGGGACATCATCAAAGTTGTCGGAAGCGACGCTGTTTTTTAAATCAGTTCTAATGAATTCTTTGCCATCTACAACTACAAGGTGCACATCTTGACCTTTGCGCCATTTCCCAATGGCAGTTCTAAACACTGTAACGTAGGTGCACCCCGTTTTTATTTTTGAAATAATGTCAGTCCTGGAAAGAACAATGTGCTCGCAAACTACACAGCCAAAATCGGAATGGCATTCTAAAAAATCCACATGTATCTGATCGGGAGCTAGTTTTTACTGCAGAGATTAAATAATCAGCCCACTTATCCATTATCTCGCCCTTCCGCTGTTTTATTTCGAAGTATTATTTAACACTTATTGCATTAGCAGATTTCCTATGGAAAACATTGGGCGCTAACAAGATCTCAATCTACCGAATCAGATATGCATTCAAAAATATTGAAGGCCACAATCTATCTTTCGTCGAAGGAAGTTTATGCTCTTTTGTCTATTGGTTGTAACAGAAACTAAAAAGGGGTTAACTGGTTTCTGCCAGCTCAATCCTTCTTTTAGAAAAGGCTGTCATCTAAAGTTTAAGCCAGAGCAGAATACCCATAATCAAACCGTAAATTGCCAATGCTTCAGCCAATGCCACAATCAAGAAACTTCTAAAGAATGTATCAGGCTTTTCGGCTAACGCACTGATTGCGGCACTACCAGCAGCGGAAATTGCAAGCCCCGCGCCTAATCCTGATAAGCCAATAGCTAATCCAGCTCCAATTGCAATGCCCAGTTTATCGTAAGCTCCTGCAGAAGTAGGTGCCGCAGTTTGATTTTGAAGAGTAGTCACTGTTAATCCGGCAGCTACGCCAATGAGAGGTAGAAGTACCAGCGGAAGTAAAACGAGGAATATTAGTTTAGGTTTCAATCTATGTTCACTTCGATACGACAGCAAACAACAACTTAGCTATTAACTTTTTTATCAGCTAACACCTTTTCTCTTCATTGGAGAGAGCGGTTCCAAGCTTACACCTATCTCAGCGACCGTCTCTTTGAGTGCCTTAATTTCATCTCGAACATTCATTATTTCTCGTTGCGTGGCCTGCTCAAGATCCAAATTAAAATCCTGAAAATCCTGATCTATCTTGTCATTTTTCATCAGATTTAGTTACCAACCAGTCTTATTTCACAACTAGAACAGGGCAATTGGCATATTCAATCACTCGCTCACAAACGCTGCCGATAAGGATTCTTTCTGCACTTCTTCTTCCAAATGAACCCATAACAATTAAGTCCATGTTTAAACCATTAGATAGGTGCACAATCTGCTCGAATGGTCTTCCTTTTGCAATCAGTGAAGTTGCTTTGACACCTTCTTTTTCGGCTAAGCTCAAAACATAGTTGAGGTATCGTTGACCATCGTTTTTTAGTTCTCTTTCAATATCCTCGCGTTCAGTTATTTTTGTAAACCGTTCAATAACGACCTCGTCAAGGACATAAACAGCCATAATTTGTGCTTCATGCACTTTGGCAATGCTGATACCGTATTCTGCTGCATGTATACTGTAATCTGACCCGTCGGTGGGAATTAAGATTTTTTGTATAGTTTGGCTACTAAACTTCATTTTATTCACGTTCCTTAATTACACGTTTAATTATTTTAGTCCTAACAAATTCTTCGCGGTCTTTTTCTTCCAAAACTAGTTCGATCGATTTGGCTATATTTCGGTATCGCGGGATAAGAACATAGTTTAAGGCGTTGACACGACGTTGAGTCCTCCGCACATCATTGGCAATTTGAAATGTGGCTCCTTCAGCTTTAGCTAAATCAGCGATTAACTTTAGGACACTGTAGAATTGTTTAAAGGCCTTGTCTAATTCTACGCTAGTGCTTGCGAATCCGTAGTCGGGTTTCACGTTAGGTTTACCTTGAAATTCTACGTTGGGAATGGTTACGCCCATAATGCTTTTGGTATCAATTTGGTAATGGGCTTCAGCGCTTGAAGCTAAAGCCACGTTAGCAATAACTTCGGAACCCTTTGCTATGTTGGCTTCCCGTAGGTTTTGGTAAGCTTTCGCTAGAGCAGCTACCAATTCCTCGCGAGCTCTTTCGGCCTCATAAATGCTGTTCCTGAGCTCACGTATCAAAATGTCGCGTTTCCGCTCAAGAACTTCGCGGCCGGACTCCGCAAGCTTAAGCGTCTTTTTCGTCTGGATTAAGTTAATCCTTGTAGGGCTAACACTTTCAGAGGACAATTTTTTTACTTGACCTCACTATCAAATTTTGGATAGTACCTCTGGATGTATTCCGGCTTTATGCTGGTCAATTCTTCGTCAGGCAACAGCGAAAGTGCATCCCAAGCGATCGAAAGCGTTTGCTCAATTGTTCTGTTTTCGTTCTTGCCTTGGTTTATGAGCGTTTTTTCGAAAGCTTCGCCGAAGCGCAAGTATTCTTTGTCTCTTTGACCTAACCCTTCCTCGCCGATGATGGTAACTAATGATTTAACCGAGTTATACTGAGCGTAAGCTGAATAAAGTTGGCTTGAAACGTTAGCGTGGTCTTCTCGGGTGCTATCTTTACCAATTCCATCTTTCATCAGTCGAGACAAACTAGTGGAAATATAAATTGGGGGATAGATTCCCTGTTTCTCTAAAGAGCGAGACAAAACGATTTGCCCTTCAGTAATGTAACCTGTAAGATCCGGGATTGGGTGGGTAATATCGTCGTTTGGCATGGTTAAAATTGGCATCTGCGTAATAGAACCTTTCTTTCCGTGAATTCGCCCTGCCCGTTCATATATACTGGCTAAGTCACTATACATGTAACCGGGGTAACCTTTCCTGCTAGGCACTTCTTCCATAGAAGCACTGACTTCCCGGAGAGCTTCGCAATAATTAGTCATATCAGTCATGATAACGAGTACATGACGGTCTTGGTCAAAAGCCAAGTATTCAGCTAATGTTAAACCGGCTCTGGGGGTAATGATGCGTTCGACTGGGGGGTCTTCCGCTAAATTAAGAAACATTGCCACGTTTTTGATGGCGCCCGTTTCTTCGAAGCTTCTTTGGAAAAAGGCAGCGTCGTCATGTTCCAAACCCATCGCAATGAAGACTATGTTAAAGTCTTCGCCACCGCTGCGAATCTGAGCTTGTCTCACGATTTGGGCGGCAAGTTCATTGTGCGCAAGCCCTGGGCCGCTGAAGACGGGCAGTTTCTGTCCGCGGACTAGGCTGCATAATCCATCAATCGCGGAGATACCTGTTTGAATGAATTCTTTTGGGTACTCTCGGGAAACGGGGTTTAATGGATAACCGTTTACGTCGCGTTTTTCTTCAGTGAAGAATCGAGGATGTCCGTCAATGGGTTCGCCAAAGCTGTTCATGACTCGACCGAGCATTTCTGTGGACACCGGGACTTCCAGAGAATGATTAAGGAAGCGAGTTCGTGTTTCTGCTGGTGATAAGCCTGTGGTTCCTTCGAAGACTTGGACAATTACTGCTTTTGTGGAGACTTCAATAACTTTCCCTAACCGCGTTTCGCCGTTTTGGGTTCTAACTGTGACCAGTTCATCGTATCCTACATTTTGCACGTTCTCTATCACGATAATTGGGCCTGAAATTGAAGCTACTCCTTTATACTCTAATCCGGTTCCTGTTTTCGTCGCCATGGTCATTACCTCATTGTTGCCTCAAGGATTCCGAAGCTTTCATACATTCGTTTCTCTAAATCGTCTAGGAGATCAACTTTATCGTTCGGTATAGAATTTTTCATACGTAAAATCTCTTCGGTAATTGGCATTTCTGTAACTTTGGAAATTGGTACACCCTTGCTTACCACGTTATCGGCTAATCGATGGTAGTCAACGATTATCTTGATCATCTTAAACTGTTTTTGTGGGGAACTGTATGTATCAATCGGGTCTAAAGCGTTCTGTTGAAGGAAGGCGATGCGTATGATTCTGGCCGTTTCCAAGATTAGGCGTTGCTTGTCGGGCAAGGCTTCTGGGCCAACAAGTTTTACGATGTTCTTGAGATCATCTTCAGCCTGTAATATACGCATGGCTTCTTCGCGGTAGCTGTTCCAACTTTTATCGACTTGTTTGTGCCACCATTCCGCAAGATCTTGGATATAGCCGCTATAGCTGTCCATCCAGTTAATTGATGGATAATGCCGTGCAGCTGCAAGTTCAGCGTCCAGCGCCCAGAAAACTCGCGTGAAACGTTTGGTATGCTGCGTGACCGGCTCTGAGAAGTCTCCGCCAGGAGGGGAAACCGCTCCGATAGCGCAAATAGAACCAACGCGTTTATCTGAACCTAACACTTCAACAACTCCGGTGCGTTCGTAGAATTCTGCGAGACGAGAGGGTAAATAACTTGGAAAGCCTTCTTCAGCAGGCATTTCTTCAAGTCGCCCTGAAACTTCGCGGAGTGCTTCAGCCCATCTGCTTGTGGAGTCCGCCATTAACGCGACGGCATACCCCATGTCACGGAAGTATTCTGCGAGCGTGATGCCAGTATAGATGCTGGCTTCCCGAGCGGAGACGGGCATGTTGCTTGTATTGGCGACAAGGACTGTTCGTTCCATCAGTGGATGCCCGGTTGTGGGATCGATTAATTTGGGGAAGCTATCTAGTACATCAACCATTTCGTTGCCGCGTTCTCCGCAACCCACGTAAATGACGATATCTGCATCTGACCATTTAGCAAGTTGCTGCTGGGTGACAGTTTTTCCTGAACCGAAGGGGCCGGGGATAGCTGCACTTCCGCCTTTTGCAACGGGAAAGAAGGTGTCGATTACACGTTGTCCGGTGATTAATGGGGAAGTGGCAAATAGTCTCCGTGTATGCGGGCGTGGTGTTCTAACGGGCCATTTCTGAAGCATGGGCAAATCAACCTCGGTTCCGTTTGATTCGATAGTGGCGATTGATTCTGTAATTGTGTAATCACCTTGTGGTGCAATCTTTACTAGTTTGCCTTGTACGTTAACTGGAACAAGTATGCGGTGTTCAAAAAGATCTGTTTCTTTTACCGTGCCGAGTATATCGCCGCCCGAAAGTTTAGCACCGACTTTTGCCGTCGGTACAAAGGTCCATTTTTTAGTTCGGGAAAGAGCCGTTATTCCAGGTGCTTGTTTGATGAACGCGCCTGTTATGTTTTTTAGTTCTTCGAGAGGTCTTTGGATACCATCAAAAACGTTGCCTACTATGCCGGGAGCTAATTCCACTGAGAGAGGGCTTCCCGTGCCCAAAACTGGCTCGTCGAGTTTGAGTCCAGTGGTATTTTGGTAAACTTGAATTGTAGCTCGTTGGCCTTCTAAACGGATAATTTCGCCGATTAAACGGTTATTGCCCACTTCGACCATTTCGTGCATAACGGCTTGTTCCATGTTATTTGCTTCTACGACTGGTCCTGCCACTCTGATTATCTTACCCTTAACAAACATTTTATTTATACCGCCTCTCCAAACAATATTTTCGCTATTGCAACGCGCAAAACTGGTTTGAGTTCTTGCAACCGGTTATCTATGGTGACATCACAAATTATTTTGTTGTCTGAGGTTTGGATTACGCATCCCCCGAGGTAATCGCCGGTTTTAGCGGATAGCGTTAACTGGCAATGTACCTTCTTAGATAAACTTTTCAGAACGTCCTGCGTCAACCAACCTTCGTCAATAGCATTTACTTGAACAACGAGGTCTTTTTGGCCGATTCTTTCGCTCGCATCTTCTATCAGCTTGAGCAGATAAGAGTGGTATTCTTCAGTTTTTACGAAATTCTTAATTTCAGTATCAGCTTTGTCAAAAGCAGCATAAACTAAATCTTCTTTTACTTGAAGCAAACGGTTCCTCATGTCTACCTCAGTCACAGAAGCAATTTTTCGCTTTTCAGCTTCCGCTTTTGCAGTAGCCTGAGTGATTATATTTTGACGATTTTGATGGGCTTGCTCTCTTGCCTGCTTCAACTTTTCTTTCGCATCATTTTCTGCCGCTAATAGCACCGCTTCAGCTTCTTTTTGAACATCTGCCAAAACCTCACTTGAAATTGCTGAAATGCCATCTTTGACAGTCATCAAATTCACCGTTATACTTTGATTCCTAATATTTTGCTTATAATAGCTGATAACAGCATTTCATTTGCTTGTCCACTGCTGCCGGGAACTGCTATAATCAGCGGCGTAGCCCGTTCTTGACGTATTTTATCAACTTGTTCACGAATGGACGAGTCAGAGAAGAATGTTTCACTCATGATTACAACACCAATCTCGGGACGTGAGAGTGCTTTATTTAAGGCCTGTTGAGCCTCTTTTGCTGAAGTAGCTTCGACGCCTTCAACACCTACGAGTTTAAAGCCAGTAGTCATGTCACTGTCCCCAATTATGTAGCCAATCATGTTATCGCCAAATATAACTTTAAATGTTTGCTGATAAATCAACAACCTGTTAAAAATGTTGCGACCCGAAAGAATGACTTCCACATCGATAATCTGCGTTAAAAAAGACGTAGAGTTAGTTTTGGAAGCACTCAACAACTTCGGCGAATTCCATATTGAACAAACAGTTCTAGATGACGAAGGAGTAATTGACTACAACCAAGGTATCCAGAGAGTTGAGGAATCTCTTTCCGATGCCAATGCGTTGATTAAGCAGCTTGTTCAAGAAAAATCTAGTCTTTTTAGCATTTTCAGGGAGACACCGCCTACTAAAATTCAAGTTACTACGGAAACTTGGCAGACGCTCATGGAAGACACCTGCCAAAAAATTGTCGCTCTTAAAAAAGAAGCTGACGGCCTCAATGAATCTCTCTCTCACTTGCAAGAAAAAACATCAGAGCTCGATCACATCAAAGAAATGCTGACGAGAATGGAAATAATGGGAGCAGACCTTTCAGCGATGGAGGATCTGAAGGAAATTTTTGTTGCAATCGCAAGTGTACCCGTCAAGAACTTTAATGGTTTAGAAACCGCTCTTGCTGGAATGCCCGTTTTTATTAATCGTTGTTCACTAGCCAAAGAAGCAATTTTTGTTTGTTTAGCCAGCTCAAACAAACGTCAAGCAGACATCGAGAAAATAATGAGAACGTATCACGCCGAAATCTTTCATATACCCAAAAGTTTACCTCACGATGTGAACGCAGCACTTAAAGAAGTGACCAAGCAATTAAAAGAAAACTCTGAAAAAGAAAAAGCGGTTTGCCTTTCTCTAAATAAATTAGGAAATGAAAACAAAGATAATCTTGCGTCATGGAAAGAGACCACAGAAAACATTCTTGCTCTGTTAAACGCGGAGAAAAAAATGGGGCAGTCTGGACGGCTTGCAACAGTCAAGGGATTTGTTCCTCAGAAAAAATTCCAAGAACTAACAGAAAAAGTCACTGGAATGCTTGACGGAAAAGTATTAGTTCTAAGTAACGAAGTAGCCGTGGCTGAAGATCCGCCTACGAAGATTACTCATGGGAGATTTGTCAGGCCTTTTGAAGAACTAACAAAACTTTACGGTTTACCGCACTACAACGAATTGGATCCGACACCATTTATGGCGATTAGCTTCCCGATCCTTTTTGGTTTAATGTTCGGTGACATGGGCCACGGCATTATTCTGTTGGTCGGTGGATTAGCGATGTTCTTCCTGATTAAGAAAAATCAAGGAATAAGAAACGTATGCTGGATTATGGCTACCTGCGGCTTAGCCGCTATAGTTGCCGGCGCATTATATGGCGAGTTTTTCGGCAAAGCATTATTTACTCCTCTATGGTTCGACCCTTTCAGTCCAACCACTAACGTATTCGGCTTCTTAATCTTCGCTCTATGCTTAGGTGTCGCGCAAATTTTAAGCGGGTTGGTGTTGGAGATGGCGAACTTTGCAATTAAACGTGATTTCGCTGATGCGATTTTCTTATCGGTTCCTAGAATAGCGTTCTATGTATGTTCAGTTTATCTTATCGTAGTTTACAAGTTAAATATCGCTTTATGGTTTTCAGGTCCAGTTTTGCTTATTGTAGTACCGTTTATTTTAATGGTTATTGCTAAACCGACTTTTGTTGCCGTTTCGCATCTTCCGCATTTTTCAATGCAGGCCGTTGAAACTCAAGGTGAAGAGGAGGTGGCTCCTGGGGCTCATGAGGGATCATTCGGGCAAAGTCTTTTTGAAGGAGGGGACTTTATGACACGTTTATTGAGCAACACTATTTCTTACACTCGAATTCTTGCTTTGCTTATGGCGCACTGGGCATTGCTTCTTGTGACTTACACGGTTGCTGGTTTAATTGGAACTACTACAATTGTAACTTTGATTGTTAGCGGCGTAGTCATCGTTGGCGGAAACATTTTCGTCCTTGCGCTTGAAGGATTAATCGTTTTCATTCACACTCTAAGATTGCACTTTTACGAGTGGTTTAGCAAGTTTTATCAAGGTACAGGATCAGAGTTCAAACCGTTTAAACAGAATTTCGATCACACTGATATTGTACGTAAACAAAAAGAAAAGAAAAATAATTAAGTAAAATGAGTTTAGAGCAAAAGTCCGTTTCTAACGTCGTCAGGCTTAATTCCTGAGGACACATTCAAGCTCAAAGCGGTTAAGTTGAACACTTCGGCTTCTTTTTGTGTCATGAAAGCAAGAGCTGACCCGATATTAAAAATCTCACTAATTGCGCTTGATTTAGCATGTTGTAAAAGTGCTTTCTTGAAGGCTTTTCCAGCGGCTGCTATGGTTTCTTCGGGACTCTGGGCTTTAGCAAAAAACTTGCCGTAGTGGCTTTCTAGAACAATCTTTAGGGCTGATTCAAAATCATCAGCTGTAACTAAAGCTTCAACTATTGTCTTATGTAGACTGAAGTATTTTTGGGGAATCACCAGTCGTAGCCAGTTTGGGTCGTGATCAAGGGCTTTTCCCCTCAGAAGAGTCAACAAAGTGAAGCCGTCGTTCTCTATGCTTGCATAAAAAAATGCATATGGCTTCTCTTTTTGGGGGAGCGAATCATAACTGTCGTAGAGTTTTTCGTAGAAGAACTTATCTACAAAAACGTCAAAACCCGTGGTCGAAGCGTTTTCCTCATAATTTTTAAGCCCCATGTTCAGAGGTGACCAATATTCTGTGCCCTTAAAAGCATGAATTAATTGGTTTACAGTTGAAGCTTTAGTGGCTTCATCCATCACCAAATTTCTCTTAAGATAGTCTTCTACAGAAGAATATATTTTAGCTATTTTCTGGTCGGGGGTCAGTCTTGCACTTGTTGCTTTCATAAGCATTTTGACATGCTCAATTTCGAACTTTAAAAGATACAAGGCCAGATAGTTTCTTGCTTTCTTTGGCGAGTTTTTGATAATTTTTACGTAAGTTTCAATAAGGTTTTCGTAGAATGCTCTTTCCAGTTTACGGCTTGTTGGCGGCGGTATTATTTTCGAGATTTGTTCTTGATAGCCGGTATCTCGAAGTTGAATTGTAAGTTCTGCGAGACTTCTGGTTTCTGCAAGCGCTTTAATTTTGTTTTCACTGAGCAGTTTGCTTCTTTCTGCTCCGATTTTAGCGAGCGCCGAAGCATAAAGTGTTGTCTGGCTCAAAGTTAGGTTTCCTTGATAATTGAATTAACAACTTTAGCAATTGCCGCATCCATATGCTTTCCAGCTTGAACTTTCAGTTTTTCAGTGGCCAATTCGTTCGCTTTCAGACTTTCATCGCGATTTCGATTGGCTTCCTCAACCGCGCTCGCGTACAAACGCTGCGCCTCTTCCTCACCATAAGTTTGACCGTTGGAAATCAGTTTCTCACTATCCCGATTGGCAAGAGCCCTAATGCTTTGGGCTTTCTGCTGAGCTCCGACGCGAATCTTTTCTGCCTCAGCTTCGATTTTTTTAAGTTCTACCCAAACTTTCTCCATTTTTCCACAAGCTACCAAGTGCCCTGTCTCTTGAAAAACCTTTTGTCTTGAAAAACACTTTTTATAAATGATAAAGCGCTGACTTTCTGCTCATCGTGGAGTTATTCAGGCACCTTAATTCTCTACCCAATTGGGTTTGTCAGATCTTCTTCGGTAATAATTTTTTAACAATAATTTTTTATCTCTTCAAGTAACCAGTAACTTGTATGGACAAAGAAGAAACTTTGGTGGTTATTGAAGAGGTCAATGCTGAAACCTTTGACGATTTTTTAGGTTTAATTGCCAAACTTGCCGAGTACGAGAAGCTGGCTCCGCTAAATGAAGAGGCGAAAATAAGGTTGCGCAGAGACTGTTTGTCTGCCAATCCTAAATATCAAGCTTTTAACGGAAAAGTCGGTGGCAAGAGCGTGTCCTACGTCATTTTTTTCTTTACCTATTCGAGTTTTCTTGCCATGCCTACCCTGTTTCTTGAAGATATTTTTGTTCTGGAGCAGTACAGAAGAAAAGGCGTAGGCCAAAAAATGTTTGATTTCCTAAAAGAAACCGCTAAACGAGAGGGATGCGGCAGGATAGAGTTCACCGTTTTGAAATGGAACAAGTCAGCACAAGATTTCTATGAAAAGAATAAAGCCAAACGTTTGGAATGGTACTTTTATCGTTTGGTAAAGGAAGACTTTTAGGCTAAACGCACCCCTAAAAAAATCATTTCAAGTCCATAGCCATCAGGTTGGCGCTCGCCTAATTGCTCTATTAGGCATCCCAAGTCCAATTCAAGCGCTGTGCGTGACTGGGTTTGGGCTCTCCTTAGTCAACATATAGTATTTTGATGTATACTCTTTCGGTGAAAAACAAAATGAGTCAAACATCTAACCCATTAGAGGTTCTCAAATCACTCTCAGACGCAACAAGCATGCTGATAAGCAAAGCATCAAAGTCTGTCGTCAGTGTGAAAGCTGAGATGGCACACGGCACAGGCGTCGTTCTAACAAAAGACGGCTTCATCGTAACATGCAACCATGTAGTCGGAGGATGCGGCACAGTCAAAATAGGGCAAGGAGAAAAAAGCTTCCAAGCCAAAATCGTCGGCACAGACCCATACAGCGACATAGCCCTACTCAAAGCAGAAAAAGGAGAATTCACACCAATTGAAATGGGCGATTCAGAAAAACTAAACGTTGGCCAATACGTTCTGGCGCTCGCTAACCCATTCAACAGAAGTCAACCAACAGCCACAAGCGGCATGGTCACAAGCGTAAATGGCACAATAAGAGGATGGCGCGGAGCCACTCAAATGGAAAACATCATCGCCACCGACGCACAACTTAACCCAGGCTTTAGCGGCGGACCACTAGTCGACGTCGAAGGCAAAATCATCGGCATCAACTCAGCTTACGTTTGGCAAAGAGGCATAGCGATCCCAATCAACAAAGTCAAACTCATCGCAGACAGGCTAATGACTGGACGCGTTTCGCAGAGGGGCTATCTTGGAATAGTCGCTAACACCGTTGCTATACCGGAAGAAATCGCTGAGCAAGCTGGCTTAGACCAGGAAACAGGCGTTATGATCTTCAGCGTTGAAGCAGGTTCACCCGCTCGCAAAGCAGGCTTAGCTATGGGAGACGTGCTCGTAAAATTCAACGGCAAACCCGTCACAGACTTCTACGACCTACCCCGACTACTAGCAGAAGACGTCATAGACAAAGAAACCAAATTCACAATCATCCGAAGAGAAACCCTGCTGGAAGCAACCATAGTGCCAACCGTTCACGGAGGAGAAGAAGACTGATAGACCATATCCCGATGGAAATCGAACCACCATCCCCAATGCCGTCGCCGCCGCTCCGAAGACATCCACACCCCACGCCACAATTCAGCACAACAAACCAAGTCCCTTCAACTACCGCTTTCCTGCCCGTTTTTGATTAGGCGGGAAAGACGTTTTTTTATTTTTCGCAGTTAAGAACGCATACACATGTCTTTCTTACAAACTGTGAATTTGGGTATATTCTGGGGAAAATTTAAGAGAAACCTAGACGACGTTTTAAGGAAAACTATTGGGGAATAATCGTGTATTGTGGCTATTGTGGGGCTGAGCTGCCTGAGAGTACGGCGTTCTGCACTAAATGTGGAAAAAGCACGTCTGTCAATGCTTCTAAATCGGCAAAAACGAGTCCATCTGGACCAGTCATTGCGCCTTCAGGAGTTCAATCCTTAAAGTGCCCCAGTTGCGGAGGTCCGATTGCGCCTAAGTTTGGCGAAATGGTAATTACCTGCGCTTACTGTGGCAGCGGAGTGACCTTGGGCGGTCAAGGCTGGACCAATATTCAGAAGCAAACAATGCTCTCACTAAAGGTCGCCACTGTCGAGCAAGTAAATACTTTGATTAAGCCTTTGGTTAATGATGGTTTTCTGCATAGGCATCGCCTTGAAGACTGTATGCAGGAGGAAATGAGCCTCACATTCGTGCCTTACTGGATAGTTAGCGTTTCAGCCCGCACAAGCATTACCGTTGCGAACCAGGCAGCTCAACTTGCGCAGACTGCTACGTCAGCCGCTTTGATGGGTGTAATTCTTGGCGGATTAGGCGGAGGCTTCGGCGGTGGAGGTGGTGGAAGAAGAGGCGGTAGAGGAGGCAGACGCGCTTTTGAAAGCCAAATGGAAACTAATAACCCGTTTGCTGGAATCCTAGGGCTCAAGAGGATCAGGATAATGGCCTTCGGAATGGGAATGGGTCGCGGCGGCGGAAACAAAAAAGCAGAGCAGATGGATGAAAACTACAATTTCCCCGTGATCGCACTAAAAGCCCTCACAGACTATCAGCCACACGACTACCAATTCAACCTTGAAGGCAGAGAAATATTCGACATCGCTAAGCTGCCTAAGGACGTTAAAATCTTAAACGGCGACATAAGCGAAGACGGCGCCAAAACCCAAGCAAAAACCTTAGTTGACCAACTCCAATCTCAGAAAGCTCACGCAAAATACCAAGCGATCCAATCATTGCACACTGACCTTGACGTTGGCGATGTGGAGCTACTTCACGTTCCAGTCTGGTTCGCAAGATTCAACAACAAAAACAAAAAAATCGTGCTTGTCATCGACGCTAACTCTGGCAAAGTAATCAACAGCGACGGCTTATAGCCTCATTTTCAGTAGCGAAAAAGATGCAAGGTTGAGGGCGTACGGAAAAGACAGGGACAATTATGACTTACCAACGCTTAACACCCCAATTTTTGGAAGGCAGCCAAAAAAGCCCTAAACAGGATCGGTCTACTCTAAGATGGGTAGTATTTTTTCAAAAAGGTAACACAAATACGAAGTTGAAAGACTTTAAAAAATAAAAAAGAAAAAGAAAGCTGAAGAATACGTTTATTCTGACTTATTGGAGTCTTCTGTTGTGGCTGCGGTTTCTTCTGCGCTTTGCTCTGGAACCGTTTCCGTTTGCGCCGCCTGGGGCGCTTCCAAAGGGTGGGCTGGAACTTGGACCTCCTCCAGTATAACTGACGCGATCACAGGTTCAACCTCTGGCGCCATCATTTTATCAAGAGTCGTTTCAACTTCAGCTACCATAGGCGCAACTTCGAAAGCATCAATCGCAGCTTCAACCTCAGGCTCCTTCACAACCTCAACAATTTCAGATGGAACCTCAACGACTTCAACTGCTGCTTCTTCAACAACTGGCGCTACTTCAACAAAGGCGGCTTCAACATTAATCGCTGGTTCTTCAATGGCTGGCTCAACAATCGCTGGTTCTGTTGTCGCGATTTCTGGCGCGATAACTGTTACTTCGTGAACTTCAGGCTCGGCAATTTCAACCGGAGCGGCTTCCACTGGGGCGACTTCAACTATTGGGGTCTCAACGGGGGCAGCTTCCACTGGAACTTCTATGGGGGCAACTTCGATTGCGGGAGCGGTTTCT
>CAWGZR010000011.1:0-191331 GCA_963827165.1 Candidatus Bathyarchaeota archaeon | reverse complement strand
CTACTTTTTCTTTGCCTTCGCCTTGCTGCCACATCTGCCTTATGAATTCGTTGGCGCCCGCGACGGTTTTGCCCCAGCGACGTCCACAGTTGAGCACTCGGAACCTAGCGGTACAGTAGTGGAATTGGCATTGTCCTGGATGAGGTTTGTATCGGATGAGTATTGTTTTTTGCATACTTCGGGATCTTCCCATTTGATGCGGGTTTCTTCAGTTTGATTTTGCTCAGCAGGTTTGGCGCCGCCGAGTTGGGCTGATTCGACGTTTATTTGGCGCATAAGATTCAAAGCAGCAATTCTTGCGCGGTCGCTTTTGGCTTGGGTGTACATGAAGCTGGCTTTGCGGTAGAGCTGTTCATGACGATTCTGCACCTTAAGCAGCTGCTTGGCGAGTTCCTGCAAAATAGGCTGCCACTCTGGCTTAGTGGCAAAATCATTGTAAGCTGTACTCCTAGAACAACCAAACTTCGCCATAAGATCTTGGACAATTTCATGGGTGTTCAACCCATTTCCTTCGCCCTTTAGCAATTCTAAGCGTCTTTCAAGCGTATGTAGCTGCATAAAATATTCACTTTTCCAAAGTTTCTGGAATTTTGCGCCTATATTTTAGAGAGACGGTTAAGCGACATCTGCTATTCGAATGCACCAGTTCCCGATTTATTCGAGTATCCCCTTTTCCGTGGCTTCCGTGACCAACACGCTTGATTATCCAGTTACCCAAGTTTCCCCTTACTAACTGAGGATTGCTTGTAACCAAATAAAATGGCAAATTACTCTGAGACGTGTAAAGCTCAGCCATGAAATTCAGCAGGCGTTTTCCAATCCCGATGCCCTGATAATCAGGCAAGACCACAAGACGGCTTACACGATAATAATTTGCCAACATATGCACATGTGCAACTGCAATAAAGGCGACAGGTTTTTGCTGATAAAGAGCAACGTAGCATTTGACGCCGGCGCCAAGCTTCCCGTTTAGATAGTGATATTGCCTAAAGACCTGCCACATGGAATTGCTGCATTTATGAACTGAGATGTCAATTGTTGGGTGGCTAACTTTTTTTTTATAAACTCCATAGCGTCGGTGCAAAACACCCAATCAGGCTCCAACCAATCAATAACGTCATAATGACATGTGACTGCTATGAACTTCTTGCCTGATCTTCGAACTGCTTTGCTAATAGCGTAAGCACTGACTTTTGCTATCTCCCTATCTACAACGCTTGTAAACTCATCAAAAACAATTAGATCCTGATCTAAACTGAGCGCCCTTGCAATATCTACCCGCATCTTTTCTCCCTGACTCAGCGCCTCATAGTTTTTGAGCCAATCGGGAGGCGAGGCAAAGCCGACGCTGCAAAGGTTTTTGGTGATCTCATTTACTTGAAGACTTGTTGGGAAATCATCTAAAATCGACTCATGTGAATAGTCAAAGCCTTTGATGTAGCTTTGAGGAAAAAGCGTTTTAGCAATGCTGGTTTTGCCTGTCCCACTGCGACCGACAATGATGCCGATTTGCCAGAGCCTCGCTCTCGATAGGAAGCTCCCCAGTAAAATGCTTCTCCATCTTGCAATCTGTTAAGGTGAAGCTCCCGATAACAGACTGAGCACGGAAGCTATCAGGTTTGGACCAGGTTTTTACAAACTCAAAACGCGGCATTTGTAACCTTCACCAATTAGTTTGTTATAGACTGCCTCTTGATGGACCTCATCTTCGCATTCAATTACCACTTCAAAGGACTCGTCGAAGTTAACGCCTTTTTCTTCTTGACCCAAAGCATTAGTTAACTTGTCGTCCGAGAGCATTAGCAGATATTTGAGATCATCTTCTTTTCCAGCTTCAATAATGCGTTCGTACTCTGCAAGGTCAAGCTCTTTTTGGTGCTCGCCTTTGAGCTTGTTTAGAACTTGCCTTAGTAGTCGACGATCCACATCTTCAACTGGTAAACGTATAATGGAAACTTCAGTCATGCCCAGGGCTTTTGCAGCTGTATAGCGCTGTTCACCGTCAGCAATTAAGAGATCCTTGTTAGTTATGATGGGAACGATAAAACCCCACTTCTTAATAGAAGCTTTAAGCCGCTCCAGCTGATCTTTGCTCATCTTGTTTGGGTTTTGCCCATCAGTTTTAATCGCGCTTACCGCTACGGTTTCAGCGGCTGGAATAATAATCGACATTACTTGATCACAAACCTCTCAAACAAGATTAAGACAAGGCTAACCAATCCAACAAGGCTGGTACTGCCTAAAGCGATCAAGATTTTCTGAGTAACTTCAAGCTGATGCACCTTGGCTACCAACCCAGATTGAAAGTCCTCTCCCACTAGCGCATTTTCTATTCGGTTAACTTGCGCCGTATTGGTGTGGATGGCAGTTATGTAGGGACAAGTCGGGTTCTTGTTAGCATCTGGACAAACTTTGCCCATTTGTGTTTCATCTTCGTTTGTCTCCAACAGCATTGCCTCGACAGCACTGATTACATTTCTATTGACTGGAAGGCTCCTTCGCCTTGAGTATTGGTAAGAACCAGCCCACGCTCTACATTAGGCACAGCCTCGGGAACGGGCTCTCCAAACTTTAACGCTAAGTGACAAGCCACATCATCAACCGAGACCAAACAAACAGACTCTCCCTTAAGCCTATCAAAGAAAGCTCGTTCTCGAATAAACTGACGAGAATCTTTCAATTGAATCCGAATTTCTTGAGTTTTAGGGTTTCTTCTGCCTCGTTTATGTGTCATGCTATAAAACCGCACTCCCAACTTTTGGGTGAAGGGGGCGAAAACCGAAACAAACTTGAGCTTAGCGCTCGCCCAATATTTTTGCGCAGTAGATATAGCATCTAACTTAAAAAACTATCTAGTTCAAAAAAATTTCACTGAACTAAAAAAAAGAACTAACCTTCTAACCATTGGTTTTAAATGATTCTATAATACATCATATATAGGCATAAAAATGGATAGAATGAAAAAACTCTTGACCGTTATATTGACTGCAATTCTCGCTGTTTCGGTAGTTTCTGCATGGGCAGTATTCGATATTACTGCTGCTCAAACGAAGTCTAAGTTAGACCCCCCTGCTGAAAATCTTAGCTCATTCAGTAGCATTAGTGATGGATTTCAACTATCCATAACACTTCAAGCAAACAAAACTCAATATGCATCAGGAGAAACAGTGCCAATAACGTTCGCGATTACTAATACGGGAAGCCAAACGGCAAACTTTACCAACCAAAATGGAAATGCAAATTTTAACTTCCAAGTCTATAACAGCACAAACAACAAAGTATACTCATGGAGTTTCGGGGCGTATCCACTAACCAACTTGACTCTGCCTCTGGCTCCAGGCGAAAACTACACGCAAACCCTTAACTGGCCAGAAATCAACTTTCCAAGCTTCAATCAGGTCTCTTCTGGAGCATACTATGTTATAGGCGAAGTCGGAGAAATCCCGCCATACCAGCTGCAAACAAAGCCTCTCAACATAACTATCACCGATAGCACCGTTTTTTACCAAGTCACAGTCAGTTGTCAGCCAGCAGTAGAAACTCATGCATACACAATTGGCGGTCTTGCATTCAACAATCGTGGTCTAAACTACCCCAATGGCACATCATACTATGGACTGTATACAAACCTCGACTTTAACTATACAATCAGTCCATCTACTGCCGACTTTAACTACCACTATCTATACGTGACTGTTAATGGGCAACCTGCAATGATTCTAAACACCACATCAACACCGATAGTTGGAACAAACCTAAACCTCATGGAATTTACACTCGCTGGAAACATTACTAACTATGATTTAGCTTACAACAGCCCAAACAATGATGTACTAATATGCCAAATCGGGTAATTTTTTACCTCTTAATTATTTCTTTTTTTCATAATTTACTCTTCGAGTGGATTTCTTAGTGTTAGGATTCAGAAAATTTTTTGAACGCCTATTTATTATCATGAAATTTTAAAAAAAGAAAAAGGGAATGCGGAAGGAAAGATTCTCATGTCTAATTAGTATGTGAATGGGTTGCCGTTTCCTGTATAGGCTATAGTGGTGTAACCATCTGTATACGGTGCAGCAGCGTTAGCGGCATCAGTGAATGAGGTGTATGATGTCTGATATTCTGGGTACCAGTAATATCCGAAGTAGGCAAAGAAGTATTCGCCATATTCTTGTCCCTCTTCGCCTGGTGCTCCCATCCATGCGCGGTCTTGGTTTTCAGCTTGATTGATGAAATACGTTTCGAATGTGCCTGCCCAACAAAAACCACCCACGCCTAGTCTTAGCGTTGAATAGTCATAGGGGTGCACATTATAGCTTTGCATTTCGGCTCCATAATAGAGATTGCTTGTGTTTATGTTTCCGTATTGATCCATTGCATCATAGCAAACAAAGCCATAAGTGTAGGTGGGGGGGTTATTTGAAAGTTGAACTTGACATCCGTGACCAATAAAGTATACATCAACTTCTGCGTACGAAACGCAAAGCATTGTTAACCATTCCCAAACATTTGTATGTGTTGCCTGAGTATTTGTTAAGGTTTCCAAATAGTTGTATCCAGCGTTGTTAACATTGTAAATTAAAGCGTTATATGCATCTTGATTTAATGTTGAGGAATAAGAGGGGTCGAGGTAGGTCCAAACTGCGACTACTAAGCATGCTGTACCCGTTAGTGTTTGCGGTTCAACTTGGAGTGGCGCTGGAGAGTTGCCAAATAAGTTCTGTTCGATTTGGGAAATGGTTGCATTAGGGTTTTGGTTTCCTTGAGATAGCAAAATCTTGTCAATACTGCTTTGTGACATGCTTGTGATGTTTTGCTCAGTGTATCCCAACTCCTGTAGCATTGAAGTAGCGTTTACTTTGATTCCCGGGTCTGTACTGCTTGCAATATTAGGCAATGTTTGTAAGCTTGTTGGATTAGTTGTGTCTAAAGCTAGTACACTTGGGGCAATAACTGATAGAAACAAAACTGCAATACAAAACACAACTAATCCAGCAAAGGTTTTTTTAAATTTTATTTTTAAATCCTCCTTTGTCGTTATTTTAGAGTTTAGATAGCTCTTACAGCCACTCGGGGGCATGAGAGCTTGAATAGTTTTACCCAATTTGATAACAAATGGATAACAAACAGATGACAAACTGTTAAACCACTCTTCATTATTATTCTCTTATATCGCAGTCGAGTGCTGGACGCCCCTCCACAGCAAATATTATTTTCCGTTTGTACAAAACTATGCGCCGATTGACAGTTTTATGACCTGAGTTCTCGCCATTTTGCTAAGAACTTTTGAAACAGAAACTATTCATCTTTGGCTACGTGCTGATGTTTTGCCTATACGCTTATTCGACGATAAGGCCTCTTTAAGGAAAAGGATCATGGCGATTCCTGTTATTGAAAGACCTATCAGGAAGAAAACTTTAAACTCGTAGGTTTCAACTTCAAAATGAATTGTTAAAATCAAAATCTCCACAATGAAGAGCCCGAAGAAGCAATAGAAATAGAACATCTCAGTAGGCAAAAGGGTTCGACCAATCCAGTGATATCCGGTGATTCTCATTTTCTTCTTGAGGAAGTATTCGCCGTACTCGTTTTTTACCAATAGTTTCGCGTCTTCAAGTTTCTGAAGATGCCTATAAGCCACACTGGGACTGCCAAGATTTAGACCGCGCATCACGTCCCTTGGCCCAACAGGCTTTCTTTCCTTAGCTACAAAGACATAAACCATGAGAGTGGTACCCTCAAGCACCACACTGACATCGTCCGACAAACCAAAGTCTCCAGAATAATTCCTTAAAATTATCTTTCGAAGATTTCTATTTTTCGCTCAATTTAGTGACCCAGCTTGGCTTTAACTTAAGACTTCAGTACGCCTGTTCCCATTCAAGAACGGTGCTGTTCTTTGGGGAGAGCTATAAGTTACTTGCTAATTATGTACGTTATGGTAGACTGAGGTCAAGATTAATATGAAAAAGAATAGGAAAATGGAAAGAGTTTTCGTTTGTTTTTTCCTCTTATTTTGCTTAGTTAGTTTAGCCGCTATGTCCACTGTCAAATCGCAGTCAACTAGAACCATATTCATTAACTCAGATGGCTCGATTTCAGGCACTACTTGTATTCAGCGGGACGGAAACTTATACCTCCTTACCGCCAACCTTTACAATTCACCCATTGTGGTATTACGTAACAACATAGTCCTTGATGGTGAAGGATTTGTTCTTCAGGGCGAGGGTGGGTGGGGAACCCCCGGTGTAGCAGGATTAGAGGCTACTTCCGCCATAAACCTCACATGCAGCAACGTAACAGTCTACAACTTCAACATCAACGGTTGGGAAGTAGGCGTTTTAGGTTCCTGCAACGGCAACACAATCACCAGCAACAACATCACCGAAACAGAGCGCGCCATAGCCATCTACGCCGATAACTACGATGTTACTGGCAACTATTTAGCAAACAGCATCTATGGTGTTCGCATTCAAGGAAATAACAATAACATCCAGCAAAACCAGATAATGAACAACTACTGCGGCTTTCTGATCAGTTCCAGCACAGGCGTTATCATAACAGAAAATAATATTGCAAACAACAACATCGCAGTAAACACTGACAACATGCCGCCAAGCAGCTTCCAAATCTACCTCAACAACTTCATCATTGGAGCAAATGATACGATTGTCTCTGTAACGTCTGATGCGGTAGGTTTCGGCGGGGAAGGTACCATGTCCCCATGGGATAATGGCTCCAGAGGCAATTACTGGAGTGATTACACCATCAAATATCCCAATGCGACGGAAATTGGCCAAACGGGCATCGGTGATACATCTTACCTTATTCGTGAAGACCCAACCATTACCGATAGATACCCTCTTGTCACACCGGTTAGCGTTCAGCCCATAACCATGCTCCCCTCAAATTCACTGTCTTCCCAACAAAGCGTATCGTCAATCGTGCCTGAATTAGCTCCACTAGCACTATTAACTTTAGCGACTTGCATTAGCATCTTAATAGTCTTCAGAAAAAGACTTTCCTCTTTTCAAGACAATCGTTAAAAACTACATGCATATACAATTTGGGTTTGTTTGAGAAAGAAAAAAGGGATTTAGGAATAATGTGCTCGTTTATTTACGAAAACCTTATTCTCTCAAGCTGGTTTTTCAAGGGTATGCAGTCATGAAACTGTCTATATATACGCAATTTGTTATAAGGGGCGAGTAGTAAATTGGGTATGGCGGCGGTGTCCAGCACTCAATTCCAACGTACTGGTATGCGGTAGCATTATAGCCAGTCCAAATCCATCCTGGTGTAGTGGAACTCACTTGAGCGCAGCCTATCCAATTCCAATTCGCATTATTGTTGCTGCCTGATATCATTACATAGTTGTTCCAACTGGGTAAGGGTGTGTAAGCATAGATGTACATGTCTCCGTACGCGCCTTGATTGGTCATAAGGCAATCTGCAAATGCTTCGCCGCCTATAGGATTGTTTACATTTTCAGTCCAGCCATCAGTAAACAGGTATGCATAGACGCCGTCTGGTTGACCTATCAATCCATTAGCATTTAGAATTTCGCCTACTGTAGCCCCAGTTTTAATGTCTATGGTTGGTGGGGAAGTAGCAATGATCGAAGATACCTGGCTGTAGATTGTTGTACTTTGTGTGATCAAAGACGTTTGGCTATTAGGGTCGAAGTTTAGACAGGCTCCGTTAGTGGCGGCAATTCGTTCTTGATTTGTTTTTTGTTGGGTTACCATCTCGCTTTCGATTATGGCTAATTGAGTAGCATTTCCATTGCTTAGGTATTCTGCGTATCTAACAAGGTAATCTGGCAATAGATTGCTATTGGAAGCTGCAGTTGCATAAACCGCTGTTAAAGAACTGGTTAACATAATGCTTGCGAAGACAATGATAAGAGAAAGCTTCCATTTCGGCATTGCATTTTTCATTTCCTTTTTCACCTCCCTTTACCGTTCTATTTCTGTCCTTTCTTAGAGATAGACGGAAACTGTCCACGAAACAGTTAGTTTCTGCGTCGTCGGCGCCAATCAATCAAAATAAATGTGATAGCGTTTCACACGACAATGTGGATATGTTATCACTAAGCTTATACGGTTTATTGCTACTTACTAATATTAGTAATAATACGATTAATATTCCTATTCCGAATAGTTTTAGGAATAAAGATGTTGAACAGAATGCTGTTCGGATTCCAAAAATTTAGTCATGATAAAACGCAGAAATTGTTCAAATAACGTTGAGGTTTTGCATTTGTGTCGAACGCCAAATTTTTACAGCTTTAATTTCGTCAGGTTCTTAAGCAGCCCACGTTTGGTAACCTTTAGGTGGTTTTGGTTTTGAATTTGGATTTGCAGCCGACTATTCAAAATAGAACTCTTAGGGCTTTTTTGGATCTTGCTGTGCTGTGCCAACTGTCGCACCGGCCTATGACTTGTTATGAGATTAACAAATCTTTTGTTGAGAAGTTTGGAATTATGATCGCTCCAAGTACTATTTACTTGACGTTGGGTTCCATGGAAAGTAAGGTGAAGTAAAATGCGCTCGCAATAGAAATGGAAGGGTTTACAGTTTAACTGAAAAAGGCAGAAAAGTAACCGATAATATGAACTCTATAATTGAGGAAATCCACCGATTCTCGACAATCTTGCTTGGCGCCAAATGCTGACTTACTAAATGGTCAGAAGCTTAAAATGCGGAACCGCCAAGGCAAGACAGTTCATCTTTTGTTTTGCTCCAAGCTTCAACTGCAAAACTTGTTAACGCCCAATGCCAGCCTCTCTGTTCCGCAACCTTTTCCCCAAATTCCTTCTCTAAACGTTTGTTCATTCGCAATATTCGGCGACTAACTTGGTAACGTGTAACCTTAAACCTCTCAAGCTTAATGGCTAAATCCTTTGGCAACAAACCAAGACTACCAGCCTCAAAGAGTAAACGCAGAATCTCCCGGTCAATCTCATCCTCACAAGCAATCCGCTCGATGAGTGACTGTTCAAAATTGAAGGAATCCTTCAGACCTGCAAAGATTGAGCGTAGCATAAGCTTAACCTCTTCAACCTCGGCCAAAGTCTGCTTGAGGAGCTGCTGATTATACTTCAAACGTCCAATCTTATCGCTTTGACTACGCTTCTTTTTGGCGCTCTGAACAGGTTTTTCATCGGTCTCCATATCAGAATGCACACTCCAAGAATTCTTGTCCATCAACACATGGCAAAATTGACAGCGGGTAATCAGGACCAACTAATTGCAGAAAAGTGACTTGTGAAAAGCATGGACTTTTCCCATGCAGCACCATGAACGCTAAAAGTGCTTTTGAACAGGTTTTAACAGACATTAGACGCCGCTCCCATTTAATTCAGCCAGATAACTGTTGATTGCAGAATAGCGTTTCATGCTCCAAGTATCGTTTAATGAAGCTGCCTTTATGATGTGCCTGCAAGCTTTGGCTCTAAGAGCGCTAATTTCTTGCCTTAACACTTGACTAAGCAATGTATTCTTTGCCCCCAGGACCGCTTGGAACCTCTTGATTAGTTTGAAAATCTGTGAGCTTGCCCAGGGCTTCGGCGACCTTGGCTAGGCTGTAACCCATTTTTTCTAGCTTTTCAAGGCTGCCTGAAATCTTCGCTAAATCAGTTAAGACATTGTCCACTTGACCCTCAAGCTTCTTGACTCGCTCCGGCATCAGCAAATACTCAACCGCCGCATCTCGACCAACATGATCAAGCTCGCCCTCATCTTCTCCAGGACTGTCATCGATAACCCGTTTTGGAGTACTCACCGAAAAATAGCGATTCAAAAGATTGGCAACTGGATCATCAACGCCCAGTTCATGACGCTTGTTAATCTGCCCATCACCCAACACGCAGCCGTACTTACTCATCAAACCCTTAGCGACTCGATCAGCCAAATTCTTAGCCAAAGTCACAAGCTCCCCAGGACTCCGACCATAAAGCGTCTCCACATGAACAATCCAAGAAGTCGTCGTATGACGCACCTTCACACCCTGCTCTAAGCCCAAAAGAGCAGTCCAATTCTGCATCTCAATTCTCCGAAAATCCCCAGACGGATAAACGCCCTCACGCAAAACGGGAAACTTGAAAAAGCAACGATGCAGACGAAACACGCCCGAGCTAAACAGCACACCCTCACATGATATGAGAAAGTTTTGACCTTGCTCTGTCAACTCGTAGTCAACGAAGTTGCTGCGCTTTAATCTGCGAATTAACCCTGCCTTCTCAAGCTTCTTTACATAGTAGGCAACATGCTGTTTCTTCCATCCACGGGCACGCCCAATCTTGGCAGGATACATCTTAACCTCAATGCCCTTGAGTATCGGGATCACGCGGGTGCGAACGGTACAGAAGTCAAATTTGACTTTTGACTTTGAACGCGAAATATTTTGACTTCTATCAGACGGACTAGCCATAAAAAAATTTACCTCAGAGCTGGAAGTACAACTTCCCTAACTTTCTGCCGCAGACCCTCTATATCCTGATCCAGCTTTGCTGGAGCAAGCAAATCTGTCCCATTATACTCAGATAGTGCAGCATTTAATGACTCACGGTTCTCAACGCTATCTCGAATCCTGTAAAAAGGCGCTATACCGTTTAGTCCGTTAATTGAGACTCTGGCAATCATTACTTCGAACTCGGAGCTTTTTGGTGTTCCAGGCGTAAAGTAATAGTGCTCCAAAAACTGCGCGAAGCCTCCATAGAAGCTAAAAGCGATCCATCGCTCATCAGTCAACCAATCGACGGCATCTATCTTATCAATTTGTAAACTGCTCAATGCAGAACCTCCTGAACAGGTCTTGTGTTTTTGGGTGCGAAGCTGCCACAGGCATCGCTGGAAGCTATCTGATTGAGCTGTCTTCGCCCATTTAATAGTCGGTGGCAGGCACCGGACCAGTCTGCACAGTCCATGCACTTGGCTCCGTCCATTAAGTAAAAGCCTCCAATGGAGAAAGCCAAAACCTAATTACCATTAACTCAAAGTTTTCATCCATTCCAAGAAACCTCTCACCATCTTTCTAGAGTGAAGAAAAAGAAAATAGGGAAATGGCGAACCCCCTATTCGCCATTTTACAAAGTATAAATTACACTCTAGATGATGGTAGCCCGGGAGAGATTCGAACTCTCGTCGGAGGGTCCAAAGCCCTCTATGCTTGACCACTACACCACCGGGCTCCGATGCTCTTTGTTCGGTGCTACCGTGTAAGGACGATTTTTTTCCTAATAAGCGTTCTTGCAAATCCAAAGAATACGTGCGTTAAAATCAGCTAAAAGCGGGGCGTTTATCCGATTAGTTTCTTGAGGTATGGCACTTTTTTCAACCCTACGATTATTCCGAGGCTGACAAACAAAGTGATGACTGTGTTGAGTGGAACGCTGATGACGGAGTTGAGGGTGTTGCCGTTTAGGGCGAATCCCAAATAACCTTTCTGTATGGTTTCAAGAACCATCACATGGAACAGATACAACGGCAAAGTGTTCACGCTAATTAGCCTGAGCAATTTCGATTTCTTGGATTCACAAGGTTGGTCCCCGCATATATTTTGCAGGTTCAAATCGTTTCCAAGGCTTGGGGGCGCTATTGCCTGAACTGAAGGACCGGCTCTAAAAGCAATAAGCAAAAGAAACAGCGAGCCCGCCGCAAATATTAGTGTAGGGCTGAGGTATCCTTGGAAGAAATACATTTCTGTTCCGCCAACAGTTGCAGCTATTACGTAGGTGCCGACTGCCGTTAAGGCGATTCCGACTGCAGTGTAGAGTGCAAGTTTGGAGGCGCGAATTTGAACTGTCAACAGAAACGCACCTAAAATGAAGTACCCTACGTACCCAGTGATCGTCAGTACGTTAGTATCCAAGTGAAGTGGGGTTACAAGGGCGACTGTAGGTACAATTGCTGCACCCATGAACCAAAGAACCAGAATATACTTGATTAGATTTCGGCTTGCATGAAGCATGACTGCACGCAAAATCGGCGTCACCAAGTAAAGGCCGAGGAGCAGGTAGAGATACCAGAACTGATAATAGGGTCCAGTTAAGATTCCTTGAATTATATTGCTCTGCGTAATGGGTAGCGTGCCGATTTTATGAACGACAAGAAAATCCCATGCGAAGTAAATGGCACCCCAAAATACGAAAGGCAAAGCGATTCTCGCCACCCTTTTCTTGAAAAATACTCCGATTGGCTCTGTAAGTTTGCTTGGTTGAAGCAAAAGGGCTCCGGTCAACAGCAGAAACAGAGGAACTCCAAGCCGCCCGATGCTCTGATAAACTGTTACGGTGTTCCAACGGATTATTTCGAACCAATTCATCTGTTGACTAGTCAAGTCGTTTGCTGAGTGAAGGAGAATTACTCCTACGATGGCGACTGTCCGAATGAGATCAACTGGAACGGAGAAGCCTCTCGCTTTAGACAAATTTTCCCACTTTTGCCCTAAATCCACCCGCTAAAAGAGAACTTTAACCTAAATAAGGATTAAGATGAATATGCTAATTTTCAGCGTGGAGGCGGATCGTGGAACTTTCAGGAAAGACTTGCTTTTTAGGTCCCATTTGAAGGAAAGCCGATTTGGAAGTCATTACCCAATAGCTTTTTGTGCCATAAGACAGATAATACATTGACGCTTAAGCGGGTTAAAGGCAAGTATGAATCTCAAAATTAAGCTCCTGACGCTTGGAATCATAGTTTTAGTGGTTCTATTGAGTGTTGAAACATACGCTTGGCAGACGGGTGGGAACAGCAGCCAAACTGACTTTATTCGTGTGGCATGCGTTGGGGACAGCATAACGTGCGGAACCGCTTATCCCGATGATTTGTGGTTGATGCTTGGCTCAAAGTATGTAGTTGGGAACTTCGGAATTAATGGCGCGACTGTTTTTCTCAACTCGAGCAACCCTTACATGAATACGCCTGCCCTCAAAGCTGCCAAACAGTTTGACCCTAAAATCGTAATCATCATGCTTGGAACCAACGACGCAGACGCAACGCTTAACGAGTCAAAGGCGGTTTTCGTCGCTGACTACATACGGTTGATCTCCCAGCTTCAGGGGCTTTCAAGTAAGCCGAAGGTGTGGATTGCCAATCCGCCGCCTATTTTTAACAACAGCGCCGGGTTAAGCGGCCAGATCCTGGTAGATAACATCATTCCTGGAATAGCACAGGTGGCAAGCGATACTGGGGTGCCGGTGATTGACGTTTACAGCGTAATGGTTAATCATTCGGCTGATTTCCTTGACGGTGTACATCCCGATATCAATGGGTCGATGTTGGTTGCCACTGCTGTGTACAATGCGGTGGGGTTGCAGGGGTAGCCGAACTCTTGTTTTTGAGTCGCGTTCGTGTAGATTTTTGTAATAAATGGTTCTTGATTAAACAGTTTTTTACGTCATTTCCCATAGCGAATTTCATGCCCGGTGAGATTTTCTAAATTATTATGTGCAATAGATTTATTAAGACCACAAACCTTAAATAGGTAAACGTCGAATCTGCTTGTTTGCGCGGGCCGAATTTACTATTTTCTAGCCCAAAAACGGAGAGAAATTAGACCATAGATACGGCTCTACGCGGCATCAAAAAATGAGGTAGAGAAGATTGAGTAAAAAAGAAGTCCGAACACAACAGCGCTTAGCTGATAAGTGCCCCGAATGCGGGAGCGAAAATCTAGTTCACGATTATGACACGGGTGAAACCGTATGCGGCGACTGTGGATTGGTCTTATACGAGCAAATGATGGATAAAGGCCCCGAATGGCGTGCCTTCACACAGGAAGAGAAAGCATCAAGAAGCCGTGTAGGAGTTCCCACTTCTTACTCGGTCCATGACAAAGGATTATCCACCGCTATCAGTCAAGTAGATCGAGATGCATTTGGAAGAAAACTACCACTAGCCACAAGACTACAAATGTGGCGTCTAAGAAAATGGCAAATACGAAGCCGAGTCCACTCCTCAATTGACCGAAACCTTGCTCAAGCCATGGCCGAACTCGACAGGCTAGCCGACAAAGTCTACATTCCACCCCCAATCAAAGAAAAAGCCGCCGTGGTTTACCGAAAAGCACTAGACAAAGGACTGGTCCGTGGAAGATCAATCGCCGCCATCGCTGCCGCCTCTCTTTATGCTGCTTGCCGTGCAAGCGGGACACCACGTACTCTTCGGGAAATTTCTGAAGCAAGCCTTGTCGAAAAGAAAGATGTCGCAAGATGCTATCGCTTGCTGCTTCGAGAACTTGAAGTTCACATGCCAATCGCTGATCCACTAACTTACGTATCAAAAATCGCTGAGAAAACCGGGATTTCAGGCAAAACTCAGGGTGCAGCCATTCAAATTCTAAGAGAAGCAAGACGAAAGCGTGCTGCGGCCGGAAAAGACCCAATGGGCTTAGCTGCTGCTGCCCTCTACATTGCATGCTTGCAAAACAACGAAAAGAAAACTCAAAAAGACATAGCTGAAGCCGCCGGCGTAACAGAAGTAACCGTTCGAAACCGATACAAAACACTTAAAAAACAACTAAATCTCGAGTTGCCCGACTAAAAAGGCATCTTCCTTTTTAAAATCAAACGTCAGTTTCTTCTTTTTCTTTTTCGTTCTTTACGAACTTGTCTTCTTCAAGTTCCATAACCACGGTTCCCACATAACCGCATCCTTCACAGTAATACTGTTTCGGCGCTAATCCACCGATAGTTAAGCCTGTCGCCAGCTTAATTTTTGGGCTGCCGCAACAGGGGCAAAAAATCATCGTTGGTCTGCGATGTTTTATAGATTTGAATACTTCGCGGACATCATCTATCTTTTTCATTAATTTGCGCCTTTCGTTTCGACCCTGCGTTTACTGTACTTCAATGTTTTCTTGTGGATAACCAAGTTTCAACAAGAAGGCGCGTATTCTATCTCGGTGGTCGCCCTGAAGCATAATTTGACCGTTTTTGCTGGTTCCTCCACAAGCACAGTATGTTTTGAGTTTTTGAGCGATGCTTGCGAGGTCGATGTTTTTATCTTCCATGCCGTCGATAACGGTGGTTGGCCTACCAAATTTCCGAGTTTCAAGTCTAACGCGGATTCTCTGTTGCTCTTTCTCTATTTCTCCACAAACGCACAAGTCTTTAGGAAGCCCGCAAGTTGTACAAACTTCAGCCATGACACTCAACAGTGATTAGCGAACTGAAATATATAAGAGTTTCAAGAAAAAAATAGGTTGCGATTGGCATGGTGAAAAGTTGAGACTTTCCATGTTGCGGCATCAAAGGGTCATTATCACGCACCATGGTATCCCGGTTTTTTGGTTGCCCCTGTAATTGTCGCTGGTCACCATAAGGCGATCACTTTGCTTTGCCGCTTCAGAGGCCTTGCCGTTACGCCCAAAAATGATAGGCACTTCTTTTCGGTATTCTTTAATCGTGGTGCTCTTCGATTCTTTTTGCTAATTCAGCGATTTGTACTTGGAACTTGTCTTTCATCTTCTTGAAACGCATGGCGGCAGAGGGATGAATAGCTTCAATGTAATCGATCCCTTCAAACCGCGGGGTGCTTTTCGCCGATTCCCCAAGCAGAACGACTATTTTTGGTCCGATAATGCTGATTTGTGCGGTTAGGTAGGGTAAGCACGCTGCTACTTCGTCGGGAAAGGGTTTTCGGTTTTTAGGCGAGACGTGCTTGACTATACTTGTTATGAAGAAGTCTTCACGTTTCAAACCGTTTTCAGCTAAAACTTGGTTTAGGAATTTACCTGATCTTCCAACGAAAGGCCTGCCAACCTCATTCTCGTTTGCTCCGGGATTTTGTCCAATCAACATAACTTTAGCGTTTGTGGGCCCTTCGCCGGGCACGCCATGTTTCGCATCCGTCCAAAGCCTGCATCTTTTGCAGGCGTAAATCTGATATTCTAATTCTTCGAGCGCCATAAAGGGTCACTGTAGTGTCGGCTATTGACAGTCACACAACCTTAAAAAATCGCGCCTTAATCTATTGTTAAGCGACTTGTTTCGGCTATAGGAATGAATATAAGCATTTGCAAGAATAGATTTTGTAACAGTGTTTTGAGGATTCTAAATGACGAATGAATTGTCCGTTTCCGAATCGCTTTTGGAGAGCACCATACGTGTTCTTTTAAGGGTTGTCTTCGTTTTTGAACCGTTGGCGCCGACGGCTATTACTGTTCTGATGAATCAGCAACTACGCAGGTTTAAGGATTCAGGCGCGATTGGCAATTATAAGACCAAGACAAAGCGGTTAGGAAAATACCATTACCGTATCGAACTCGATTTGGACGTGACTGGCATGCAAGCGGTTCATCTTCTAACTAACTTGTTTCCGCGTCAATTAAGCATGTTTAGGAGGTGGTTCCATGACTGAAATGAACGAAAAGAAAGGCAAACTGAAAATTACAATTGAGGTAGAAGTAAACGAGGAACTTTTGGGTTTAGCCAAAGACGCAATGGAAAAGATGCCAATGCGAATGCAAGAAATGTGGAAGATGCACGGCGGCGAAAAGAAAGAGTAAGCCCCCTGACAACCTCTAAAACGTAAATTCTTTTTTCCTTATTTTAAAAATACAAATCATTTTCTCAATGAACTAATCGCGGTGTTCCAATGAAATGGCAATTCAGTCCGCGGGGGATAAATTTTGCAAAGTTTACTTTTCACTTGCTACCTCGAAGATTTGCCCTATCAAATCGTCTCGTACTTGATCTGCTTCTGTTTCTGCTTTCAAAGGGTTTTTTAATTTTGAGCGATGGTAGTCGACATGGGATTCGATGGCTTTGCTCATAAGCTTGACATTTGGAACAACCGTGATTTCTGCACCGCAACCGCTGCATTTAATTACCGATAATTTGGCCTTCACTGTCGCTTTCTTTCTGATTGTTTGATTTGGCAACTGTTTAACCTCGTTTTTCTGTTCGTGTAGCTGCGCCATCGTATAAAGGTTTATTTCCAAATCGCCAAGATTTCGAGATAAAAAGTTTCGGCGCCTAGAAGCGAGTAACCTTTGCAATTTTGCTGCTTCTATTGATGAAATGGTTGACTTTGGCGTTAGAAAAATTTTTGGAATTCATTTTATTGCTTTTTGGTTTTTAAGGGGCAAGAAACGTTTTATACTTTAGAAATCATTTTCTTTTGGGATGAAACATGAGATTTTTAGTCATTCAGAAAATTAGACGTGAGGTTCCAGTGGAGAAGTGGGCTAAGTTGCTTCCGTTGCAGTTCAAGTATTTTGATGCTTTGGAAAAGGAAAAGACGCTTGAGGTGTACTATCATCTTATCGGTCAGCAGGGCAGCATGTGCATAGTCAACGTTGACTCTGACGAAAAGCTTTCAAAAATCATAGGTCAAGACCCACTGTTTTTCGAGAGCGAACGAGAAATCTACCCCTTGACAACTAGGCAAACGCATGAAAAACAAATAAGAGAGATTCTAAAGCCATAACACACAAGGTTTTTAGTCATGACTTGCCACGGCGGTTTCGCTTTAGATGAAGACACAAGGCGTTCATGGTACAACCCAGACGTCATACTTCAAGACCTACGTGAAGGCATGGTTTTCATAGATGTCGGATGCGGAGACGGCTACTTCAGTATTTTAGCAGCAAAAAAGGTAGGTGAAAAGGGCAGAATATACGCCGTGGATTCTGACGGTTCTACCATTGAAAAACTAAACCGTAAAGCCAAAAGTGAAGGGTTAAGCAATATTGTAAGCAGAATAGGCTCAGCTGAAGAAGTAGTTTTCTGCAATGGCTGCGCCGATTTTGTTTTCTTTAGCATGGTACTTCATGACTTCGCCGACCCAGCCCGTGTCCTGCACAATGCCCGGAAAATGATTAAGCCCTCTGGAAGGCTGGTCGATTTGGATTGGAAAAAAGAGGAAATGGGTTTTGGTCCGCCCTTCAAAATCAGGTTCAGCGAAGCCTATGTATCAACTTTAATGCATGATGCAGGCTTCCGAGTTGATAGTGTTAGGGCTGCGGGAAACTATCATTATATCGTAGCTGCGGATCCTATGGTTTAATGAATCAGCTTTGCTCTGTGTCGGCGTAGAATTCGAGGAGGTCTCGCTTGAAGAGTTCAGGTTGGCTTAAATATGCTGAGTGCGACGCATCCTTGTAGACTAAAAGTTTAGCGTTGGGCACTTTTTCAGCCAACGTCCGCATCTCTTCGCCCGAAATGACGTTATCCTGTGTCCCCCAAATTATCCTAACTGGAAACCTAAATTTGCCGTAAGATTCAACTAAATCTTCCAATAACGCGTGGGCAGGCGCAATCAAAAGCAGCCCTTTCACGGGAAACTTCGAGGCATACATTAAAGCAATGTAGCCGCCTAAGCTTGCGCCGACTAAAACAGGAACTGCTGAACCAAAAATGCTTCGAGCCGCTTCCGCCACCACCTGAACGTTTGTCTCCGGATTTCTGGTTTTTGGCTGGCAGTTGCTTTTCAACCCGTATGGCATGTCCAGCGCCAAGAAAGGTATGTTTTTTTCAATTAGCAGATCTGTTACGCCGATGCGTTCCCAAATGTTTAACGTGTAAGATAAACCGGGCAGGAAAATAACCGGGACACCTGGTGCACTGTACGTTATAGTTTGACATTTGTGTCCCGCTAAGTTTAGAGTTTTTTCCATAAACGAAGGTATGTTTAGTTTCTTATACGTTTGATGCTTCGAATCTTGAACGCGAAAAGAATAATAGCCATCAAATCTCCTTCTTCTCTGGCGATATTTTGACAATTAATGTTGGTGACAAAGCTCCAGACTTTATTTTGCCCTCGCAGACAGGCGACAACGTAACACTTTCAGAGTACATAGGCAAAAAGAACGTTGTCCTCTACTTCTATCCGAAAGACGAAACCCCCGGTTGCATAGCTGAAGCTTGCAGCTTCAGAGACAGTTATGGTGAGTTGACAAAGCTAGGCGCCGAAGTTATAGGGGTAAGCGGTCAAAATGTTGCGTCGCATAAGTCTTTTGCAACCCATTACGGCTTGCCCTTCATTTTGCTAAGCGACAAAGACAACACTGTACGAAAGCTTTACGGAGTTCCCACCACGATGGGTCTCATTCCGGGAAGAGTCACCTACATCATCGACAAAAAAGGAATGGTCAGGCACATCTTTAACTCCCAAACTCAAACCCGCCAGCATGTCGAGGAAGCCAAGGCAATACTGCGAGAACTTGAGAAAGAACAGCAAACGGTCGTGTAACGTCGAGGGGCTTTCATTGCTAAATTTACACAACACTCTTACGAGAAAAATCGAATCTTTCCAGCCTACCGAGGATCTGCAGGTGAAAATGTATACTTGTGGTCCGTCGACCTACCAGCAGCCGCACATCGGAAACTACCGCACCTTTCTCTTCGAAGACATTCTACAGCGCTATCTGGAGTATCTCGGCTACAAAGTTACGCGGCTCATTACTCTAACAGATTTGGAAGACAAAGCCATTGTGCAAGCAAAAAAAGAAAACCTCACTGTTGAGGAAGTGACAAGAAAAAATGAGACCATCTTCTTCCGAGACTTCAAGCTGCTCAGGATCAAAATGCCCGATTACCCGGTTAGGGCTTCATCAGCCGTCGACCAAGCAGCGAGTTTAATTGCTCAACTTGTCGAGAAAGGCGTCGTGTATTGGTACACCTATAAAGACGCAAGAAACGCTTATTTTGACCCCTTAAAATTCAAAGGATTCGGAAAACTATCCCATTTAGACATGAGCAAATGGCCCAAAAAGAAACGTCGCTTCCACAAGGACACTTACCCTGGAACGCCTTGGAATTTGGGCGACTTCATTGTTTGGGATGGCTGCAAACAAGGCGGGGTCTGCTATGAAACACCGGTTGGCAGTGGCAGGCCAGCATGGAACATTCAAGACGCCGCCATCGTGACAAAGCATTTGGGCTTTTCAATCGACGTTGCCTGCGGCGGAATCGACAACTTGATCCGCCACCATGACTATACACTTGCTATCGCCGAAGCCGTAAGCGGCAAAACCTTCAGCCGATACTGGCTTCACGGAGCCCACCTTTTAGTTGATGGAAAGAAAATGTCCAAAAGCGTCGGCAATGTCATCTACACAGGCGACGTTCTGAAGAAGGGTTTCAGCGGGTACCAACTCAGGTTCTTTCTCATCTATGCTCCTTACAGGGAAAAACTGAACTTCACATTTGAGAAACTTGCTGAAACCAGACGAAAACTTGACTCCTTCAGAAACATGGTCAAGTCAATCCAGGGAATGGAAGGCGACGATTCAAACGCGGATTCTGAAGCGCTCATCAACAGCATTGTCCCGAGCTTTGAAAGTGCGATGAACAACGATTTAGGGGTAAAAGCCGCATTTGATAATCTTTACGACAAAATCAGTAAACTCTGCAACTTGGGGCAAGACTTGAGCAGAAAAGACGCGGAAAACCTGCTAATTAGTTTGCGCAGGGTTGATTCTGTGTTGCAATGCCTACCACTATAGGGGCCTAAACTAAGTCTCCTATAAGTTTGACTCGTGCAAAGTTTTCTTCCCTATGCGGGGCGGCGTCTAGTTCGCCAGTTAAATCCTTCCCAGCCACATGCATCCCCAAGTGGTCTCCATCACTCCAAAGTCCGCTCTGTGTCACATCGTAGACTTTCCCGTTGTAGGCGAAGTAGGCTGGTTTACCGTTCTTCCCATTATTGTCTTCCAATTCTTGCTTAGTTACTTTTCTTTGTTCGCTCACAAAATCCACTTCTCACGGCTTAAAATTGAAAAAAGGCATTTAATAATGTTTACGGATTATCCTTCAATGCTGCTGTTGCGGCTGAGGATTATCAGGCTTCGAGAATTCCAAAACTGGGGGAAAACTGGTTTTTCCCGCAAACTCTAGGGTTGAAACGCTGGTTTGCATTTTACCTGTTTGAACTGGACTGTTGTAGGTGCTGAATTTTGTTTGGTTCGAGGAATTTATCGAGTTAGTGTTTGCAGGGTTAAACACTATTAAAACAAAGACGCTTGCAACCACGATTATTACAACAATTGCCACGGCAATCAAAATGATTTCGGCCGTTGAAAGCAGCTTTCTTGGGGCTGGCACAACTGAAACTGGAGGATTAAATGTTACTACTTGGGTTCCGCATTTTTGGCAGAATCTGGCGTTTTCTTCAAGTTTGACTCCGCATCTCCGGCAATAAGGCAATTGGTTGAATCCCCAACCATTGGTATGGCTTGAAAAATTTAAGGCTTGCCAAAAAAGCCCGAGAATGAATGTTGCAAAATCATAATGTAACTTCAAATGAGGCGCGTAAGCGAGCGGGAATTCTAAAAATTGTGAAGTCTAAAAGCAACGCTCTCACGCACTTGTGATTTTCGCTCGGTTAAAGAGTTTAGGCGAAAAAAGGAAATTCGAATAGTTAAGAAATAGATCAGCGGCAGTTTTTGCAGCCAGGTTTATTTCTTTTAACGGTATTTTCAATTCTACTTTAATGAGAAAACCAAATCAATCCTGCGCTGTCGCACTATTTTGTGGATTCATCAGTGCTTTTCTTGAATAGAGCCTTGTCGATGATTCTTGCATCCAAGTTATGTTTCGCCGCGGTTTTCCTCATTGCAGCAAGCAGTTTGATGTAGTTCTGCGGTGTGAAAAGGCCTGGAGGCGGATTGCCAAGTAGACCTTTCCAAACTCTCGTGTCAAAAATCCCGTATAGGCGGGGGTCAAAAAAAGTTAAAATCACGCTTGCGACGATAGGACTGACGCCTTCAAGGGTTGTTAAGCAACAGATTTTGTAGTTGTCGTCCCCTTGCGGCAAATTGAAGGCTTGGCTGGATATCCGGTTGACTTTTTCTTCGGTGTTTCGCGCAACTAATTCTAGTAGTCTAGTTTTCTTTTCGGGGTCGTCTTTGAATTTCCACTCAACAACTTGTGCGAGGTCGGCGACTGTCAAACCTTTTTGTTTTCTGAATTTGGCGCCTAACTCCCGCTCCCGTTGGGCTTGCCACCCGTAACTTTTGTCGTATTTTCTGCTCCAAGTAATGTATTCAGGCTTATCCATTGATGTTTCAGCCCTCACAAGTATTGCGATTAAGCATTTCTGCCTTTCTGAAATAAACTAAAAAATAAAATGATAAAGAGGGAGGTTTAGTTTTGGTCCACCAAATGTGCTGTTCCATCTGGACAGTAAACTTTCTCGTCTTTGTTTACACGCCTGTAGCGTTCACTGCACATGTGCAGCATCTCGCAACCGTCGCAATCTCTACTTAACGTTTTTTTCGCCTCCTATGGGACTTTCCAACATGTTGCTGTTAGCTTATAAAATTATGTAACATGTATGAATATACATCCAAGAGCTTAATAGTGGACTTTTTTTCGTATTGAACAGGTTTTGTATGCGATGCAGTCCTCCGAGCAGGAGAAGGTTGTTTTGGTTTGGCAATCCAAAATAATCGTACTGTACAAGTTTAATTCACCTTGCCTATTTTCGTTCTTAAGTTGGGCTGGGTGCGCGAGCTTTTAAGTATAATTACCATGAAGTGCAAGGTGAAAATGCTTAAGCTTGCAGTTCCGACGATCGCTAAATCCAACATGCCTGTCACCCATTTTTTTGTTTTTGCTCTGAAACAAAAAAATAGTTTGTAAAGATATAAAGCGATTTGAGAAACGTTCATAATTATTGTGAAAAGTTGCACAAACATCTATTGTTATCCCCAAAAAGGCATATGGCAAGGCCTTTTTCAGATTTTGGATTAGCTGCTTAGATTTACAAATTCTTCTAGTGATTGCGGATATTTACTTGTAATCATTTTTGCTGATTAACAAGGCTTTATAATTTCTTTCGCGGAGAATCGTTAGATATGGAAAAATCGCGGGAAAAGCAAGAAGTTTTACCCCCAATATCTCCAGTTCCCCAAATAGAAATCGATTCGGCTTGCGAAGTTAAAGAAAAACGATTGCGCATCCTGCATGTTGACGATGATGTTTCATTTTTGTATGTTTCCAAAAATATCATACCATTGTTAGGCAATTTCGAAGTGGAAACAGCTGTGTCTGCTGAAGAAGCGCTCAGGAAGATGCGTTCAGATTCGTTTGATGCAATCGTCTCTGACTATGAAATGTCTAACAAGAATGGCTTAGAATTACTGATGGAACTCAAAATCCAAAAAATCGAGGTCCCCTTCATACTTTTCACTGGAAAAGGCAGAGAAGAAATCATTATTGAAGCCTTGAATCTTGGCGCAAACGGTTACGTAAGCAAACATGGAAATCCAGAGACAGTTTATGGCGAACTTGCTCATTACATACGGCAAGCAGTTGAAAGCAAACAGGCAAAAATTGCTCTTAGCCGAAGCGAACAACAATTGAAAGCAATAATTATGAACGCTCCCATTGGGATTTCCGCCTCTTGTCATCTCGGCGAACTTTTTGAGACCGTAAATGCCGAATTCAGCAGAATACTCGGTTACACCCAGGTTGAGTTGCGAAAGCTTAGTTTCAAGGATGTCACTTATCCTGACGATCTAGACGAAAGCATTGAGAAAATAAATGAGCTTAAAGCTGGAAAAATACCCGCGTTCAGATTAGAAAAAAGATACGTCAGAAAAGACGGTGCCATAATTTTTGGAAGGGTCAGTGTAAGCACTGTTAAGGATGAGACCGGAAAAATCTGTCTTTTCATCGTGCAGCTAGAAGACATCAGTGAACGTAAGAAAATGGAAGATGCTTTAAAGCAAGATCAAAACATGCTTGAAGCTTTTACTCAAAGTATAGGCGTCGGATTTGTAATCATCGGCAAAGATTATCGCATATTGTACGCAAACCGCTTTATCCGGGACTATAAGGGCGATTCAGTTGGAAAACTCTGCTATGCCACCCTAAACACTCTAGACGCACCCTGCCTAGACTGCGGAGTGGCAAAAATCTTCGCTGGTAAAGCTGAAGCGGATTCCCATGAATACTTCTCAACGAAATTGGATGGCAGTCCATACTGGGTTGAAATCGTCGCTTCTCCCATAAAGGACAGAAACGGAAACATAATCGCTGCCTCAGAAATCGTTCTGGACATAACTGAGAAAAAGCAAAGAGAAACCGACCTTCGAGAAAGCAGGGAAGAATTCAAATCCCTATTTAACTCGAACCCGCAAGCAGTAGCGTACTCAGATGAAAACTTCTGCGTCATCAACATTAACCCCAAATTCACTGACATCTTCGGATTTTCGCAAGAAGAAATCTGCGGCAAAAACTTAGCAGATATTCTCGTTCCTGATGACTTGAAACCGGAAATGAGTGCCTACATCGAAAAAAGCTGCAGCAACGCTGTGAGTTTTCAAACAAGAAGAAAATGCAAGGGTGGTTCGATGCTGCCGGTTTTCGTTTCTTTGGCATCTGTGACAGTTGGTGGGAAAAGAATCGGTAGCGTGACGGTTTACGTGGACATGACGGATCAAATGAATTCAGAGGCGAAGATTGAAGCTGCACTAAAACAGTCAGAAGTTCTTAACGAGAAACTGAGTGTTATTGGGAGCTTCACTCGGCATGATGTCCGCAACAAGTTAATGGCCATTGAGGGAAATGCATACTTAGCTAAGAAACAGGCCGGTGGCGACCAGAAAATAAGCCATTATATAGACCAGATTCGCTTGGCGAGTGCAAGCATAACGCGAATGCTTGATTTTGCCAAAAATTACGAATCGCTTGGAAGTGAACGACGAACCCAGACCGATGTTGGGGCGGCGATCGATCAGGCGGCATCACTTTTCAGCGGATTAAGAGGCGCCGAATTAATCAACGAATGCAAGGGCTTTCGTATTTTGGCTGACTCAATGCTAACGACAGTGTTTCATAATTTAATCGACAACTCACTCAAATACGGCAAGAACTTGACAAAGATAAAAATCAGCCACCGAGAAGAAAAAGACGGATCCCAAAGCATAATCTACGAAGACGATGGAGGCGGCATAAGCGATTCAGACAAAACGCATTTGTTCACGAAGGGCTTCGGTCAGGGCACTGGTTTTGGTCTTTACTTGATCAAGAGAACCTGCGACATCTACGGCTGGACCGTCAAGGAAATAGGCGGCTTCAACAAAGGCGCAACATTTGTTTTCAGCATAGCGACAAGCGACAAATCAAAAGCCGCAAGCATTTAATTTCTGAATCGGAAAAACAAGAAAGCCTGAAAGGAACATGCTTTTGAGTTTGGATATCTAATATGCACGATTGGTTCACCCTTTATGTCCCTCATCCTGTCTGCAACGACGAATGGCTCATGGACAAACTGAAGCTTCGTTTGACGTTCTACCTGAGAGTTGACTGTTATTTCTCCGTAACCGAAAATTCTGCCGCCTAAAGATTGATAATCTCTGCTCATCTCTCTTGAGGTCCCTTGACAAGCGAAACTCGTAGATTCGAGGAGATTTTCAGAGATTGTGGGAGATTTATGGAGATTTTAAGACTCAACCTGCAGCCAAATCAAGCCCCAAACCAAAAAAAGAACTCAAAACACAAAGAAAAAATTCCCGAGTGAAAAATCACATCGGAATTAAACCTGTTCTATGTGGTCAGTCTAGCTCCTACTACGACCAAGCGAGGTCGAAGCGGTCAAGGTTCATTACCTTGTTCCACGCCGCTACGAAGTCGTGCAGGAACTTCTCCGTGGAGTCCTCACAACCGTAGACTTCCGCCAACGCCCGTAGTTGGGAGTTCGAACCGAAAATAAGGTCAACCCTTGAACCGGTCCACTTGAGCTCGCCCGTTTTTCGATCGCGACCCTCGAACACGTCTTCGTCACTTGAGGCTGCCTTCCATGTCGTGCTCATGTCGAGCAGATTCACAAAGAACTCATTGCTGAGCGTGCCTATCCGCTTGGTGAAGACACCGTGCTGGGACTGTCCAAAGTTGGCATTTAAGACGCGCAAGCCGCCAACTAAGACGGTCATTTCAGGAGCGGTAAGCGTCAAGAGTTGTGCGCGATCAACCAGCAGTTCCTCTTCTGATACGGCGTATTTGGTTTTGAGATAGTTACGGAATCCGTCTGCGACCGGTTCGAGTGCTGCGAATGATTCCACATCGGTTTGCTCCTGCGAGGCATCTGTGCGTCCGGGCGTGAACGGAACAGGCATGTCATAACCAGCATTTTTCGTAGCTCGCTCTACCCCTGCGCATCCACCCAAAACAATCAAATCAGCGAGCGAAACCTTCTTTCCGTCCTTCTGTGTACTGTTGAATTCCTCTTCGATTCCCTCAAGGACCTGCAGCACAGAATTCAGCTTAGCCGGCTGGTTGACTTTCCAATCCTTTTGCGGAGCAAGACGGATACGCGCCCCATTCGCACCGCCGCGCTTATCAGAGCCACGAAACGTTGACGCCGAAGCCCAGGCGGTCGAAACCAAATCTGAAATCGACAGGCCAGAGGCAAGGACTTTGCCCTTGAGGTCAGCGATATCTTGTTCATCTATCAGCTTATGATCGACTGCGGGCACCGGGTCTTGCCAGATCAATTCCTCCGCAGGGACTTCTGGACCTAGATAGCGAGAGCGGGGGCCCATGTCGCGGTGGGTAAGCTTGAACCATGCTCGGGCGAAGGCATCTGCTAGCTGATCCGGATTCTCGTAAAAGCGCCTTGCAATCTTCTCGTAAACTGGGTCGAACCGCAGGGCAAGGTCTGTTGTCAGCATGGATGGCGAGCGCCGCTTTGACGGGTCATGCGGGTCAGGCACTGTGCCGGCGCCTTCGTCACCCTTAGGCTTCCACTGGTTCGCACCAGCCGGACTCTTAGTCAGTTCCCATTCGAAGCTAAACAGATTTTCTAAGAAGTTGTTGCCCCACTTAGTCGGCGTTTGACTCCAGATAACTTCTAAGCCGCTGGTAATTGCGTCATCACCTTTGCCCGTCCCAAATTTGCTCTTCCAGCCAAGGCCTTGTTCTTCGATGCGAGCGGCTTCAGGCTCAGGACCCACTAACGACGCAGGGCCAGCTCCGTGGGTTTTACCGAAGGCGTGGCCGCCCGCGATAAGAGCCACCGTCTCCTCGTCGTTCATCGACATGCGTCCAAAGACCTCGCGGATATCCTTAGCAGCAGCAACGGGATCCGGGTTTCCGTTCGGACCTTCCGGATTAACGTAGATTAGCCCCATTTGCACGGCAGCCAGCGGATTTTCCAGCTCCCTCGCACCTGAATAGCGTTTGTCACCTAGCCAGATTGTTTCGGAACCCCAGTAGATATCTTCTGGTGGCTCCCAGATGTCCTTGCGGCCACCGCCGAATCCGAAGGTCTTAAAACCCATCGACTCCATAGCGCAGTTGCCGGCAAGGATCATCAGATCAGCCCAAGAGATTTTTCGGCCGTATTTCTGCTTAATTGGCCAAAGCAAACGGCGTGCTTTGTCTAGGTTAACGTTGTCTGGCCAACTGTTCAGAGGTGCAAAACGCTGCGCTCCTCCTGAGACACCTCCTCGCCCGTCACCTTTGCGGTAGGTCCCTGCGCTGTGCCATGCCATGCGGATAAAGAGTCCTCCGTAGTGACCGAAATCGGCGGGCCACCAATCTTTCGAGTCGGTCATCAACGCATAAAGGTCCTTCTTTACAGCTTGCAGGTCGAGCTTCTTGAATTCCTCAGCATAGTTGAAATCCTTGCCCATCGGATTGGACAAGGTCGAATGCTGACGCAGCATATTTAGGTTCAACTGGTTTGGCCACCAATCTTGGTTTGAGGCGCCAATTCGGCTGGTTGTAGGTCTTGTTTTGTCACTCAAAATAAAACAGCTCCTTTCTCTGTATTTTGTTTGAAGTGGGACCGATTTAAAGTTTGGGATTTGGGCAAGATAAGAGATTGAACGGAGAAATCGAAAATTATTAACAAAGCAGATCCAAAATTGAACCAAAAACAATTCACCGTCTATAAAAGCCAGATCTAACGATAACGAATGGACCATACGCTTTGGTGACAGAACTCTAGGAGATTTTAAGAGATTTATAGAGATTTTAAGACTCAACCTACAAACAATCCAAGTCCCAAACCAAAAAAGCAACCCAAAACAAAGAGAAAAATTCTGCGAAAAACTGCAAACCACTACTCGCCCATTGAGGCTGGTTACACTTAACGAGCCGTCAACAAGTGCTTCAGCAGCGTTATCCGAGGAACGATTGGTATTTGTAGTCGAGAATGTTGTTGCAGCAAAAATCTTATAAAAAGATGGTGCATAGATAGTGAACGGTTGATTGAATGTCACAAGCGACAATTTCTAAAGTCAAAAAATTCATTTTACCGTATTCAGCATCTATTAATGGAAAAGGACTAGACACTTCTGATATCGAGTTAGCTGCTGTTTATGCAGTGGCGGAGACTGACCGTCGGAAAGGCGGGATTCTGAGGCATGCAAAAGAAGAAATTGAGTTTATAGCGAAGATTGGATATCCCCTTTTGTCTTTTCCCCACTCAAAAAATGTTTTCCTTTTCGATGGCCTAAACGTTTCAAAGTATTCTTTGCCCCATGCAGACATCGGCAATGTCGACACGTTTACGGATAGCTTAAAGGCCAGTTCCAAAAACAGTGAAAGCTACATAGCTTTTGTAGCTGAACATGCCCAATGCTTCGCGGAGCCAAACGCAAAAAATAGCCTTGAACTCAAAGGCTTGATTACTGATCCTGCCTTCCTTGAGGAATTTAGCTTGCATAGAGAAGAAGCAAGATTGTCGCATGATGAATTTGCAATGGTCGGATTGTTAACTCCACGAATCAACGAGCCAGCACTTTTGTCAATAACAGAGGAAATTGCCGGGATGTCATCGACTTTCAGAAAAGAGATAAAGGAACTGAAGGGTAATATCCAATTTTTAGGCAAAACCTCCCTCGCTTTCCACGACGAAATTCAGAGCCAAATCAAAGCTGTCAAAGAAGAGTCAGCGCTAGAAATCAAGGAAGAGGAAGCAAGGATCGCTCCTCAACTCAAAACCATTGAAAAACAATACAACAATGAAAGAATTGACTTAGCTGGATCTCTTGAAGACAAGAAGGTGCCTCTGCACACTGAAATAATCAGGCTCAAAAAATCCATCTCCGAGGTCGATCGACGAATAGCAAAGTACAGCGAGACCGCTAAAAGCGATGAAGTGGGAAAAGAAACCTGGAAACTCAAAATCAAAAAGGCAAAAGAAGATCGCTCAGACATCGAAAAACAAATCAAAACAAAAGAAAAAACCATTGAAGACTTGGAAAAGAAGCAGGCGTCGGAAACCGCGAAACTGAAAGCCGCACTGGAGGCAGAAGTTCTGAAAACCCGAAGCAATATCGTCGATTTGGAAGCTTCGCGAGACGCCAAGATTTTACTCATGCGTCAAGACATCGTCACCTTGGAGAAAAACACAAAGCTGCTTTGCGATCGAGTTATGGGAATAATCAAAAATAGAGAGTCAAATATTGGCGACCTAGAAAAAATCCACACAACCTCATGCTCCGATGAGTTAGATAAAGCGCTCTTTTACGTTCCGAATTATGTGATTTGCTACAACTCTGGAGAAAAAAGACGTTACGTTTCGCTGCCCCCATCTTCCATAAACGAAGCGGGTATTTCAGCTAAACTTAAAGGAGCTTTGGGAGTGGCAAAGATCAAATCATGCTTTTCTCCTAGGCTAAAGGAAATGGCTTTCCTAGCGGAAACCGTGGAAAAGCAGAGTGCTGAAGACTCGATTTTTGAGACTGAGCTTAAGCAACTGGGAGAGAGCAACAACATTTTGACAGCGGGTCTTCTTGGTGATGGAATTGAGCGGGGTTTGTTAGCTTTGAAGGATAAGGGTTGGTTGAGTGATAAGGAGTTTGGGGCGGTCGTGGCAAGCGCTAAAAAGGACGTCAAGCACCCTTGACTTCTCCAGTTAAGGGATAAATAATTGTTCGCCTGTTTTGTTAGTGGTTGTTTTTTATGGCCACTCCTGATGATCTGAAAGATATTCTTGACCCAAACGAATCCGTTGAACTCTACATTAAGCAAAAGTTTTATCATCTCGCGGTTGACATTGACTCGGTCATCATAACTAACCAGCGGATGATTCTGCGTCATCCTCACGCACTCGGCTTAAAAAAAGACTACACTGACTACAACTATATCGACTTTCAAGACGTTACGATTGACAGGGGAATACTGCGTTCAACTATTAAATGCACCTTCAAATCGGCGGCGCCTCCTCTTTTGTTTGCCGATGTGCCTAAAGCTGATGCAGAGCAAGCGTATAGAACAATAAGGGAAAATATCAGCAAAGCTCAAATGCAGGTCCTGACGGAGGAGACGACGCCGGCTATGATTGTTTGTTCGTATTGTGGAACCAAAAACAAGCCAGACGCCTCCAAATGCATTAACTGTGGAGCATCCTTATCATAGAAATCAAGCACCAAAAACCGAAGCTAAAAGTGACACAAAAAAGCTATCTACAATAAATTGCTGGTCTACCTATATCATCCACGACATCTTTTCCTTACCTAGAAATTGCTCCTTCTTTTAAGGAGAGAAGAAAAAAACCAAAGTCATCCTTTCTCGGGCAGGATCGGTGCACCAGGGAGGTAAACTGCCTTTTTACTGATCTCGGCGCTGCAAGAACCAGCATGGGTTCGGCAATAATCTTCGCATTCTTGCGCTGTGCTTTTTTCTGAGTATCCGAGGCCGCAAATATCGCAGAGAAAAACCGTTTTGTTTCCAATCTTTTTTTCGGTAACCAAAAGAAAGACTTCCTGACAAAATAATCAGGACAAATGATATTTAATATTTCTCTTCTGAGAGTTAGTTATGGAGCCATACGTATTAAGTTTGAAAGCATTTTCCAGCGATTATTCTAGCTTGCCTTAGCTTAATCTAGCTTATTATAGCTTTTTTTAGCTTAAAATAGCTTATTTTAGCTCACAGTTGCAACCGATCCACGCCCCATTTTAAAAAAACAACCCAAAACACAAACAAAAAAATTTGCTAAATCCAAAAGCAAAAACACAGTGCAAAAGATTAAAAAAATAAAAAGAAAAAATTTTAAGACTTTGTGAAAAGATGTTAGGCTAGATTAGCTTAATATCTTCTTGGTGGTCTTCGTTTTGCGTAGCATTCTCGGCAATATACTGGCCTTGTGCCGTCTGGTTTGAAAGGAACATCGCATTCTTTTCCACAGTCGGCGCAGGTTGCCTTGTGCATTTCGCGGTTGCCATATGACATTTTACTATTTTCAACTCCTACTATATTGGTGTGTAAAAAGTCGCTTCTTACACAGTCTCATAAACTAATCATCCATCCTTATAAATCAAGTGCTCTAAACACAACATAAACCGAGAACCACCGACAGATTTCTTAACCTTTTTCTCCTGTTTCGCAAAGATTCCAAGGGTTACCTTCCCGGTCAGAGGTCCACTGAAGAGTTTTCGCCTTCAGATTGTTTCTTTTAGAGCATTATATTTATACACGCGTTAAACATTGGAGTGTGACAAATAGAAGGGAAAACCTGCAATTTGACAGTTATCGTTGATGACGCGGGCAGCGGCGACTTGCTTTATGGCGTCGTAGTCGGCGCCTACCGGGAAGAGACAGATCAATTCAAGTATGACATGATAGACGTGCGATTCTATCAAGAGATTTTCCGTGAAAAAGAATACTTGCAAGAGTCTTCGCGCATCGTTTCCAAACTTGTAGAGGGATTCAACCTAAAACCGGACGAAGAAGTCCACATATGCCAAGGCTGCATCTTCGATGTGGCAGCAGAGGAACTACGCAAAGTCTACGGGGAAGACCGAGTTAAGCGAGTGAGAGTCGTCGGCGAGGCCCAGCGGCTAGTCGAAATCGCGTATTTGGATGAGATTCGCAATTTAGGTTATGAACCATTAGCAGAGCGGGAAGAAAAAAGAGGTAAAAGCTTCTTTCATATGATGCGTTGGCTAAAAGATAATCCTGAAATGATGCATTTTGCTAAGACGGGATGGCCGCGCCTTAAGAATTATAATATTTTCCAAAAGTTCCATTCAACTCCACTTCATGTTGCCGTATGCAGTGACTGCGGATCTGAATGCGAAGTGCCGTTTCAGCCCCGTCAAGACCGACCGATATACTGCAAGAAATGCTGGCCCGCTCACAGACCACACAAGAAGAACCAAAAAGTACCCCATTAGTCGTCGGATTTGCGCTGACGAAAATAGAGACAGCTTCCAGACGTAAGCGAGGAAGAACTTGTTGAGAAACTGCGTCTGCGTTTACGAGGAATGATTGCTTTCCAGCCTCACTAAAATCCTCTGAAGAATTATGCTTGCCGCCTTCTTGTCCAATGGTTTATTTTCATTTCCGCATTTAGGCGAGTAAATGCATGAGGGGCAACCGTCCTTACACTCGCAATTCTCGATCAGCTCAAGAGTTTTTTCGAAAAGCGGTTTTATGTTTTGGTAGAGGTTTTCTGAAATTCCAATCCCACCTTCAAAGCCATCATAAATGAAAATCGTCGGGTTCCCAGTGTCTGGATGCAGTGGAGTCGATAACCCTCCAATATCCCATCTGTCACACATCGCAAACATAGGCGACATCGCAATCATCGCATGCTCCGCCGCATGTATTCCCCCGTCAAAATCGAGACCGTTATCTTCGATTTCTTTTTTTATTTCCTCCGGAATTATAAACCACATTCCGACAGTCGAAAACGATAACGGCGGAAGATTAAGCGGTTTTCTCTCAACAACCGCATCATATGATTTGGTTAGGTAAGTGTGGTAAAATTCAGTTGTAATTAATTCGCCCAAGCCAACTTGGATGCCGATTTGTTTTTCTTCATGAATTTTCTTTATTGCGACATCAACGGTTTTCAGCGCTTCCGTGTAGTAGTTGACGTTTTCTTGCGTGACTTTAGCCGTTAATTTGTTGAGATCCAATTCTTCAGAGATGTATGTTTCGCCCTGATGAAGCAAGACTGCACCTTCATGAGCTTCTTCGTAAGCCTTGTTTAACGTGAGCGTTTCAAGTATGTTTCCGTTGCAGGTTACGGTGACAGTTTTGTCTGAGATGCTCTCCAACGTCACAACCTCGACAGGTCTTGCAGTTCCCGAATAGACATATCCCCGGGGCGTTTTGCGGACCAGGTTTTGTTGTTCAAGAGCTTGAATACTCTCTTGGAATAGTTCGGGGAAATATTTTTTGTCTGCCTCTGTCAGTGGCAGCTCGCTTGCCGCACACATAATGTGCCCCAGAGAAATGTAGCGATTATGCAAATCAATAATGGCTTGCTCATGTGGCCGTCCAAAGAAGTCTTTGGGATGCTTCATGAAGTATTGATCAAGCGGGTTTTGAAAAGCAACCAACGTAACAAGAGAATCTGCATTTGTCCTGCCAGCTCTCCCCGCCTGCTGCCAAGTCGATATGACCGTTCCCGGGTAACCAGAAATGATCACTGAATCCAAAGAACCAATATCGATACCCAACTCAAGCGCATTGGTTGAAACAACCCCGATCAAACTTTTTGTTTTCAGTCGGTTCTCTATCTCGCGCCGTTCTTGAGGCAGATAGCCCGCCCTGTAAGCTGTAACGGAGTTGACCAGTTTTGGCGACCGCTTTTTCAGGTCTTCTTTGGTCCATCTTGTTATAAGCTCAGCCATCTGGCGAGATGTTGTGAAACATAGGGTTTGCAGGTTCTTTGTGATGTTTATGGTTAGAAGGTCTTTTGTTTCTTGATGAGTAGATCTTCGAGTGGTTTGGGTGCTGCCGATGAACGGCGGGTTCCAGAACACGAATGATTTTTTTCCTCGGGGCGCGCCGTCGTTCGAAACTATTTCAAAGTCTTTACCCGTCAATCTCTTGGCGTGCTCACCTGGATTTGCGATGGTGGCTGACGAGAGGATGATTTGGGGGTCAGCATGATAATAATTGCATACTCTAATTAGCCGCCTCAGAAGCATAGCTACGTTTGAGCCAAAGACTCCTCGATAAACGTGCGCTTCATCAATTATCACGAATTTAAGGTTCCCAAGAAAGCTCCGCCACTTATAATGCCACGGAAGATACTGGTGAAGCCCATAAGGGTTGCTTAAGATGATTTTACTGTTTTCGCGTATCCTTGCCCTTTGACTTTGAGGAGTATCACCATCGTAAACGTTAGGGTAGGCTTGAATCCCCGTTTCTTTCTCCAGCTCTCTTAGAACCTTTAGCTGATCGTTTGTAAGCGCCTTAGTCGGGTAAAGGTAAAGCGCCGTTGCTTTGGCGTCTTTGGCAAGAGCGTCCAAAACAGGAATGTTAAAAGCTAAGGTTTTTCCTGAAGCCGTCGGAGTAACAATCGCCACGTTCTTGCCCGCCCTTGCTTTATTTATGGCTTCTGCCTGATGCGAATAAAGATGAATTTCGCGGTTCAAGAGGCAATCCTGGATGCTCGCCTGCAGAGACTTCTCTAGCTCACCAAAACATGCTTCCTGTGGAGGAATCTCTTGTATGTGCACAATCTGTTTTTTGTAGCCTTGCATATGCTTTATGCTTTGAATAAAATCGTCAATCAAAGGTTCCATTCCTCATAAAGCTTGGAGAATAATGTTCCAAGGGTTAGCAGGTCTTGCCGGTTGTGCTCAACTATGGCGACGAGCGGTCCTGCATTTTTGGTTCTCAAATAAGTCTCGTAAAAGTGGGGAACTAAAGCACCTGGAATGTTGATGTCTCTTTTTATTCCGATGTATTTCTCCACGGTTTCCAGTTTGCAATCTGACAGTTTATGACGAAGAGCCCGCCTGGTGAAGTGCAAAACATCAAAATGTGGATTATCCAACGGCGCATCTAAACCATAATAAGCTAATCTTTGCCTAATGTATGGAATATCAAAGCTCCTGCCATTATAAGTTATGAGTGACAAGTTGGGTTCAAGCCGCGAAACAAGAGCCCAAATAGCACCTGGTTCATCTTGAATATCTCTTAGCAAAAACTGACTCGTACAAACATGAGTCTTGGTTGGTGTGGCTACGCCGAGCAAAATTATAGGCCGCTCGGAGAGCCCCAAAGTTTCAATGTCCACGATAGCGAAGTCTTGATCTTGGCAGAAACCAGCTAAATAATGAAGCAGAGGATGAGATTTTGGAAAGCGTTGCCAAAGCCAATTTTGAATCAAGGGGATTTCTTTTTTATCTATTACTTTCATGAAGTCGTGGGCTTGTTTTTTCCAAAGGGGGTGATTTTCAAGGTCTTCTATTGTCATGTAGCCTTGCTGTTTCAGAGTTTGTTCGCGTGCGGGTCCTATTCCAGGAAGAGCTTTCAAATCAGAGATGATTTGTTGTCTACTTTCTTGGTAAGTTGCTTTTTTGAAAGTGGAAATGCATGAAGCTGAGATCTGGTAGCATTCTCCCTGTTGGTTTGAAACAACCTCTCCAGCTATTGAGTTTTGAAGGTTTTTGCCTTCATATTGTTTGATGAGTTCTTGTTCAAGTTTAAGTGCCTCATCGTATTCGCTGCTCCAAATCCAGCTTTCAACCACAGATTCAGCAGGGCGCTCCATGTTTTTTTCTGTTTCAGAAATTACCTCATACTCTTTCGAACGTCCTATTCTTCCGCTTAAACTTTCGGCTGCCCGTGTCAGTGCGATTTTCTCTTTGAAAGAACTATTTGCGACAGTTGTGGATGCTTGGTTGCGAAAGCTTTTTTGAGCCAACATCTCTGCATAACGGTCATCTCTAAAATTGCGCAAAAGAAAAGAACCGCAAGCCTTGCAAAACCTACTCTCCTCATACTCCAGGTTTGAATAGGTTTTGTTGCATTTCCTGCAGACGTATTCTAATGGCAATTTATGTTCTGCCATAAATCAACTCAATGATTATAAAAGCCATTCCTTCGCTGGGCCAAAACCTTGGTTTGCCGGTGTTCAGGAGGTTGAGAATGCGAGTTTCTTCAACAGAATTAAGCATATAAGCACATATGTTTATAAGCTACTAAGTACATAATACCTTATGTTAATAAGCGAATTGGAGCGAATAAAAAACGACCGCATCAACAAAAACAAAATTATGCGCCAAGCAGTTCGCTCAATGGAAAAACACCTGACACGTATCAAACGTGCACAAAAAAATCAAAAAAATATGTGAGTAAGCATGGGTCGAATCAGCGTGGACATACCAGATGAGCTCGAAAAGCAGCTCAGAATAAAAACAGTAGAAAGATTCGGGGGCAAAAAAGGCGACCTATCCCGCGCAGTCGAAGAAGCAATAGAAACATGGATAACCAAAAAAGAGTAAACGCACGCCCCCCATTAAGTCCAATAACTCCATTTTGAAGTCCTTAGAAAAAACATAAGGGAAAGCCAGCTAGCCAACAACGCTTGAAAGGGGAATATCGCGCAAGGGCTAAGGCTGAGGTCCGCCCGTCAAGAAAATGATGCTAAAAAATCTCCAAAGAAACAGAAGCAGTAGGAGCTGCAAAAAGAGAGCTGGCAAATCAGAATTCTAATAACATGAGATTAATTGAGGTGAAAAGAAATGACTGAAATACAAAAAAAGGCGTCGATTAAGGCGATAGTAAAATCTGAAAAAACTATAAAGCCTGTAAAGCATGTTCCCGCCAAACGCATACCCAACAAGCAAGTTCCAGCAATACATGTCCTTACAACCTTTGACAATTTAATGGAAGATTTTCGCGAAAACTTCATCGAAAGCATAGCTTTCCCATTTGAATGGATAAGCGTTGAACCTGGTGTTCCCGTTCGAGAAGCAACTGTAGATCTGGTTGATGAAGGAAACAAGTTTGTGGTACATGCTGAGATGCCCGGAGTAGCCAAAGACAATATAGACGTAGCGTTGACAACTGATAGTATTGAAATCTCGGCTGAAACAGACATTGAAACAGAAGATACAGAGAAGAACTATGTAGTCAGAGAACGCTTATACTCACACATACACAAACAGCTAGACTTCCCTGAAGAAGTAATCCCAGAACAAGCAGAATCAACATTTAAAGATGGATTACTTAAAGTCAGCGTACCAAAGAAGACAATCGTACCCGCGCCGAAAAAACACAAAGTGACAGTGAAATAGTGGATTAATCCGGTTTTTCGCACAATTTTTTCTTTGTTTTAGATTGGTTTTTTGCATCAGGGTTTGAATCGTCTTCAGGTTGCGTCATGAAACGTCACTAAACGTCACAAAGCCAAAAAGCATACATTACCCCCAATTAACAACAATAAAAGTCGCAGTGTCACATCTCAACATGTTTTAGCTCAAAACTATTACACCGTGCTCCATAGAGTTTTCAAAATTCCGTTTTATTAATTCAAATACTAATCCGCATGTCGCAAGGCCCTGTAGAGAATAGGTTAAACTGATTATAGTTGCATTAGATTTAAGAGTTAAACCATCATAACGAAATGTGAACTGCCCATGAAGCTGAAAGGTTTACCTCTCACTCTTGACACTTACGAAGTTTCTGAGTTTTTGACAAACAAGCATTTTAAAGAGTTCAAGATGCCAGATTTTGAAAAAATTTACGTTCCCGAGAGCATGAGACCTTTCTTGGACGGCACCCCGTCGGGTTCAAAAGAGTTTATTGTTGACGATAACCGCGGAGCAGTCGCCACTTCGCCTTTCGTGAAGTTAGATGGCACTGACTTTTACTTTTCAGTTAAAGGAATAGGTTCTACGACCAACCCGTTTTCCCACCAGCTCCTAGGAAAAGCCGAAATATGCAGTCTGCTTAAAGATTCCAAACTCAAAGACGCAATCATTAATTTTGAAGAAAAATCGCCACGATACCTGACTGGAGAATTGTGGCTAAGGGGTTCGCCATATGGGGGACAAGGCTTGGAGCATGCAGTCACTTCGATGAGAGTTTCAGAAATGGCCGATCTCACTTCCATTCACGGATTCCGAATTGCGCCGGTTGTGAAAATAGTCTTTCTTCCCAAAAAACTCGAAGATGAAGCAAAAAAATTGTTTTGGTACCGCAGGTTTGGCGGCAGGATGGTTCAGGAGATAAGGTTGGTTCCGTCTAACATTAGGATTTATTTTCATTCCGGGAGCACAATCGGCGGAAACACGCGTTCGGTTTTTGATCTTTTTGAAATAAACAGCAATGACAAAGCGTTGGAGTTCCTGAAGAACTTTGTTAAGAGCGGAATCGCATTTCTAACCCTGTTTACTAGGTCAATAAAAAGCAATGGCAACGGAACTTTCAGTGGACTAGATTTCTATGATGTGTGGCTGGACAAGGACGCAGTGCTCGCTCCGGACGGCACTATTTATTTTGTGGATCTTGAGGGCTTGGAATGGATAACCGTTGAGGAAAAGAAAGTTTCGGAAAAGATAGATGATCAGATTTACAGATCCTTGTATGAGTTTATGTATGCTTACGAGCAGATAGAACGGGAACGATGTGCAAGGTTCGAGGTTATCGCGGATAGGAAAGCGCAGTTTGAATATTTCCTCAAAGAAGCCCTCAAAGATGATGAAGTTGTTGACCTTGCAAGTGAGGGGCAAAGCCTTAAGCTGGTCGTCGGTAACATCATGGGAGAGCAATCTTTAACTAAGAAATTCCCAATAATGGATCGGTAATGAATATGCGCTGCAACGACGCTAGAACATTTTTTTCCCAAATAGCTGAAAAATCAATTTCAATGCAAATTTCCCAACCTGACATTGATTTTCTACGCGATAATGGCTACCTTTCTGTTATGCAGAAAGAAGCTTACGATCAGGCTGTGGCTGAAGTTTCAAGTTTGACGCAAATGAGCATAGATTTGGCGAATGAGGAGAATGCAGATAGGGGCGCAAAAAGCGCGCTTCAAGAAGATGAGGGCAAAACTCATTCGATCAAGTTTCTTTTTGAAGGAAAAGAGGTTAAGGAAGCGGAACGCGAAAAAGTTGAAAGTGAAAAGTCGGCTGTTTCGAAAATTGACGGTGAAATAGCAGAAAAAGACGCTAAAATTAACGAGTTAATTCAGAAGAAATCCGTGACTGATCGAATGGTGCCTTACAGCGGCGTATATCTGTCATTAACTGGGCTCGGAGTAGTGACACTGAATGATCTCAACGTCAGAAACTACAGGGTTTCTGGCAACGAGTTCTCAGACTTCATCGAAGAAACAAAGGAAACGTCCGATGAACTAAGGAACATAGCATACAAAGCTGCCTTCTACGCCAATCGGTTCATCGCTGAATTTCCAGGGGCAGACCTTTCCCAGCTGTGGAGCGTCTCAGTGGGCTTAGGAAAGCTTCAGGGCGACCCTAATCAAATCTCCCAAAGATTTCTTCTGGCCACAAACAGTCTTCAGCATTTCAAATCCACCATCGAAAACAAGATGATGGCGGCAGAGATTATTACCAGCTTTGCGGATGGCCAAACTCAGTCGTCTAGTGATTCCGACTTGCAAAACCTGTTAGCTTCCTTGGGAAACCTTGACAAGGAAGTCAGGCATGATAAGGTTCCAAAAGAGCTGTCAGTCGGTGTCGCAGCCATCATCATGTTCGGAAAAAGATTTGACGGGACATTTCCAACTGATAGATTTGCGCAATTTTCCAAAATGACCTCTTCGAGTGAATCAGCTGCAATCCTCGCTGTTGTAAATGTTCCTTTTGACCAGTTGACCGATAAATTCCAGTCTTTCAGATCGATGTTTAATTCCTGGGGATATCAGGTGTCGGAGGATACCGAACTTGCTTCTGCGTATCTGTCGATCGCCGATTTAGCACCTGGTGAAGTGAACACGAAGTTGACAATAATTGTCGATGCACTCAAAAACTATCTTGAGTATCCACTTGTTGCCTCCGCGATCCTTGCGTCTATATCAACGCTCGAAGCCAACGAGACCCTTGACTTGATGCAGAAAGCCTATTCTCTGCTTGGAACATACGCTAAAGACCTCTTTCCCCCTGAACTTCTGAGTCTCTCAGTCAGAATGATTCACGGAGTCAAAAACGAACTGGTAAAGGAACTTGATCCAACCGCAAAACTCACCAACACCCCGATGCAATTCACATATATTCCATCAAACATATTCTTCCTCTACTACGCACCGCTGATAGTCGCACATTCATACTATTACTCTACGTTCAGTTCCATCGGAGGCTTCCATCCTGCACACGTACACGGAGTCGGAGGGTTCATGGGTTGACCTCGAAATCCCTGTTTCTTATCATCGTCCTTTCGCTTTTCATAGCAGCTTCTCCAGTCATTGCCGCGGCAACCTACGTGCCCCATCAAGGCGACCACTTCAACTATCACGAGGTTGAAAGCCTTGGAAGCGGCACAGGTAGCTATTCTGGTTACACTGAGCAGACAGTTGTGGATGGAAAGGAAACGATGAACAGCGTTGATGCGAGCGGAGTCGTTTCTGCCTCATATGACTACTCTTGGACTTACAGCAACAGCTCCTCAAGCTCAACCGAAACCGGCAGCCAATCAGGAAGCTATACTTTCTCATCCGCCGACTACTATTACATCGATGGGACAGACGACCAAACAGGCTATGTCAACCCAACAGTCTGGTTCCTGATGGATAACTCAATCCAGAATGGAGGCGCCTTCACCATTCTAAACACCCAAATGACCGTCGAATCCACTAGCTACAGCTACTATCTTTCCTCCCAGAACAGGAACGTCAACGCGATTTCTGCCCAAGGAACCTCAAGCTATGAACGCAACGATAACTACGGACAATTCACCGCCGCCTACACGTGGAAAGCCTACTTTGACCCGACCACGGGGTACATAATCGGATATGAATACGTTGAACACGATACCAACCCTTCAGGCGACGGGTTCACATGGACCGACAACCTATATGTGACCTCAAGCAGCTATTCGCTGACGACGGCAACTGGAGGAAATTCGAGTGCAACCCTAAATGTTGGCCTCATCGCGGCAATAGCGCTTGTTATCATTGTAATCATAGTCATCATCATCATTATCGCTATTTCCAGGAGAAGAAGCCTTCCAAAGCATAGCCCCCAACAAGAATATTCCCCGCCGACTTCGCCGCCGCCTGTACCCCAAATTGATTTGACTCCGAAGCAGCCGCAAGTGCAGCAGATCGTGATTAAAGAGGTTGTAAAAGTAAAATGCCGCTACTGCGGAGCACTAATAGACTCCACCGCAGAAACTTGTCCCATTTGCGGAGCGCCCAGAACATAGGTTCGAACCCTAAGTTTTTATTTCTTATTTTTATCGAAGTCTTTCCTAAAATACTGGAAAACCTGTCCAGACACCCGCATATGCGCTTTCATAACATTCCCAGCTGAAGCCACGTTGTAACGGGAAATCTCGCAGAATGCAGAATTGGCGTGATTTGCCTTAAGCCAGAGAAGACGGGCATTCAAAATATCTTCCCCTATGCCTATTCGCCTTAACTGGGGTTTCACATAGAGAGTATGCAATCTTCCAACGCCATTCACAATCGTAGCCCAGCCTAACCCTGCAATTTCGTGGTTTAAGCTGACAACAAAGCACCGTTGGCCATTCTTAAGCGCCACGCCTACCCACTTTTTGTTTATCCCAGGATGGGTTGCAGACATGAATTGCTCAATCTCACCAACTCGATCCTTATCCGCCATGGAAATCTCGTAGCTAAAGCGATGATCAACAGGTATGTTCTCAAATTGTACACCGTAAATATCGTAGATTTCATTTTCGAGCTCAGTTTTCAACTCCGCGAACAAGAAATTGAACGGTTTTAAGGCGTAAAAGTGGTCGAAGACTTCTCTTGACCTCGTGTAAATTGTTCCTTGATTCTCAGACAGGTCATACATGAATATGCCCGAAACCTCGCCCTCAGAAGTTCTCGAGACATACGCCTCGCCGCCTACCTCGAGAATTTCTTTGACGAAGTATTGAATATAAGGCTCAAAGAATGAGAAGCCGTCTGGGAAGACGAATTCGAGCTCAGACGCACTGGATATTTTGGAAACTTCCATTTCTCCAGACCACTTCAAGTTCAGAAATAAAAGTATTTCACTCTGATAAACTTGAGTTCTCGACCAACGTTCACTTCATGTAATTTCTTCTTCAAAAGCCGAAAAGTTGCTGCCGATCGAGTCTTATTCATGTTCAATCAGAATAGCTGTTCCTTCAACTTTGACTGCATATATGGGTGCGTTATTGATTTTAGGATGCATGAAAAGGATTTTTGGTGAAGTCACTACTCCGCCGGTTTTTACGTCGAACTGTGCCTTGTGCCTGGGGCAAGTAACGGTGGTTCCCTGCAGGGTTCCTTTGGAAAGTTTTCCGCCTTCGTGCGTACAGACGTTCCCGATAGCATAGAAATTTCCGTCGACGTTTGCAAGCAAAACTTCTTCCGAACCAAAATTAACGATTTTAGTTTTTCCAGGAGATATCTCCGTTGTTTCAGCGACCTTTTCAAAAACCATTTTCCCAGATCCATCATTTCGCTTACTTAACTCGTTGCCTATATATTTTGCTTATCTGTTTGAAGGCGTCGAGCGTTATGCGATTCTTAAAAGAAGAGGAAACTTTGAATCTACAAGAATAGCAGCAAAGCCACAAGCTCAACGATGACTATGACCGTGAGGATTCTGCTTAATCGTTCCAGTTTCTTGATTGTTTGTTCAATGATTTCTTCCAATTTTTTCTTGAACCTCCCTCAAAGCCGCTTTCTTTGTAGCGCATTTCTAAAGTAAGGAAATTGCGATTATGACTGCGAGTAGAGTTATTCCGAGAGCTGCCGCCGCGTAGCTTAGCAATTCAACCCGACGCACTGCCCTCGCTAACCGCGCTTGTTGATCGCTGCTGGACTCATTCGGCAAAGCACTTGACTCTTGTGAAGTAGACATTCCAAATTTTTCTCCTTTAAGGCTTAGATGGAACTGAAATCACCGCCAATTAAAGGGTTTCTATAAATCGACTATCATGTCGAGTTGCCCTTTTCTTTAGTCAAAACTCGAAAGTTTCAGCACTTCAGCCGATAATCCCTTTTTCGCTGGTTTTCGAGTTTAGAGGGATTTACCGCAAAGAATAAATCGTGTTTCAAACAGATTCGTCGCACCTATCCATGGGAAAGCCAATGAAACTTGTCTTGTCCAGAAAAACGGGAATCATATTACTCATCGGTGTATTGGTTTTCTTGAATTTGAGCATCTTCCTATACGCTTACCCACAGACTTTCAAGCCTGAAGCACCCACTTTGGCGAGGGATTTCTCAGCGTACTACATCGGGGAATGGCGGCTAATCCATAACCCGACCCAAATCTACTCCGCCAGCGTTCAACCAGGCGACTACCCAATTCAGCCGCAGCCACAACCGTTCAAGTACACGCCGTCTTTTCTGATACTTTTTGCGCCTTTCCTTAGCTTAGGCTACCAGGACGCACTTAACGCCTTCGACATAGTTCAAGCCATCTTAATTTTGGTCCTAGCTTTTTTCGTCTACAAAATAGTTGCAAGCAAAAACCTCTTCGTCGGAGCAGCAGCAGCCGTAATTGTACTAGTTGATCCAATTCTAATTGCTCCTTCAGCGAGCTACTCCATCGCTGGGTTTCTGCATTACCGCATGCTTAGTCTCCACGTGCAAACTTTCTCGCCCAGCTATTACTGCGGATACCTCTTAGCAAACGCCCACATACTCCAAACTGTCCTTTTAGTAGGCGCCATCTATTTTGGGTTCTCCAAAAAACCGTGGCTGTCGGCGCTGCTTTTTGCTTTTGGGGCTTTTGACCCACGGGTTGCACTGTTTGCCTTGCCCCTTCTGCTATGGTATAACCGAGGTTCGCTGCGGAAGTTCATCGGCGGGTCCTTCGCCTTTCTCGCAGCTACAAATCTCCCATTCTTCCTCTACAACGGGGTAGGCTTCGCGTTTTTGTCAACGGAGACTAATGCCGGAACAGTGTCACAGATGTACCTGTATGATTGGATTCCGCTCTATGCGATTGCAGCGTTATCGATACTTGAGATAGTGACTGTGCTTTACAATCGTAAACCCAGAAGCTTTTAGCTACTTGCGCAGCCTGCGAAGTGGCACTTTCTTTAGGAGTCCATAAGTTTTCTTTCCAAGTTGATAGAGGAGACTGCTGATGGCGAGCGCGAATGCTGGAAAAGCCGGCAGGATATACCAGTCAAGTTTCGATTGAGCGATTGTGAACACCAGTAGAACAACGACAATCCACAGAAAAATCAGCGTGTCCGCTTTTAACCGCTTGAAAACCGCGTTGAAAAGGCACAGGGCCGCGCCTATTGGCAAGAGTATCAGATAAACCAAACTTTCGTTGTGTGCAAGGAAGTTGAAGTAGTATATGTAGTTTCCAGCGTGATTCTCAACTACGCCTACTGATCGATTAAGAACGTCGTAAACAAAATACCATTGCCAAAATGGAGAGCCAAAATGAACTGCCATGTAGATTAACCAGGGAGAAAAAACAAGAAGCCCGATGGTCCAGAAAAGAGTAAAGCCTTTTGAAAAGAAAAACCGCAAGGTCTTCCTCGTCGCCGCAAGATACAAAATCAGGATCAGCAGAACCAAGAGAGCTTCAATCTGCTTGGTCATCAGGGCTAACCCGAAGAATAACCCGCTGAGGATGGCGTATCGGGTGGTTTTTTCTGTTTTCTCGGTTAAAACAAAGAAGTAAATTGTTCCCAAGCTGAAGAAGATTAAGGGAACGTCGGTCATGGCGAGTCGTGAATAAACATAAAATGTTGTAAGCGTCCCCAAAACGAAGGCCGACATGAATCCGACATAGGGGTTGTACAGTTTCTTTCCCAAATAGTAGACGAGAACCAGCGACAGCGCGCCAAATATGGGGCTCCAGAATCGTGCGGCAAAATTGTTCACGCCAAAGATTTGAAAAGACAGAGACATTAGCCACATGACAAGCGGCGGCTTGCCAAGCCAGAAAACGCTGCCAAAAGCCCAAGGAGTAATGTAATCACCGGTTTTGAGCATATGGAACGTCCACTGCGAATAAGTTTGCTCGTCGGCAGCCACAAGATGACCACTCCCCAAATTAACGAAAAATAATGTGGAAAAAGCCAGAATCAACAGGACACAAACTGCGTCAATGTGCCTTGACAGCCAAGATGAATTTTCTCCAGAAACATTTGATATTTTTTCTTCTCGCCTAGACTTGTCTAGTTGAACGAAAGAAGAGGATGCCTGCCAAAACGATAATGACTACTACCGCAGCGGCGCCCACGTCAATGACAATTGTACTTACGAACATGGAATTCGTGGTTTGCATCGGCAGGGTTTCAACGCTCGAGTTGATTAGGGAAAATGCGTAGAGGTGGAAGTCATCGGATCCTACGTAAAGGGTGCTGTTTACGATTGCGGGGGATGACTCCACGTAGTTTCCAGTTTGGTAAATCCATTCTTTGGCTCCATTGCTCGCGTTTAAGCAGTAGATGTTGTCGTCTTCTGAGCCAACGTAAATGTTGCCGCCTAAAACCACTGGAGAAGATGTCACCCAGTATCCGGTAGAGCTTTGCCAAATTTTAACGCCCGACGTTGCGTTAAAGCAATAAACATTGTTGTCTTCGCAACCGATGAAGACGCAGCCATGGGCTACGGCGGGGGAAGAAACCACGGAGTCAGGGGTCAAATAACTCCAAACATGAGCCCCTGACGAAGCGTTCAAGCAGCAAACCCAACCGTCATACGAACCCACGTAAACATATCCGCCAGAAACACAGGGAGAGGAAATCGTGGTTCCAGTGTGAGTTTGCCAAAGCATTTGCCCCGTGGATGCATTGAGGGCATAAGCGTAAAAATTGTCAGATGCAAAATAAACCACGCCATCCGAAACTGCAGGGGACGATTCAACCTCATTGCCTGTTTGATAACTCCACACCTTCGCCCCGCTTTCGGCGTTCAGGGCGTAGAGGTTTCCGTCGCGTGAACCAACATAGACCACGCCGGCTACAACAGCCGGAGAGGAACCAACCCAGCCGCCGGTCGTATAATTCCAAAGTTGGTGCCCGTTGCTCTCGTTCAATGCATAAATGTTGCCGTTGTTGGATCCGATGAAAACTGAGCCATCGCTGACGGCGGGTGAAGACATCATTTCAGTTTTGTTCTCGTAAAAAAACCACAATAGTTTACCGTTGGTTGGGTTAAGGCAGTAAACGGCGCCATCGTTGCAGCCGACGAAGACTTTGCCGTCAATTGCAGCCGGAGAAGACACAACTTCATCCATCATTGTTGCATTCCACAATAGCGTGGCAGAATTCTCGGAACCTTCGCCGTTTGCCGTGCTACCGTGGCTTGCATCGTGCAGAAAACTGCTCCAGGCATCGTTGCTGAAACCTGATGTTACATTTGAGTTTGCCGACGTAAAGCATGAGAGAACTAGAATTATAGTTACAAGGGCAATCAGCAGCCAAACATGCTTTTTCATCTGCATCAATAAAAAAATTATACCTGAGGGTAGAGTATATTAGGCTATCCGAAATTTGAGGAATAACTTGGCGAAAAAGATTTTCTTGAGAATTCCAAAAATCTATTTGAATTCGGTGAGGGAATAATGTTTAGAAAGCTATTTTTTATCCGTTTCCGCATTTGCCGGAGTTTGGCTCTCGGGTTCTTGAGCTTTCTCAACTGTTAAGGTGAGTCCTTTCATTGCTTTAACGGTGACCCGCTCCCCTTTAACGATGTCACCTGACAATGATTCGGCCCGCCAGATTACTCCTTCAACCCTGACTTCGCCTTTGGGATTGAGGTCGTTGACGACTATGCCTGTTTTACCTATTAAGGCTTCGGCACCTGTTAGTTTGGAACGCCGCCTAATCGGACCAATCACCCACCTGATGTAAAGACCTGCGAGTACCCCAAATGCAACAAGTAAGCTAAGCCAAAGGATTGTCAAGTCGCCGATCGGTGAGGGTGAATACTGAAGGTTAAAGGACAGGAAGTATATTCCGATGGCACCGAGAACGACGCCTGCGATAAGTGCAAAGCCGTGCCCAAGCTTCAACTCCAAAACAATCAGTGCTGCCGCCACGATTAATATTATGATCCCTAAAAACGACGCGCCAACAACTTCAGCTCCCACTAGACTCGCCACTATCGCGATGATGCCAAGAATAGTCAGTATGATGGTTGGATGGAAAAAGTCAATTACGATCGCAATAATCCCAATAAGGAATAGGATGCCGTCAAGAAGTGTATTGCTTAGCGCGCTGAGTAGCTGCTCATAAAAGTTTTCGCCAAGCGTAGTTTGCGAGTTCCCAGATAAACCAAGCTGATTAATCGCGTTGGACAACGAGTTTGCTGAGCCGTCGGCTACGTGATATTGGATCGCTTGAGTCGCTGAAAATGCCTCGTCAGATTGAACCATGTAGTAAACGGCGGTGGTGTTGCGTCCCCACTCCGACGCCAAGGCTTGCATGTAACTGAGGAAAAAGGCTTGGGTGTGATTCTGCTCCAGCGCTGTTCCGCCCACCACGATGGGTGTGCTGGGACCAATAGCCGATCCTGGAGCCATAAGAATCCTGTTTGACGCCATAGCTATGTAGCTGCCCGCGGAAGCACCAAAACCATCTGGCACGATAAAAGTGTAAGTTGGAATATCGGTTGAATTCGCAGCTTTTATGGAGTTAACAATCGATTGCATATCACTGACGAGCCCGCCGGGCGTATTCATTTCGATGACTATGGCAGCTGCATGGTCGCCCTGAGCGGTTGAGACAACACGCGCCATAAAAGTGGATGACCCGGGGTCGACGGGAAAGTTGAAGTTGGCTATGATGACGGATCCGCTCTCTGAGGCCATGGGCTGATTGGACGCGGTCGCTGTCGCGCCCTGGAAGCAGCCAGCAGCAAGCAAGAAAAGCAGTGTACAAACAAAGCTTAAGATGGAGACCCGAAGGATTCTCGCTTTATGTTTCAACAAGTTTTCTCTACTTTGGGCTATTAAGCAAGATACCTATAAGCTTTGGGATTAGTCAAAAACTACTAAGATAGTTTTTCGAAGACTCTAATCCTGAGGCCGCAATAATTGAGGTTCAAAAACTGAATTGAACCTAAACTTCTGTCCTGTAATAAACAGTCTTCCAACGAATCATTTAGTTGCTTGTCGGGCGTTGATGTAGCTGAAGGTGAATAGGGCAGCGAGTCCCGTTTGGAGTGCAAGTTCGGGAAGCACTGTTTGAAGCGATCGCAATCCCGACGTGGCAGCGAACACGTTATTCATAGCAAGACCCAAAATCACTGGAACCACCGTTAACAGCAGGACGCCCTTTCTTTCAAGCGGTTTTCTGTCAGCCCAAATCAACAAAAAAGTCCAGCCAAACATTAACGCGCTGGCGATGCCTAAGCCGAAATTGAGGGTAGTCGATGGCGCATATGGCTTCAAACCGTCGAAGGAAGCCCAGAAGTTGGGCAGTAATAGTTGCACTGCGACAAAGCCGTCAATGACTACGCCTAGCCAGAAGCTTATTCTAAGCAAGAGAATTCTATTTGCACTTCTCATTAAGTTCCCTTCCAAGCACCTTTATTGTCACTTTTTTATTGCATTGTTAGCAAGAGATACTTATCATTTACCTCAAGCTTCTTGCCTTACCTTAGAGTTTGAAGTCACCTTTCATGAAGCGGAAACAGCAGAAGCCTTTTCCTGCTTTGAACAATCCGCAAAACAGCGCCCGCCGAAACCGCCACAACCCCGACTATCGTAATTACAAGCGCGTAGAACAGGGTTTGGTTTAAGCCTAGAATTTTGGATGCTTGGTTCTGTGGTGCCCAAAGGTTGGTCGAGCTTGTCGTAGTGTGCATCACGCAACCTGGCAGGTTTGAGGTCGCGGAAACCATGATGCCGGTTTGTTTATCCCAGTTGTAGATGCTTTGACTAGTCACGCCGACGAGCACGGACCGTGTCGCGCCACCGGCTTGAGTTTGCTCGACGCTGGTTATGTTTATTATGCCTTCGTATTCTGTGGAGTATCGGTCGCCTGCTTTGAGGTTTGTCGGGACGAAGAAGCCGTCTCCGATTGCACCAGTTGCAACGTTGAGGTTTATTCCGGGTTCTGCAAGGAGGGTTCCGTTGCCGTATTGGGTTAGAACGTTTACGGTTATGACTTTGCCGTTGACGGCTGTGATGTTCATTGTCGCCCAGGTAATATTGTACTCGGATATCGGATTGCCTGTTTCGGCAACGTCGTAGCGTATCCAGTCGCCTGCCTTAACACCCACCACACTGCTCTGAGCGCAAACTGCACCCAGTAGCGGGCTAACCGCCAACAAAGCTATAGCAACTACGAGAAAAGCAAATCTACGCATAGCAAATCAAACTGTATTCCGCGAAACTGTTTAAAAAAAGTTACCATAATCTCAGCAGTTCCACCTTCGCAAAGTTCCGTTCAGAGATGCGAACTTTGGCTTGTGGAACGGGAATCCAAAACCAAGAAATCTATGTGGAACCGTCTTTTTCCTGAGGCTTGCGGGAAAACATCAGTGGCAGCCCGAGCAGAGGAAGCGACAGTGCCCAGAGGTCTTCGTTGTGTCCGAGGAACCAGGCGTACCAATCGTTCCAGCCTCCGAAGAAAATCCACGTTAAATAATTCCACAGGAAATACAGGCCGAGAGCCAAAACTATGACGCCGACTTTTTTGAGGTTCAACTCTTGCATAGTTTCTATTCTTCTCGATTTTAAAGTGAAGCCCGCTGCGTAAAATCCCAAAAGCAGCAGTCCAAACGCTGTCAAAACGAAACTTAGAAGGTACTGCGGGTTAGAGGTTAGGAATCCCCATCCTTTTCCTTTCTCGCCTATCACTGAAACCCAGATGGTCGTGTTAAGCAGCCAAAACAGGAAAACGTAAAATGTACCAGTGATCATGCCCCACCTCAACGCTGCCTTCAAGGGTTTGCCGGGGTTCAGTTTGTAAACAAAAACAAAAAGCATGATAGGAGTAGCTATGGATTCAACTAGCACGGGCAATGTACCTGTTGCAAATAAGTTCAGAAATGCCGATAAGGAATAATGGCTGTACATATTTGTAAAAAACGTGTCTTTGACTGCAAAGTATGCTGTTGGGAGAAACGCCAGCGCCCAGTAGATTCCCTCAAGAATCAGAATCAACCTGACAGCATTGAACGCCGCGGGTTTTAGGATATCTTTTTTGGCGAAGTAATAGATGATTACGGTGAACGCCACGATTCCAGCTATGAATCTTGAAATTGTCCCGACGAAGCCAATGAGGTCTTCAGCGAAAACTTCGAAGAGGAAATGCCCTGGATATATGCGGTTCCATTCGCCGAACCATGACAGCGTAAAAGTGTCATGCAGCGCAAACAAGAAATATGATAAGACTACCAAGAATAGCCCAATTTTGAGAGGCGAATAGAATTTTTCTGTACCCATAACTTTACCGCGACGTATCAAAAATCGTGTCTTAAACTATATTACATTTGCGGTTCGGCGTTGCTGCTGGAAAGGAATGAGGTAACGTTAAATACAAACTGAACTTAATCATTAATCGAGCCAAAGAAGGAGCCCGGCATGACCTCACCTGACAAAAAATTAACCGCATTATTGTATTCTTTCGAGGGAGCAGGCGCAGTTTTCGTAGTTGTTTTCTTGGCAGCTTACCTAGGCGGGTTGCCTACCACAACGGTTCTGCACAATGAACTGGCTTTCAAGATTCCCCTCGCAGTTTTCGGAGTAGCTCTTCTATTTCTTGTTTTAACAGGAGTTGTCTGGGCAACAAAGTACCACAGATAAATCGTCTAGGCTTCAAAAATAATTCAGAAAGTTGTTACAGATTTCTTTTTGCCGTCCTCAAACAGGTAAGCTTCTCCCATGAGTGAGCACACACCCGTGTCGTAAACGATTGCAGAACGGGAGGGAACCGCATAGATTTTCTCGCCTTTCGAAAGAACCAGAAGCGCAGCGTCTTTTTGAGGTTTGTAGTGAGCCTTAAGGGTTAAATCGGCTAAACCTAGACCCTCGACTAAACGGATTTTTTGGTTGCTACGGCAAGTTATGACACATTTTTTGCAAAGAGCCAATGCGCCTGCGCTTCTGCCCACAATGACTCCACTGTATATGCGAAGCAGATCGTCTACATGCCTTTTTCTAAGGCGTTCAACTAAAGCGTTGACGTAGCCACCGGTCAAATAAATCAGGTTTGACGAAGAAATTTTTTCTGCAATTGATTCGGTTGCATCGGAGTATTCCACAAAATCTACGGCGCCAGCACCGAGGCTGATGAAGTAGTCGGTGAAGATTTTTCTTTTCTCGTATTTTCGGTCAAACGACGCTCGCGCCCAAGGAAGAACCGCGACGGAACGGGGCGCCTTTGCGTCTTGGAGCGCCTGCTCGTTAATTTCAGATGCACTTCGCTTAACAACGTTTTCTCCACCTAAGAGATAGAGCAGGGGCATACATCAACAAATCAAAAAACTGCCTTAAAAGTGCATCCCAAATTTTTCCAATGATCAAAACAACACTTATTTAGTTTTAAATGCAAAGTTAGGCGCGATGTAAGATGGCTGTCGAAGGGTTCGCTGAGTATAAGCGAAGAGAATTCTGCAAAGAAGTAAAATGCCCCGTTCAGGTGAAACTCGACGGACTTTCGGAAGGTTCACCTGAATACGAAGAGACAAGGAAGAAGTGCAACAACGCATGTCTTTGCACTACCTGGCAGTTTCACCACTGGCTCATCGAAAAAGGCTACTTGATACTAATCAGCAAAGAACTGAAAGACTGCGAACAGACGGTTCTGGTTAACTTGGACAAGGCGTTCCTCGACTGGGCGGATAAGCAAGTCAAAGCGGGGAAGTTCAAAGACCGAAACCAACTGATCCAGGCTGCCATGGCTAAATACAAGTCAGAAGAAAACAAGTAAATCTGCAAAACAGCCGGTAAATGGGCAACCAAAGGGCGTGAACAACCGGCTGCCTCCAAGCGTTGGTTTTAAGGGGATATTTCGAAATCCAGAATATTCCTAAGGTTAGAACAAGCGCCATTAAACCATTTCTCCTTTCATGTGACTTGAGGAAGGAGAAGGCACATTGGAAACGACTACGAAATGTATCGGGGCACAGATAAGGGAATATGCAGAAAACTTTTTGAAAACGCAGTACGGCGAACAAACGCTCAAGAAACTGAAGGGACTTGACTTATTAGCCGTCGATGCTTACGATTCGGGAGGCATTTCAGAAGCAACAGAAAAATATGTCAAAATAGCTGTCAAACGAGACATAAACGCTGGCAAACTTACAAACACAACCAAACTCATAGTGAGGCATGAACTCGGGCACATCCTTGACGAAAACTCGCCTGCTTTCCCAGAGTTCGAAGAGGAAATAAAGCATGAAAAAATCGCATGGCAAAAGGCGAAGCCGAAGAATGCAGCAGAAAATTGGTACAAAAACGTCTCAATAAGAACCCATGTTGACCCCTTGAAAATGCAGTCATGCGGGTTTCCAAGACCAGAAACCAAAATTTCCACGCGGAGACTAAAACATGGAACAAACAGGGAAATAAGAAGGATGAAGCAAAATAGTTCGTTTGTTGATAGCGTCCTCGCGGAAAGGTTCGCGATGGCAAACCTGATTGAAAACCCAAACTATTACGCCTAAAAAAGGAGTATTTAGTATTTTGTTTAGTAATATTTCGTTTACGAAATCCGCTTAAAACCTCAGAGCGCCATGTTTCTTTGGCAAGGAGGAGGATTCATTATTAAGGACCAAAATCATAACCTTGGGAGAAGAGCGCCCCAAAGGTTCAACTTTAAATCTCTAGAAAACAATCTTAAAACAACAATCAGCAGGGTGTTATTGTGGAAACGAAAAAATCTAAAGAACTAAATTCACATGATTCTTGTGTTAGAACTATTGCTGAAGACCTCAAAAAAGAGAACTGGCTGGTAAAAGCGAACACTGAAGGCTGGGAAAAACCAAGCGAGGTCGGTGGCGTCATACCTGATGTTTTGGCGCATAAAGGTTGTCTGAAACGTATTTGCCAAATTGTAAGTGAAAAAGATTTTGAAGGCGACAAGGTGCAGTGGAGAGATTTCAAGAACTACTGCAGAGAATATGACTTTCAATTGTTCATAACAGACGAAAATGGAAAACTAAAGCCCTATGACCCGCAAGCCCCGACAAAAAAATAGCGCACTTTGTTTTAAGAAAACTTGAATTAATCAAATGCTCGCGGCAAAATTAAATTTGGCATAATTGAAGGATAAGGTTATTTAATCCTGAAGCCAAAGAAGTCCACTCGGAGTAATCGTTATGGAGTGGGGTATGAAAAACAGGTTAAGCCGTCTTATCCAAAAAGATGGAAAAGCAGTCTTTTTACCCGTTGACCACGGCTACTTCCAAGGACCAATCCATTGTCTTGAGAAGCCCGGCGAAACAATCAAACCAATCTACGAGTACGCCGACGCGCTTATGCTAACGCGCGGAGTCCTCAGAAACTGCATAGACCCAGCCATCGAGAAGCCAATTATCATGCGGGTTTCAGGCGCTGTAACATTGGCAGGCGAAGACTTGGCCAACGAAAGCGTCGTCACATCCATCCAGGAAATCCTACGCCTCAACGCCATGGCGGTTTCCATGTCAGTTTTCGTAGGAACTAAATGCGAAAACAAAAGCCTAACCAATCTGGCTAAGCTCGTTGACGATTGCGAGGAATACGGGGTGCCAGTGATGGCTGTAACTTCTGTTGGGAGAGAACTGGAAAAGAGGGAAGCTCGATATTTGGCGTTGGTTGCCCGTGTTTCAGCCGAGATCGGTGCACGCGTGGTTAAGACTTATTATTGCGATAACTTCCGAAAAGTCGTTGACGGATGCCCAGTCCCCGTCGTGATTGCAGGTGGACCAAAGACAGAAACTCAAAAGCAAGTGTTCGACTTCGTTTATGACGGCATGCAAGCAGGAGCCATCGGCGTTAACTTAGGCCGAAACGTCTGGCAAACTGAAAGCCCAGTGGCGGCAATTAGAGCCATCAGAGCTATCGTCCACGACAGTTACACTTCGCAAGAAGCAAATGACCTCTTTGAACAGGTAAAAGCTGGCAAAGCTTAACCAGCTAATTTCCTTTTTCTCGGTGAAATCGCGTGCAAACCGCCGTCTACTACAACAACCACGACGTCCGTATCCAAGATGTGCCCGTTCCTGAAATCGGAGAGGATGAGGCATTGCTTAAGGTTATGGCAAGCGGTATCTGTGGCAGTGACGTCATCGAGTGGTATCGTGTGCCAAAGGCGCCGATTGTTTTAGGTCATGAAGCAACGGGCATCATCGACAAAGTCGGTGATAAAGTTGAAAACCTCAATGTCGGCGATCGAGTTTTCGTTTCCCACCATGTCCCTTGCAACAGGTGCCGGTATTGCAAGAAAGGCTACCATACTGCATGCCACACACTTCACACAACGAATTATTACCCTGGCGGCTTCTCGCAGTACATTCGGGTTCCAAAAATCAACATCGACTTTGGTATCTACAAGCTCCCCGACGACATGTCCTTTGAAGAGGGCACTTTCATTGAGCCATTGGCATGTGTTTCCCGCGGTCAACGATTAGCGAACTTGCAAAAAGACGACACCGTTCTGATTATCGGCAGCGGCATCGCAGGAATTCTACACACGCAACTTGCCAAATTCAAAGGCTTAAAAAATATTTTTGTCTCCGACATTAACCCATACAGGCTGGGGCTTGCCAAAAAATTCGGCGCAACCCACGGCTTAAATGCCAAGGACAACCTACCAGCTAGGCTCAAAGAAATAAACGATGGGCACTTAGCCGACCAAGTCATAGTCTGCACAGGAGCCACATCCGCGTCGCTGTCAGCTATGGACTGCATAGACAATGGTGGAACCATCCTGTTCTTCGCGGTTCCCGACCCAACCGTGAAGCTGCCCGTGCCGATTAACCAATTCTGGAGAAACGAAATCAAGATGCAAACCAGCTACGGCGCCGCCCCAAACGACCTGGAGGATTCCCTGCGGATTCTGGCGACGAAGCGGCTGGATGTTAACGACATGATCACGCATATGCTTCCTTTGAGCGAGGCGCAGGAAGGGTTTCGATTGATGGCTGAAGCAGGACAATCACTTAAAGTCATTCTTGAGCCTAACAGAACTTAACTCAACCTAAATGGTTCGCTATGCTCTTTGTCGAGAAATGAGGTTGTATAAAAACTATTTTCAATTTCAGAAAAATGATTGTTTTATGTGAAAAATAGTTGTATTGTAAAGGGATTTACACAAATACGACTCAACTTCTTCGGAGAAATTTGAGTTTTCACACACTCTCAAATCTTGACTAAACCCAAACGCTTAGTTCATAAACATTGACAAAAACCCTTTAATCAACAAAGAGCGCCACTGCACTTCATGGGAAAAGCATGAGAAACGTTGGGGCATCAGAAACAATCATTTTCGTCGTTGCTAACCCTGCGCCGTTCCTAACCTCAACAATATTCACGGTGTTTGGAGGTCCAGAGTTTGTGATGGTTGATGGTTCGCAGGCTTACTTTAAGAAACGCAGAGTGGGCAGATTGGGATGAGAAAAACAATTCTCTTCGCCTTGGCCCTTCTTTGCCTATTGGCGTTGAGTATTTACTCTTTTCTACAAACTAAAGCTCAGGCATCATCAAGCAACATCACCATAGGCGCTGACGGTAAGGTAAATCCTGAAAATTCACAAATACAGCAAACTGGCAACTCATACGTTTTGGAAAGTGACACAACCGGAAACATATTGGTCGAAAAAAGCAACATAACGCTTGATGGAAACGGAAAAACTTTGTCAGGAGGAATTCTGGTTGACGGCATGTCAAGGGTTGCCATAAAAAATTTTGCCATTAATGGCGGTGGACGATTTGGAGATGACTCAAGAGGTTTTTTCTGTGGTCTCTATTTGAGTGGCGCATCAAATAGTTTTGTTTCTAACAATACAATAAAAGAGGTCACAGCGGCATCAGATTTTGTAGGGGTTTTCGTATATTATGATAGCTTTGCTGGAATAATTGTTGTGGGCGGACATTCAAATATCATAATTGGAAATAATTTGGTAAATAATGATCAGAATATTCAATTCAGCGATACTGCATACAATTTACTGGTCGATAACACAATAATTTTCACTTCGGCTGCTCAGAAGGCACGTGGATATGTGTATGACTATCCTTCAGGCATTTATTTTGACGAATCCTCGAACAATACCATTTACCATAATAATTTCGAAATCGACCAGGGAGTGCAGGCTCAAGATTCCTATTCTGGCTCTCTGAACATTTGGGATAACGGTTATCCTTCTGGCGGAAACTTTTGGGTGAACTATCACGCCCAGGAAATAGGCAAGTCAGGAATAGGTAACAAACCATACGTCATAGATGGACCAGATGAAAATTCTTCTTTTTTGAATAATTCTGACTATTACCCGCTAATGGAGCCTTTCAACAGTACGTTTTATGCAATGCAGACGGCTTCACCAGAAATATCGCTTTTGTCTCCGCTGAACCAAACATATGACAAATCCAGTGTTTCATTAGTTTTCAACGTGAACGTTTTGTCGCCGGTTAAAACTGTTAGTTGGAGTAGCTACAGTTTGGATGGACAACAAAACGTGACCGTAACTGGTAATACCACCATAACTTCGCTTTCCAAAGGTTTGCACAATATTACAGTCTATGCTAACGACACCTTTGGAAATGTTAGCGCTTCACAGACCATTATTTTCGACGTTGCGAGTCCAGAGCAGCCGTTCCCAACAGTAACAGTTGCAACCATATCAGGAGCAATAGCAGTGATCGTCGGGACAGCTGGCTTTCTGCTTTACTTCAAGAAACATAAGGCTGAAAATTGAATTGCTTTTTTGCTTAAGAGATAAAAAGAAAAACCTACATACAATCTTTCATGTCAAACTTGTTGAGTGTGCTTAGGGAGAGGCGGAGCGTAAGGAAATATCAAGCCCGACCTGTATCAAGGGACTTAATCAATGAGGTTTTGGAGGCTGCTGGTTGGGCGCCTTCAGCGCATAATGCTCAACCGTGGCGGTTCATCGTTTTGGCGGATCCCAAGGTTAAGAGGCGGCTGGCGGAGGCTATGGCGAAGGCGTGGGCTGCCGACAGGGCAAGAGACGGCGTCTCCGTTGAGCCTGAAACGGTTAAGTTCCGGGTTGAAAGATTCGCAGACTCGCCTGCATTGATACTTGCGTGTCTAAGCATGGATGGGATGGCGAGGTTTACCGAAGTTGAGCGGCAGAAGCTGGAGCGGGATTTAGCTATGCAGAGCCTTGCCGCATCTTTGCAGAACATGCTGTTGGCGGCGCATTCTGTTGGGTTGGGGGCGTGCTGGTTTTGTGCACCCAGTTTCTGCAAAGAGACGGTTCGGGAAACACTTGAAATTCCAAGCGAAGTCGAACCTGAGGCGCTCATCGCGTTGGGTTACCCAGATGAAGAGCCACCGACGCCAGAGAGAAAACAGGTTGGCGAGTACTGTTTCAGGGACAGGTGGGGCACCAAATTTGGTTAGGATTTTATCATTGTTAAGAGCATTTTGAACTTTGTTTTCGCCGATAAGGCATGAGGCTCATTGGCGGGCAAGATGGTTACTTCGCCCTGCTTTAGCGTCAGCAGCTTACCTAATATGGTGATGCCAACTTCTCCTTCGATTATGTAAACCAATGCATCGTAGGGGGCGGTGTGTTCGCTTAAGCCTTGATTCTGGTCAAATGCGAAAAGGGTAACTGTTCCCGTTTTCTTGTCGATTAAAGTACGGCTAACCACTGAGCCCTCCTGATAATCGATCAGGCCCGGAAGGCTTGATGCCTTGCCTGCAAGTTTAGAAGATTCTTTTTTGCTCATAAATTGGCCACAGACTTTCAAATATGGGAAAACTGCAACTTAACCATTTGCGGGCTACATTTACAACTAGCCAATATGGATCCGCTTTTCATAACTTTCGATTTCCACTCTTCATTTGAGCCGAATTCAAACCCTCAACCAAAAAAGCAACGCAAAACAAGCGCAGATCGCCACAGTGAAACCGATAGGGGTACACCTTATGTACGTCAAAATTTCATTGTAAAAATGGTCCCAAAAAGGCCAATGAGAGGATCAATTGCCTGTGACCAGAACCAAACACAAAAATGGAAAAGGAGGCTTACTCTTTTTTGTCAGGTATGAAATCCATCGAGATCGAGTTGACACAGTGTCTTGTGTCTTTTTCGGTGAAGTGCTCGCCCATGAAAACGTGTCCAAGGTGAGCGCCGCAGTTGGCACACTCTATCTCGATACGAACGCCGTCTGGATCAGGAACACGTTTAACAGCTCCAGGGATTTCTTCGTCGAAGCTTGGCCAGCCGCAGTTGGCTTCAAACTTGTTTTCTGAACGGTATAATGGAGTGTGGCAGCGTTTGCAGACGTAGGTGCCTTTGTCCCAAAACGCGAAGTATTTGCCCGTGAACGGTGCCTCGGTGCCTTTGTCCTCTATGACACGTTTCTCTTGGGAAGTCAGCTTACTTTGATTTTGAGAAGTAGACATAAAAATCGCCAATTAAAAAATATGGTTTAGGCGGGTAAAAAGGCTTCTGCAAACGCCTGTTGCCGACAAGCAAATATAGGCGAATACAAATTAGCATATTGGTTTTTACAATGGTTGAAATCACCAGGTTCTTTTGGAAGAAAGCTTTCACGTCAGACGCCGTTTTATTAGGCGAAATAGAAAGCGCTGAAGTAGACACGAGTAATTGGCAAATAACGAGCCTCTACGTTGCATTAACAGATGAGGCTACCAAGGCATTGGGTTTTAAAAGACCATTCCTCGGAAAAGTCACCGTTTGCCTTCCAGTGTCCACCGTCAAAACAGTTCAGGACAGTGCATTCCTAAACAAATCCATCTCTGAACTGCGCGACCTAAAACAATGCAAAGAATAAGGTTTAACCCTTTTTGGGGATACATACCGTGAGAAGCATACGCCTTATTAGTCGATGGCCCAGAAGCGTTCACCCACCCTTTTAGGGTTAGCTTGATTTGTATGTCGCCCACGTAGGGCAAGCGAGAGAAGTGCGCCGAAAACAGCAACTAAGCCAACGATCCATGCGGCAACTGTAAGAGGCGATGGCAAAGACGGCGATCTCACTGTAAGCGTAGTCTGGGGCAGTTCGTATGGATTAGAGGTCAAACACCCGCCGGCAACAAACGTGGCGGCTACTACGGCGACAAAGAGGAAAATAAGCAGCGCAACTATGGGCTTCTTCATTTTTCCACCAATCTTACGGGCGGGTTCTGTTGATAAAAGCTTTGTTCTCAACGTTTCTTGACTAACCACCCATTTTTTAGTCAAGGTTCCTTGACTAACATTTAGCCGGCTTAGAACTTCACTTTCACTCACCCCTCCACTCTTCAACTTGTCCTAATGTTCGGTTGTTTTAAATACCCCAAACATGACATCATGATGCAAAGCGTGAAAAGCAATGTCTGAAGAAAATGAAGACGACCAAAGCCAAGAAGCTGAAGAACAACAAAGAACCTCAGTGAAGCAAAATGAATCAGCCAAGCCAAAATACGAGTTCATAGAAGACTTGCCAGGAGTCGGACCAGCAACCGCGCAAAAACTCCGAGAACTTGGATACCATCAAGTAGAATCCTTGGCCATGGCAACTGCGCGAGAGCTAGAGCCAGTTGGAGTAAGCGAGAAAAAAGCCTTCCAAATCATACAAGCTGCCCGTTCATCTCTCGGCGTCTCCTTTATTCGTGCTGACGAGCTTTTCAAGATGCGAAAGAGCGTCCTACGCCTAACAACGGGGAGCAAAGCCTTAGATAAAGTCGTCGACGGTGGATTAGAAACCCAAACGATCACGGAGTTTTATGGTGAATACGGCAGTGGGAAAAGCCAGATGTGCCATCAACTTTGCGTTAACGTCCAGTTGCCGCCTGAAAGAGGTGGTCTCAACGGCGCAGCCCTGTATGTTGACACTGAAAACACTTTCAGACTAGAACGCATTGTGCAGATGGCCAATTTTTTAGGCTTAGACCCTGACACAGTGGTTAAAAACATCATTTACGCTGAAGCATACACTTCTGATCATCAAATGTTCCTTCTGGAAAACGCCGATGAAATAATCAAGGCAAACAACATCAAACTAATAATAGTTGACTCCCTAACCGCACATTTCCGAAGCGAATACCTCGGAAGGGAAATGCTTGCTTCAAGACAGCAGAAACTCAACAAACACATGCATAAACTAATCGCGTTAGCTCGAGCATTCAACGCCGTTGCAGTTGTAACTAACCAGGTGATGGCCAAGCCCGATCAGTTCTTCGGCGACGCAATTCACCCCATCGGAGGAAACATCGTGGGCCACACGAGCCACACACGAATTTACCTTCGAAAGGCTCCGCATGGCCCGATCCGGATTGCTAGGTTAGTTTCAAGTCCGTATTTGCCTGAGGGAGAGGAAATACTTAAAGTAACCGAGAACGGAATAGAAGATGTCTCTGAAGAGGAGAAAGCAACTAAAACCCGCGGACGGTAAACATGCCGATTTCACAAGCTCTCGTAACACGGTACTTCCAGCTCATTGTGGCAAGGCAATTCAGCGAAGCAGAACGTGAGTTGGAACGAGTAAAGCAGAAAATGCAGAAAACCGATTGGAACAGAGGATATTTCCGAGCGCTTTACGGCATATACCTCGCACGCAAAAACAGCGCCACCGACGACTACGCGTTTCTGTCAAAAATCGATTTGAGTGACAAGGTCGCCTTGCACAACTATCGAAAAGAGTTCCTTGAACACATGGGGAACGGCTTACACGGAGATTTTGACCGCGGATACTTTTCAGCTTGGGCAGATTGCATGCGCATCCTGACTCGCATGGAAATTGCGCCGCCACAGAACGGAAGCGTGAAGGCAAGCGAGGAAGAGAAAATCGAAACCCTGCGAAGCGACAAAAGCCAAGCTACAATCGCCAATTTTCTTAAAAAAGGCGAAGAATAAATTTTTTCAATAAAGGTTAACCATAGATTTTGAATATCGTGAAGAACAGCACGAAGAAGGGTAACCAGGCGAAGAAATATGCCTAGTACGGCTGTGCTTAGTACTTTGGATTGTTTCTCTATTTTCTTCGAGTAAATTGCTTTTAGCGGGTAATAAGATGCCAAGTATATCAGAAGGGCAACTGTGAAACTGTCAATTAAACTGCTCAAATCATGCAGAGGCAGATACAGTGCTAAGAATGCACTTATGACCGCTGCAACTACTCCCAACGAAACTCGAATCCAGTAAAGCTGAACAATAGGCGACATGTTCCACGTAACCTTGGCAAACTATATTTTACCCTTACTTTAATAAGGTATTCGTTATATATTTAGTTAAATTATTCAGCATAGTTCTTGTTCACAGTAGCCGGGCTCTGCCAAGTTCTAAATAGCATTTGATTGCACGGGCGCTTGACTGGAACCCACAATAACCGAGGATACAGAAATGTTTGCGGAAAACTGCAAGAAATGTGGGAAACAGTTTATTCACATCCTTAATCTTCAATCATACAGCAATTATCGCGTGTGCCCCAGCCTTTACCAATCCCTTTGGTCCATCTACATTAACCACGGAAGCGAAATCTACTGCGCTCCTTCAAACGGATCCAAAGCGCCTCTTCCAAAAATCAAACCAAACCACTGCATATATTGCAATCAAAAGATGGTAAAGATGGCTGCGGTGGTAGGAATGAAACACTTTGAAGTTTGCCCTTCTGCCTTTGGTCTTTTTCTTTGTGCCTACAAAACTGAGCAAAGAGGTGCTACTACAAAAATATTCTGCGAAATGAAGCCGGAGGTGGAAGCAAAAATAGCTAGACCTCACGCGTCTGACCGCAAAATTAATCCAAAATAAACAACAATTACTGCCAAGACCCGCACGCCATTTTCGCTTAGAGCGTTGCCCAAAAGATCAAATTTACTTCTGCTTTCCGTATTCTGAGTTAATTAATATTCAAACAGGTTTCCTTAAAATGCGCTATCTGTGGTGGAAAGCTGAGGAATTTCATCTCAAACTTTCAAACTATCTATCATGGCTTCTCCTGATGAATGTGCTGTTCTTGTGCCCGTGCGTGGTCACAGAAGACCTTGTGCAGAGCAATCGATGGTTCGTCCATTTTGGCCTTATTACTAGCCGTCTCCTATCCCCTATGTAATCACAGTTTCGACTGAATTTAAAGGAGATTTCATATTCACTAATGTTAAAAAAACTGAAATATTATGCATCCGGCGAGTAATTCTTCAAGAGTTTGTTGATCGCGAAAACCTTGCGGCAACGCAGATCGCAGATTATGCCTACGCGAAAAGGTTTCTTTATAACTAAGTTAACTACTAAAACCACCTGATACAGGCATGCGCAAAAAAGAATTCACAAGCTTTGACATTGCAGCCGCTACCAAAGAATTAAAACCGACAATTAGCAACTCTCGAGTGAACAACATCTACCAGCTAGACGAGAAAACCTTAGTGTTCAAACTTCACAAAATGGACGTCCCACCAATCAAGCTTGTCGTGGAAGCTGGCAGAAGATTGCACTCCACCGTTTATGCTCCAGAGAGCCCCGCATCACCGCCCGAGTTTTGCATGGCGCTTAGGAGGCAGCTGCGTGGGGCATGGCTACTTGGGATTGATCAGTTTGAGTTTGAAAGAATCGTAACAGTTACCTTCAAGACTGGAGAGGGCTTGCTCAGGCTTGTCGTTGAACTTTTCGGAGAAGGCAACATAATTTTGACAAACGAGAAAAACCAGATTCTCCAAGCTCTTTTTTACAAACGCATGCGAGACAGAAATATTCTGCGAAACGAAACACTAGTGTTTCCTCCACCAAGCGGCAAAAATCCACTCAAGATTTCTCTACCTGAACTGCAGGAAAGTCTCGTGAAGGCGGCTCAAGCCGAAGTGGTGAGAGCAACATCGCGTTTTTTGGGCATCGGCGGAGTCTACGCGGAAGAGATGCTGCTTAGAGCAGGGGTAGAAAAATCTAAGCCATGCAAAAACTTAACCGATGAAGAAAACCAAGGGATTTTCGACGCCCTGAAAGGTTTGCTTTCAAAGTTGACGGAAAGTGTCTTGGAACCCAATATTGTTCTGGATATAGACGGAAGCTACCTTGATGTTGTTCCTCTTAAAATGGTTCGTTATGAAAGCTTCAAAACTCAGGATTACAAGACCTTCAATGAGGCGGCAGACGAGTTTTTCCTTCAGGTCAAAGCGGCTGAGAAAGCGCTTGCCAGCGTCGAAGTTGAAAAGCTCACGCAGGAATCTGAAAGGCTCAAACGAGTAGTCGCTGATCAAGAAAAATCCATAAGTGAAGAAGAGAAAAAAGCGGAATACGACAAAACAATTGGCAACACAATCTACAGCCGCCTAAACGAACTTCAAACCTTCACGGAATCGCTGCTGAAAGCGAACAGAGAAGGAAAAAACTGGAACACCGTCGTGGCAGAGGTTTTGCTAGCAAAAGAAAGTGGGAAAACCCCTCAGGCTTACGTTGAATCTTTCGACGGACGCAACTTGGCATTGAACATGTTCCTTGACAACTTGCGGTTCAGCATTAACTTGCGCCGCTCGATTTACGAAAACGCCAACGAATACTATGAGCTCGGAAAAAAGGCGAAGCAGAAAATTGCTGGTGCTCAAGTCGCGCTTGAAGAGTCGAAAAAACGTTTAGAACAAATTGAGAAGGAGCTAAGCAGAGCGGAGGAGCTGAAGAGTCTTAAGCCGATGGAGATTATGGAGGCCCTTGCCAAGCGTAAGGTTGAACGCGAGAGTAAGGAGTGGTACGAAAAATTCCGCTGGTTCAAATCTTCCGACGGGTTCCTAGTTGTCGCGGGCAAAGACACGGTCAGCAACGAAGTGCTCATAAAAAAATACACTATCCAGGAAGACGTTGTTTTCCACGCTGAAATCTCAGGAGCCCCATTCACCGTTGTAAAGGCGGAAGGCAAAACTATACCTGAACCTACGCTTCATGAAGCCGGCGAATTCGCAGCTTCCTTTTCCCGTGCTTGGCGTGAAAACGCGGGATCAGCTGACGTTTACTGGGTTAAGGTTGACCAGCTTAGCAAAAGCGGTCCTTCAGGAGAATCTGTTCCCCACGGCGCCTTCGCAGTGGTCGGAAAACGCAACTGGATAAGAAGTGTACCACTCAAGGTCGCTGTAGGCGTAGTCGCCGAAGACGTTACGGGTTTTGTTGGGGGACCCGTGGATGCGGTGAAGGCGAAAACCAAAGCTTACATTATTCTTGTTCCGGGTGATTACGCGGGCAAGGAATTTCTTCAACGGGTTCTCAGGTCTCTTATTCTGAAGTTATCTAAGGAACAGCGGGAAAAAACTGGAAAAACCTCGATTGAGCAAATCAGAGAGTTTGTACCCTACACCAAAGGAACTATTTCTGATAAGGCTAGTTAGTGACGGTGTGCTGAGGCTCTAAACAAAAGGAGAAAGAAAAAATGCAAAAACCTAAAACACGACTGTCGCAATCTGAATCGTGATTTAAATCAGAGCCTTCTCAGCCCGTCTTACTAACCTAAAAACAAGTGAAACCACAACGTCTCACATATTGAAATATTGGAGAAACAAAGTAAAAAACGTTTTGCTAAAGTTATTTCAAAAATAGTAATCCAGAATACAGAAGCGAGTCACATCATTAACAAATAAGAGAAGACTGGAAGATTTCCAGATTGGTTTTATTTTGATTTGGCTTCCGATTCTAATGTTTGAAACAGGTTTTTGACGGCTTTCTGCCGATATTTCTGCGCGAGTGTTTCGGCGGTAACATACGTTAAGGCTTCTTCTGGACACCATTGGACGCATTGCGGCTCTTTGGTTTCGTTGTCTGTGCAGCTGTTGCATGTGAAAACGATTTTTTTGTCCGGATGCATGTTCATTGCGCCGAATTGGCATGCGCTGATGCACCATCCACATCCGTTGCAAGCGTCCTCGTCCACGCGGACTATTCCTGAGTTGTCTTCTTGGTTTAAGGCGTTTCTTGGGCAAGCGGCTACGCATGCAGGGTCTTCGCAGTGTCGACAAGTAACGGCCATGTTTACCAGTGGCCCCAGTCTCATAGCGCGGATGCGTGATTTTGTCGGGTTGAAGGTTTTCTCGTTAACCATGCTGCAAGCGTACTCGCAGACACAGCAGCCTATGCATTTCTCTGGATCAGCAGTTACGAATTTTCTGTCTTGTGGTCGAACCATTTTAGTTGCCTCCTTGAGGTTTTGCCTCTTTTGCTGCTTGCATGGCGTTCTCGGCGATGTAGGCTAAGTCACTTAAACCGACTTTTTGTAGTTGTTCAACTGTTGGTATGCCGTCAACTGTCCATCCTCTGGAAGCGTAATAGTCATCTAAGCCAACTGCCATTTCTTCGTCGTTTACGCAGACGCCTTTGGCGGGTCCTTCGTCTGGAACTGGGAAGTGCTTTATCTTGTAGGGTACGTCGTCGTATTTGCGTGTGCCTTTGCCTTCTCGTATGTTGAAGAGTCTTGCGAGGTTTTCGATTCTGTCTCCGTCACGGATCATTTCTTCAGGTGTAATTGGGATGCCTGTTGCCAGTGTGTAGTAGTTAGTGAGGTCTTTCCAGCCGTCGTAGTATGTGCCTCTGCTGAATTTGCAAACGATGAGTGAATCGATGATGTTGTACATGTAGCTTTCTTCAGTGATCATTTTGCCTCTTCCTTTCTCAATCTTGAAGCGGTTTACTTTGCCTTTAACATCGGGCGAGTAAGCGCCGTTTCTAAGATGACATGCCCCACGGAACGAGACACTGAAGCCCAAAGCAGCGGTCTTTAGGGTTCTCAGGTCATATCCGGGCAACTCCAAGCCTTTGATGTGACATGCGTACTTGTAAGCGTCTCCGCCGATGATTTCAGCGGCTTTAGCTACTCCCTCAGCTAATGCATTTCCCAACCAGCCTTCGCGTTTGCCGATTTTATGGATTTCCGCAATCAACGCTTCTGCGTTTCCAAATTTGAGGTCGATTCCGTCAGTTTGTTCTTTTGTAATTATGCCGTGTTCATAGAGATCCATTGCGAAGGCTACCACGACACCGATGGATATGCCGTCCATGCCGTACTCGTTTACTATGCGCATAGCTTCGATAATTGCGTCTAACCTGTCGATGCCGCAGAGCGGTCCCATGCTCCAGAGGCACTCGAACTCAAGTCGAGAGGTTGAGCCTTTGTACGGCCCTTCGGGAACAACGCCGATATGGTCGCAACGCATGCCACATGTGGCGCATCCCACGATTTTTTTAACATAATGCTCGTTGAAGTATTCTCCACTGACTTTTTCTGCGCCTTCAAAAGTTGCATTCGTCCAGTTCCGGGTTGCCAAGGCTGAGAGCGAGTTGAGGACAAGAACGTTTTCGGGTGTTCCCAAGGTTTTGTATTTCTTGGTTGAGGGACCTTTCATACGTTCATAAATTAGTTTGACAAATTCTTTGAACCCCTCGAGGTTTGCTACGTCAACGTCATGAGTTCCCCGCACAGCAACTGCTTTGAGGTTCTTAGAGCCCATGACTCCGCCCATGCCGCTCCTTCCGATAGCACGGAACTCATCATTTATTATGGCTGCGAACCTGCACAGTTTTTCTCCCGCTTCGCCTATCGCTGAAACGCGAATGTAGAAGTCGCCGAGTTCAGCGCGGATTTTATCGTCAGTTTCCTTAACGGTCGCATTCTTTAGGTACTCTGCGTTGCGGATCTCAACTTTGTCATCGTCCAACCATAGGTAAGAAAGTTTTGGAGCTTTACCGGTGATGACGACGGCATCGTATCCTGCACGTTTCAGATCTGGACCGAAGAAGCCATGGGCTTCAGCATTGCCGATGCCTCCTGTTGCGGGAGATTTGGATACTACGGCGTAACTATTTCCGCCGGTGGGTCCCATTGTGCCGCTAAGTGGACCTGTTAAATAGATTATAGGGTTATCTGGGTGGTAAGCATCGGTTCCTGGTTTTGAATTGTCAAAAAGTAAACGGATCCCTAAGCCTATGCCTCCAATGTAATCTTTCGCCATCTGCTCAGATAACGCAGTTGTTTTAATCTCTCCGGTTGTGAGATTTACGTATAAGATTTTTCCCGCATAAGCAAACATGATTTTTCTTCCCTGTTTACCGAGGCGATTAAAAAGTATATTAAGTTAATGGATAATTCATTTAAAAATTCACGGCTGAAAACGACTTGTTTTTCCATACATAACGCAAAAAAGAAGCGAAAACTTAAAGCAACCTAAAGCCATCTTCTCCACAAGCAGGCGAAAAAAATGAAAAGATCCGACTCGCTAAAACAGGCAGCAGCCAAACAAGGCTTATCATGCAATTTCCTCATCTTCAACCCATACAATATATTATACTTCACGGGTTTTTCAGGCGCTTCCGCGCTCCTCATCCCCAAAAAAGGCGAAAACGTGCTTTTTGTTGGAGGAGTCAACTATGAGCAAGCCAATAAAGAAACCAAGGGCTTAGCCGTCGAACTGTTAAAACGAGGCGAGAACCTGATGGAAAAAATCCCCAAATTGGCGCCAACCGAAAAGTACGCCGTGGACACGTTGGCGATTGAGGGTTGGCGCGCCCTTGCCAAAGAAATAGGTGGAGAAGAAAAATTGATGCCAGCAAGCAGCCTTGTCCTTAAGCTGCGTAGCATCAAAGATGAAGATGAAGCGCTATTGATTCGTGAGGCGTGCAAGTTGGCGTCTTTAGGTATGAAAGTGGCTTCTGAATTTATTCGCCCAGGGGTGTCTGAGATGCAAGTGGCGGCTGAAGTTGAATACGCGATGCGGAAAAATGGCTCCGATGGAACAAGCTTCGACACAATCATTGCTTCAGGAGTCAGCTCAGCATATCCACACGGTTCCTGCTCAAATAGAATAATCCGCGAAGGAGAATTGGTAGTGGTTGACTTAGGCGCAACCCACAGGTTTTACCGCTCAGACATGACTCGAACATTTGTCGCAGGGAAACCCAATGATAAGGAGATAAAAATCTATGAAACAGTTAAGCAGGCGCAACACAAAGCCTTCGAAACAATAAAACCAAACATTCCAACAATGGAAGTTGATGCAGCGGGGAGGCGAGTGATTGAAACCGCTGGTTTCGGCGATTATTTTGTCCATAACCTCGGCCATGGCGTCGGCTTGGAAATTCATGAAGCGCCTGTTTTGAGCCCCGATAGCAAAGATATCTTGGTTACTGGAAACGTAGTAACGGATGAGCCTGGAATTTACCTGCCAGGTTATGGTGGCGTAAGAATAGAAGACACTGTTTTTGTTGCGAAAGATGGCGCTGAACGACTCACCATTGGACAGTACAGTCTGATAACTGAGCCTTGAGGCAAAGCTAAAAAGAGTCTGCCTCTTTCTATTTTCTGAGCGTGAAATTTTGGATAGACCAGCCCTCTTGCTTATAGATTTACAGAACGATTTCGTTTCCGGACCCATGAAAGTCGAACGTGCCAAAGCCGTCGTTCCAGCGTTGCAAAGGCTCATAACTACTGCTCACCTAAACAATATTCCAGTCATCTACTGTGTCGATTCGCACTACCCTCAAGACGTGGAAGTCACGAGGAAATGGGGAAACCACGCTATAAAAGGCACCGAAGGTGCCCAAGTCATCCCCGAGATGAAACCCGACGAAACTAAAGATTATGTTGTGGAGAAGCGGACGTATAGCGGTTTTTTCGAGACAGGATTAGACTCGCTTCTGCGGAACCTCTACAAGGGTGAAGGAGTGAAAACCGTCGTCCTGGGCGGGCTGCATACCCAACTCTGTGTGCGCCACACCGCTGCAGACGCATTTTTCAGAGGATACCGAATAATTGTCGCCAAAGACGGAGTGGAAGCGTTTACCAAGGAAGAGCAAGAGCAGACTTTAAAGTATCTTGAGTACGTTTACGGTGCAAAAGTGCTTAATGTTGATGAAGTAATATGGGAGCTTGTAAGGTGAGAGTATGCCGAAAATCCTTATTGTTTTCGATTCAAAATCGGGAAACACTGAAGCGATGGCCTTAGCCGTAGCGAAAGGCGCCGAAAAAGCAGGCGGCATCGAAGTCACTGTCAAAAGGGTTGAGCAAACAAAAAACAGCGACCTTCTTGCCGCAGACGGCATAATTATGGGGTCGCCAACTTATTATGGGCTAATGTCAGCCAAACTCAAGAAGTTAATCGATGATTCAGTGCAGATTCATCAGCAGCTAACTGGGAAAGTCGGCGGAGCTTTCACAAGCAGCGGAGGAACCGCTTCAGGAGGCGAAACCACGTTGCTGTCCATCGTGCAGGCAATGCTTGTTCACGGGATGATTGTGCAGGGAAGAGCAGACGAGAGGCACTATGGAGTGGCTGTAACGGGGTCACCTAAGAAAAAAGACCTTGAAGACTGCGAAACGCTTGGAAGAAATATCGCTTTACTAGTTAAGAAACTGTAAGCTTAAACAAACCCCTTATTTTTCGCCGATTCAGCGGTGTTCTCTTTGAGAACAGTGAGGGAACAGTTCTGTTCTTAGATGAGAATTATTAGGCGCTTAGCTTCTTAGCTGAACAGTGAAAAACCAAATGATCGAAAAGAAACTGATACTTTGCGGAATACTCGCCATAGCGATCGGAATCGCAACAGTAATACCAATAGAATACCTGATGGCGGCCCAAACAAAAGCAAATACTGAAATGGCTAACGCTCAAGTTGTATCAACGCCCTGGTTCAACGTCAATGTTACATACGCCTATGTTAACCTTGACCAAAGTGGCTCAAACGGCACTGCGTCATGGGACGGCGTTGAACTCAATGGGCTTGCAAACGTCACATTGACCTCTGCAGGCATGGCTCTCAAAGGTGCAGACGCAAAAATAGAATACTACCAGTTCCAGATCTCCTCTGACCAAGGACCAATCGCCAACGTAACCTACTCTGTCTGCTCAACCATCGAGGAAATAGGCTCTTATGGAAGCATAAACAACATTCCAGGCATTCAAGGCGGAGGCTATATGGCTATAACAGGTTATGGTCCAGGCACCAGCTATACCTTTGCAAACGGTGTCACATACAACGGTATTCCAAACTACAACGGCTACCCCGGTGGATCAGGAGGCTTTACTGAATTCGTATATAACACCACCAGTCTGCCAGGAGGACCAACCAACCAAACCTCTACTCAAGGATTCATCAGCTCATACATAGCAAGCTACAACGGAAACCAAAACCAAGTAGTATCTGAACTTAGAAACGCTAAAACATTAAGCATCGACGTAACCAGAATAGGCTCAGTCAGCTACAACGGCAACGTCACGGTCAACATGGGACCAAGCAACCAAGTCCTGCAACATATAGTGCTTACAAAAGATGGCAATGCATTTATTTACGGAACATGTAACCCAACGTTCCCAGTGCCAATCGAGAATCCATCAAACCCCACTGGAGCTATGCAAACAACATACCCATAGGTTGTTGGCATAAAGTGGCTAACGACGAACTTGAAGGCAACACATTAAACGTCTACGCATACATCGTCCACACAGCAAAGCCAGTGGGAACACGGGACGTAACCAGAGGCGCAAACCTAAGCAGCACAAGCGTCGCATTCAGGCATCTGCAGAAACTTGAGGACATGGGTTTAATCGAAAGAAACAGTTATGGCGACTACATCTTAAAGGAGAAAACAAACATCAACGGGCACGTCTGGGTTGGCCGAAACCTCGTACCGCGCTTGATGTTCTACTCCTTCTTTTTTCTTGGCGCTTTCGCAGCCGAGATAGCAATAATATTGCTGAGCACCCTAATAAACGGTTTAGTGATTCAAGTCAGCTTCTTTTTCTTAACAGGCATGACTGGAGTAGCTATGGTTCTTTTCCTCATAGAAGGGGTGCTGCTTCAGAAAAAACTGAACCCCAAGCCCCCTCGAAGAGAAGTGACAGCGGTTGGGCAAACAGCAGGTCAAAAATAAATAGGAAGCAAGGGCAAAAGTCAAAAATGAACGTAAAGAGTGATTTTGGCTCAGAAGAGAGACAAATTGGGTCGTGATTTGCCACCAATTCAAGCCCCACCAGAAACGCAACCCAAATCGAAAAAAGCGAAAAATACTTTCTTCTCGCGGCGTTTTTTCCACTGGAGCATTCCTATAAAGGGTTACTTTTCGAGTTCGGCGTACGGATCATCCGGTTTAATTTTAAAATTGTCTAATAATGTCTAAAATTGTATAATAGTATATTTTAGTGTCTTTTTCAGACTCAACCTGCCAATGATTCAAGCTTCTTTACAAGAAAGCAACCTAAAATACAAACAAAAAAATTTGCTTCATGTTTGAAAAAAAAGAGGTCATTCAGGGTGTTTTTGATGGTAAATTCTGCTGTGAATGTATAGCGAAACCGAACCTGCAATTAGCGCTATGAGGCTGCCTGCGAAAAGCGGCAAAACTAGCAGGTTTCCGTAGTTTGCAATTTCCTGCTGCCATGCCCAAGGGTACGATTGTGTCCACAGCGGCCAAGCCCCTAGTATCAGATACGCGAATCCGAGCGCTGTCACCAACACGGCAGCGTGCTCCTTATTGTCAACTCTCTCAGCCTCAATATCTCTTATGCAGTAAACCGTCAGCATTAAAGTTCCAATCAGCGCCATAACTAGAAGGGTCGGGATCGTAAAGCGCCATTCAGGCATGTAGAAATAGAAGACTTGCCAGTTCAAATAAAACCCGTGGAAAGTGCCGTAGAGATTAGGCATAACAAACCAAACATCGCTGACTCCGAAGAAAACCAGCAGCAAGCCGATTATCAACTGGTGACCCTTAACAAACGACGCTGCCTCATAGGCTGGATTTGTTTTCAGAGCAGGCTTCACCCGTACCCGACGCTAATTAAATTTTTGATGTGGGCCCGAGGAGATTTTAACTCCTGACCAGCAGATTGTCTGGAGCATAGAGCCCATAATGTTTTACTCATGGCTCTTTAATGAATTTGACGCTAGATCACATAAATTTATTTCTTTGATTGTACAAGGGGCATGCCTACTCCCATGGTATTCACAAAAAACTCAATATCGCGCAACGTTCGCATCCCATGAATAACATCTTAGAATTTGATTGCACAAGTTGTCTTGTTGGAATCCATTATGTCTTAAAGATTATGCACACAGGTACTAATTATTTTGAGCCAAGGGTTAATCGTTGACAGGGCTTGAAAAATCGATCAGTCGATAGATTGATGCAATTTCCACGTAGCAGGCGCGCTCTAGCCACCGTCGTTACTTCGCTGATTATTCTGGTTGTTTCAGTGCTTCTCGCAGGAACCGTAACTTACTATGCCATCAACGTTACTAGCACTCAAATTCAACAAGAAAGCCTCTCCATAACGATGCTACACGTGTGGTACGATCCAACTGGCGGTAGTGGTGCCGGAGCAGCTCAAGCGGCGTTCATGATGATTAACACTGGCGGTCGAGACTTAGTTATAAACAAAATTACTATCAGAGGTCAATCTGTTGGTTGGACGGACGTATTTACCGTAGTGGGCTCAGTTACCACTGATCTTGGATATTCATCTGAGCTGACAGAAAATGACGCTTATACCTTTATCAGTTCAGGCGACACGCTAACTCAAGGGTCCGCATTAACTCAAGCCAACGGCGAAATCACTCCCAAATCAGGCAACACTTTAATTGTTTACATCAACAACCCAGATAGCATCACGGTTAATGACATAGGTCTAACTGTTGGAGTAACAGTGTTCACTTCACAAGCAACATACTATTCAGAATGTAATGTTCAAGCATACACAGCAACAACCTCAACTGGTACAAGCGACATACAAACGCGTGATTCAACATCAGCTTATTCTTCGATTAATCCACCAGCACTTATGCCAACGCCGACTCAAACAGCAACACCTGCGCCAACATCCGCCCCCGCCGGAAACAGTTTAATTTCAATTGACGATGGTGACTGGTACACTGATTCTCAGTGGCTCAAGTGTCCTGCCCTCAACGTTGTGCTTGACACGACCGACACTTATGCAGATTCACCATCTTGGGAAGTTGCACTTTCATCGATGAACTCGGGAGTGGACCACGGTGGGATAAACATTTCACCAGGGGATACGGTTGTTTTCAGTTGTTGGATTCAGACTTCAGCGGCAACTCTTTCGGCTGACTCCGGAAATCCTCAAGCGGGAGGTCGTTTAGGTATAGATATTTATGGTGTTAATGGGGCATCTTACGGCAGTGTAACACCAAACGGTATCTCCTCTCAAATTTCAGATTCATTTAATACTTATGTTAAGTTTGGAACTAATGTGTGGACACAAGTAACGATGACTTTCGTTCTGTCATCAACTTATACAGCTAATCAAGTAACAAATGGACAGCCGGTAGGTACACTTTTTACTCCATCATTCTGTATTCCTTGGTGTCAAGTTTGGAGTGACTCGCAAGGCTCAAATGAACATGGAACAGCATGGTTCGCCGACCCCCAACTAACAATAACTCCGTAAAATCCATCATTAAGCTTTTTGGTCTTTTAGGCGAGATTGCGGACTAAGAAACAGCGGCATTTACCATTTTAGAGCGTCTATTATTGCAAATAATTTGTGTGTTTTGAGTTGCTTTGATGTGGGCCCGAGGAGATTTGAACTCCTGACCAACAGATTATGAGTCTGGCGCTCTACCTAACTGAGCTACGGGCCCGCGAGCTTTCGTTTAATATTGCTGTTTCATACCCCATTTAAACATTTTCCGCTTCCGCCTAAGCAGCTGATTGGATAGCGCCGAAAGAAGCTAGGGTTTGCCAAACCATTTTTCAAACCATTGTGTATACAGTTGGAGGCATTCCTTGCGCCAAGCAGCTTCTCCCTCGTCTTCCCCCAAGCAGCTAACGACTTGCAAACGATGGGTAAGTTCCTCTTTTGCCTCTTCAAGGTATCTTTCGACATCATCAAGCATATCGGTGCCGCCCGCAGAATAATCCTTCAAAGTTTCCCTGAGAAAAACCCTTTTTTGCCTAATCAACTGCTTAATCTTGCCTTCTTCAGCCGCCATTCCAAACACCTTATTTCAGTTAGGAATTGCTTGATTAACACCGTTTATTATTTGAATCTTTCTTATGGCCAACGCATCCTAGCGCTGTGTTCGCTCGTAATGGAAGAGGTATTCTTGGGCGTAACCTGCGTATCTGCCGAAGTAGTTTCTTCCAAACGCGTTTAGTTTTTCGTAGTCCCTGTTGCTTAATGAAGTGTGCGCCGAAACCTTCTTTAGAAGTTCTTCTGGAAGTTCATTCGCGTAGTGCCTAAGCAGTATGCGTTTGACCCAAACATCCACTGGGAACGCCTCTGTTTTCTCAAGCGAAAACAGCAGCACGCAATCAGCGACCTTTAACCCAACGCCGGGAAACTCAACAAGGACCTTTCTAGCGTCAAGGTAAGGCATGGATTTTAGGGTTTCAAGGTCTATTTTTTCTTCATGAATTCTCCGCGCCGTCGCTTGCACGTACTTCGCTCTGTAGCCTAAGCCGCATTCTTTCAGCCCGTTTTCACTTGCCAAAGCCAACTTATCGACAGATGGGAAAACGTAAAAATCCTTCCCCTCGAACGCTTTCTTCTCGCCAAATTTCGCGGAAATCTTGTGGACCATCTGCTCAATCGCTGCTATGCTTTTGTAGGTTGCACAGATGAAACTGATGAGGCATTCCCAGGGGTCCTCCCGAACAATACGTAGCCCTTCAAAACGGCACAGTGCCTTGTGGATGTATCGGTCCCTGTCGATCCATCGGCTGATTTGCCCTAAATCGTCGGTTAAACCAAAGTAACGGCTAACAAAGTCAGCGTCGACTCCCTCGAACTCTAATTCGGCGCCGCATTGGCGAATCTTTAACACTTTTGCTCCGACGACGCCATACCACCAACCCTCGATTTTCCTCCAACGAAAAACCTGGCCACAACAAAGAGAAAAATCCAAATCAAACGGGACAGCCAGGGTCATCCGCATTTCGGTCACTCCATGAACTTTTCTGGTTTTGGCACTTCGGGCGAGAGACCTTTGCAGTGGCGCAAATCAGCTACGACCTGTGAATCCAACTTTTGAGGCATTTTCTCCCAGTGATCAAAGAAAGATTGCCAAAAAGCCCTGCCCGAAGTCGCCGAGCGAAGTTCTTTTGAGAAGCCAAATGTTTCAGAAACCGGGATAAAACCGCTGATCACTGTTTGCAACCCTTTCTGTTCAAACAAAGTGACTTTTCCGCGTCTGCTACTGAGGATTCTTGAGGATTCACTGGCAAGTTCTGATGAAACGGTAAGTATTATTTTATAGATTGGTTCAAGAAGGACAGGTTGTGCAGAGAGGAAAGAGCCGAAGATTGCCTTTCCAACACCGCGCATAACCTCGTCACAGTTAAATTCGCTGCTCAGTTGGAAATCAACCAAGCTAACCTTCAAATGACGCACCGGTTCCCCGCACAATGGACCAGCTTTGCACGCGAACTCGAACCCGCCGATTAAAGCTTCCAAAACCTCTTCGGGCAGAGGCTCGGTTTTTCCGCTGCAATCCAACAAGACGTTGCGGTGCTCATCAACTGATAGAACATCCACTTGCTCTTCAATCTCCCGCCCATCAGGAGCAACCGCCACCCAGAAACTGCTTTGCTTATCTGGGCTCTTCGCCAATGCAGCGACACCTCCTTTCTCAACAGTCTCCATATAAACAACCCTGGGTGAAGACACTGTAACATCTAGGCCCACGTTGTTTTTCAGCTGGTTAATTGCGACTTCCAAATGTAGCTCGCCCATGCCGCTTAGAAGATACTCCCCGGTTTGGTTGTCGGCAGCCACCTTAAAGTTAGGGTCTTCGCTTGCAAGCCTCTCCAGCGCCTCAAGTAAAATGGGAATGTCTTTCGGGTTCTTAGGTTCAACCACCAAAGTGACTACAGGGTCGGAAACATAGCTTATGCCTTCGAAAGGAACCATTTCGGCTTTGTGAGCTATGTCCACGAGGGTTTCACCAGCTGCCACTTTCCCAGTCAGATTTAAAGATGCCAAGTTGCCCGCTGAAATCCAGCTTACCTCTTCTCTGAGTGAACCCATATCTACAGTAATCTGATTGACGACTGTTTCAGTTAGGGCGTCGACAAGATGCAGCCGCATGCCTTTCTCAAGTTTACCTGAGAACAGTCTTCCAGTTGCAACTGTGCCTTCGTCTCCGTTGGAGTGCATGTTAGTCACGCAGAAAACCGCGGGTCCATCGTCGCTGCATTCGACCAGAGCTTTCCCAATCGGCGAGTTAACCTGCCCATCCCAAATTGCCTCAACTCTATAGGCTTGGGCTTCCCGAGGGTTAGGAGCTTTGTTGATGGCCATTTCAAAAATGGCTTCGTAAACGGGCAGTTTCTTCTGCAGTTTTTCGCCCTTGCCTTGCTGACAGGCTTTTATTATGTCTGAAAACTTTATGGCCTTCTGCTTTGCCATGTTCAAAGTGAAGCCCCAGCCGTACAGTGCTGCGCCGAAAGCCACGTTACCCAGATTTGCACTGACCTTCCATCGATTTCTGAAGGGTTCTTGGGCGTAGAGTTCTATCAGATCGTTGAAGCTGCTGATTATATGGTCAAGTTTTTTTTGAATTTGCGCCTCATTTAGCTGCAGCTCAGTAATCAGCCTGTCTACTTTATTGATAAAGAGTACGGGGCAAACACGTTCCTCAAGCGCTTGACGAGTTAGGATGTCGGTTTGAGCCATAATCTCCTCAACCGCGTCCACAACCACGACAGCGCCGTCAATAACGCGAAGAGACCTCGTTACCTTGCCTGTGAAATCCACGTGCCCGGGAGTATCGACAAGGTTGATTATGAAGGGGTTTTCGGCGGTTTGATAGAGCAGTGTTATGTTTGCTGTTTTGATTGTGATTTTTCGTTTTTGCTCTTCATCAAGGTAATCCAGCACTCTGGCTGTTCCAGCCATAGCGGTCGAAATCAATCCTGCACCAGCCAGCAGGGAATCGGAAAGAGTGGTTTTTCCATGGTCAATGTGCGCGATTATGCCGATGTTTCGGATAAGCTCCTTGCTGCTCATAAGCTGTTGAACCTGCGCTGTCTGCTTGAACCTCGGCATAGCTAATAACCAAACAGAATCCAGATATTGCCGTCACCCTATTAAATTTATAATTCTTCAGGCGACTCGTTATTTTAATATTGTTTGCACTCTGCCGACTTTGCCGTCCGTAAGCCGCACCTTGATACCGTGCGGATGAGTTGAGCTGTTAGTGAGAATATCCTTGACGACGCCTTCGGTTAATTTGCCGCTTTGCTGATCCTGCTTCAAAACGATTTTTACGCGGATGCCCGATTTGATTTGGCTTCTCTGCTGATTACGTTCCATTCCAGCCATACAGGCTATGTGGCTTATGTGCATTCACATGACAAAGGCAAGAAGTGCCCTTCACTGCGTTATTTCTCGCGAAATTTTTTGCCCAAACTCGAAACATAAAGTGATATTGCCTGTATCCATGTCTTTTGATTCAAGAATTATTCCCGGAGCAATTTTCATCTTCAGGGCAACTCCAAACGCCAACTCCAGTATTCTGAGGCACTCTTTCCCATCGGCGTATGCTCCTGTGGATGTAAAGCAGCCGCATACTTTGTTTCCAAGCGAGTTCCCCTTTGAGCAGAAAGCCAGAACAGTCTCATCCATGAAGCGCTTAATTTGCCAATCAATGTTGCTGTAATGCGTTGGCGAACCTACAACCAAACCGTCTGCAGAAGCCAAGTTATCCATGGTTCAGTTTTCGACTGTTCTCAAAACCACGTTTACACCAGACTTGCGCGGTCATTCACCTATTCTGGAAGCCATCTTCTTGGTTTTTCCGTCTTTAAATGATAGACTATAAGAAGGGTTCTAACCAAATCCATGCGCCACTTGAACTTAATGTCCTTTGATCATATGATAGCTTTTGAGTTCGAAGTGAAGAGGCTTTTTCGCGTCCCGATGTTAAACTTATAATCCGGCGGTCCACTAATCGTGCCATAGAAGGAACCGACAGGTGAAGAATCCCATAATCGTTCCAGTTGAGCAACTAAGCCAAGAGCCTTACCCGTTGGTCCTGTGCTTCCCAAAACCCAACGATAACGAACTGCAAAATCGGGTTCAAGAATTGTGTAGCCTCGGTGTCTCAGCTCTTGAGTTTTCGGGATCATCCAGCCTCTTCGGAGTTGGGGTTCCAGTGTTGGGTAAAGGTTTTGTCGGAGTTGTTGTAGTCGCGCACCTGAATGGGAAGAGAGTTGCCCTTAAAATCCGAAGGACAGACGCTGACCGAGTCGACCTGCTCCACGAAGCCCAGATGCTCTCGGTGGCAAACTCCGCAAACGTGGGTGCTCGGCTGATAACGGCAAGCAAGAATTTTCTTCTGATGCAGCTCATCGATGGAAGCGTGATTTCAAAATGGCTGGAAACAAACATGGATCAATTGAAGGTTAAGCGGGTTTTGGGAGAAATTTTGGACCAGTGCTATAGGCTGGATCAGGCGGGGTTGGATCACGGTGAGCTAAGCAAGGCCCCTAAGCATTTGCTTGTGGATAAGGCGGGGAATCCTTTTATTGTTGATTTTGAAACTGCCAGCGTAGAACGAAGAGTGGCTAATGTTACTGCGGTTTGCCAGTATCTTTTCAGTGGCAATAGCTCCGCATCAAAGATTTTAGCTGAAACGCTGGGGGGAAAGGACAAATGGGAGTTGATGGGGGTTTTGAGGGCTTACAAGAAAAGCGGGTTGAGAAGCGACTTTGAGAATCTGTTGAAGACTTGCCTGTCTTAGCCAATGTTTTAAGCTGAGATTTCTTGCAGCCTATTCTTTTTTAATGCCTCTTTTATTTCCTTGGCGATGCGTCTGCCCATGTACATGTTTTCTCCGTATTTGAGGTAAGCGTAGGGTGAAGTGCCGATGCCAACGTTTGTTCCCGCAACTATACGTGCGGAGATTTCGAACGTTAAGATTTTGAGGTCATCGGTTATAACGGTTTCCAAGCAGAAGGGTCCTATGATTCCAGGCGGTGCAAGCTCTTTGGCTTTTTTATGCACGTTGTCTCCCATTCGCATGATTTCAGGAAGCAAAGATTCTCGAAGCACAATCGGGAAGTTGCCGACAACGGTGTAGGTTGGGTTAACGTCGATCTCGAGTTGTTCGGCTGCGGGGATTTTGCCAATAGAGTCCACCGCTGATTCATAACGTCTGTCCATAGCAAGCAGTTCAACGTCATCATTTATAATGGAGCTAAAATAGCTTGGGTAAACGTTGACTCCAAGAGCGTACTCCTGCAAATGAATCAGAGGCAAATCCTCGTTTTTGAGCAAGCCGCGTTTTACGAGTTCGCTGAATTTTTTGTGGAAGGCTTTCGGCGAATTCGCCAAGAAGTATCCTCTTCCGCCTTTGGCGCCGGGCAGTTTGGCGATGATCAAACGGTCGATGTCCTCTGGCGTTTTGAATGTTGCCGGCAACAGGAGCCCTGCCTGTCGTAGCCATTCTTCTTGGGATTTGCGGTTTGCTTCCCATTGGAGTAGCTGGCGGTTTCCGAACATGGGCACGAAGAGGCTGTCGGTTAACTCTTCAGTGCTAAGGTAAGCGGTGAAGGAGCCGTGTGGAATCAAGATGACGTTTAAGCTGCGAAGTTTCTCTTGCAACTTTTCGCTCAAGAGTTCCGTGAAGTCTTTCACTATGATCAGGTCGTCTACGAGCGGGTACTTCCGGTACATTATTGCGTCTTTTTCTTTGCAGACGCAGACCGTGCGGAAGCCTTCTTCTTTGGCGCCCTTGAAAATGTTAAGTGAACTGTGAGAACCTAAAGTGCCGATTGATAGTTTTTTCTCATCGTATTTTTCGAGGATTTTGCCAATGTCCGCCTCTGTTATCACGTAACCACTTCCGCAAGCCTTCCTTCCTTGATTGCCCGCTTAACTTCCATGGCGACGCGTCTACCGGGGCCGACTTCCATTCCATATTTGTATTTCATGTAAGGCGAAGTTGGCTCCACGCAGGGGCATCCGGGAACACGGGGGCTAACGTCGAAAACAAAGAATTCCAAATCCTTGGTCACGGCGCCCTGCAAAGCGAACAAACCGATCATGCCTGGCGGATATTCTTTCTTGCAGGTATCCACGAACTTTTCTGCGGCTTCAAAGATTTTTTCTATTTGACTTTCCCGCATGGTGGCGCCCATGTGGCCGATTTCGATGTTCTGAGTGGGGATGCCTAACTCTAGCTGTTCCAACGCGGGCAGATCCAGCACTCCGTCGAGGTCTGTTTGGATTCGCCTGTCAAAACCCAATAGGTCGATTTCGTCGGTTAATGACGACCAAAACAGATTAGCGTTAAATTTAGCCCCTATGACATATTCTTCTATAATCGCTTTTTCCAACGCGTCACAAGTTATTATTCCTTGCATTATTCGTTTTTGAGAGGTTTTAACATATTCTTCAGGAGAAGACGCAAAGAAAAAGGCGCGTTCAATTGCACGTTTTTTTTCTGGAACTTTCACAATTACTAAGCGGTCAATTTCTTCCGCTGTCTCGAACGTCTTCGGCGTCGCTATCCCAGCCTTTTGCAGAAGGTAAAGCTGGTTTCTCGGTGTGTTGCGTTCTTCTGTTCGCAGCATCGAACGGTTTCCCATCAGTGGCACGGCAAACTTTTTCTCAATGTCATCGTAGCCAGCATACACGGAGAAGGAACGGTTGGGAACAAAAACGGTGTTCAAGTCAGTGAGTCGCTTCACCGTTGCTTCATTGGTTATTTGCGAGAATTTATCAAGCATAATGACGTGGTCGAACAGGTTTCGGTAATACTTGGTGTAGGTTTTTTCTCTTCCTTTTTGGCAGACTACAACTGTTTCATAGCCTTCCTGTTTTGCACCTGAAGCAATCTCTAGCGCGGAATGTGAACCCAAAACGCCTATGCGAATCATGTTAGAATCATATTTCTTTATTATTTGCTTGATGCTGTCGCTTAACATTTTTGTCCCTTCATTGACTCTTTGTATTCGGCTATAACTTGGGAAAGCAGGGGCGCGTTAAACAGTTTATGCCCCGTCATCTCGTTAGCAGCAGCCATATACATTTCGCTGATCAGGGTCTTAAGTTTAGGCTCCAGCTTAGGCGGCTTCGACTTGCAAAGTGACTGCCAATCTAGTATACCTTTGGCTTCCGCCTCCTTCTTTGCCTGCTCCAAATCCGTGTACCAACGTGTCTTCTTGTAAAACTGCCTTGCAACCTCCTTGCTTACATGCACACCTTCATAGGTAAATCGGCACTCATCAAGCGTCCCAACAACGTCGATAACCATCAATTCTCTGTTTTCGTCGAAGGCTAACTCAATTTTTCCATCCTCATTTTTCAATCCAGCCTTCAAGGCGATTTCAGTTATTGTTTCATCCACTTTGAGTAGAATCGCCTGGATTTTCTCAAGTTCCAAGTCGGTCAAACCCGCAATTTTTTGCGCTTCTTGCCAAGTCAAGTAGCGATCCGTCTCCTCGAGTTTGGTGCTAACATCGAAAATGGGTTTAGCAAATTGCTCGCCGGACGTGGGAGAATGGTCTAAGCCTAAATCAGAAAGTTTGATTTTTCCCTCTTCAAGCCTTTTGAAAACAGATGAACCTTCGGGCAGACCATTTCTGTAGATGATTTCCAGCGGGATCAGGCAGTTCTTCAACTCAGGCGTGTACATGCTGTAGTCATGCATTAGTCTGCCGCCGGCAACGCTTGTTCTAGGTTTGTAAACGTTAACTAAACTGACTTCCATGACGTTTGAAGGTTGTTTAATCTCTTTAATTCTTACGGCTTTGCCATTGCCATTAAAGCCGACTAAACCCCGATAATGGGATTTCACGCCTTTGCGCTCCAGTTGTTCAAAGCAGAGCGCGCCCATGAGGCAGAGCGCGGCGCCTTTGCCGCCTATTTGATCAGGCATTTCCCCCCAATCAAAGACGCTGTAACGGTCTGAAAAGTGGAATCTGCCAACTCCCATCGCCTCGGCTGTTGGTTTCTTTATTAGTTCTAGGTCTTTCACGCTTCCCAATCCCAATGTCCCTCGGCTATTCTGATTCTGTTACAGTATCCGTTTATCGCTATCTCATTTAACCTTACCGTTAACTAACAAAAAGAAGGGCAAGAAATAAGGTTAAAATCCAACGGGAAAAGGAAAGGGCTTGTTTATTTAAGTTTTTTCACTGATTCGTTGGCTTTCTCGAGTTCTTTCTTCTTTGATCCCTGATATTGCTTGACGTTTTCAGCTACAACGCTGTCTTCTAAGCCAAGAATTTTTGCTGCTGCAATTGCTGCTCCTTCAGCTTCGATTGTGACGACGGAACCTATTCCGCTTGGAACTCTAAGTGAAGAAAAAATGTCTGCGCCGCTGAAGGTTTCTGAGTAGGGTGGACACGCGATTACGGGTTTGGATGAGTTTCCGTCGATGAAGCCGCTGAGGGCGTTTGAGCGTCCTGCAACTGTTACATAGACGACTTTTTCAGCTTCGAATTCCCTGATTAACTCCAGAACTTTCTCGGGGGTCTTATGTGCAGACGCAACTCGAAACTCGTAGCTCACACCCAGCATTTTGAGGTATTTGGCTATTCCACGGGAAAAATCCAGATCCCGTTCTGAACCCATTACAATAACTGCTTTTCCAGCCATAAAACATACCTTTCTATAGCTAATTGGAAACCTGCTAATTAACGTAACTCGCATCGAGTTGTTGTAGGGAAGCAACCACATCTCTTTATTACGTTTCAGCGACTGCTTTTGATTGTTGGTTTTGGTTTTATGACGGAAAGCGTTCAAACCCCCAAAGAGCTCGAGTTGATCAGGCAACTCATCGGAGAATGGAGCGTAGGCATAGCATTGCGGACAGCTGACGGCAAAATTGTAAGCGGCTGCGGCGAAATGACCGCTGTGGAAATTCCTCCTGTGGGAGTAAACTCTGAAATAGATACTCACATCGAAGGCTACGATGACTTCTATGAGAATGACCTGTGGAGTTTTGATCAACTCACTCAGAAAGTACATCTTTTCGGCATGACTTCTGAGGGCGAAGCACATGACCATATCGGCAACTGGAAGGATGACAAAACCCTTGAACTCAAGTGGAGAGGCACCTTCGAGGACCAAGAATTAGAAGAGTACATAATCGCAAAGTGGGTTACAAAAGACCAGATCGAACTCAAAGAAACCAATTATTCACTGGGAAAAGAAAGATTCACAATAGACTACGTTTTCAAAAGAAAAGAAACTAACCCAGCACCATAAGCAAAACTTTTATCAATCGTTCCACCGTGGCTTGAACAGGAGCGGTCAAACCTTCACTGAACTCCATGCTCATCGGCTCAACCAGGAGCAAACCAATTTTAGCGCCAGTCGACTGCTTAACGAACTCGCAGAAAACCCTCAGAGGCAATAGGTGTGTTGTTACTGCCGAGGTTTCCACGATTCTTTCCGCATCCACGAGACTAGCGTCCCCGGCTTTAACCCCAAAAAAGCAGCGTCAATCAGCAGAACGTGCGAGGGGTGGAACGCTTCTATGTCGGAGAGGTAGCTTTCGGGAACGGTCTCAGCCTCAATAAGAAGAACCTTGGGAGGCAGCTTGCCTTTGAGGTCTTCAACGAGTTTTAACCCAACGTAATCGTCTGATCGAATAGGGTTACCTACTCCGGCCAAAACGATTTTCTCGGCATTAACCAACCAGGTTTTAAGGTCTTTTTCAATAAATGAACCCACTTAGGCACCTGCCAAAGGAATAAACTTGTAGCTTGAAAAAGCTTGCCGATAGCGCTAGTTTACTTTTTTGCCAGTTTTGGCGGTTTTCGGTGGCTGTCCCATACATGATGTAGCGCTAGAGTGGGGTGATGAAGGAGCATTCGTGGTCCTGAATACCGCATGACTTGCTTGACTTTTTCTTTCATGTCGGGTCGATAACAATGGATTAGGCATTTGCCGCAAGTGCTTTTTTTGTCTTGAAACGGACATTTGTCAAGCCGCAGAAAAGCATATTCTTCGAATTGTCCGCATTCGGGGCAGAGTCCGCCGTCGGTTCCATGATGGTTTTTGCAGTAGATCTCAACCATGTATCCTATGGTTTTCTTTTCACGCTTCATCCGTTTATGTTCCGGGTTAGGAGGCTGAGGTTGCATTCCAAATCAAATCAAAAGAGAAGTTCGAGAATGCACATAAGGGTTTACCCTCAAAGGTAAGGGGTAAGCTGCACAAAGGCCTGTGGACACTGCCTATGCGGAGGTGAGGGTTTTGCACCATTCAATGATTTGTTTTTCCGAGGCCGCTTTGTGTTTTAAGGCGTCAATTAGCATCAGGTCACCCAGGTAGGTGGAATTGGGAATCAACGCTTTAGTTTGCTCCATGCCTTGAGGTTTCTTTCCGCCCTGAACATAAAAAACCGCTACCTTCTTTCCGCTAAGATCATTTTTCTTAAGGTAAGACGTTATCGCAGGGGTTGGTCTTCCAGCCCATATTGGAGTTCCCACGATTACAAGATCATAGTCGGCTGGTGACCTCTGGGTTGGGGCTATTTCAGTTTCTTTGCCACGTCTAGCGTCGGATCCGCTGCCTATGAAACCAAGTGCACCACCCCGCTTTTTTAGGTCCACGATTTCTTCGGTGTCAGCGCCTATTTGAGCAGCTATTGTTTGAGCAACGAAACGCGCGTTACCCGTTCGCGAATAAAAAACTATAAGACTCTTCATTTTCCGTCCAGCCAAAAGATTATTCGATAGCAAGCGCTTATAAGATTTGTCTAGTGGAATTTAGCTTAACTAAAGAGAAAAAATTTTGCCCTTTAAAAATAGGGTTTGGTTTACCGGCTGACAGAGTCGATTAGCTGTTTGTCGGCGTTGAAGACTTCTACAGTTAGAGGCATTTGCCCGACTGCAGCGTGTGTTGCGCATCCGAAACACGGGTCGTATGCTCTGAAAGCCATTTCAACCATGTTCAGTATGCCTTGGTCGACTTTGCCTTCGTGGATTAAGCCTTTTGCCGCGTCGCGAATGCTCATGCAGATCGCTGGGTAATTATTGGTTGTAGCAACAATCAGGTTTACGTCTTTAACGAGCGCATCTTTGTCTAAGACGTAGTGGTGGATCAATGTGCCGCGCGCCGCTTCTACGATGCCTACTCCTTCGCCTGGTTCTCCGGGCTTGTTGCGGACGTTTGTGCTGGTGATTTCTGGGTCCTTAACGAGCTCCATGGTTCGTTCAGTAGCGTAGAGCAACTCAATCAAACGTGCCCAATGGAAAGCCAACGTGCTGTGTACTGGTTTGCCGCCCAAGGTCTTGTACATGACTTCGTATTCTGCCTGGGCCAAGGGTGTCGCCATGCCGTTTGAAGCGTTCAATCGTCCCAGTGGACCAACGCGGTAGACACCGCTGTCTTTGCCGGGGATTTGTCCTTTCCAGCCGACTGCTTTAAGGTACGGGAATTTGCTGTAGGTCCATTCTTCAACGTGTTCAGCGATATGTTTGAGGTAGTCTTGCGAGTCGAATTTGAGGAATTCTTTTCCTGATGGGTCAACTACGCGGATTTTGCCGTCGTAAAAGTTGACTTTGTTGTTATTGTCTACTGTGCCCATATAGTAGGTTGGCATTGTATAGGCTTGGCTTTTGATTAATTCAACATATTTTGTGTTACCCAACACGATGTCATGAAAGATTTTTAGTGTGAACTGCGCGAAATCTACGCATGAAGCCGCCATTGTCTCTATTTCTTTCCTGTTTTCTTCGCTCAGAGGCTTGCTGATTCCTCCGGGTAGGCCGCAGACGGGGTGAGTGGCTTTACCACCAATGATCTCAGTCATTTTTTGACCGTAAGCGCGGTGTTTTATGACTTCTTTGGCGATGGGCATTCCGACTTTTTCGATTACTCCTAGAATGTTGCGTTTTTCTGGCGGTGCGTCTGGTCCAACTATGAAGTCTGGTCCGCCGAGGTAGTAGAAGTGTAGGATGTGGTCGTAGATGAAGTAAGCGGTGTACATGAGTTCCCGAAGTTTCTTTGCTGGTTCGGGTGGTTCAACATGGAAAGCTGCGTCCAGGGCTTTGGTAGCTGCGAAGTGATGTGCAACTGGGCAGACACCGCAGATTCTTGTGGTGAGTTGTGGCATGAGCTCGGCTTTTCTGCCGATGCAGAATTTCTCGAAACCTCTCAACTCTGGGATTTTGAGGTATGCGTTTTCAACTTCGCCTTTGTCGTTTAAGAATATGGATACGTTTCCGTGTCCTTCAAGCCGTAGTTATCGGGTCTATGATTATTTCTTTCATTTCTTAATCACCTTTCTCTTCAAGATCGACGCTGGTAAACTGTACATATAAAATGTGCCAACGGTATCTTTCACTTGGCTAAGCAACTGTTCAATCTCTTTTTCAGTATATGTAGTTTTTCCCGGTTCACCTTCGTACCCTAGAATCGAAGCTAAAGCAGAAATCATCGCTGCACCTTGTTCAGGCACATTCGGAGCTGGTCCACCGCAGCCTGTGCAAGGCATGTCAACCTTCAAGCATTGTGCGCCGCAGCCGCTTCTGGTAGCAAGTCCCATACAGAGAATGCCCTGTTCAAGCAGGCATTTTTCGGGTTCAGGAGTTTTCTCGTAGACACGGTAGATTTTGTCGATTTTCTTGTTTTCGCGTTTTCGTGGGCATTCGTCGCATACTGCTTTGAGTGGGGCGAGTACTGAGCCTTTTGGCGGTAGCTTGCCGCTTGCGATAGCGTCAACTGCGCTCGCGATTAGTTTGACTGGAGGTGGGCAACCTGGAAGGTAATAGTCGACGTCGACTGTTTGGGCCAAAGTTTTTACTGTGTCGTAGAACTCGGGGATTTTGAGGGTGCCTTCCTTCACTTGGGTTTGGGTTTTAGGCATGGTTAGCTGCGGATTAACGTTTGATTTGTCTTTAACGTAGACTTGCTCGAAAATCTCGTTTTTGTCGTTCAGGTTTGCTAGTCCGGGTACGCTTCCTTGATGAGCGCAGGAGCCGAAGGCAACGAGGGTTTTGGATTTTTGCCTCAGCACTTTTGCCATGTGTTCTTGTTCTGAGTTCCGGATGGATCCGTTGAAGAATGTGATGTCGATGGCTTTGTCAGGCATGTTTTCGACGTCTTTGTATTTGACGTCTATGGCTACTGGCCAAAAAACTATGTCGGCTAATGCTACCACATCTAGGATTTTCTCGTTCAAATCTAAGACTGCTATTTCGCAGCCGCCGCAACTTGCAGCCCAGTAAAAGGCTATTTTCAACTTGTTTTTACTCATTGTTTGCATACTTCCTCAGTTACTTGCTTTATTATTTTTGATGCGTTTACTCTGAGTTCGCCGAAGGCCAATTCTTCAGGAGTTAAGCCCATTGCTAACCCGAGTAGTTGTGGGTAGTGGAGTATGGGAATTCCATAGGTTTCATTAAATGTTTTCTCTATTCGAAGCTCATTTGTATCGTACATTATGTGGCAAAACGGGCAAATCGTGATTAAAGCTTGTGCATCAACCATCTTAACGTGGTTGAGCTTATCTCTTGCGAGTTGAAGAGCAATTTTGTCGCTGACTCCTACGCTGGGCGCTCCGCAGCATTCAGTTTCGTCAATGTAGTCGAGGCATGTAGCTCCCGTTGCTTCGATTAGCGTTTTGAGAGTCTGCGGGTCTTCCGGGTCGTCAAAACCAATATATTGTTTAGGTCTTAAAATGTGGCAGCCATTATGTTCGGCGACCTTGAGCATACATAGTGGTCTGGTGACTGAGGCTTTGATTTTTTCAATACCCACATCTTCTTTGAGCACCTGCAAAAGATGCTTTGCCTCAACGGTTCCCTTGAACTCCAACCCCGCTTCTTTGAGGTGACGGTTAATTTTCTCTTTCAGCGCTTTGTCTTCTTTTAGGATTTTGTTAGTTTTCTTCAGAGACCCAGCGCAGCCTGGACAAAGCGTGAGAACATTCAAGCCTTGCTGTTCTGCCAACGCCAAGTTTTTGGCAGCCAGAATAAGCATGGTTTCGTGGCTAACAGGATCAAAAGGCAAGCCGCAACAGTTGAACTCGGGCATCTCGACCAATTCAACGTCGAGTTTAGCGAGGACTTTGCGTGCGGAAATCTCATATGCTGAAACGCGGTAGGGAATAGCGCAGCCAAGGAAAATGAGGTATTTACTGCCCAGCAGCTTGTCCTCCTGCGGGTTTCTGGACGGATTCAATAAACCTTACGTCTTTAAGGACTTTCTTAACTTTCTCTGGGTTGCCTTTAGGTAAAGGTGGAAGCCCTTGGACTTCGCGTTTTTTAATCCTTAAATCTGGAATTTTGTAGGCGTAGCCTGATTCGAGTAGGCTTGCGGTTTGGTCTTTGAAAACTTGGGGTACGCACCCGTTTTCTACGGCTAAATTGCGGAAAACTCGGATTACGCTTGCCACTTCGACGCCTTGTGGGCATCGATCTGTGCATGTGAAGCAAGCTGCGCATAGCCATAAAGTGTCACTTTTTAAAACGCGGTCTTTTAATCCAAGTTGAGCCATGTGGATAAGTGTTCTTGGGCGGTAACTGTCACTGTACCTTGCTACGGGACAGTCTGAGGTGCAGGTTCCACATTGGAAGCATTTGAGGATTTTCTCGCTTCCATGCATCTTTAGCAGTTGATACTTGAATTTGGGGTCTATCTCAGAAGCTTTGATGGGCTCTTTACCCGAAGGATTAACAACTGCTGTCTCAGCCATATAACTCGCCTTGACTGGTAAGGAAGCACCTTACATGCTTATTTACCCAAAATGCCAGCCTCAACCATTTAAATCTTCAGTAAATCCAAACATCATTCTTCCATGTCGCCAATCTTGTTTTTCCATACCCCTTTCCCGATTTACTTAAGCCTCATTGACATTATAAGTCCTTAAATCTTTAGTTGTTTTTTGATGCAAATATAATTATTCACACGGGCGAAAAAATTTTCTTTGTGTTTTGGGTTGCTTTTTTGGAATGGGGCTTGGAATGGTTGCAGGTTGCGTCAACTAAAGTCTACTAACGTCAACTGTCGTCTGCAAAAGTCGACTACCGTCAACTAACGTCAACAAAAGTCAATTAACGTCAACTAAAGTCAACAGACGGCCATCACCTCGACTTAACGTGGAAGCCGAAGACCGTGACGAAAACAAGCCCCAGAAGTGAAACCTTATGAGGAGTCCGCGGCAGCCTTTCGCGCAAAAGGAAACAATTACAGCCATCTTTGAAAAGCCTATCCGTCCAACACAATCTTCTTGCCGCCTATATTTCCTAAAAAGCTTTTAAGCGCTCAACTCAAAATATTATGCGGTACCCAGGGGATTCCTAAAAAAACTCGAAGGCCACTTAATCGCTCCAAAAGCAGATGTCAACCTGCAACTGTCGGACCAATACGGCGTCTTAGGCGAAAACATAGAAGGAACTATCACAGTTACGCCGCATGAAGAAATCCAAGCAGACGAAATCCGCTGCGAAATCAAATGCACCGAAACCGCGCAAATCATGAAAACCGAGTATGACCCCGCGCTCAAAATGGTCGTCAGCCGGCAAATAACCGAAAACCGCATCCTCTATCAAGCAAAACCACCCTGCAACCAAGCCATCGACCTTGCAAACGGCGTCACCCAAAGCTTTCAATTCACAGTACCCATACCTGCAGGCGCTCGCCCAACCTTCATGTCCGCAGCCGACAATGTCCAGTGGGAAATCAAAGGGATTATTGCCGTCCACGGGAGACCAGACGTAACAACCAAAGAAATTATTCTGCAAGTCATCCCACCAAACGAAAAACCCCAAAACGAACCACCAAAAGTGCGCCTCGTTGCATGCCAATACTGCCAAACAGAAAAGCCTGAAACCACCCTAACCTGCCCGAACTGCGGCACAAGAAGAACAGCCCAATAAACCAAATTTTCGATTCCAATCAACAAAAGGAATAATCATGAAAAACTCAGAATGCACTATCTACATCCTGTCGAAAGATAAGAGGACACAAAAAGTTCCGAAAGGAAGAGGACGGCTGGAAAGAATACAGCCAAAACGGCACAGTTCGAACATGCAAGCAGAACAATTTATCTCCCACATCCTTCCGCCATTGGCTGGCATAAAGGGATCAAACATTACGGTCAAAGTTGAACCCGACCAAAAATAACGGGTCAATATTAAAGTTATGATTAAATCTTTTCTTGCGCTCAGAGACATCACAGAGTAAAAGCGAAGAGAAACAGGAATAAATCATCTATGAGCTCTGGAATGGTAGAGCTCGATTTTTCTATAGGAGGAATTGATAATGGTTACGGTTTGCGTCTTGCTCCAGCTACTTTCTTTGGCTCATTGAAATTCTTTATCATTTCATCGATTTCTTTCGCTGATTTAGCTCTAAGCTTGTATTCGCCTTTGACAGCGACAAACCAACCGTCTTTTTCATGGGTAATTTTGAAGCCAGAAGTATATTCCGTGTTGTCGCATGATTCTTTTCTGCTCATGTCCTATCGCTCGCTCCTTCAACTCTGTAAGTTAGGAAGCGATTTTATAAACTCTTTTTAATTTACCATCAAGAAAAAAGTTAAAATGAGGAAAAAGCTGCGATTTTAGTAATCGTTTTGGCGCTGTATTGTTTTGGATATATTCGTGCATAAGGATTAAGCTTATAAGCGCACACGAAGAAACTGGGCATTATCAGTCTGGAACTTTAAGGAAGAGGTAGGGTAAATTATGGTTCAAGGAGAAGAGGGTGAAGGAAAGAAATATAGGATTGACATCGGAGCTTACGGAAGCATCTGCATTGAAGCGCCCACCAAAAAAGAGTGTTTGGAGCTTTTCAAGGAAGTTACGCGGACAAGGCGTGATTCAAGGATAGACGAAGCAATAAGATAACCGATTTTGCCGTTAGAGCAACTCCGATTTGACATAGTCCGTTGCGGATGGGTACTTTTGTTATCGTAGCTGTGTCGATTACAGTTTAATCATTGAAAAGAAAAAAGAAAGTTGTTGGGTTTTAGCGTGTTTTGCGGTCGACAAGTTTGCCCTCTACATCAAACAGTTTTATGTCAAGCGGCATCTGGCCGACTGCATGGGTCGCGCAGCTAAGGCAAGGATCAAACGCCCGGATCACAGCTTCCACACGATTCAGCATACCTTCTTGCAACGTTTTTGCTTTCACGTATTTTTTGGCGACCTGCGTTACTGCCCTGTTGTAGGCGATGTTGTTGTGTTCCGTCGCGATAATCATATTATTCCAAGTGATCATGCCTTGAGGATCAACTTTGTAGTGGTGGATCAAGGTGCCTCTTGGTGCTTCAGCGACGCCAACGCCCTCGTAGTTGTTAACCAACGCCTTCGAAGTAACATGTTCAGATAGAATTTCTGGGTCTTCAAGCAGCTCCTGCGCCTTTTCAATACAGAACAGCAACTCAACAAGGCGCGCATAGTGATAGTGGAAGGTGCTTTGAACGACGCCGTTTTTGCCGAGTTTCTTGAAGCATTTCAATTCTTCGTCTGCAAGTGGAGTGTCGCAGTGGGACGCAACGTTAAGCCTTGCTAGTGGGCCAACTCTGTAGAAGCCTTCGGGGTAGCCGACTGCTTTGAAGTACGGAAACTTCATGAACGAGTAAGGTTCGACGGCTTCGCCGACGAAGTCGCCGTAAGTTGTTGGGTCAACGCACCTTGCAACCACAGTTCCATCATTGTCCATTATAGTCAAAGTGCCATCGTAATGTTCAAGACCGCCATCCGCTGTGACAAGGCCCATGTAATAGCTCGGGAAGTTCCCAAAGTTCTCCACTTCATCATCAAAGTTACCCAGCCAGCTCTTGAACAAAGTCAAGGTCTTCTGGGCACTTTCCAACGCCTCAGGCAAATTAGCTCTCAGATAATCAGCTTTTTCCTTAGTAAGAGGCCACTTCGCTCCGCCTGGAAGAATCCATTCGCTCGAGTGAATTCGTTTACCTGCAACTTTCTCAATTATTTCTTGACCGAATTTGCGAAGCTTAACACCTTGCAATGCGAGCTTCGGATCCTTCTCTATCAAGCCAAAAACATTTCTTGTTGCTGGATCAGAGTCAAATCCAAAAAGAAGGTCCGGCGCAGAGAGATGATAGAAGTTCAATGCGTGCGACTGGATTAGTTGGCCCATATGCATCAGGCGGCGTAGCTTTATGGCGGTCGGGGGCGGGGTTACTCCAACGATTGCGTCGCAGGCTTTGGCAGAAGCAAGCAAGTGGCTTACTGGGCAGATTCCGCAGGCCCTCGACGTGATACTAGGCATTTCATAGAACGGCCGTCCCTCAGTGAATTTTTCAAAGCCTCGAAAGTCAGTAACTTGGAATCGTGCTTCTTTCACGGAGTCATCGGAGTTTAGGCAGATGGATACTTGAGCGTGCCCCTCTATTCGTGTAACTGGGCTAATCACGATTTGTTTAGTGTTCTCTTCTGCATTAACCATATTTTGTTTTACCCTCCATTCTAGGCGTTCGTCCCGCCAAAAGCTCAACTAACACATAGTTAATCAGGTCTGCACTTGGCGGACATCCGGGGATGTAGAAATCGACTTTGACGGCCTCGTGAAGAGGACGAGCTTTAATCAGCAGTTTGGGTACGTCAGTGGGGATTGCAGCGTTCAAATCAGCTTTGTCCTTGTATGCTCGTTCCAGAACGGCTTGGTCACTGTGGTGCCAAGAGTTTCTCAAGGCAGTTACGTTTCCTGTTACGGCGCAGTCGCCCATAGAAATCAAAACTTTGGTTCGAGCTCTCACCTTTTCAAGCATGTGAAGCTGCTCTTCATTCGCTATGGCGCCCTCAATCAACGTAACATCTACGTTTTCTGGGAATTCTTTGACGTCAGCAATCGGGCTGTAAACCAGCTGGATCGCCTTTGCCAAATCGACAAGTCGTTCATCTTGGTCAAGGAATGACATGTGGCAGCCTGAACAGCCGCTTAGCCAAACGGTTGCGACTCTCACTTTCGCATTCGTGGTCATTTGTGTTGCCTCCTTGCCAAGACGAATTCGGCGACATCTTTACGTTTGGTGTGATCTATTGGTTCTCCCTCAATGTATATCGCACCTACCGGACAGACTTTTGCGCATTTTCGGCAGGAAGTGCAGCTGCAAGAATTAGCCCATTTCTCGTCAAGATCCATTATTACTTCAGTATCTTTCCCTCTTAATTTAAGGTCAAGCGTGTGAACGCCCTCAATTTGGTCGCAGACACGGATACATCGAGTACAAAGGATACATCGGTTCCGGTCAATAACCAAGAAATCATGCGTGGAATCAACTGGGTCAGATGTCCAGTTTCGCTCAAACATCACATGTTCAACCCCGAGCTCCTTAGCCATGGCCTGCAACTCGCAATGGTCGTTGGCGACGCAAACTGAGCAGATGTGAGTTCTCTCTGCGAGAAGCATTTGAACAACCATTTTGCGGCTTTCTTTTAATTTGTCTGATTTGGTCGTTATTTCCATGTTCGGACCCACGGGCGTTGTGCAGGCTGGGAAAAGCTTTGGTGAACCAGCAATTTCAACGAGACAGAGTCGACAACCGCCGTAAGGTGCCAAGCCTTCTAGCGAACATAGTGTTGGAATAACGATGCCGTTTGATTTGGCCGCCTTCAGAATGGTAATGCCTTCGGGAACAGAGACTTCAACGCCGTCTATTTTGATTTTAAGAAGATTTGAAGCGGTCATGCTTATTCTTCCTCCTCATTCTTCTTGAAGCATTTACCTGCTTCGCATTTCTTTTCGACGATGTGTTCGATGTACTCTTCTTTAAAGTATCTGAGTGTTGTCAGAACTGGATTAGGTGCTGTTTGCCCAAGACCGCATAGGCTTCCATCACGTATCAATACTCCTGATTTCTCCAGACTGGTGATGTCATCCATTTTTCCAGCGCCTGAAGTAATTTGGTCATATATTTCTTTGACTCGCGCTAAGCCAGCTCTGCATGGTGTGCATTTGCCGCACGATTCGTCAACGCAGAAATCGGTGAAGAACCGTGCAGTGTCAACCATGCAGGATTCGTCGTCGAGCACAACTATGCCTCCTGAACCCATGATTGCTCCAGCCTTCGTTAATGATTCGTAGTCAATCGGCAGGTCCAGCAGTGTTTCTGGAAGGCAACCGCCCGAGGGGCCGCCTACTAGGACAGCTTTGAATTTTCGGTCTTTCGCAACGCCGCCGCCGATTTCGAAAACGACTTCTCTGAGCGTGATTCCCATGGGCACTTCGATTAATCCTGGATTATTGACTTTGCCCGTTAAAGAAAAGCACTTGGTTCCTGAGCATTTCTGTGTGCCTGTTTTCGCGAACCATGCACCGCCATTTTGTATAATTTGGGGGATGTTTGCGAATGTTTCAACGTTCTGGATAAGTGTGGGCTTTTTCCATAAGCCAGAGTTCGCTGGGTAAGGTGGACGGGGACGAGGCATTGCTCTTTGACCTTCCACTGAAGCTGAGAATTGCCGTTTCCTCGCCTGCGACAAAAGCGCCTGCACCGAAACGCAATTCAAGGTCAAATTTGAAGTTGGTTCCCAATATGTTATCGCCGAGCAATGACATAACTTTCGCCTGATCAATTGCCTTCACCAAAGTTTGGATTGCTAAGGGATATTCAGACCTAATGTAAACGTAGCCTTTCTCTGCGCCAATGGCGAACGCAGCAATGAGCATGCCTTCGATTATAGCATGCGGGTCAGCCTCAGCCAAAGTTCTATTTGCAAAGACACCAGGATCCCCCTCATCAAGATTTGCTACCATGTACTTGGGGCTTCCCAGTGCCCTTGACACCAACGTCCATTTTTGCCCAGTTGGGAAACCAGCGCCGCCTCTGCCTCGAAGACCACTCGCTACCACCTCGGCAATTACGGCTTGGGGGTTCAGGGATGTTAAGCATTTAACAATTGCAGAGTAGCCACCTGCAGAGATATAATCCTGAATTCTAAGCGGGTCAATTTTCCCTGCGTTTCTCAAAACAAGCCGATGCTGCTTCTTGAAGTACGCTTCGTTCTTGTACAGCATGTTCTTGACAGGTAATCCTAGAACTATGTGGTCACGAACTATTTGTCTAACCGATTCAGGAGTTACGTTTTGGTACAGGTAGTCTCCAGGTTCGATTAGTACGGCGGGACCGACGGAACATGTGCCGATGCAACCGGTACGCGCGACTTTGCATTCATTATCCACGCCCAATTCTCTGACTGCGGCCTCGAAAGCTGAGAGCACTTTTAGTGCGCCAAATGGGACGCAGCCGCTTGAGCAGCAAACATTAATACGGTATTTGTAAGCTCTTTGAAAATCAAGTTCATGCTCAGCTATTCGTTGGATATCAGAGACGTTCAGGTTTAACCCCTCCAAGCACATTCTTTATTTTCGCTATAACTATTTCTTTAGTGGCTTTTCCCACAACTTCATCATCAATTACAATGTTAGGAGCCATCGCGCATGCGCCGATGCATCGTGTGATAAGAAGAGAGAGCTTTCCATCCGCGGTAGATCCGCCGCGTTTAACATTAAATTCGTTTTCAACAGCCTCAAAGATTTGCTCAACATCTTTCACGTAGCAGGCAGTCCCCAAGCAACCCGTGACAATGTGTTGGCCTTGCTGTTTAAATTTGAAGAAGCTATAGAAGGTTGCGACACCATAAACGTGGCTCGGTGGGAGATTGAGCGATTGAGAAATGTCAATAAGTAAATCCTTATCCAAATAGCCGTAGATCTCTTGGGCGCGATGAAGGATTTCTAAAAGAGCGCTTTCTTGGTAATTGTGTTCTTTCATAACTTTTTCCAACGATAAACGTCTATTATCTTTCTGCGACAAATTGAACCTCCTTTGTTCTTTTCTCAGACATATCCAGCACAACCAGAACCTCACTGTAAAAGCGTGAAAGAGAAAAGAAACGGAAATATTTAAATAAATCGACGAAAACTTCGCAGCTGTTTTTCAGTTCAGGAACGTGTCTTCAACTCAAGTCTGATGTTCGGCGCATGTTTTTTGCCCAGAACTTGAGAACACCCATCGCCATCTTCAACATGTCCGTAGATAGATCCAGCTTCGAGTCAGCCTTATAACTCCAAGTTACAGGAATCTCTTTTACAGTGTACCCTTTTCTCTTGCACTTAAAGAGCAATTCCGCGTCAAACTCGAAGCCGTTACTCTCAACTTTGCAAAGAACATCTTGCAGCACTTCCCTTTTGAAGGCTTTGCAGCCACATTGAGTATCCTTCACGCCTAGATCAAACAGCACATTAAAAAACAAGGAGAAAGCCTTGCTCGCAAACTCCCTTGTGAAGGGACGCTCAACCAAAATTATTGTTCCATCGACCTCTCTTGAAGCAATGGCAACATCGACTTCGCCCATAGCAAAAATCAATTTTTCGACGTCTGAGATTGAAACAGGAAGGTCCGAGTCGAGGAGCATGACGACTTCCCCATGAGAATTCGCAAAACCCTTCTTGAAAGCGCCCCCTTTCCCGAGTCTTTTCGACGAGGTCACAAGCCCCACATAAGGCGAGCTCTTGGAGAATTCAGTTACAATTTCATTCGTTTTATCAGTGCTTTCAGACACAACCAAAATCTCGCATGAACCGTTGAATCGTTCGACCAAGCATTCCAAAGTGTGCTTGATCCTTTTTTCTTCGTTAAACGCAGGAATGACGATCGACAATTTCATGTTCAGGCACTTGTCAACTCTTAGAGCACGCTTGGTTTCAATACATTTTCAGCTGCTGCCATAAGACTCTTTTGGGTAAAAGAGTAGATCCGCAAGTGGTTTGATGCAAGTAAATTGAACCTGCAAGTTCAAAATCTCACGTTATTCGATCTTGATGGAGCTTGAATCGGGACTAAATTTGCAAAATATTGCCAATCTATGCCCTAAGCTTTTAAAAGAGTGAACGAGTCCACCATAGTTTATCGTTGACTTTGAAATAAAATGATGTTACGTTTGCATTAAAAAACCCTAGAATTACCTTCGCAGAAGTAACCAGAGGTTGAGAGCTCGCACCACCGCCTTAAAATCGTTTTCAACAGCCACAGGGAGGCGGACAACTGTAAGCGAGTGAGCAGGTCCTTGAGAAAAGTTAGAGGCATAAAGCGGATTTAACAAACGCTTTTTTATATGGTTTGAAATAATGCTTTTCCAAAGGGAGAGAGGCTGACCATTAACCAACCAAAGACAGCTCAGGGTGCAACCCAACAGGCAGGCAGCATCTCTGCGGCAAATAAGCTTAAACTTGCTGTCAAAGCCAACAAGTGGCGGTTGGCTTTCCTCGCTTTTGCAGTGCTCTACGCTTACCTACTTACGTTAAGCCTAGGATTCATGTCGCCTCAATGGGACGAGATGCCTCATCTTTACGGTGGCTTGCTTCTAACTCGAGGGCAGACATGGACGTATCTTTCGGTAAACGGGTATTATCCGCCGTTTTTTGACTTGATAACAGCGGGTTACTTGAAAGTTTTTGGCATAAGCGCCGTCGCAGGACGGCTGGTTTCAGTAACTTTTGCTTTGCTTGCGCTTTGGGTTGTGTTTGAGTTTTCCCAACGCATCTACGGAGCTAGAAATGCCTTAATCGCAAGTGTTTTGCTTGCAACTATGCCTGGGTTCTTTTGGGTTTCAAGAGTAACATTGCTTGAAACTGTACTCATATTCTTTTTCACCCTTGTTATGTTCCTTTTTTACACTTGGATAAGCAACAACAGCAACAAGGCGCTTGTTTTAAGCGGCTTAGCCTTGGGCATCGGCATCTTGGCAAAATACCAAATTTTGGTTGCGGCATTAGCAATGCTTGTGAGCATACTATTTTTGAGCAGAAAAAGATTGAAAATAAGTCTTCTAAAGCTGACAGTCATAATCCTGATAGCTATTGTTGTGGTGGTGCCTTGGTTTGTTATGATTTACCAGTTTGCCGGTTCATCGAAATTCCAAACCATTCTTTACGTCGTGAACGTTGGCGGACAGAACAGACCGTCCTACAGCAACCGTTTCTTCCTCCCAGTTTTCTACTTGATTGAGATGGCCGCACCTTTTAGCGGAGTCCCAGTCAATCCCGTATCGATACCAGTCATGGCTTTGGGTCTTTGCGGTTTAGGGTTGTTTGCCTATCGACGAAAAAAGCAAGACGTCTTTCTGCTCACTTGGTTCATAGTGGTTTATGCTTTCTTCACTGCAATCCCGGATAAGCAATGGCGTTACGTGGACGTGCTTTTTCCGATTTTAGCCATCTCAGCAGCCAGCTTCGTCGCCTTTCTGTATGGGAAAGTGCACTCATGGAAACCAAAACCTTTGGATGTGAGCGGTGTTCGAACCAAGAAGCTTGCGGCGGTCATCTTTATTTTCCTCGCTGCCTCCACAATAGCTTACACTAGTTATAACTCTTATGAAATGACTGCTAGGGATGAGATTGGCATTCCCATTCAAGCCACAACAAACTATCTTGCAGGTCATTTAGATCAAAACCAATCAGCGGTGATTGTCTGCGCTTCCAACATGCTTTATCAAGACATGTTTTGGTTTTATATGCCGGCAAGCATGTCTCAGAACCAGATTTGGCAGTACCCAGAACTTGCCGTGGACACTTTCACACCCGACTTCAACATAACCCAATTCCTAAACTTATGTGAACAACGCAACGTCAAATACTTGATTCTTTACGATTACGGGTCGAACACGCCGTTTTACAACACTTCGTTAACTTACGCGCAGATTCTACAGGTCATCTACAGCACGGGAAGGTTCGGAGTCCCAACGGACCAGCCGTTCTTTGGTCAAATGCCCAATAGGCTCTTCCTAGTACGCTTCAACCAGACCCAAACTTAACACTTAACCAACGTCTAAAAGTTCAAAACCTGTATCCTTATCTTTAGCTCGCCTAGCAGATGCACCTGTAAGCTCCAGTATAACAACTTCACCGATTTGCCAAACATCCACTCCTAAACGAACGCAGCCAGTAACAGTGTTGTCATTTCGTCCAAAACTCGCATGCATATGCAACTTCGGTTTGCCTTGCTCGTCAGTGAAAATGGTTCCTACGCCGCAGCCTTCGTGAACACCCTTGAGCAAAGTTACCATGGGTTCAGGGGGAAAGATTTTGCCATATTTCGGTCCGACGACAACTTTGCTTTTATCTTCTGCCCCTCCTAAAAAGAAGCATACTGCGCTTTGAACTTGTTTTTCGGCAGCAAATTTTTCCGCCACCTCATTAATACGCTCGCCTTGGTGAAGTCTCAGAATGAATACTCGCCCAGTTTTAGCTTCTGTGTAATCCAATTTTTCGTGGCCTCATCCGCTTTAAGCGGATAACCTAACGAGTATAAAAGACTTAAAGCGCATAAAAAGCGATTTTACCCCAAGACACGCAGTGCTCAGTCTTAGACCCTGTTCAGATAAAGTGTCTTTTTGGCGTCTTCTTTTCTTTTTTGTAAAGGCACTTCCAGTTTGCTGCCGTCTGCTGTTATAACCGCGCATCCGTCAGGGATGCTTTCGGGTAGCAGTTTGCATTTTTGGGTTTGTGCCTCTGCGTTATCTTGAGACATAAGTTTTAACCTCTTAATGTTCCCCAACGGTATTAAAGCAAGCTTATAAACGTTATCATGATTCAAAATAGTTATTTATAATCATGAAAAGTATCGCACGAAAATAATCGGCGTATGAAGCGTTGTTATTCCAATGCCGCATTTCACCGTCTAAAACGGTCATTTTTCCAGACATCGGCACTGTCGCTGTACCCTCGTCTTTCCCAGAAACCTAAAGCTTTGCCGCGGGTAAATTGCAGATGCACCACCCACAAAGCGCTTTTGTAAGCGTATTTGCTTGGAACCACGAGGCGTACTGGAAAACCGTAGCCTTCTTCAAGCACGACATCGTTTAGTTTGTAGGCTAAAAGTACATCATTGCTTTGGAGTTCTTCACGGAAAAGCGAAGTCGTATAGGAGTCCGCTGATTCAAAAGTCACAGCTTTCGCTACGTCTTTGGGTTTTACGAGTTTTTCGATTTCGCGGATGGTTATGCCTTCCCATTTGCAGTCTATAACGCTCCAGCCTTCGACACAGTGGAAATCACTTATTGAAACGGTTTTGGGAAGCTTCATGAAGTCATTCCAGCTGAGGGTAACCGGATTTTCTACCTCTCCATCGACGCTTAATGTATAAGTTTCGAGCTTAAGCTGAGGGTTAGTGGAGGTAATGCCAGGATGGTCAATTCCCCAACGCAAAAGACGAGCTGTCGCTTCTTGATTAGGAGGCAGTTTCTTCTTGTTTGACTCCGCACAACTCAAAGATTTTACCTGTAAAACTTAATGGGATTCATAGAATAAAAGTTTGCGAAGTCAGCTAGTTTGGAAAAAATTTGTCAACTGTCTTTGATGGCGTTCTTCTTTGCTGAACCCTGAAACTTTGACACCGACCCTTCGGACATCAAACGGGGTTTCACTCAAGAATTTTTCAAATAGATCCTTGACGTTTCTCCTAATTGTTTGCCTATCTTTAGCCGGCTGCTCAAGTGTCACAGACCTGCTTTTGCAGCTTAAATCAGTAAGCACAACGTATATTGCCACTTGCCTAAAACTCAAGTTTCTAACCGCCACATCTTTTGCCACGTCTTCGGTTAAATCTTCGGTTTTTTGTAGAATAAATTCCAAGTCACGGGAATCCTGCTTGAGAGTGCCGATTCGGCTTATGGATTCGGCTTCGCCCTGCTCTTGGACAGGATCATTATCAACGGCATTGGCTGCATTGTGGAAATAGACACCCAGTATTTTTCCCCATATAGCTACGAGCTTTTGAACATCAAAGACCGCCAGGTCCCCGACTGTTTTGATCCCTAAAGATTCCATAACTGCAGAAGTCTTCTTTCCCACGCCCAAGAGCCGATCTACAGCTAAAGGCGCAAGAAAACTCTTCGCTTCCTCAGGCTTCACTATTGTCAAGCCGTCGGGTTTCTGGCTGTCGCAGGCAATCTTAGCAACAAGTTTGTTCGGACCAACACCGACCGAAAAGGAGAGTCCCGCTTGAATTTTAACTTCGGTTTTTATTTTTTGGGCATACTCTTTTGCCTTCTCAAAACTGTCTTGTACCTGCTCCGTAACATCAAGGTAAGCCTCATCAACGCTTACTTGCTCAAGGCTGGTTGCGTATCCCTTGAGCAGTTGCATTATACGGTCGCTTATTTGCTCATAGTATTCGTGATCAACGGGCAGGAAAACTGCCTCGGTGCCCTCAAGCTTGCGCTTAGCCATGAACAAAGGCAATCCTGATTTAACCCCGTATTTTCTAGCTATGTAGTTGCTTGTGCTGACGGCTCCGCTTTCCTCTGTGCGACCCGAGTAAACCCCGACCACAACGGGTTTGTCCCTTATGGCGGGGTTACGAAGCTCCTCGCATTGAGCATAGAAATAGTCAAAATCTACAAGCATAACCACGCGGTTCTGCATGCCTCTAAACCCCCCTTACTTTTGGCATAAGCCAGGAACCATCACAAGTTGCGGTGTTTAACCCGGCCAATCCTTCCCTGCAAACTGCAAACTTCATTCCCTGAGAAATCGCCAAGTCATGAATGTTTTTTAGAAGCTTGAACCTTACCTCTTTGGGCAGAAGAGTGCTGCCTCCGATTTTTTCACCTTGCTGGAAATATAGCGGTTTTAGCTTTTCGGCAACTTTGGGCAGGGCTTGGGTAAGCCGCATCCAATTGTCTGGCTTAGCCTTGTAAGTTGAACATGTCAGATGTTTGACGCCGATGCTGGCTAAATTCGCGATTAATGTTTCTGGTTGATCGTTAACAAGTGGTATGAGTGGGTCTAGTCGAACAACGACTGAAATACCCGCTCTTATTAAATCCTGAGCTGCCCTCAAACGCTGAGACGGGGAAGGAGCAAATGGTTCTATAAGTTTAGCTAAGTCGTCGTCTTCAGTTGTTATTGTCAGGGCAACAGTTGACGGCACCTTGCTTAGCAAGTCATCGTCCCGCGTTACCAAGTTGCTTTTGGTAATTATCTGAATTTTGCAATTGCTATCAGCCAGGATTTCGAGGCATCGTCTAGTCAAACCTTCAGAAACTTCAGCACGTGGATACGGGTCTGAAGAATTGGATAACGAGATTGTTTCGCCGCTGAGCTTCGCGGCCTCCCTCTTCAAAATGGCAAGCAGCTCTTTTTTGGGTCTGCAATCTTTGAAGTTTGGGATGTAGCTTGAGGCGTAGCAGTAAATGCATTGGTGGTCGCATCCGGTGTAAGGGTTAAAAGTAAGCTTTGGCGGGCAAGTGCAGAGTCCGCTTTGCCACGGGTCAAACTTCGTGATTAATGGCACCAATCTTCCCTAAAAGAACCTATGCAGTTTGCGAAGACAAAAAGGATTCGCAACAAAAAAGAGGTTCGATGATTCAAAAAAGTTAGAGCGAAAAATATGGGAGGAATAACTTTTTATGGACAGCATTTTCCCGCTGGGATTGGGTGTCCATGCGGGCATTTTGTTGGATGCTTCAGAAGTGTGCAGAGTGCATCCATGAATTCTTCATCCATATGGTGCTCCATGCCGCAGACGGTTTCTTCTCGGATGTCCGTTTTGAGCGTTTCTTTCATTAGCACCTCGGTTAACCTGTGAGCCCGAATTATTCTTCTGGCAATCACTCGACCCTTTTCCGTGAGCTCGATGCCCTGTCTTACCTTGTAGACTACGAGACCTTCTTTTTCCAGTTTTTTCAGCATTTCTAATGCGCTTGGAGCAGCGATTCCAAGATGGTCAGCTACCCAAGTGAGATGCGCGAGTTTTTCCCCTTTTTCCTCTGAGATCCAGAGTGTCTCTAAGTATTCTTCAACGCTTTCGGAGACGCACATTAGCTTCATTCAATAGATTATTCTTGATCGTCATATAAGTTTTGACTTGGCGGAGGTTCTTTTTCGTGTGTCGAAGGAAATTAACTTAGGTATACCTAAATGTTAATATGCTAGTAGACACTTAGGCACACCTAAGTGAGGCGAGAGAGACGAACCAAAAAGTCAGCGACTGGCTCAGAAACTTCGGACCAGCATGGATCGTAATGATAGCCGACGTAGATGTCGCCTCCATTATAACCGGACTCCAAGCAGGCGCAACCTGGGGCTACAGGATGATTTTCATATTAATAGTTCTGATTTTTCCGCTTTTCATCATTCAAGACGCCGCGGGCCGACTTGGAATTGCTTCAGGAAAAGGGCTCGGCGAACAAATAAGAGATAATTTTGGGAAAAAAGCCGCGCTCATGGCAGCGGTCCCGATGGGTCTAAGTGATTTTTTGGAGTACATTGCTCAGTACGCGGGCATCGCCATCGGCTTCGCATTAATTGGTTTCCCAGTGATCTTAGGGCTCATAATCGTTTTCGGGATTCACACGCTAATAGTTTTCGGGCGTCAGTACCACCAAGCCGAAAAAGTACTCATACCAGTCAGCTTCCTTCTAATGATCGCAATTGTCAGCTCAACCTTCGTATTCCACGTCAACTTCGGATCGTTTGTTTCACTGGGTCTTTCGCCCCTGCAACCTTACGGTAATCCATCCTTCGCATATCTGCTGGCGGCCAGTGTCGGCGCAGTCATAATGCCGTGGATGCTGTATTTCCATTCAGGAGCAGATTCCCGCAGACACAAGGAGGTCAAGGACCTGAAAAACGAGCGGTTGGAAACTTTGATTGGCGCAGTGGTTTCTGAGATCCTTATGATTATCCTCGTCGTGGTTGGTTTGAATGTTTTTAGCGGAGACAAACTAATCAATATCAGCGAGTTAACCAAGGCTCTGCCCGTCTTTGGCCGCTATGCTGAACCTATAATGGGGTTAGGATTTATCTTCGCAGGTTTCTTGGCCCTCGTTGTAGTGTCGCTCGGCTCAGCATGGGGAGTACTGGAAGCAACTGGACGCGCATCTGGACCAAAATCAAGAACCAACTTCCTAGAAATATACGCGTTGGAAGCCGTACCCGCAATCGTCATCGTAGTTGTTGTAAGCGGCTATATCCAGCTGATGCTAAACATGATGTTCATATTCCCGCTGGTACTGATACCCTCTCTGTACTTTTTAGGCAGACTAGTGACCAAAAAGGAAGTCATGAATGGAAACCAATACAAGAAATATGAGAAACTCGCTTTCTGGATAGCCTCGTTAATAGTGGTCGTAGGCGGAATAATTGGATTACTTGGACTTCTACCTATGCTTTGAAAGTTTTGCGTCAAGATTCAAGATTTAACCCTAAAACTTTTATTGCACAGCCGCCCTTTCTCAATTTCTAAGCTGAACTGTATGACTCTTATCCAGCTACTATACTCCATAATAATTGGGATCATTCAGGGCGTTTCAGAGTGGCTACCCATCAGCAGCAAAACGCAGATAATTGTTTCCTCTTCTATCTTGCTGAAGCTCACGTACCAGCAAGCATACACTTTTGGCTTGTTTATGGAGATAGGCACATTGGCCGCGGCTGTAATTTATTTCAGGAAAGATTTGGTTAAACTAGTGCAAGTTTTAGCAGGTTCAAAAGATCAAATTAAACGCAAACTTTTCTTTTATGTTCTTGTCGTCACTGTGATCACGGGTGTAATTGCGGCTCCACTATATTTAATCGCAGATTCAATACCGTCATTAGCCTTAGGCATACCCATGCTAATCATAGGCCTCATCCTTATAGGAGATGCAGCGCTAATAAGATATTCCAAAAAGAGGCAGCAACAAGGAAAAGCTTTCAGAAAACTGGAAAACCTCACCATTAAAGATTACATATTAATAGGCATTGCACAGGGAATATCAGCTCTACCAGGCGTTAGCAGATCAGGAATTACTACAAGCGCCATGCTGTTGCTTGGCATCGAACCCGATGAAACCTTCAGATTATCCTTCACTGCAGGAATTTTCGCCGCGGCAGGAGCCTTTGGATTGACTTTAGTTGCGAGCAGACAGAATGTTGCCGCTTCAATATCTGCAATAGGGGTACCAGGTTTAGCCATAGCAATCGTCACCTCAACAGTAATCAGCTTATTTCTCATAGATTTTCTTATCAAAGTGGCTGGAAAACAAAGGATAACTTACCTTACCGCTGCCCTCGGCATCATAGCAATTGCAAGTGGTCTGTTGTACTTAGTTCTCCGCTTATAAAAGAAGAAAAGGTGTCCTTGCCAAAGAAAGGCTATGCACGATTAGGGGATTACGCCCATTCTTGAAAGTTCTTCTTTGAGGCTATCTTTGACGTTCTTGAGGTTTAGTCTTTTTTGAACGTAGTCGTCGCCGCTTATCTTGTCAGTTTTGAAGTCGCCGTCCAGTTTATCTAGCTCCATAGTTATTTCGCCGATTCTCGCCTTTAGTTGGTCTATGTAGGAGACAGCCTTCGCGTTTACAATAACCTCGGAAGGTGCTAGAGCTGTTCTTATTAAGCCGTCTTCAATTCGAAGGATTCTACTTGACGCTCTCGCAACACTTGGGTCGTGTGTAACCATCAAAATTGTTTTGCCTAGTTCACGGTTCACTTTAACAAGATACTCAACAACGATTCTTGCGTTCTGCGTATCTAATTCCCCCGTAGGCTCATCCGCCAAAAGCACAGGCGCATTATTTGCTAAAGCAGCGGCTATCGCGATTCTCTGTTGCTCTCCGCCGCTTAACTCTTCAGGCTTATGGTCTGCTCTGTCAAGCATCCCCACTGTTCCAAGCAAATAATGCACGCGCTCGTTCCTCTTTGCTCTTGGAGAACCCGAGGCAATCATTGAGAATTCAACATTTTCCTTCGCCGTTAGGGTTGGGATTAAGTTGAGGTTCTGGAAAATGTGTCCCACGGTTTTTCTTCGATAATCGACAAGTTGACTGACGGAGAAAGCTGTCACGGTTTTGTCGCCGACTTGAACTGTTCCTGCGGTTGCCTTGTCTAAGCCCCCGATGATGTTTAGCAACGTTGTTTTTCCGCTTCCGCTTGGACCTATTATGGAAACTAGTTCGCCTGAAGTTATATCCAAGTTTAGTCCACGTAATGCTTGGACTTCTATTTTGCCCGTTTGATGGACTTTTACGAGGTTTCTTATTTTGATGTCTAGCCCGCTCATTTCATTCTAACCATCCTTTCGAGATTAGTTACGTACCTTCTTGTCATGACCAATATTGCTCCAATCGTGGAAGCGTAGATCAAACCTATGTACCAAGCTACTGTTTCTAAGGCGCTGGCTGGGTAAACAAAGTGTGGAAGGACAAGCTGGATCAATCCTGCGTTACCTGAGTTTATGGTGCCGTAATCGATCATTAACCCGACGGCTAACCCAAGAATAACTGCGAAAGTTATAACCGCCAAGTTTTCAGCGAGAAACATCCACACTAGCTGTCTATAGGATAATCCTCTGACGCTCATTATAGTGGCTTCACGGCTTCGTTCGCTTAAGCTAACGACGGCTATTAGGACCATTCCAACAGAGGCAGAAAGTATAGCAAAGGCAATTCCTAAGCTCTGAAAGTCAAGAACCTGCATAGTATAAACTGGGTTTAGACCATTTTCCGTGCTCACAGTCTGGCTTCCTTGCTGAGTTTGCTGCCATTCTTCAGCGAACGATGTTACGCCTTCAATTTCGAGATTGAGGCTTCTGATTTTGTCAGCTACAGCAGTTCCGTTAACTCCAGAATCTAACTTCAGCAGTATTGTCGTGTCAAAGTTCTCATCTTTGAAGGCGTCGCTAAAGGAACTGCTCATGTTGAAGAGGTTCCGAGGAACATACGACCATGTGATAAGATATGGTGAATAAAATTGAAGGTCCGTCGGACCACCAGATCCTATAACAGTTGTACTGCCTCCTGTCCCGCTTGGAAGCTCGTTGCTGGGTAATTTCGGACCAAATAACCCAACTATCGTAAGTGTTCTTGCACCTGAAGCAAAATCTATTGCCAGGGTGTCGCCTACCTTGAGGTTAAGTTCTTGAGCAACGCGCTGCTCCAGAATGATTGTCTGGTTGTTGTTTTCCATCTCAGTGAATGCTTGCTGCATGCTGGCGCCGGAGAACCAACCGTTCTCGTAATAAGCGGTTTTAAGCCAGCTCGTCGGATCAATTGTTCTAATCGTTGTGCCAGCGTAATTTTGGCTGAGCTGGCACTGCATAGTTGAACTTTGAATACCTGAGACATTGCCCAATATTTCGGAAAGAACCTGAGTCGCTTTAGTAGCGTTTACCACACCGATAGAAATGTCGCCGCCGACTTGGTATTTAACCTGCCTCACTAAGTAATCTTGTTGACTTGCGATTTGCCCATTTACTTGAACACCGTAACCGATGATTAATGCAATTATGAAAGCTATCGCGGCGATACGCGCTGGGCTTCTTCTAACGTTTTTCGCTGCCAGGGCGCCAAAGTCGCCAAGGACTCTTGAAATCCTTGTGAGAGCCCGTTGAAAAACACTCGAGTTTTGAATTAGTATTTTTGTCAGCCCCCAGAAGAACAGCAAGGGTCCGATGTAAGTCAGTATCCCGTTAAGTATTGTTACGGGTGCCAAGAGAATGTTTGTGAAGAACTCTCCAGAGTTTGCATTGTTCACTAATGATACCACGTTGATCCCGAAAAAGACAATGATTAGTTGATAAGTTCCAAGACCCAGCGCTATCCAAGCGGGTATCTTAAGGGAGCCTCGGAAAGCCCAGCTGGGCGAGTATTCTCTTAGAGCTTCAACAGTTGGTAACCTTGAAGCCTTACGTGCTGATAGAAAGACTGATAACAAAGCAAGAATCATGCCGAAAATAACTGTGAAAACCATGGTAACGGGGCTGATTGCTTGCGGGCTAAACAAAGTATTCACGTTGAATCCGCCGTTGAAAACTTGGTTTAAAACTAAACCGCCGATTACTCCGACAGCGCCGCCAATAACGCCGATAGTTATTGCTTCTCCAAGGAACATTCGTTGGATTTGTCCGCTTGAGAGGCCTTTGGTTGATAGTAACCCGATTTCACGTCTTCGCATGGTGAAGGAAACATCGGAGACTGTGGAACCAAGGTACCATGAAATAAAGAAAACAGGAATGGAGAACAAGATAAACTGGGTAAGGGTACTTTGGAAGTTAAAGTTGAAGTTTTCCAATGCGTTGTCAAGGTTGTTTTGGACAAAGCTTTCTTGTTGATAATTTGAGAGAAGTTTATTTTGTATGTCATTAGCTATGACGTTCACATTATTGATTGAGGTTTGAACATTCCATGGGCTAATAATTTTGTCATTATTAGTATTTATCAGAAAAGTTGTGTCAACCGTTCTGTTGGCCATCCCGGACCAGAAACGCAGAAGAGTGCTATTCCAGCCTATCAGCATTAAATCTTGAGGGTACTCGTAGGTTTGCACTGAACTTGGGGGTTGATATGGCGAGATTTCATAGGTGTTGCCTGAAAGAAGCTGATAGCCTTTTTCAGTGAAATCTGCAAAACCAGCAACCGTGAAGTTGAGGTAAATAGTAGTCCAGTTACCCTGATTAGGAGTTGGGAACATAAGTTCGGTGGTTATGTTATCACCAATATGGACTTTGGACGCAAGCAAAGTGCCTGCAAGAACGTATGTTTGGTTTGCCCCGATGTAAACGGGCCCGTTAGTCCATTCGCGGTTAATCGAGGATGACTCAGGCAGGCAAGCTATCTCTGGATAATCTGTAAAGTTGGTTTCAAGGTCTTTCACTGGATAATTGAACCTGTAAACGACGTCGACGCTGCTGACCCCGTTGATGCTTGAAATGTTACCCTGCGTTTGGGTGACTTCAGTTAAGTTGAGATTTGTGTTAAACTGCATATCTACAGTAATGCTCTTGAGTTGCTGGTTCAGCGATGTCGTTGCAGAGGAGTTAGCTTTTACGTCAATGCATGCAAAAAACGTGGATGCAAGCGCTATGCCGATTAAGAGCGCGGTAAAAAGTTTCCAGTTGCGAAGGACTCTTTTAACTGGGTAAGCATTCGGCATTAGAAATCATTTGCTCTTTTGTTGGACAGGGCTATTAAATCTACTTGTTAGAACACCAACAGTACAAGCGCAAAATAGCCAAGCAATCAAGCCCTAAAAGAAATGCTATCTAGAAAGAATTAAATCGATAGCCAATTCTCTAATAACGCATGAACTCTTTTCTTAACTTTCTCAAAGAAGAAAACATGAGTTTATTCACGGATTTTTATGAGTTAACCATGTGTGCAAGCTACTTTGACAACAAAAACTTTGAGCCTGCCACCTTCGACTTGTTCATCAGGAGACTGTCCGAAAACCGCTCTTATTTCCTCTTCTCAGGACTTGAGCAGAGCCTAATGTACCTACAAAAAGTCAAATTCACCAAGGAGCACTTAAGCTACCTAAAAGAACAGGGTTTCAAAGAGGATTTTCTGGATTACCTGGGCAGCTTCAAATTTACAGGTGAGGTTTGGGCAGTTCCGGAAGGCGCAGTGGTTTTTCCTAATGAACCTTTGATCCGTGTTACTGCACCGATAATTGAGGCGCAACTTGTTGAGACTTTCCTGCTTAACACAGTTAACCTGCAAACCATGATAGCTACAAAAGCGTCCCGGGTGGTTCACGCGGCCAAAGGCAAGCCAGTTATCGAGTTCGGGCTCAGAAGAGAGCAGGGCGTTGACGCTGGAATGAAGGTGGCGCGAAGCAGCTACATTGCAGGTTGCGAGGGAACAAGCAATGTTTTGGCAGGGCAAGTTTACGGTATCCCAGTCTTCGGAACAATGGCGCATTCATTCATTATGTCGTACCCCAAAGAAATCGATGCATTCCGAGCCTTTACAAAAACTTTCCCAGACAAATCAACACTTCTAATAGACACCTACGATGACATATCAGGTGCAGAAAAAGCCGCTGTCATCGCCAAAGAACTTGAGGCAAAAGGCTTCAAATTAGGTGGCGTGCGATTGGACAGCGGCGACCTGATAAAGGATAGCAAGAAAATTCGAAAGTTCCTCGATGCAGAGGGTTTAAATTACATAAAAATCTTTGCCAGCGGCGACTTAGACGAATTCAAAATACAAGAGTTGCTCAGCAAGTGCGCGCGGATTGATTCTTTTGGGGTGGGAACAAAAATGGGAACTTCAGCGGACAGACCCTACATAGACGTTATTTACAAGCTCTGCGAAACCATGAGGGCTGACGGTGTCTTTTCACCCATAATGAAGCTAAGCAAAGACAAAATCACTCTTCCAGGCAGAAAGCAGGTTTACCGTCATAGAGATGCTAATGGGAAGTTTGAGAAAGACGTGATTGCTTTATCGAATGAAGAAGTTGAGGCCGAGCCATTGCTGATTAAGATGATGGAAAAAGGCAAATTAACCTATGCTCTTCCCACACTTGAGAAAATTCGAGACTATGCTGCCAAGAACTTGGCGGATTTGCCAGAAGAGCACAAAGCTCTGACAGATGCTTTGATTTACCCCGTTGAGTTAAGTAGGGACCTGCTGAACCTTGTTAAAACCCTCAAACGTCAGTTGACAGCTAATGAGATAAGCCGTGTTTCTTATTAGGTGGCTGTTTGCTTTTTCTTTTGTTTTTGGTTGGTTCTTTTTTGTATTCGCCGCAGTAGCTGTTTCCGACGTGCCAACATTAAGGCGTGACTTTGTCCAATTTCTTTATGTAATCGCACCTGCAAAAGACGTGGTCGATTCTCTGCTGAAGCCCAGTAAACAGAGATTTGGCTTTTACCAAGCAATCGCCTGCCAGAAAAGTCGGGTGATTTCTATATTAGGTAATCGGCTTTTCGGGCGTTTTTAATGAGAAATATGGCAAACCCTTAATAGCCGTTTCAGAAAAGTTAAGAGCTACAGAAAAGGGAAGACTTCATTTGCAAAATCGACCAGCGATCGTTGCTGTTGGCAGAACAAAGTTCGGGGAGCATTATGGAAAAGAACCCGAGAAACTTATTGAAGAAGCATGGCTTGCCGCTTCAAACGAATGCAGCTTAGAAAGAAAAGACCTTGAAGCCTGCTACATGTCAGATTGTTTTCTCCCGATAACAAACAAGCTGGGCTTGGAAGAAGGCTTCCTATCAGAACTCACCGAACTACATGTGCCCATGGAGGTCACCCGTTCTTTTAGCGCCGCGTTATTAACTGCTTGCCACGCGATTCAGGCAGGAGTCTACAACACCGTCCTCGTCGGCGGCATAGAAAAAATGACGGACCGATGGGACAAAATACGGGACGACTTAATGCTGCTCGAAGACCCGTGGAGCTACTTCGCAGGCGGCACCCCAGAAGCTAACCATGAGCTGCTGCTTAGGGCCTACATGAAGAAGCATCATATAACAGGCGAAAACCTTGACAAACTAAATGCCGCCTTAGCGTACGTTTCGGTTAAGAACCATGCAAATGCAACCAAAAACAAAAATGCCCAGTATCAAAAAGCAATAACAGTCGAACAGGTTTTGCACGCGAGAAAAACAGCGCATAAACCCTTAGGCATGTATGATTTTTCCCCAATTTCAGACGGCGCCTCCGCGTTGATCCTGACAAGCGAAGCCACCGCCAAAAAACGGTGCGACAAACCAATTTCTATTTTAGCATGCATTTCAGCCACAGACTACCTGAACTACTCGGCAAGAGATGATCTATCTCGTTTTGTAGCCGCTGAAATCGCCATGAAAAATGCTCTTCAAACGGCTAAGACCGAGTTGACCGAAATGCAAGTTATCGAAATAAGCGATCAGTCTACCATGATGGAGCTTGCTTGCCTTGAAGATTTAGGCTTCATCGAGCCCGGTTCAGCTTGGAAAAACATTTACGAAAGCTACCAAAACAACAAGAATTATTATGAAGTAAACGGAAAACAACTTTTCGTCAACACCGACGGCGGCTTAAAAGCGGATGGAAACCCGTTCGGAGCCACTGGCGGAGCACAGATTTTTGAGGTTTTCCGGCAATTGAGAGGCGAGGCTGGGCCGCGACAAGTCAGCTTTGTCGATGGGTCACCGAAGAAGGGGTGCATTTCAGAGTTTGAAGGCTTCGGAACGAAGGCTTACGTGACTATTTTAGGGGAGAAAAAAGATTGAGCAGTGAACCGATTGAGCGACGGGTTTCCTATTTAGGTGACAGGTTACGGGCTAGCCGATGCCAGAGCTGCAGCAAAGAATATTTTGAAGTCAGAGACTACTGCAGTAACTGCGGCAGAAAAAGCTACGGAAAAATGGATAACATCGACTTGTTTTACGACAAGGGAAAACTTGAATTATGCACATTTATCAATGAACCCACAAACAAATTCATGAAGCTCTCCAGCTTCGTCTACGGAATTGTTTCTTTTCACAACGGCAAAATCCGTGTACCCGCAAGATTGACTGACCAACTCATAGCGAACGGTAAGGATGTGGATTTGGCGAGTCTTGAGGGAAGAGAAGTAGTTCCCCGTTTTCGCAGGCGCTACTCAGTTGGAAAAAGCGAAGTTGTCCCAACGATCTCGTTGGCTTTCACTTTAGCTGACGAGTACTATCCACACCAAGAGTACAAGGTAACCGCCCCTAACAAGGAGTACGAGTTGCCTGGAGTGGTCGGTTACGGCGTTTACACTTCAAGGTTCCGAATAAAAGAACCGGGATTAGAACGCGCTGTACCATTCGTCGATGAAGACTCAGTGACGGCGGCTGTGGAAGCGGGAAAACTCGCGCTGATCCATTCTGGTATCGACAGCAGCCTAGTAGGCAAGGTCTACGTCGGCTCAGAATCCAATCCTTACGCAGTTAAACCGATCGCGTCGAAGGTAGCTCAGGTGCTAAAGCTCGGAGAAGAAGACGGCGATGTCCAAGGCGTCGACGCAGTTGACACCGAGTTTGCCTGCAAAGCAGCTACAAGCATGTTTAAAGACGCTTGCGCCCTCGTCAGTTACCCTCGTTCAGGCGTAAAATATGCGATGGCTATCGGCGCCGATAACTCTCAAGCAGCGCCAAGAGGCTGCCCAGGCGGCGAACTCGATGCTTTTGTGGGCTACGGGGGCGCCGCTTTTATCTTCGGAAAAAATGACGTCATTGCCCAAATGGAAGGATGGTACTCTTGCACTTCTGACACGCCTGATTTCTGGCGTAGAGATGGCGAACCTTTCCCTATGCATGGCGGAAGATTCACAGGTGACCCAGCTTACTTTAAGCATGTCCGCAAATCAACCTGTAAACTTATGGAACGTTGCAATCTCAAGGCAAGCGACATCGGATACTTCGTCGCTCATCAGCCCAACCCTCAGTTTCCAGTTAGAATAGCCAAGGAGCTTGGTTTTAGAGAGGAGCAGTATTTCCCGGGGCTTATGATTAACAAGTTCGGCAACACCTACTCGGGCTGCGTACCCCTGAGTTTAGCTGCTGTCCTTGATATCGCCAAACCTGAAGAACTTATTTTGGTCGGAAGTTACGGTTCAGGCGCTGGAAGCGACGCGTACCTGCTTAGAACCACAAATCAGCTTGTCGACAAGCGGAAGCACCAGAAAGTCAATGTGAAATTCCAAGCTGAAAACCCATTCATAGAATATGTGGATTACCAGACTTATCGGCGTTTTAAACTCGGGATGTAACTAATAAAGCACAAGACCTGTAGCCATATTTTACTCAAGGTGTGACTAAAATCAAACCTTCGGGGTAGATTAAGATAAAATAACTTAGTTAATGGTTAAGTGTCAATTAATGTCCTAGTGGGATAGCCGAACTAATTTTATTTGCGTTAAACTCTATTTTTCAACCGATTTTTGGTTATATTTGTCAGCGAATTATCCATTAAAGCTTTAAATAAAACTTTGAGACCCGAAGCTAAGAAGGACTAAGAATGAAAGATAAGAAACTGGACGAGAAGTACTTTGTTCTTGATGCACAGTTACCAATAGTCTTGGTTTCTAAAATTGCAGAAACACTATCCAAACTACCTGATGAAGTTCAGGAATTCGTTGATAAAAATGTTCAATTTATCGAAGGTCGTGCCAGCACAATTTGTAAAGAACAAATTATTGAAAAACCCTTCTTTATTATTTTGCGAGCTAACAATTCTGAATTCACTATTGCACATGAGGTTGCACATGCGTGGTTAAACCATGACGAACGAAAAGCAGACCCGTCCACATATGGCAAAAACCAAAAAGAAGCAAATCAGTTAGCTAAAAAGTGGTTAAAATCTTCATGAAGCAACTTTAGTTTTTGTCGGCGGTCAGCTCTAGAGGGATCGTTCGAACCTGGTACACCAGAGCGGCAGAGGGGTTATTTTGATAAAAGAAGATTATTTTGTGGGTCGTTTACTTGTTTATTTTAACGAATCAAGGCGAAATGGGTAATGGTCAAATTCAAACCAAATAAGCCCAAAATAAGCCAATTTTAGCCCATAGCGTACATAAGGCGAAATTTTCAACCTAATTTGCCTAACTTTATTAAAAGTTTTAGCCTTTTGAGTCTGAGGTAAAATTGGCCCGCTAAGAGAAATCACCAAGAGCTATGTTTAATCAGTTGATTTAATACACGGAAATTAGGACCTTAAGTCAAAATTGAGGCATTCATTTAGTAGTTAAACAAAGAAACATAGAAAAGTTAGGGCTTTAAAATTTTTGCAACCATATTGCAAAGTGGTAGGAGGGTTCTAAAGCAGTTTGAGGAATCAATATAGAAGTAACCTCTATACGGACATATTAGCGACTGAGAAGGTAATATTATGCTTGGGGAAAGAGATTGAGTCAGGAAGACACTAAAATTAATGAATGTTCTGGAAACTGTGCTTCTTGTTATAAGAATTTCTGTTTTGGAAGAGAAGAAAAAGTGAGGGCTAACCAAAAAAATAAAAATTAAACCGTTATTCGGCTACCCCTTAAAACCAATTCCTTTAGTGTATACTCCGAACAACTTCGCAAAACTCTGCGATGTATAGAATCAACAGCGTTTTTTAATTTGTTAAGAAGCAAAAAGCCCCTATTTTATTACCTTAAACTTGTCCTTGCATTCACTACAGGTATATGCTTCGATTTGAAAATAGCTATTCTGTAATGATGCTTGAGGTTTTGAAACCTCTTTATGACATTTAGGGCATTCAACCAATTGGATTAACTCTTTACCGCAAAGTACGGTATGAAACGGTATATAGATTATGATGTTACAATATGTAGCAACAATTAATTCGTCTGGAGTATTGCCGACTTTATCACAGTAAATTTTTTAGACGGCAAGTGTATAGTGTTTCTGTTTCTTTACTATTCTTCAATTGTTAAGGGGTTCTGACCACTGACGAAATTAAGAAGTATGGTCTATGTCGTCTATCAATTTGCTCAAGGAGAGTCACCCTTTGAAAACTTGAAGCTTTACTTGGCTCTTGGGCTAAAACTCAATATGTGACTTGTGGAAATGACAAATACTTTAATTAGTAACTGTGAAACACACATAGCGAGGAGCCAAGAGATTGTTTCTCAGTGACCTTGCACAAGTAGTTTATGCACCTTCGAAAGCCTTCAAAAAAATTATTGAAAACCCAAAATACTTGGCTGCACTTCTGGTTCTGTTTCTTTTCGTTGGGTTAATGATAGGTTTCGAGTTTGTGCAGTTCTCCAGGATTTACACAGAGAACACTGTTCCTCAAGTTGGCGACCAACAGAATTTCATCAACGCGACGTCGTGGAGTAGCTCGTCAAATGTCGCTTTAAGCAACAATTTTGCTGACCCCTTCAACTACACCATTTATGTTGCAGCCCTCGACTCCGACTACAGCCTGTTTGGAAACAGTAGTTTGGAAATGAACGCTCTAAACACAAATAATATTACCGCTGCGTTAGGAAACGTTTTCAACGTCGACTGCAGCCCTTCTGGCTACCAAAACCTGTCTATGACAATAAAACAGGTCGTTCCATCTTCGATGCCTAAAAACGTTGACTTAACTCTATATTCACTTAATGACACAAGTTACTACACTTACGACTTAACCTCATCTCTTAGCACGGGCACAGTCGGAGTTTGGAACAATCTGACCATCCCTCTTGGAACAAAAGCCTCAGGCTGGACCCCTACGGGTACACCTTCATGGGGCAACATTACGGCTTTACAGCTAAGCCTAACGTATCCAACCAGCTCAAACGTTACCCTACGAATCGGCGCATTATACTTCAGAGGACAATTCCAGTCGCCCGAACAGGCCAACAGCCTCGGCCTTCTTGAGCAGTTCCTATCTTCGTATGGTTTCGAATACATTCTAGTCTGGTTCATCTTAACTGGGATAATCTACCTGTTCTTTTACGGGTTAAAAACCGCTCATGTTTGGAAACCCCTCTTCATCGCCACGGGATGCGCCCTGATCGTGCTGGACATCAGAGCAGTAGTTAACCTAGTAGCCGCAGCCACCTTGCCCACGCTCTACTATCCTTACGACATAGCTCTTGGAGTTCGCTTCAACTTTTTCGGAGCAACAACCTACGCGGGAACAGCAAGCAACCTAACAGCACAGTCCCAAACAATACTCAACAACATCAACTCTGCCACAGCAGGCTTCACAACCGTCGTTTTACTCATGTTCATCATTTCCTACATCTGGATTGGCGCGTTATCCACGACAATAGTTGGAACCCTCAAACCAGAATTCTCAATGCCAAAAAGAATCGCAATCGCCGCGGTCGCCGTAGTCGTCACCATCTTAGCATCACTTCTACTCGTAGGTCTGATCTAAAACCACCCCTTAACCTCATTTTTTCAGGCCTTTTGCATCCTTTCGCGGATGTTTAACGGTCAGGTTATTCTTAAGCAAGATTTATATCATTGAAATTCACCTTTCCAATTGAAAACTCTTTAGCGAGGAACATAGTTCAAGGTGAATTTGGTTGACGGCGATTAAAGATTTGCAAAATGGGATGAAACGGGTCAGCGTTGAAGCGAAAGTCGTTGAAAAAGGCGACCCAAGAGAAGTCAAATCCCGCTTCAAAGACGAAACATACCGCATCGTTGATGCAGTGGTTGCTGACGAATCAGGAAGCATCAAACTGACGTTATGGAACGAGCAGATTGATACGGTTAACGTCGGCGATAACATAAAAATAGACAACGGCTACATAACCAGCTTCAAGGGCGAAAACCAACTAAACGTCGGCAAATTCGGTACGCTAGTAAAAGTCTCATAATGACTTTAGAATTAACTATCTGCTTTTTTGATAGTTTTTTTAATTCAGTTTAGAAGAACGTGCTTTTGTGTAAGGTAATTACCCGGAAATGTCCAGTAAGCCTCTTTAGTTGGCATGACACGTGTCATGGACAACATTGAACTCTCTCAGAAAAAACCTTATTAGTCAAACGGTCGGGTCATTTCTTAGAAGGGTCGTCGGGAGAAGCTAAATTGCAGTTTGAACTTATTGCGCCATACAAAATGTCGCCTGGACAGGCTGATGCTGTTGAAAAATTAGCCACCAACTTTTCCAGAAAAGACAAACAAACCCTCCTCGGCATAACCGGCAGCGGCAAAACCTTCATCATGGCAAACGTCATCGACCGCCTGCAAAAGCCAACCCTAATCATAGCGCACAACAAGATTTTGGCTGCCCAACTCTACGGCGAACTACGAGAGCTTTTCCCCCACAACCGTGTTGAATTCTTCATTTCGTTTTATGATTTTTATCAGCCTGAATCCTACCTGCCGGCACAGGATATGTACATTGAAAAGGACTCGGACGTGAACGAGGAAATCGAGAAGATGCGTATGCACGCTGTGTCCAGCCTGGTAAGTCGAAACGACACGATAATCGTGGCAAGCATCAGCTGCATTTACAGCCTTGGAAACCCAGAGGACTTCCGAACCATGGCGCTCGACCTCGCAGTGGGAAAGCAGATTGGAAGGCAAGATCTCATCCGCGCCTTGGTTGACATGCAATATGAGCGCAACGACATGGTGCTCGAGCCAGGAAGGTTCCGCGTTAGAGGCAACACAATTGATGTTGTACCCTCCTACGAGAACGATATTTTGCGGGTTGAATTGGACGGCGACAAAATAGCTAAACTCAAAGAAGTTCACCAAATAACAGGCGACGTCAAAGTTTCCGTTGACAGGTTGACGCTCTACCCCGCACGCCAATACGTTGTTCCCGAAGAGAAACATGCACTTGCACTTGAGAACATAAAACAGGAGCTAGAAAAGAGGCTACCTGACCTGCCGCCGCTAGAAGCTCAGAGGCTTAAGCAGCGGACAAATTATGATTTGGAGATGATTCGAGAAATCGGGTTCTGTGCAGGCATGGAAAACTACAGCCGACACTTCGACGGACGTAGACCAGGCGAACCGCCATTCACATTAATGGATTATTTCCCCAAAGATTTCTTGCTCATCATCGACGAAAGCCACCAAACGATTCCACAGTCCCGAGCCATGTACAATGGGGATTACGCGAGAAAAAAGAATCTGGTGGACTTCGGGTTCAGATTGCCCAGTGCTTTAGACAACAGGCCGCTGAAGTTTGAGGAGTTCGAGAAAAAAATGGGCAAAGTCCTCTTTGTCTCAGCAACCCCAGCTGAGTACGAACTGGAAAAAAGCGGTCCACCCGTTGAGTTAATCACTCGACCAACAGGTCTTTTGGATCCTGAAGTTGAAGTTCACCCCATAACTGGACAGATGCTACATCTAATGGGTGAAGCCAGGAAAACGATCGAGCGCGGCGACCGAATCCTAATCACAACTCTCACAAAAAGGATGGCTGAAGATTTGGCGGATTACCTCGTTAAAGAAGGCTTCCGCGTCCGCTACATGCACTCTGACATTGACAGCTTAGACCGTATTGAGCTTGTTCGGCAACTGCGGGTCGGAGACTTCGACATTTTGGTCGGCATCAACCTGCTCCGGGAAGGATTAGACATCCCAGAGGTTTCAACCATCTTTATTTTAGACGCTGACAAAGAGGGTTTTCTGCGGGACGAACGCAGTCTCATTCAAACCATTGGACGAGCAGCAAGAAACGTAAACGGCAGGGTCATCCTTTACGCCGATGTTGAAACATCCTCGATTAAGCGAGCCATAGAAATAACCAATTACCGTCGCGCTTTCCAAAAACGCTACAACCAAAGCCATAACATTACTCCAACAACAATAATCAAAAGCGTCTCTCACAAAGAAGGCACCATCAAAGGGGTCAAGCACTTGCCTAAGTCGGATATTCAAAGACAGATAATCGAGCTAGATGCAAAGATGAGGGAAGCTGCTGAGAAACTTGATTTCGAGCGGGCGATTGAGTTGCGGGATGCGATTTCCGAGTTGAATTTGGCTTTGGCCAGAAAGATAGAAAGCAGTAGCTAGCCCAGAAAATGAGGGGTTTGTGGCAAAAAGGTTCTAATCTATCCTGAATAAAATGGTTAAGTTCACAATAAACGAGAAGGAAAAGGGTTTAGTCATGAGAGACAGCATCTCAATTAAGGGTGCAAGAGAGCATAACCTCAAAAACATCGATGTGGAACTTCCCAGAAACAAATTCATAGTTGTCACTGGGCTTTCAGGCTCAGGAAAATCCACCCTTGCGTTTGACACCATATACGCTGAGGGACAGAGACGATACGTTGAGAGCCTCTCTGCTTACGCTAGGCAGTTCCTCGGCTTGATGGATAAACCCGACGTAGACTCAATAGAAGGGTTATCGCCTGCAATCTCGATTGAACAGAAAAGCACCAGCAAAAACCCACGTTCAACTGTCGGTACTGTTACTGAAATCTACGATTATCTTCGGCTTCTTTTCGCCCGCATAGGCACTCATCATTGCCCAAAATGCGGTAGTTCAATCCACCCACAAAGCGCCGAAAATATAACAAGTCTCGTTATGGCTGAAAAAGAAAAAACATTTGTCTTCCTAGCTCCAGTAATCCGCGGCATAAAAGGGACTCATGAACAGGTCTTCGACGACCTCAAAAAACAGGGCTACACCAAAATAAGGGCAGACCAAAAAATCTACGATTCAGACGGCATCAAAGAAGAAGTCAAGCTTGTACGGTACGAAAAACACTGGATAGAAGCCGTCATAGACACAGTCAAAATCGGGGATGAAGAACGAAGCCGCATCAGTGAAGCGGTGGAGCAGGCGCTTCAAGTCGGCAAAGGAACAATGATAATTATCGATGCACAAAAAGAAGCTGAGACGGAAAAGAAAAAGGAACTTGAACGCTTCCAAGATGAAACTATGTACAGCACCTTCGGAGCCTGCCCCAACCACCCAGAAATCGTATTCGAAAGCCTCGAGCCACGCATGTTCTCATTCAACTCGCCGTTCGGCGCCTGCACAACCTGCCACGGCTTAGGCGAAATCACCGAAATCTCAGAAGACAAAGTCATCCCGAACAAAAACCTCTCCATAATGGATGGGGCACTCTCCGTTTACGGAAGCATGGATCTCAGCTGGCGTGCACAGCAGCTTCAGATGGTAGGTAAAAAACACGGGTTCGACGTTTTCACCCCGATTAAAGATTTCACAGATCAACAACTCCACGTGCTCCTGTATGGTGACAGGGAACCGTTGAATGGTCAATGGTCTAATGGCGCAAGTATGTGGATGCGTGACGGCTGGGAAGGAGTAATCCCGCAAACCATGAGGCTTTATCGCCAAACAGAGAGTGAATGGCGAAAAGAAGACATTGAGAAATTCATGACTTCGCGACCATGCAATGCGTGTCAAGGCAAGAAACTGCAGCCCGTAGTACTTGCGGTTAAAATCTTGGACAAGAGCATAATTGACGCCACTGACCTTTCAATCGAAGAGGCAGTCGACTTCTTCCAAAATCTGCCTGCTCAACTTAACGAGAAAGAAATGGCCATCGCAAAGCAGGTGCTCAAAGAAGTAAATGAGCGGCTCGGGTTTTTGAAGAACGTCGGGCTAGGTTATCTTTCACTTTCCCGTGCAGCAAGAACACTCAGTGGCGGCGAAGCCCAGCGAATCCGTTTAGCCACGCAGATCGGTAGCAACCTGATGGGTGTTCTCTACATTTTGGATGAACCGAGCATCGGCTTGCATCAACGGGATAACGCTAAACTCATCAGCACCCTGCATCGCCTCCGTGACTTGGGCAACACTTTGATCGTGGTTGAGCATGATGAGGAAACCATAAGGAAAGCCGACTACATCGTTGACATGGGACCAGGTGCAGGAGTCCACGGGGGACACATAGTAGCTGAAGGTCCACCCGAAGAAATAATGACTAACAAACGCAGCCTCACAGGCAAATACCTCTCTGGCGAACTCAAAATCGAGGTGCCCGAGACGCGACGCAAACCAGCAGGCTACATAACAGTCAAAGGACTAGAGGAGAATAACCTCAAGCACCTCAGCCTCCAGTTACCGCTTGGCGTGCTGTGCGGCGTCACAGGCGTTTCAGGTTCGGGCAAAAGCACACTTATGAATTTGACCGTTATCCCCAGGCTTCGCCAGATATTCGGCGAGAAAATTGACAAGATCGGCAAACACGAATCAATCGACATCCCACCTATGGTCCACAACGTAATCGTCATTGATCAAGACCCAATAGGAAGAACCCCCAGAAGCAACCCAGCAACCTATACCAAACTCTTTGACGAAATCAGACGCATCTTTGCATCAACAAAAGAGGCTAAGGCGCGAGGTTACAAGGAAGGACGTTTCAGCTTCAACGTGAAAGGTGGCAGATGCGAAACTTGCCAGGGCGACGGAGTCCTACGCATCGAAATGAATTTTCTACCAGACGTTTACGTTCAATGCAGCGAATGTAAAGGCAAACGCTACAACAAAGAAACCCTAAGCATACTCTTCAAAGGCAAGAACATCGCTGAAGTGCTAGATATGACTGTGGAGGAAGCAGCCAAATTCTTTGAGAACACACCGAGAATCAGCCGAAAACTTGGCACTCTCCTTGATGTGGGCTTAGGTTACATTAAGCTGGGTCAAAGCTCAACCACCCTGTCAGGCGGGGAAAGCCAACGTATAAAAATCACCCGTGAACTCAGCAAAAACAAGTCGGGACACGTCGTCTACATGCTTGACGAACCCACTACGGGCCTACATTTTGACGATACCAAACGCCTCATCCGAGTTCTTAATCGACTTGTAGACAACGGAAACACTGTCTACATCATCGAACACAATCTCGACGTCATAAAAAGCTGCGATTACCTCGTGGATTTAGGTCCTGAAGGCGGAGCAGCGGGAGGCGAACTTCTAGCTCAGGGAACTCCTGAAGAGGTCGCTCAGAACGAAGGTTCATACACAGGTAAGTTTTTGCAGAAAATTCTTAACCGCCCGCAACAAGGAATAGAGCTGGCAGTGAAGCAGCCTGCATGATTCAATTAGCTAATCCGTCAGAATTCAAAAGTAGCGACATTCCCACTAATCCAGGCGTTTATCTTTACAAAGATGAAGCAGGCGAAATCCTCTACATAGGCAAAGCCAAAAACCTGCGTTCCCGAGTCAAAAGCTACTTTCTACACAAGGACCAACCTGCGAAAACAAGGCAGTTGGTTCTCCGAATCCGCGGCATCGACTGGATAATTGTGAATAACGAAGTTGAAGCGCTACTCTTGGAAAATAAGCTGGTTAAGCAGCATTCGCCCAAGTACAACATTGACCTTAAGGACGACAAAACATTCGCGTACATTTCTCTTACGCGGGATCCTTACCCGAGGATACTTACCAGCCGAAAAGTCGGACGAAAACTCGAATCATTCGGACCCTACACTGAAGGCTTCATTCGGCAGGATTTGCAACGCTTGGTTCAACGAGTATTCAAGCTACGGACATGCAAAACAATACATAAACGCGCTTGTCTTAACTACCATATCCACCTCTGTACCGCGCCATGTGTGGGAAAAGTCACGGTTGAGGAATACGCAGAGCAAATCGCCGGTGCAAGGTCATTCTTGAACGGGAACTATCTGCAAACAATCAAGGAGCTTACCGCTCAAATGCAGCAAGCCTCTATAAAACAGAAATATGAAACCGCCATTGACCTGCGCAACCAAATCGATTCCATCAGGCTCGTAACTGAACGCCAAATCGTTGACAATGAACGAAGGTTCGACCAAGACATTTTGGCTTTCAAGCGAGTTGGCGACAAAATGCGCGCTGTTCAAATGGGAGTCAGAAGAGGAGTTTTGCTAGGGAAAAAACAGTTCACTGTCGACCTTCAGCCCCAAGTTGAAGAAGAATTCCTCAAGGCATACTACGCAAGCAATAGAATCCCCCGAGAAATCCTCTTGAACAAGCCGTGCTGGCAAGAGCCCGAAGAAAAAAAGGTTCTTGAAGAATTCCTGACAGAAAAAAGGGGTGGGCCAGTCTCATTGGTTTTGCCTAGAAAAGCCGACAAGCTCGCGCTCGTTCAGTTGGCAGAGAAAAATCTTGAGTCCACATTGGAAGTTGACAGCGCCCTGTTTGATTTGCAAACCGAGCTGAGTCTCCCAACCTTGCCACGGGTAATCGAATGTTTCGATGTCTCCAACTTGGGACAGGAACATGTTGTTTCGGGCATGGTCAGTTTCAAAGATGCTAAACCTGACAAGAAAAATTATCGACGATTCAAAATCAAAACTTTCGTTGGGCAAGACGACTTCGCCGCCGTCAACGAGGTTGTGGCTCGCAGATACAAACGTTTGGTTGAAGAAAAAACGCCGCTGCCCGACTTGGTGCTAATCGACGGCGGACCGGGCCAAGTTAGCGCAGCAAAGGCAGCTCTGCAAACCCTTGGCTTGAAAGTTCCAGTGATTGGGTTGGCGAAGGAGCATGAAGAGATCTATTTACCTGACGAATCAACGCCAAAAGTCTTTGACAAGAACAGCCGTATGATGCTGCTGTTAAGAAAAATCCGTGACGCTGCGCACGACTTTTCGCTAAGTTACAACCTGAAGCGGCGGCAAATGAAGACAAGAGAAGAATTCAAGCAAGCAAAAAAATAAGCGTCTGTTTTGGCTTTCATCCCCGTTTGAATGCTTAAATCCGTATTCTTCCTAAAACAACATGAGCAAGCTCGGGGTTAATTGCGTGGCGGAAGAAAAAGAAAGGTTGATGCCGAAATCACGTTTAGAAAGTCTCTCCGACTTGATTTTTGGGTTGGCCCTCTCCATAGGCGCTCTTACATTGATCGGGCAGATGCCAAGCAGTTTTGACCAGTTGCTCTACGACATAGTTTATTATGGTTTTAGTTTCTTCATATTGATCAGAGTTTGGTATTCATACACCCAGACAATGAATTATATGCACGTTGAAAAACAAGTAGCAGTGAACCTGAACATTGTTTTGCTCTTTTTGGTTTCCATCGAGCCTTTTCTATTCAACGAGATGCTGCACTCAGGCACGTCACTGGTTCAGAATGGCTCAGTAATATACGCTTTTGATCTAGGCGGACTATTTTTAGCCCTTGCGTTCCTCTCCCACTCCGTCGTGGCAAATAAAGAAACTTCAAAGTTAATGGTCCGCCATTTCAAACTGCTTAGAAATATGGAAATCGTAGGCACTGTGATCTTTTTAATTTCAGCCTTACCTATCTTTTGGACTTTGTTGGTACCAATTGGAAACGGCTATCCCTTGCGGTTCATACTCTGGATAATTCCACCATTCTTAAATCCTATCAGGCGTTTAATTGAAAAATACTGCTAAAACTCTTAAATCGAGCTCAAATTTGCATGTGATTGCCTAACAAAAAACGATCAGATAATAGATTTTCTGTCTTTTCGAATGCTACCGCGAATTTAATCCTCTTGTAAGAGTAATTGTTTCTGCAAAGGCTGCAATGTTCTTATTAGCCAATTTGCAATACATTTACGGCTGAAAATGTCTCGAAGTAATTCAATGCTTGAACAGGCAAATGCTTACGACAAAAACGGGTTAGTGAAACGGGAAGTAAATAACGCGGTTGGGACCCTTAAGGAATTCAGAAGTAGATTTCCTTTCACGGAAAACATTAGATCAATAGATTGGCTAGACCCTGACCAAATCTTCAAGCCTGATTCAAATGAAACTGGCGAATTCTTCCGTTACTTAGTATATTCCCTCGATCCAATCGGGCACCTAACAATCCAGAGCTCCAACGTTTACCGAAATATCAGACTGCAACTGGGCGATTTCAAGAATCTGCTCCGTACCTCAGTTGATAAGAACAAATCTTTAGCTCAAAAAGTGGATGCTCCTTGGGAGCAAATAAACGGCTTAGGAAACGATAAACAATTAGCCAAAAAAATCATATTTTGCTTCAACTATGAAAGCGCGGCGGTAGTCCCAATCTTTAGTACGCCGCATTTAAGGCATTTCGTTAACCGCGTAGTTGAAACCAAAAGCAGCGTAACCAAATTTTACTCTGTTGGAGCAGAATACGCACACTTTACCGCTGAGTTACTAAAAGCTAAAGACAGCTTGCCCACCACGAAGTCGTGGGAAATCTCGTATTTCGCCCGTTTCCTATACCAGACCTATCCGCCACCAGACAGAGAACCAGCCGCAACCGAAACAAACACAAGAAAAACTGCAAATGTGGAAACTAACGAGCAGATAGAACTTAGAGGATTCGTGAAGTTGCTAGGTGACTTGCAATCGAAAGGAAAAATCACTGGGCAACAATTTAGGGAATACCGTGAAATGTGGATGCAACAGCAACCTAACGATCGAGATGTGCTAGTTTGGCGTTTAAAGCAACTTCTAAACACGGAAACCAAAACAAACCCGGACAAGTCGAAAAATCAACCGCCAAAGCCACGTAAACTGTAAAAAGCAAAACAAGATTAGCTCTTTTGTAGTTACTCAGCGTCCAATAAAGATTTTAAGCATTCAAAGAAGTCGCCCTATTGGTCGACTGTAAGTCAAGCGAGCAATCGGAAGTTTTAAATTTAATATGAGACTTGGTGCTTTAAGAAGTTTGGAGGAAGGAGAATTTATGAAAAACAAAATTTGGAAGGCTTTAAGTATCGTATTCATTACGATTTTTGTTTTGTCATCAGCAAGTATGGTTCACGCCATTACACAGCTTTCGATACCGCCCACAATAACTGTGGGAAGCAGTCCGGAATATGCAGCTTATGATTCCGTCAAGGGCGAAATATTCGTTACCAACCAAGGCGACGGCTCAGTCTCAGTTATATCCGACAGCTCTAATTCGGTAATTCAAACAATTAGCGGAGTCGGACAATACCCCACCGGCATCGCTTACGATGCAAGCAAGGGCGAGCTATTCGTAACTAATGAAGGCGACGGCACAAACAACGGTTCAGTAGCCGTCATATCGGACAGCTCTAACACCGTGATCCAAACTATCACTGTGGGAATCGGTCCCGAAGGTATAGCTTATGATGCTGGCAAAGGCGAAATATTCGTGGCTAACTCCAATTATGACGGTTCAGTGGCTTCAACCATAGACACCGTCTCAGTCATATCAGACAGCAGCAACACCGTTGTTGCAACGATAAATGTGGGTGCCGGACCACTTGGTCTGGTTTATGACTCCTCTAAAAGTGAGATATTCGTATCCAATGAATTATCAAGCGGCAACGACGTATCGGTCATATCGGACACTGACAATAAAGTGGTTGCAACCGTAAATGGGGGAAGCGCTCCTGAAGGCTTAGTATATGATTCTACCAAAGGCGAGATATTCATCGCCAACTATGATTCCGCCTCAGTCACGGTTCTCTCAGACAAAACCAATGATGTGGTGAAAACTATAGCCTTTGGATCTGGTTATACAGGAGACCCCACAGACGTTGTTTATGATTCTGCCACGGGTGACATATTCGAAACTAGCAGTGCAGGTGCATCCGTCTTTGTTATATCAGATAGCAATAATGATGTAATCGCAACGGCGCCCTTGGCGCAGTTACCTATAGGTGGAGAAAGTTTTGGTCCTCTCCCAATAGGCTTAGCTTATGATTCTGTCAAAGGCGAGATATTCGTAGTTGACAGCGGCTCTAATGCAGTTTCATATCTATCCGATTCATTTAGCGCAACTTCCCCCAGCCCAAGCGCCTCTACTTCCTCAACCCCAGCTACTTCCGCAACTCCAACAACAGCATCAACCTCGTCACCTGCACCTTCATCAGGGACAAACAGCTTTCTATTCATCATTATTGGAGTGGTGGCAGTCATAGTTGTGGTCGGCATAGTTGGTTTCAAGTTTACTCGAGGAAAAACTGGATCAACAGGATCTGCAGGAGGCTCAGCCAGCTATTCCAGCGCGAGCATTTCAACGACGCCAAAAAAAGATGACGATGCAAGTAGCTCAGAAAATGAAAACAAAGGTGCCTCCAGCGCGTCAAACGTTATTTCAGGATCAAATACCCAGATGCCACCGCCTCAAACTCAAACCACTCAACAACAACCCCTTACCCAGCAAGAACGCGCAGAACGCTTCCGTCGACTTGTCAGCACATTCCAGCAGAAAGGAGCAACTAACCCAGAAAAAGCCATGACCGCAGAGCAACTAGGTCTACCGCCGAGATTTGAAGATTTCATGGAGAGACGTGCAGGGCAAACAAAAGTTTTCCAAGAAGTCAACGGCAAATACTATCTCGATCAAAAAGCCCTTGCAGAAATGAGAAAACAATGGGCAAATAGAAACCCATAACCGCAGCGCTGAGTGCCCAGACACAATCGTTCAAAAATCAGCTCCCCCCGAAATGGAGCCAACTATTTTTCTTTTATTTTCATCAGCCCTTTTTACCTACACAGAAATTATCGTGAATACTTTAGAGTATTTAACGTAAATCCTGAAAAAAATCGTGAAGAGATTAGCGAGCCCGACGGGAATTGTAGAAGGCCTGAGGACCGATTGGATGCTTTTACATAGGATTTTTCCCAAGTTAACCGCAAAACTTATTTGCCGATGTTACTGGCTGATAATATCGAGCGGGAGAGATAGGTGGGCTGTTGAAAAAAACACAAAAGAAACCAAGATGGATTCGATATCTGCGCTTAATTCGAAAGCGACGAAGAGGAACTGCCATAGTGGAAACAACGAAGGGAATATTGGTTGTAAGTGAAGGAGGCAAAACATATTGTTTGCCCGGAGGCGCCGCAAAAGACGGCGAAAGCTGGAAAGTCGCTGCTCTTAGAGAGTTGGAGGAGGAAACTGGACTGAAAGCCGATGAATGTTCATACCTTTTTGATTGTAACGGTCGTATTCAAAGGGACATAAAAGGTGGTTTCTTCAGAGACGCCCATAAAGTATATCTGATGAGAGTTTCAGGTGTTCCCGAGCCGAAAAATGAAATCAAACATGTTGCTTACATAAAAGACGCCAACGTGAGCTTATCTTACACCACTAAAAAAATAATCCGAAAATACTTAGAAGCCGAGCAAATCCCGAAGGCGTCCAAAGAGTGCAATTCATCGCCAACTTCTTTGCAGCTAAATACGCTGTCGAGACACGGCAAATACAATTGGCACCCTGAAGCATCCCTTTCCGCTAAGCTCTGGAAAAGCGCGTGAACTAAATGAGGAGACGAACCTGCCTAACCACTCGTCAGATTAAGGTTTTGCAATTGAGAAAACGTGGATTTACACAGGAAAAAGTGGCTAAGCTGATTGGAACCAGCAGAGAAAACGTAAGTATCATTGAGCGGAATGCATACCACGCCATCGAGATAGCACAATCGACAATCGAGACGTTCGAGTTGCTTAACGAAGATGGCTTAATCATGATCCCGACGCGTACTTCGATTTATGATATTCCCCATTTGATATGTTTAAGGGCAGATTTTCTGGGCGTAAAACTGAAAAATGATGCCCACGGCATATTTTCCCTAGTTACGTCCAAGGGAAAGATAAGAAACCATTACTTGATTTCTCCAATAGCTGTCGAGATTAAGTCGGATGGAAGAATATCGGTACATTAAACTCTCTCACGGCGTTTTGTCGCTTGAAAGCATTTTGTTTTGTGAAATATTAGTAAACAGCTTAGCTTACGAAAACTTATAAACGCATTAAGGGTAGGCGTGAATCAAAAAAGGAAGTTCACAATTTGCATTCCCAAGAAAAAGATCACCACATGGAACCGGCAATAAATATTGAGGATTTCGAGGGCCTACTCCAAAAAGCAACTGACCTAAGAGGTCACCGTTGTTTAGGTTTACCATTAGGAATAAAGATGGCACAAATGGGTCTTAAACTTCTTAACATGACTGAGGAAGAGAAAAGAGAGTACCTTGTGGTGTTCGTAGAGAACGATAAGTGTCCTGCAGATGGCATACAGGTTGCCACAGGGTGTAGTGCTGGAAGCCGAAAGCTTAAAATGTTGTATTATGGCAAGTCAGCCGCCTCTTTTGTTGATGCCAGAACAGGGAAGGGGTATAGGGTAGTGTCAAAGAAAGATCTAAACGCTCTCGCCTTAGACCTTGCTGTTAAGGATAACCTAATAAAAGCTGGTGAAAAAGTGGAACCAATGTCTAGGCTTGAAAGGCAGATACTAATGAACGCTTTCATGAAGATGACGATGGAAGAGTTGTTTGACTTCCAAGCGGTCAAGGTAACGTGGGATAGCCCACTTATTTCCTCAAGGATGGAACCCTCAACCCGCTGCTCAATATGTAGCGAAGAAATCATGGGAGGAATGGGTGTTGTACAAAGCGACAAGCTTTTGTGTAGGTCTTGCCTGAAAGGCGCATACTATCAAAGCATTTAATTTCCCTTTTTAAACCAAAGCATTTTTAGGTCTTTCAAAAACAGGTTCAATTCGAGAATTGCTTCAATTTTCAGGTTTAAGTCAATAGTTCCTAAATGCCCCAGCCAAAGTGTAAGCGAATCGGTTTACCAAGGCTTATAGGACAACTTGGCTTTTTTCTCCAAAGCTATATGAAAGGGATAATAAATGGGATTCAAAGCTAAAAAAAATAGAATTATAATTGTAGCCGTCGCGATTTTGCTCGTCGTTGTTATACTAGTAGGAGCTCTGGCAGTTCCTAACTACTTAAAAGCAAATTCGCCAGCATCGACGCCTACTCCAGCTGCAACAAGTTCACCTTCGCCTACCCCAACAGCAACAGCTTCTCCATCTCCGTCTCCGAAACCTAAAAGTTCTCCATCGCCAACTCCAACAGCAGCCCCCACACCAGCTCCAACCCCGACACCTACTCCCACCTCTCAGACTGTTGTTGACATGTACAATAGAACTGTAACTGTCCCCTACACAATTACACGGGTAGAGTGCACAAGCCCAATCGAAGCTGAGATAGTCTATATGCTCGCCCCACAGGACTTAGTCGGCATACCATTCTCTTACAATGGCAACCCAGCGTTTGTACCATCTCAATACGCCAACACACCAGTTATCGGCGGATGGTACGGCACAAACACAGGGAACATTGAGCAATTCCTCGAAGAGAACCCACAAATAATTTTAGACGGCACAGACAGCACAAACGCTACACTTGACGCGATGCAGCAGCAGTTCGGAACCGTTCCAGTAGTGGGATGCAATGCCGGCGATTACTTGACCCAATACACGCCTGAAATCCAGTTTATAGGCAATCTACTAGGCGTACAGACGCAAGCCCAGAGTCTCATAAACTTCTATCAAACCGCTATGAACTATGTGACTCAAAAAGTCTACAACATCCAAATGAACAACAGAGTAACCGTCTACTATGCTGAAGGCTCAGCTGGACTCAACACTGACCCTGCTGGTTCAATGCACACAATGCTCGTATCTTTCTGCGGTGGCATCAATGTAGCTAACGTTACATTGCTACCTGGTTACGGCATGGCGACAACTTCGTTGGATGCTATCTACCAATGGAACCCACAAGTGATTATCATAGGGCGCGGCAGTCAATCAACGCTTTATAGCACGATAGTGAACAGCACACAATGGCAGCAACTCAGTGCAGTTCAGAACGGTCAAGTCTACATCAGGCCTGATAATCCTTGGTCATGGGATGACGGACCACCAGGTCCAGGTCAGATTCTGGGCATGTACTGGATGGTGCACACACTCTACCCAAGCTTGACTACAGACTTGAACCTTAGCGCAGCAAGTCACGCAATTCTACTCACAATTCTACCACTACGACTTAACAAGCGACCAAGTGCAGACACTGCTAAGCGGAGGAAACTTGTAATTTATTTCCCTCTCTTTTTTCTTTGTAACTTAAGATAAATCAAATTATATCAAAAATAGGCCAGGCAGAATCAAGTGAGTTGAGAAAATTCAAAAGAAAATAGAAAAACAAGCAACACAAAAAAACCATACTTCAAAGCTATTTAATGACTTCAAAGCGTTGCGGGGTCTTCCAGCAAGCATAATTTTGTCGATTTGCTTGGTAACACTATTCATTTTGTCTTTAGGTCTAGGCAGATACCCTGTTCCCGCCTATAGTGTGGTTCGAATTTTGATGTCTCATGTCTTAGGTGATGCAAAACCAAGTGTTCCTGACACGGTTGTAATTCAAATTAGGCTGCCCAGAATACTTGCCGCAATTCTGGTTGGTGCTGCTTTATCTTTGGCAGGGGGCTCCTTTCAAGGACTCTTTCGCAATCCTTTGGTTTCTCCGGACATTCTTGGAGTCTCAGCGGGCGCCGGGTTCGGTGCAGCATTAGCCATCTTGCTTAATGCGAGCCAAGTTACCATAGAAGCTTCTGCCTTCTGTTTCGCACTAGTAGCTGTAAGCTTGGCTTATGTTATCAGTAGCATAGTTAAAGCCAATCGCACCCTTAGTTTGATATTAGCTGGACTAGCAATATCCTCTCTTTTCAGCGCGTCAATTTCATTGATGGAATATATCGCTAACCCCATAAACCAGTTGCCTACGATCATCTACTGGTTGATGGGCAGTTTAGCTTCGGACACCATAAGCGACGTGTATATTGCAGCTATTCCCATGATAATCGGCATAGTTATCCTCCTGCTTATGCGCTGGCGTTTCAATGTGCTGGCAATGGGCGAAGAGGAAGCTAAAGCAATGGGGGTTAACGTAGGACGCGTCCGAGTCATAATAATAATCTGCTGCACCTTGATGAGCGCCGCGGCGGTCTGTATCAGCGGAATCGTCGGTTGGGTAGGGCTGGTTATTCCTCACATTAGCCGTTTGCTGGTTGGGCCAGATCATAGGCGACTTCTGCCAGTAAGCCTCTTGCTGGGGGCATTTTATCTTTTGTTAATCGATGATATTGCTCGAACTGCATCAAGCTTGGAGATTCCGCTCGGCATTCTGACAGCGATGATTGGTGCGCCATTCTTCATTTACATGCTTAGCAGAGGAGGAAAAGGCTGGTCATGAAATTATGCGTAAGTCATGCGGAATACCACTATGACTCAGAGAAAGCTCACGGCTTTAAAGACATCAATTTCACTTTGGAAAACGCTGGCATAATGACGATACTGGGACCAAATGCATGCGGAAAAACTACCTTGTTAAAATGTATTGACGGGCTTTTGAAGCTGGATCAGGGCAGCATTTTGATAAATGACAAGGACATGTGTCTTTTATCGAGAGTTGAAATAGCAAAAGCAATTGGTTTCGTGCCGCAATTCCATGAAGCGAGTTTTGCATTTTCAGTATTAGACGCGGTGCTAGTCGGCAGATCACCTCACATTGGGTTGCTGGACTCACCAAAAAAAGAGGATATTCTGATTGCGAGACAGGCCATAGAAACTTTGGGCATATCATACTTAATCAACACACCTTACACTCAGATTAGCGGCGGCGAAAAACAGCTGGTTCTCTTGGCGAGGATTTTGGCGCAGAAGCCTTCGCTTCTATTGTTGGATGAGCCCACCTCACATCTGGACTTTGGAAACCAAATACGGCTGTTAACGACAATGCAGAAATTGGCTGCTGGCGGGATGCCTATAATCATGACATCACATTTTCCTGACCATGCCTTCTTAGTATCCCATAAAGTCGCTCTTATGAAGAGTGGGGAATTAATTGCTGTTGGAACGCCTGAGGAAATTATTACTGAACAGAATCTGGAAGAAGTTTATAAAATCAGAGTTAAAGTGATGAACGTCAACGTGGGCGTTAATCGCACGATATGTGTGCCAGTTGGAGAATGAAATTTGGAGGATGAAATGAATGAACGAGTTTGAAACCTATGTCAAAACAGTTGGAGATTATCATGGTCATGTATGCTTCGGCATCGCCATGGGAACAAAAATGACATTAGCCGCAATGAATTATCTAGGATTAGACCCAAACGTAAAAAACAAGAACCTAATAGTCTACGCGGAAATTGATCGATGCATGACCGATGCCATTCAAGTAATTACTGGTTGTACGCTGGGTCATCGAACGCTAAAATACGTAGATTACGGCAAATTCGCCGCTACCTTCGTTAACCTCACAACATCTGAAGCAATACGAGTCACCATACGTGAAAGCTGTGAAATCAAAGGGTCCCCGGAGGACGTTGTACAAAAAATGGCCAAGCTACCCGAAAGCGAAGTAGTAAGCATCCAGAAAGTGAAGGTTCCGATTTCTGACTTTGATTTGCCTGGTTTTCCGAAGAAGAGGGAGCAATGTTCGGTTTGCGGCGAAAGGATAATGGATGGCCGTGAAGTTACGGTAAAGGGAAATTTGCTATGCCGAGCCTGCGCAAACGGCAAATACTATGAAGTGTTAGGCTAAGCAGAGCAGGCAGCGTAAATTTAAAGTAAAAAGGGTTGCCAAATGACGGGACAAATCATTGAGGAAGCCTTAAAAAAAGTCAAAACCTTCATACCCAATATCGACGAAATATCAGTAAAACAAGTCGTTCTTGGGCTCGGATACACAGGTGTAAGGCTTAGTGACGGTCACGCGGGTCTCTGCTACACCTTCCAAGATGAAATCGCGCAAGCAGCGGGACACTGCCAAATATCAGATTTGGCTGGAACAATGGCAGGTACATCTGCAGTTACCCTTGCTGAGAAAGCTAAGTCATGGGACATCAGCGAAAGCGTGATCGGCGTCGCCACGCTTAATGCGCTATCCCAAATACTCATCGAAAAAAACCCTGACAACTACATTATCCAAAACGGCGATGTAATAAACTATATAAAAATAACCAAGAAAGACACCGTCGCCATGGTAGGTTACATGCAGCCTCTAGTTCCGCCGATCGAGGCAAGGGCGAAAAAACTTTACGTTATTGAAAGAACCCCAACGCGGCGTGAAGAAGGCGTTCTTCCCGACACGGCTTCCGACGAAATTTTACCCAAAGCCGACGTAATCCTGATCACCGGAACAGCAATTGCAAACGGAACAATCGACCATCTTCTTCGCCTCTCAGCAAAAGCGGAACAAGTAGCTATTATCGGGGCATCTGCCGGCATTGTGCCAGAAGTCCTGTTTGACCGTGGAGTTACGTTGGTAGGCGGCGTCAAAATCTTGGATGTAGACAGGATGATGCAGGTGGTTTCAGAGGGGGGTGGTACACCAGCTCTTAAATCAGCAGTCGAATTCATAACTTTTAAACCGAAACTAAACAGTAACCTCGAGGAACAAACGTGAAAATTCTTATATGTGGAAAAGGCGGCAGCGGAAAAAGCACCATCGCGTCGATCTTGGCAAAGGATCTGCAGAACGAAGGCTACCGCGTTCTGGTTGTAGATGCTGACGAATCAAATTATGGCTTAAGTGCCCAACTTGGGTTAAAAGAGCCCAAAGAACTCATGGATCAAATCGGCGGAAAGAAGGCTGTGAAGAGCAAAATGAGCGTCATTAGACCTAATGGCGAAAAAGCGCCTGTCTTCACCGAGTCATGGAGCATCGACGACATACCAAGCGAATGTCTTTCGAAAGAAGACGGCTTATATCTGTTGCAGGTTGGAAAAGTGAAGCATTTCGGAGAAGGCTGCGCCTGTCCTATGGGGGTGCTCTCCAAAGACTTTCTAAGCCATCTAACATTGGGGCCAAAAGATCTCGCTGTCATTGATACTGAAGCTGGCGTAGAACATTTAGGCAGAGGAGTAGTCAGCAGCGTTGACATAGTTTTTGCTATCATCGACCCCTCTTATGAGTCGATTAAACTGTCTGAGATAATATCAAACATGGTAAAAGAAAGCAAAAAACCCGTACGCTTCATCCTCAACAAAGTGGACGACACACTTGCGGGCAAAATCAGGGCCAAGGTAGGCGAAGAAAAGATTATCGCAGTAATACCCTTTAGCGCTTCAGTACAGGAAAAGGGCTTAACAGGCGAAGCGCTCGACCTCGAATTGTCTGGTATGACTGACGTCACCAATTTTGTGCTTCGGGCTCTGCGAGAGAAAACAAACGAAAAGCAACGAACTGATAACAGTACTCGTGCCTGAAGACATACTAAGAATGGCGTGTTTTTTGCCCAAATTGATTTTTGGCGGGCCCGACGGGAATTGAACCCGCGACCTACGGATTAAGAGTCCGCCGCTCTGGCCTGACTGAGCCACGGGCCCGCGTGACTTGCTTTTGAAAAAAGTTTCATTGGCTAATATAGAGCTTGCGGTGCCGCTGTGACTGCAATCTGATGCAATCAAAAACTAATAAACAATGCAGCCCTTTATGTTTTCGTATAGTGACTTTTATGGCGAATTCTTCGGGCGAAGTTTTTGTTCTAAAAACAACTGATAGGACAAAGGGTGTTCCTGCGCTGCTGGAGAAGTTTGATTTAGGCAGCTATTCTGAGAAAGAGGTGGCTCTGAAGGCTAACTATAATAGCGCTGACCCGTTTCCAGCGTCAACCCACCTTGACACTTTGAGGGCCATAGTGCAGGGCTTAAAGGGTGTTGGGGCAAACGGGATAACCTTGGCTGAACGCAGCGGCATGGGTGACACTAAGCAAGTTTTGAGTGAAATGGGTGTTTTAGCCCTTGCGGAGGAAATGGGGTTCAAAACAATCGTTTTAAACGATATCGGCAAAGAGGATTGGGTAAAAATCGAGAAAGACGGAACACATTGGATTAAGGGTTTCTACATGGCTAAAGTCGTCCATGACGCCGATAAGGTAGTGCAGACGTGCTGCCTAAAAACGCACAGATTCGGAGGCCACTTCACCCTTTCGATGAAAAACTCCGTTGGCTTAGTGGCGAAACGGGTTCCAGGCGGAATGTATGATTACATGTGGGAGTTGCATGGCTCACCAAACCAGCGCAAAATGATTGCTGAAATCAACAGTTTCTACAGCGTGGATTTTGTTCTGATGGATGGGATAAAAGCTTTCGTGACCGGCGGCCCTGACAAAGGAACGTTGGTTGAACCCAAGCTTTTGCTTGCAAGCCGCGACCGAGTAGCCATCGACGCAGTCGGCGTAGCGATCCTAAAGATGTACGGTGCAAAAGGCAAGGTTGGCGAAGCAAACATTTTTGACCAGGACCAACTTAAAAGCGCTGCAGAGTTGGGTTTCGGAGTTAAGTCAGCTTCAGAAATCCAGTTGACGCCTCTGAATGCAGAAAGCCGTGTGGAAACCGAAAAAATTGACCAAATTCTCAAAGCTCCGAGTCTTACGCATTAGGTCCGGGCTATCTTTAGTATATCTGGTTTGTCGCTTGTTATGCCGTCCACGCCTTTCTTTACGTACCCCTCAACTTCCGCGGGGTCGTTTATGGTCCAAACCACCACTTTTAACCCGTTTTGATGAGCCTTCTCAACGTTAGCTGAATGCATGAACCTGAAGAGAGCAACGAGATAGTTGGCTTTCAGCTCCAGTGCAGCCTTCAACGGGTTCTTATGCTTCGCATAGATCAATCCCGTCTCGATTGTGGCGTCTAACTCGCGGACTTTCCTTAAGGCATCCTCTAAAAACGAAACGATTACGACATTTTTCTCCAAACCCCTTTCATGGACAGCCGAAAGCACTTGTTTCTCTATTCCTTCCTCTTTCAACTCCACAAAAATTTTGACTTTCTTATCCAGAAAGTCCAGCGTTTCCTCAAAAGTAGGAATTTTTTGGCCGTCTTCAGTGGAGAAACCTTTGATTTGCTTGAGTGTGAGTTCGCAGACCAAGCCTTCGCCGTCAGTAGTACGCTTAACATCCTCATCATGGATAACTACAAGCTTGTCGTCCTTGGTTTTCCGGACGTCCAGTTCAACAGCGTCCACGCCGATTTCAATAGCCTTTCTAAAACTTGCAATGGTGTTTTCGGGTGCATATGCCCGAGCACCCCGATGACCGATACGCAACATAACAGACTTCACCTCAAAGGGGGAAAAAAATGTTTTGAAAAGTCTGTGCCTTACATCGAGGCGTGATCTATGCTTATTCGTAGCAAATTAGGCTTTGTCATCAATTCTCCGTCTGCTGATGTATCTTGCGAAGTACAATACGGCACCAGTAATTACGGAAATAAATGCTCCCTGCGAGAGATTATACATAATGCCTCCATCATCAATGAAGTTTGAGATAATGCCAAACGAGAGGAAGAAAGCTATCATAAACAAGAAAATTGCACTAATCGAAAGCTTCGAAAGATCCTCAATGAAGGGCAACCCCACACCACCACTTGAGCTTGCATCATCAAATCCTTATATACCTTCTGAATCAAAGAAATATTGAGCGTATAAGCCATGATTTCTCAGCAGCAAATTGTTTTGACCCCGATCGGCTACGTTAATACCGAAGCGGTCGGCAACGAAGTTAAAGATAAATCAAGAATTTCAAAAATCGTGCTCAATCCCGAACTAGTTGAAGCTTTGGACGGCATCGAAGGTTTTTCGCACGTGTTCGTGCTCTTTTGGCTCAGCGAAATAACCGGTAAGCATCGAGCGCTAAAGTTTCATCCAAGAGGCAGAACGGATATGCCCCTTCTCGGCGTCTTCGCGCTAAGAACCAATCAGCGACCAAACCCCATCGGCTTAACGCTCGTCGAGTTAGTGAAGATTGAAGGCAACGTTTTGACGGTCCGCGGCTTAGACGCCTACGACGGAACCCCAGTCTTGGACATCAAACCTTTCGATTCGTGGGACAACGCTGAAAACCACCGCGTACCCGACTGGTGGATCAAACTAAATCAGTGATCATCTAAAGCAGCTGTTCGAAGCCGAATTTTGCATCGAGCACTTTCAAGAGTTCCGCTCTAAGCTCTTCACCCTTCAAATCAGCCGATTTTACTCGGTCAAATTCGCTTGCAAGCTCAGGTTCTTTGCAGACATCAGTTAGCCATTTTCCAAAGTCGCCGCGGTAAAGGTGGAATTCAACAGATGCCACACTGATTTGTTTGCTAAACCGGTAGAACTGCTCCAACGACTGGGCTGTAAACTCCGAGGGCTGATCAATGCCGAAGTAAAAGTGAAAAGCCATCCCTTCGGGGACTATTGCAAAAGCTTTGAGGGCTACTTTTCCCTTGTGAGTGATGCCATAGCCGCCGCCGACCTTTTGCAAGAAGCCTTCTTTTGCCAATTCTTGGAATTGATGCATCGTTTGCTCGGGTGTCAAGTTTACTTTTTGAGCGAACATGCTTAGATCCATGCGGCTGGTGGTTTCACTCAGCGCTTTTAAAACTTTAAACTGCTCGTCTTTCAAAACCGTTCCCTCACAGGGAACTATTGCATAACCCAAATTTAAATCTCTTAACCATCCGAAACACAGAGACTGCCATTTTACCCGATTGACAATAAAAAATAAAGCACTATATAGATTATGCTGGGTATCCCTAAAAACTTCTGCACCTTATTAAAAAAATAAAAACAAGGAGGCAAAACCATGTGCAATTTACCGCCCCAAATTCATGAAGATATTGAAACAAGAACCCAAAGAAGAAAAACAAAACCAACCAAAGAAGACGGCTTAAAGATTTCGGTATCTCATCTACCGACTTTATACCCAACTGTCAACTAGCCTGTCTTCCCACTTTTTCAAACCTAAAACCGACAGCCAATTTGATGCATGCAGTTTTTATTGACGAGAGTAAACGTTACCTTAGTGAAAAGCATGAACGATTACATCGTCATTTTTGTTACGACTAAAACCAAAGATGAAGCAGAAAAGATTTCGCAATTGCTTATCAGGGAACGTTTGATCGCCTGCGCCAATATTGTTAGCCCGATTACCTCGTTTTTCCGTTGGGTTGGCAATATCGAGAAGGGTGAGGAATCTTTGATTTTAATGAAGTCGCGTTTGGACTTGTTTGCGGAAGTTGCGGAGCATGTTAAACGTTTGCATAGTTATGAGGTTCCTGAGGTTTTGGCTCTTCCGATTGTTGAGGGCTCGAAGGCTTATTTGGATTGGATGAGCGTTGCGCTTAAGCCCAAGCTCTAATGCACATTTTTGTGCAGATAAGCCTTAAATAATACATTAAGGTATATTTATGAACCATACGGAGAATTGAAAGACATGGGGAATCGCCTTTGGCGCAACAGTCACACAAACCAAACCAGCTAACGCCCTAGAAATCAAAAAGATCACCCTCAAACAGCAACCCCTCGAAATATTCTCAAAGCTAAAAAAAGAGCACAAAACAGCCTATCTTTTAGAATCAAGCGAAGGACCAAAAAAACTCGCACAATACTCTTTCATCGGGTTCGGCCCAAAAATAACCATCCAAACCAAAAATGGCAAAGCCCAAATAAGAAACGAAGAAACAGGCGAAACCACTTCTGAACGAACAAGCGACCCCCTCCAAACGTTACAGCGCCTCCTCAAAGACCAAACAGTTTCAAACAGTGAATTCCGATTCGTCGGCGGAGCGGTCGGCTACATCTCCTATGACAGCGTCCGCTACTGGGAAAAACTGCCCCAAAAGAGCGTGGACGACCTTGGTTTTCCAGACTTGGAAATGGGAATTTTCGATGACGGCTTTGTCTTCGACCACCTAAAGCAGCAAGCATTCTACTACTGCCGAGGAGAAAACCGACTGCCCGAAGTTGAAAAGCTCCTAAGGCAGCCACTTGACCCAGTGGAGTTATCGTACACACAGCCAAAAGTTAACATCAAAAAAGAAGCCTATGAAGCTGCGGTGGAAAAAGCGAAAGAGTATATAACCGCTGGCGACATTTTCCAGGTTGTCCCATCAAAACGCTTCCAGTTCCAGGTAAAAGGCAACCTAATTCCGTTCTATGGGGCGCTGAGAACTATCAACCCTTCTCCATACATGCACTACTACACTTGCGGCAACCGCCAAATCGTCGGTGCAAGCCCAGAAATGCTTGTGCGTGTCGAAAACAGAACTGTGGAAACGTTCCCGATTGCTGGCACCCGGCCCGTCGCCGAGAAGCCGGTGGAAAACAACAGATTAGTAACTGAGTTGCTTGCCGATCCAAAGGAACGGGCAGAGCATGTGATGCTTGTGGATTTGGCACGCAACGATATAGGTCGAATCAGCAAGTTTGGAAGCGTTCATGTGCCCGAGTTTATGAAGGTACAGCAATACAGCCATGTTCAGCACATTGTTTCCCGCGTGGTGGGGCAGCTTAAGGAGGACTTACAAAGCTTTGACGCATTGCGAGCTGTTTTTCCAGCGGGAACCGTTTCGGGTGCGCCTAAGGTGCGAGCTATGGAAATTATCGATGAGTTGGAACCAGTGAGGCGTGGGCCATACGCTGGTGCCGTGGGCTACTTCTCTTACAACGGAAACGCAGATTTCGCCATAACCATTAGAACCCTCTTCGCACAGAAAAACCAAGCGTACATTCAGGCTGGAGGAGGAATCGTGGCGGATTCTGTGCCCGAGCAGGAGTGGTTTGAAACGGAGCATAAAGCGGCGGCGCTGATGCGAGCACTCGAGCTGGCAGGAGGCGCAGCACAGTGAAGGTGCTAGTAATTGACAATTACGATTCGTTCGTTTACAACCTTGTCCAGTACGTTGGCGAACTTGGCGGGGACCCTATAGTTTATCGTAACGACATAGTCACAATGAGACAGTTAATTGAGCTTAAACCCGACAGGATAGTGATTTCGCCAGGGCCCGGTACACCCGAGGACGAACGGTACTTCGGGGTTTGCACAAGAATCCTTCAGACTATGAGTCAAACAACTCCCACTTTGGGAGTCTGTCTTGGTCACCAAGGAATAATTCATGCTTACGGCGGAAAAGTTATTCATGCAAAGCGGCTTATGCACGGGAAAACCTGCACCATAAAGCACGACCAAAAAGGCATCTTCATAGGAGTCCGCAACCCATTCACAGGGATCAGGTATCATTCCCTGGCTGGAGAACGCAACTCTTTGCCTCATTGCCTCGAAATTTCAGCAGAATGCATCGAAGATGGAGAAATCATGGGGGTCCGCCATGTCAAGTACCCGATTGAAGGCGTACAGTTCCATCCTGAATCCATCATATGCGACGACGGCAAACTAATCATCAAGAATTTTTTGGAGGGCGCACGGCGATGATTCAGGAAGGCATACAGAAACTCATTGAAGGCAACAGCTTAACCAGCCTCGAGTCAGACGAAATTATGCGGGAAGTCATGTCGGGAAAAGCAACAAACTCTCAGACTGCCGCGTTCCTAACCGCATTGCGGATGAAGGGCGAAGCGGTTGAAGAGCTCATCGCTTTTGCTTCTGTCATGCGTGAGGAAAGCTGCCAAATTCACCCCCACATTGAGGGTCGACTCGTGGACACCTGTGGAACTGGCGGAGACAAAATAAAAACATTCAACGTTAGCACCGCCGCAGCCTTCGTAATCGCGGGCGCAGGCGTCCCAGTTGCAAAGCATGGAAACAGAGCGGTGACCAGCAAAAGCGGAAGCGCCGACGTTCTTGAAAAACTAGGGTTAAACCTGCATCTAGAGCCTCAGCGGGTCAAAGCCACAATAGAGCAGATCGGGGTGGGATTCATGTTTGCTCCAGCTTTTCATCCAGCTATGAAGTACGCGGCAGAAGCCAGACGGGAAATCGGCATCCGCACCGCCTTTAACCTTCTCGGGCCATTAACTAACCCCGCAGGCGCCAACGCCCAATTGCTAGGCGTTTACGACCCTAAACTGGTCTCGACTATGGCTTACGCGTTGAATCGACTGGGCTGCGATGAAGCAATGGTCGTCCACGGACTGATTGGGTTGGATGAAATTTCTACGGTTGGAAAGACCGCTGTTGCATGGTTGAAGGATGGCAAAGTCACCGAGCTCGAAGCGTCTCCAACCGACTTTGGAGTTAAGCAGGCGAGTGTCACCGATTTGAAAGCAACCTCTACGGAGGAGTACACGGAAATACTCTTCAAAATTTTGAGCGGCAACATAGCGGCAAATGACCCGAAAATGGAGTTTGTACTAGTCAACAGCGCAGCGGGAATCGTTTTAGGCGGCAAAGCAGATAACTTCTTATGCGGCATGGAGCTAGCCCGCAAATCAATCTTCAGCGGGGCAGCCTACGAAAAACTTATAGCGTTAATAAGAGCTTCAGGCGGGAACTTAACCAAGCTTGAGGAGTATGAAGCAATGTATGAATGACTATCTTGATGTATTGGCCGGGGTCGCGCAAGTAACCATCGAAGATGGATACTACGATTGCGCGAAGCAGGCGGAAAGCAGGGGCCTGAACCTCCGGGAAGCGATTATACAATGCCGAGCGGTACCGGTCCTTGCGGAAATCAAAACCGCTTCCCCATCAGCGGGGAAAATCAGGCAGAACGTTGACTCGGCTGAAATTGCAGGGGCAATGCAAAGGGGCGGAGCCGTTGCTTTGTCGATTTTGACCGAGCCGAAACATTTCGACGGAAGCCTGGATGCTTTCGCCGCTGCGAGAGAAGCCGTACAAATTCCCCTTTTGATGAAAGACATTATTCTTAGCCCTGTACAGGTGTACGCTGCAGCAAAGATGGGAGCAAACGCGATCCTGCTTATTAAGACGCTTTTTGATCGCGGCTACTCTGAGAAGACCCTTGCCGAAATGATTGCTGGCGCGCATACCCTTGGCCTTGAGGTGCTTCTTGAAACCCACACTGAAGAGGAGTTCAGGTCTGCCACTAAGACGGATGCGGATTTGGTTGGGATAAACAACCGTGACTTAGCAACTCTTAAGGTGGATTTGAACGTCACTAAAGAGATTTTGGAGAAAAACAGTTCAAACGGAAAACTGGTGGTAAGTGAAAGCGGAATAAAAATGCCTGCTGACATAAATTTCCTGCGTGCAAGTGGCGCCAGGGCTTTTCTTATCGGCTCATCGATCATGTCAAGCGGCAATATTGAAGAAAAAGTGACGGAGTTTGTGAAAGCAAAATGAAGTTAACCGATTATCCTGTCGATGGGAAATATGGCAAATACGGCGGACGCTTTGTCCCCGAAGTTCTAATGGCGGCAATCAAGGAGCTAGAAGAAGCTTACACAGAAGCAAGAAAAGACTCGGCATTTCAAAAGCAGCTGGATGATTACCTATTCGAATTCGTAGGCAGACCAACCCCCCTCTACCTTGCTGAAAACTTGACTCACAAATCAGGAGGCGCCAAAATCTACCTTAAACGCGAAGACCTCGCCCATGGTGGAGCCCACAAAATAAACAATACAATTGGGCAGGCGCTACTCGCCAAGCGGATGGGCAAATGCCGTGTAATAGCTGAGACGGGAGCAGGACAGCACGGCGTGGCAACGGCGATTGCATGCGCCGCTTTAGGGTTGAAAGCTGAGGTTTACATGGGAACAGAGGATTGCGAGCGGCAACGGCTGAACGTTTTCCGCATGAAACTCCTCGGCGCCGAAGTACATCCCGTCAAAGCCGGGTCAAAAACACTTAAGGACTCGATCAACGAGGCTTTTCGCGACTGGGTAACCAACCTCGAAACCACATACTATTTGATCGGCAGCGTTGTTGGACCTCACCCATACCCGATGATTGTACGCGATTTCCAAAGCGTAATCGGCATGGAAATCAAACTGCAATTCCAACAAAAAGAACAACGCCTCCCGGACGCCCTCGTCGCTTGCGTCGGTGGCGGAAGCAACGCGATGGGCACCTTCTACCCTTTCGAAAACGACGAATCCGTCGCGCTTTACGGCGTTGAAGCTGCGGGTGAAGGTTTAGAAACCGGCAAACATGCGGCATCTCTTGGCGCGGGAACCGAAGGGGTATTCCATGGTATGCTTACTTATGTTTTGCAGGATCAGAACGGGCAAATCCAGAACACAAGCAGCGTTTCAGCAGGTTTAGATTATCCCGGTGTTGGACCTGAACACTCCTTCCTCAAAACCATCAAGCGAGCGCAGTACGCCTCGGCAACTGACAAGGAGGCGGTGGAGGCTTTCTTGACCCTATCGAGAGAGGAAGGAATCCTGCCTGCTTTAGAATCAGCGCACGCCGTAGCTTTCGCCATTAAGCTTGCGGCTAAACTGAAAAAAACCCAGTCAATTGTTGTGACGCTTTCTGGACGTGGAGATAAAGATGTCGAAACAATCGCTGATTACTTGGGGGAGAAGATATGAGCGCCATAAAGGGTGCTTTCGAAAAAGCCAGATCACGCGGCTGCGGTGCACTTGTCGGGTACGTTATGGCTGGTGACCCAAATCCGGGATTTACACCGAAAATTGCAGGCGCCCTGATTAAAGGAGGCGTAGATGTTTTGGAGTTGGGGTTGCCGTTTTCTGACCCGATAGTGGATGGACCGACAATTCAGGCTGCAAGCGTCAGAGCGTTAGCTTCGGGCACGACGCCTCAAAAAGTGTTGCAAATCGCAAAAGAAATACGTGAAAACCACGACACGCCAATCGTGATAATGACTTATTACAATCCAGTTTTCAGGTTAGGGTTGAATAGGTTCTGCGGTTTAGCCAAAGAATACTTGGTCGATGGCGTCATTGTTCCCGATTTACCAGTTGAAGAAGCAGGCGATTTTCGGAAAGCTGCTTCAGACTATGGGTTGGACACGATTTTTCTGGCAGCTCCATCTACTACGCCTGAGCGGCTCAAAAAAATAGTTCAGTGCTCTTCGGGGTTTGTCTACCTTGTTTCTCACTTCGGCGTGACGGGTGCCAAAACATCTGTGGAAGATTCAACAATCCAACTTGTAAAACGGGTTCTCCCTGTCACAGCGGGAAAGATCAATCTGGCAGTGGGTTTCGGAATCTCAAAACCGCGCCACGTAAAACGAATCGTCGAGGCGGGAGCCAACGGCGTCATAGTGGGAAGTGCATTCATCGATATAATCCGAAAAAACCAAGAAGACACTTCCACCATGCTTAAGGAATTGGAAGCAGCCGCCTTTGAACTTAAAGAAGCCGCAAGAACAATGAAAAAATAAGAGAGAAGCTTAGGTTTTCTGGCTGGCGACTGGCGGCGCATATTCGGCTGCGAAGTGCACGGTGGGGAACTGCGCCAACGCTCTACCTTCTCCTTCAGAAGGCAAAACTTTGAGGTTTTCCACCTTGCATGCGCCGCAAATATCCACTAACTCGCTTTTGATGGCTTCAGTCACCGATTCTTCGCCAGCGTAAACTGTTAAGACTTTGATTGGCGTGTTAAGCGGCATGCGTTTTTCTGCTTTTTCCCGTCTGACCTCGCTGATTAATCCCATTATGATGTTGCCTTGCTTTTCTGCTACCTCGTCTATCATTGACTGGTCGCAGTGGGGCCAAGGGGAAACGTGTAGGCTGCTGAAGCCCATTGCGCCAGCGTAAATGCACTGGTATATTTCTTCGGTTAAGTGTGGAACTACAGGTGATAGTAGCTGCAGTACACGGTATAATACATTGTAAAGTACGTGTTGAGCGGCGACTTTTTGGGCTTGCCCTGAAGACTGAGGTCTGTAGAGTCTGTCTTTGACGGCTTCCAAGTAGGAGTCGCAGAGCATGTGCCAAGTGAAGTTGCGGATTTCTTCCATTGCAATGTTGAATTGGCATTTTTCGTAGGCTTCAGTCACTCTTTTAATTACGTTTTCAGTTTGGCTGATCATCCAGCGGTCCAAGAGCTGAAGATCCATTGGCGCCTCGCTGTCAGGTTGGTAATCTGCAAGGAGTTTGATTGCGAACCCTGATGCATTCCACAGCTTAACCAAAAATCGTCTTCCATATTCAACGTCTTGTACGCGGTAAGGAATGTCTGAACCAGTTGCTCCACCCCCTGCTGCCCACTGGCGAATAGCGTCTGCACCGTACTTGTTGAGTGCTTCGGGAGCCGCCATGTAGTTTTTGAGGGATTTGCTCATTTTTCTGCCATCTTGACCCAGCACCATCCCGTTGATAAGAACGCTCTTAAACGGCGTTTCGTTAAACAGCGCAAGATGCCTAACCATAAGGTAGTAAGCCCATGTTCGAATAATGTCTGTGCCCGATGGATGAATGCTAGCTGGGAAAAGCCTGCGCCAATCGGCTCGGTCGGGCCAACCAGCATGTACGGCGCAGGTTATCGAAGAATCCATCCATGTGTCGAAAACGTCGGTTTCGGGAACGAATTCTTTTCCGCCGCATTTTGGGCAGCTGCTGATGCGTGGACCCTCAAGTTTGGGGTCGATGGGCACCCACTGCTCGTCGGCTAGGATTAGTCCCCCGCAGTTTTTGCAGAACCAAACTGGAATCGGAGTTGCAAAAATTCGTTGGCGGCTGATGACCCAATCCCAATCCAGCGACTTCGCCCAGTCGATAAGCCTGTTCTTCATAAAGTCAGGGTACCACATAATTTCGTTAGCCGTTTTTTCAATTGCGTCTGTAAGTTTGCGCGTTTCCATAAACCATTGCTTGCGCTCAAGAATTTCCACTTGGGCTTTGCATCGGTCGCAGACGCCGACTTCCTGGCTAATTTTTTCGGTTTTCTCCATCGAACCAGCATCCGTCAGATCTTTGACGATTGCGACCCTTGCCTGATTAATGTATAAGCCCGCATATTTACCGCCGTTTTCGGTGATGCGTCCGTTCTCAGTGAGTAGAGTGATAACGGGAAGTTTGTTTTTCAGTACGGTTTTGACATCTTCTTTGTCGCCGTAGGTGCAAATCATAACGACACCTGTACCGAAAGCAGGGTCAACGCATTCATCAGAAATAACTGTGACAGAACGGTTTACTATGGGAACGATAACCGTTTTGCCGATGTACTTGCGGTACCGCTCATCATTTGGGTTCACTTCAATCGCGACGCAGGCGGGTATGAACTCGGGTCTTGAAGTCGCAATCATCAGATAATCCTTTGTTTCCGCAACTTGAAAACGGATGTAATGCAGAGTACCTTCTTTTTTGATGTAGTCAACTTCTGCGTCGGCTATGGCGGTTTCGTCGTGTGGGCACCAGTTCACGGGATGCGTTCCCTGATACATGAAACCTTTCTTGTGGAGGAGAATGAAACTGAGTTGGGTGCGGCGCCAATAGTCGGGGTCCATGGTTCGATACTCAGTGGTCCAGTCGATGCTGCAACCCAGCCGGAGGATGCCTTCCTTCATCAGGGCAATGTACTTTTCAACCAAAGCAATACACATGTCACGGAATTTGTCAGAAGGCAAATCCCTTTTGCGAATGTTATTTTGTTTTTCAACTTGGATTTCTATGCCTAAACCGTGGCAGTCCCAGCCCTGCGGAAACAGCACGTTAAACCCCTGCATCCGCTTGTAACGGGCAACCATGTCAAAGTATGTCCAGTTCAGGACGTTACCCATATGCAACTCGCCCGACGGATAAGGCGGAGGTGTATCTATGCTGAATGGAACCCGCTTGGAATCGTTCCAGTCGTAGCGGAAAATGCCCGTTTCATCCCATTTCTGCTGCCATTTACGCTCAATTTCGAGAAAGTTGTATTCTTTAGGCCAAGATTGCATCGGTTTCACTCTTCGTTTTCAATAAATCAAGGTAAAGTAATATAAACACTATACCAAAAAAACCTCGCCTTTCACGTTGCGGGACGGAAATTAGAGAAGTAACCATCCAAGAAGGCATGAGGAAAATGAGATGGAGCCTAGGAAGGGAATTGAACCCTTGTAAAATCGCTCTGCAGGCGATTGCTTATGCGACTCGGCCACCTAGGCGAAACCTGCGCTCAAATCTTTCTCAGCCTTTTATATAAGCTTACTTAAGCCGAAATCATGAGCATATCAAGCAAGAAACCCTTTTTTTCAAGGGGTAACTACCTATGTCTACCGTTTACCCGAATTGTTCCATCACTTGCCTCCAAAATCTTTGATTTCCACTGCATAAAAATCATAAGGTGCCAAATTCTTCAAGGCATCCGATATATTCACGTGCAAAGATTTTGCCAAATCCCTAACTGCATCATTTACCTCAGCGGGAATTAACCCCGTTCTTTTATGGATCAATTCCCCTTTCACTAATTCACCCTTATCAAATTTCGATAAAGCTTCAAAGAACTTTTTTTTGCTCTCATATCGATCATGTTGAAATCGTCAAGATCAAAATCTTCGGACATTTGAAAAAACCTCTATTTAATCTAAACCAAATATACCTTAAAAAGCCTTTGAAAAGACGCTTCAGACAATGAAGATCAATGATTGCTGAATAGAAAATAGGAAAGCAGAATATGAAACAAGATGACTCGTGAATAATCATCACGGAAGCGGCGGTTGAACCAAGCCCGGAGCTCAAGTCTTAGTGTTTTTGTCGTGATTTTCTTTTTTGTAATTCTGTTCTGGAGCTGTGATAGTTATGGTTGTTCCTGAAGCAACGGGCGACGTTATCCAAACGTTGCCGCCGATCACTACGTCATTGCCGATTACGGCGTTGGGTCCAAGAATTGTCGCTCCTGAATAGATGACGACGTTGTTTCCAATCGTTGGATGCCTTTTTCTGCCCTTTATGATGTTGCCTTTCTCATCTTTCGGAAAACTTAGAGCACCCAACGTTATACCTTGGTAAAGTTTTACGTTGTCACCTATTTCGGTAGTTTCGCCGATGACGACGCCTGTGCCATGATCGATGAAGAAGTTTTCGCCGATCGTTGCACCTGGATGAATGTCGATGCCCGTCAATGAGTGAATGTGCTCGCTCATTATTCGTGGAATCAAAGGCACTCCGTCAAGGTAGAGCACATGCGCTATGCGATAAGTTGTAATGGCAAGCACACACGGGTAGCTCAAGATAACTTCATCGGTACTCACAGCCGCTGGGTCACCTGCATAAGCCGCTTGAATATCACCGCTAAGCATGGACCTTATTTCAGGAAGTTGCTCAAGAAGCTCTTTAACGACAACGTGAGCGCGAGATTGGCAAACGTCCTGAGGGCACGTCCCGGCTTTTCGGCAAATATATTTCAGGCTTTTCTCAACTTCACCTGTGAGTTTGCCATAAACCGAGTTTAGCTTGGTGCCAAGATAGTAGCGTATGTTGGCTTTGGTGATTTCTTCTTTGCCCAAATAGCCGGGGAAAAGGATCGTGAACAGATCTTCAAGCACTTCGACAACCACTTCTTTAGAAGGAAGATCTCGCCCAGTGAGGTGGTCCATACCGCCGAACTTTTCGTAGTTAACCACCATTTCATCCACAAGTTTCGGCAACCCCCTCTCCACCCAATCCTGCTCAACTTCAGCTTGCTTGCTCATGAGTGCATCAAGCATTCGCTCAGGAGTCCACGAATCAGCTTCTGCGTTTTGATCTGCTTTGCTGGTTCTTTTAAGGAGGGATTTTTCAGTTTTTGCCGCCATATTTCTTTCCAACTTGCATAATTAAAAAAGGGCGATATAAAAAAAACTTGCTATGGGAACTAAATGTTTGGGGTTGCGCTTGTTGCTGGCTCTTGGAACAATACAGTGCTAAGGTAGCGTTCGCCTGTGTCTGGCAAAATGGCAACGATGAGTTTGCCCTTGTTTTCTGGTCGCTTCGCGATTTCAAGCGCGGCATACGCTGCTGCACCCGAAGATATGCCTACAAGTAAGCCTTCTTTTTGCGCCAGTTGCCTCGCCGTCTTGATAGCCTCGTCATCCGTTACTTTGAATATTTCGTCCACCAGATCGAGTTTTAACACGTCGGGTTTAAAGCCGGCGCCTATCCCCTGAATTTTGTGCGGTCCTTTCTGTCCTCCGCTCAGCACTGGCGAAGCGGCTGGTTCGACAGCCACGGCTTTGAAGGCTGGTTTTAGGGGCTTAATGTACTGCGCCACGCCCGTTATTGTTCCACCGGTGCCAACACCCGACACTAAGAATGTCCACTTTTCCATCAGTATCTTCCCAGATTTCTGGGCCTGTAGTTTCACGGTGAATTTTTGGGTTAGCTAAATTTTTGAATTGCTGCGGAACAAAACTGTTAGGTGTTAATGCAGCTATTTCATCGGCTTTCTTAATTGCTCCACCCATACCTTCGGGCCCTGGCGTGAGAACAAGCTGTGCACCATATGCTTTGAGCAGGTTGCGTCGCTCTGTGCTCATGGTCTCTGGCATAGTGAGTATTAGTTTGTAGCCTTTTACGGCTGCGACCATCGCTAAGCCGATGCCTGTGTTACCTGAGGTTGGCTCAACGATTGTTGTACCTGGTTTGATTAAACTTTGTTTTTCTGCTTCGGCAATCATGCTTTGGCATATGCGGTCTTTAACGCTTCCGCCCGGGTTTCTTGATTCGAGTTTGCCGACGACGGTTGCATCTATGCCTTCGGCCATTCGATTTAGGCGTACGAGTGGTGTTTTTCCTATCGTTTCTAAAACGTTATTGTTTATCTTCATGTCACACACTGCCTTATAACACTGTTATAAGTTTAAGAGGTTGCTTAAAGCCTTTACGGCACCCCGATACTGTTAAGTTAAGTTACCCAACTAATTCTTCCGCAAACCTTTTGTTATTTTTTCAGATAAACTAACGCTTGGGAAGAAAAATGACTGAATATGCTACTTTAAACAAAGTAAAGGATATAGAAAGTAAAATAACCAAAATGGAGCGAAAACTAAGAGAGATGGATGAGAAGCTCGACAGGATTTTAGGCAAGCTACCTTAAGTTGCTTCACAAACCTTTTAAGAGAAATGACCCTATTAGAGATAGGGTGGTGCATGGGGTGGGATTTGAACCCACGACTGTCCGCTTAGTGGGCGGGTGCTACTGTCCGAACTAAGCTATCCATGCACATCTTTTGATGTCTGACTATCTCGGCACTAATTTAGAAAGTATTCGCAGGTCTGACCTTTCAAGTTTTTCAAAAGCCATCGAAACGTTTTGTCTACTGATTGCATCGACTATTTCATGCATCTCATTTTCCCTTGTAAACAAGAAGTGTTTCTTTACTCGTCTATTGTATTCTATCGGGTTCTCTTTTACTAGTGATTTTCCAGAGGTGCACTCAGGACAATAACAAGGTACTATACCGCTATTATTTTCTGTCTCAGTAATTAGTACATCTCTATTGCGCATAGTCATCGAGCTTGGGTCATACCAATTAGCATATTCGCTAATTGTTTGCCCTTTAACTGCACGCCAGTCATCCCTGTCTAAGTTAAATGCGGTCGATACTATTGCAAACGAACATAGAGCTGCTGGAAATGCTTGATACCCCGCTTCAAACAATGCAAAAGATTTGTTTTCGATGTGTTGGGAGACAAGGAATAGTTCCTCTAGTAGTTTTCCAAAAGAACTCCGCTCTAAGGCATAATCAGCGTTCGTTAAATCAGAATCCTTTATCTTAAAGATGGTGAGGTGACTCTCGCTATTTGAAACATAGTTTTTAATTTTATCCATAACACTTTCGTTCTTTAACATCTGTCGCTTTAGAACAAAGTAATCAGCGCATTCTCCTTTATCACCAACAAGTGCTCTAAACTTTTCGTTCATATCAATTGCAACGGTCAACAAATTTGGGCAAGTAATAAGGGGAACTGGCGGAATAAGGATGTCTGCTCTACACATCATTTCTGCCGTATATGTATCCCTAATCAATTTGATGCGTTTGTTTGCATCCTTGTAAATGCAAGTCCAGAAGTTAGTATGTTGACTATCTCTGTATTCTTCTATAGTTTGCGCTGGCTTTTCGGAAGTACCCTTTAGCCTTTCTCTCTCCTTTCGAATCTCGTCAATGCCTTCAGCAATTTTTGCTGCGTGTTTACAAACGAGACTTGGCATGTTGGGAGATGTTTTTAATCGGTCAAGCATTGTGTGATAATAAAGATATTCTAATGCGGGGTCGATTAGAATAATATCTCGTTTTAGGCTATCTGCAAAAGGGACATCCAGTGGTTGACCAAAGAGATTTGTTTGTTCTGTTTTTTTCAATCGGTACTGTATTGTCCTTTTTACATCAATTAATCTTATGATGAATGCGGAAAGCTGTTTAGTGTCATTGTTAGATTTCATGTCTAGGTAAACATTTAGTTCATTATCATTTTTCAGTCTCGGCGCAAATGTTGGTGTTGGAATGGATTTACCATTTACTTGGAAATCAACTGATTCTGAAAAACGACATCGTCTATTTGAATAATGTTTTACATGTAATCTAGTGCTCATGTCTATTTTCGTCTCCTTTGTTTAGTTCTGCAATAACCATGAATTTGTTTAACCCTTCTATGAATAGGGGTAAATCACAAGAACGAAGCATAATTCCACCTCTTACAGTGGTAACTTTTAGGTTGTCCTGTTCTTTTTCTTGAACGAAGATATATTCTCCGTCCGGATTTTCGAGCTTAACAAATTCATATATCTTATTTCCCAAGTTTATGCTTGCGCGGTCTGTAGGATGAACCATTTTGCCATTCAGATAATAAACAGCGCCAATTCCCCTGTCCTTTTTGTAAGATTCTCTTATAGCCACCAAATGCTCTAAGTGTTTGGTTACGGTTATTCTGTTAAGAGCCGTTGCTTCTACTATTTCTGAAACCATAATGCCGTTTTCGTTTAATCGTAGTATACTTTTAATCAGATTTCTCACATAGCCTTCTCGCTCGTTAGGCTTGAGTGCTTGTACTTCTTCACTCGATAGTATTGTTGTTGGTACGTTTATTTTAGTCAGGATACTGCGACTCCTTGGAGATGCCCAACATGTATGTATAACATACATGTATAACATCTTCATGGGTTCTATTTAATACTTAAGCGCTATTTATGTCTTGGGTATCCCACAGGCATACCACAAGCCATAAATAGTAAGGTATCTTATAAGATACCTGCAAGAGCGTGACATAAATGAACTGCAAATATTGCAACGGCGAAAACATTACAAAAAAAGGGATACGCCACAACAAGCAAACTTACAAGTGTAAAGATTGCGGTCATATTTTCGTACCTAACGGCAAGTTCTCAAGAATGAGAAACGAGAAAAACATAGTTGTTGCAGCCCTAAACTTCTACTATGACGGGCTGTCTCTAAGAAAAACTCAAAGAAACTTGGAGCAAGTTTTTGGAGAAAAGATTTCTCAGGTTACAATCCTCAACTGGATAAAGAAATACTCGCAACTAGTCAAGGAATATATGATTTCAGAAGTTCCACAACTTTCAGGTTTATGGCATGAGGACGAAACTATGCTGAGTTGTGAGGGTCGGAGTATTTGGTTCTGGGAAATGATAGATGAAGACACACGGTTTATGGTTGCTTCTCACCTTTCAAATACAAGAACCTTTGAGGATACTGTAAGTATTTTCAAAAAGGGTGTTGACCAAAGCAAGGTTAGACCACGAGCAGTTTTTGTTGACGGTAGCCACGTTTATAAGAGTGCTTTCAACAAAGTTTTCTATACCATGCGAAAGGACACAAGAGTTGAATTAGTACAGCGCGTTGGCATAAAGGCAAGAGAAACAAACAACATCGTTGAAAGACTCCATTGCACCCTAAAGGACAGAACTCGTTGCATGAGAGGACTACACAGCTATGAATCAACAAAACTGTTGCTCGAAGGATGGTCAGTTCACTATAACTGTGTTCGCCCCCATCAAAGTCTCGGCGGCAAAACACCAGCTCAAGCGGCACGGATGAACGTTCCTAACAATTGGAAAGGCTTGATAGACCAAGCCACAAAACGCGAAGCGGCAACTTTAGTTCATGCTCTCAGTAACTCAAAAGAAGAAAAAGAGGAATTAAAGGTGATAAGTAAATGAAGAAAATCTTAGTATCTTTACCCAATGGAGTCGTTGAAATCTTAGACAAAGAGGTAGTCGGTAAGTTAGGCGAAGGATATAGCGATACTCTAAGGCAAATCATTATGAATTGGTTAAGCGAACAAGGATACTTAGCTAAAGGTGGAAAACATGAAGAAAGCAAAAGTTGAAAGAAATCCGCTTGAAGAAATAGACCTCTTAGACAGTATGCACTCAGCCCTAGTTGACTTACTTATCGAAAAAGGCATGATAACAGAAGAAGAATACGAGAAACGATTAAAACAGAAAGTGAAGATAAGCTAAACTACGCGGATTTTTTTGTATGTTTCGCTGTTTTTTTGGGAGTAAGTGAAGTTACGATTCCTCGTTTTCGTTCTATCCAATACTTTACCAATGGGTCTTCAGCCTTTTGTTTAGAAAATTGGTCAATCAGTAGTTGAGTGTTTTTCTTGACTTGTTCAGTTTCCATAGCAAAAACCCTACCATATATGTTATCTTTATTCAATTTATAGTTTTTTAGTTTTCTATCGGTTTTTTATTTGTTTCCTCATTTGCTACCTTTAACTCTTTTGTCTCTAATTCATGGCTTTCAACATTGGTTTCCTGTTTTGAGTCAATAATGTCCTTTGATATTACGAACCTAATAATGTGCTTATCAGCGCTTTGAAGCAAATACTCACCTAACCATTTGCGCATAGTTCTCCAATCTTCGGCGCAACAACTATTTGAAATCACATTCAAACCTGCCAACTTAGCTTTATCATAATTAATGACTTCGCCATGATTCCTAAAACCTAAAGTTAATCTTCCAGCTATTGCTGTCGCATCTTCATGCGCATAACCACTTGCAAGTAAGATTTCGTTCGCATAATCTTGCATTAATGTAATTGACGCAATTGCTTCATCTATTTTCTCAGCAGTATATTTTTCGGCAAGTACTTTGTAAGTATATGGAGCATCTTCTTCAGATGTATTTTTGAAAAACTCAGTTATAGTTTCAAATCCATCTACAACACTTTTTGCCGCTATACTGTGTCCAGAACTCATTCCTTGAGGGTCTATTGGACTTAGTTGACTCATCATCCCCATAACTATTTGATTCCCAGTTAAGGCAATCAAAGTACCTCCACTAGCAGCAATGTGAGGAACAAAAACTTTGATTTCCTTATAGTTACATCTCAAAGCTTTTGCTACTTTGTATGATGAACTAACAAACCCGCCTGGACTATTTATAAGTAAAATAAGTTTTTCGCATTGAGTTTGTTCCTTAATCTTTTCAATGGCAGTTTCAATTGCAAACTCTTCTGAAATTCCAAGTTCAGCACTAATTACTTTTGTGGGCGAAATTTGTCTTCCTATATAGGGCGCAATAAATGCTAAAACTACTGCTTTTTCTTTTTGAGAAATTTTTTCTAAGCTTTCTTTCATCTGGGAATTATTTTCTTCAGAAACATCGATAATTTGTTCAAGAGAAAGCAAATTGGCTTTTGACATATTTACCACTTAGCTTTGTTTTACGTTGTTATTGATATTTAAGTTTTGAGAATATAAAACATTTAGTTTCAGTACCAAAAAATTCATGGGTAACTTAACTTAACAGTATCCGGCACCCCTCACCACCATATAAAAACAATTTTTTCTAACCAATTAAAAGAATCCCCATACTTAAAAAAATAATCCCCACCTTAAAGCATCCGCAGCAAATCCGCCTTCGTAATAATGCCCACCACCACGCCTTTTTTCGATACTAAAACCGCTGAGTAGGTCTGCAAGAGACTTGTAATCAATGACAACGGGGCATCCTCGCTTATCTGGGGGAAAGCTTCCTCCATAATTTTCTCAGTCGGCAGCTTAGATATGTCCTCCAAATCTTTTCCAGCCAAAATCTGCCTAAGAATCGCCTTTTCCGAAATACTTCCCACAGATTGTTTCCCATCAAACACAGGTATCTGCGAGTAACCGTGCTCCTTCATGATCGTTACAACTTCAGAAACTGGTTCGTTTTTTTGGATGCTGACAACTTCGGATTGGATGATTTTTTCTGCTTGGACTTTGGTTTTGAATTCTAAGCGTTCGAGGACATCGAAGATTGTTTTCACTTTGGTGTAGGACGAGTCTATCGTTCCTGCCTCCAGTTTGGCAATTAGTGATTGGCTTACGCCTGCTGCCTTTGCCAGCTCTGATTGTTTAAGACCAAGTTGTCTGCGGCGTTTGGCAATTTCGTCTAATTTAGGAACCATGTTATTCAATAATTGAGTTATAACGATGTTATATTCTTTTTGGAATAAACCACCCATTTTTTCGATTCGACAGTCATTCTTCGTTTCGGTTTTTTTACTGTTGAAGCAGTTTTAAATATAACGCCGTTATAGAAATGGTTGTTTATAACATTGTTATACAACAGAGGGTCAAAATTGATAACCGAAAAAACCAGACAAACCACAAAACTCAAGAAATCTATCCCTACAAGGGACGGAATCTCAGAAAACATCCTTCAATTAATAGGTAATACACCAATGTTAAAATTAACCAAACTCACACAAGGCGTAGAATGTGATGTTCTTGCAAAACTCGAGTTTCTCAACATAGGCGGCAGCATAAAAGACCGCATAGGCATCTCCATGATTGAAGCCGCAGAAGCACAAGGAATCATACAACCGGGATACACCATCGTTGAGCCAACCTCAGGCAACACAGGTCTTGGATTGGCAATAGCCGCCATCGCTAAAGGCTACAAAATGATATTCACTTTGCCGGATAAAATGAGCAGAGAAAAAATCGACCTTCTACGAGCGTTTGGCGCAAAAGTCATCATCACCCCGACAAATGTAGCCCCGGACCATCCAGCAAACTACGTCAAAGTTGCTGAGAGAATAGCCAAAGAAACACCCAACTCCTTCATGCCAAACCAATACTTCAACAAAGCAAACCCAGAAACACACTACAAAACAACGGGTCCAGAAATCTGGAAACAAACCAAAGGCAAGATTGACGTTTTAGTTGCCACAATGGGAACAGGCGGAACAATCAGCGGTATCGCCAAATACCTCAAAGAAAAAAACCCAAACATCCGCATTGTCGGCGTTGATCCTGAAGGATCACTATATCACCATGAATTCTATGGAACAAAAGACAAGGCAGACGTACACTCCTACAAAGTGGAAGGCATCGGCGAAGACTTCCTTCCGTCAACACTAAACTTAAAGATAGTTGACGAAATCATAACCGTAAACGACAAAAACTCTTTCCTAACCGCAAGAGAACTAGCTCAAAAAGAAGGGTTGTTTACTGGTGGCTCGGCAGGTGCCGCCGTGTTCGCAGCGTTACAAGTGGCAAAGAAGATGGGAGAAGGCAAGACTATGGTGGTTATTTTACCAGACACTGGAAGAAATTATCTTAACAAGTTTTACTCCGATGACTGGGATGATTGAGAACGGTTTCCTGTCGGGCGGCGAGGAAAAAATAGCAATTAGGGATATTTTGAGGACGAAATCAAACAAGTTGGGTTTACTCTATGTTGATCCAGAAAACGGTATCAGCAAGGCAATAGATTTAATGAAAGTGCACGGCGTCTCGCAACTGCCGGTAATCAAAGACGACGTTCAAGTGGGCAGCATAAGAGAAATTACCGTTATGAAAAAGCTGTCCGATAGGGCTTCATCAAGCAAACAAACAGTAAAGGATTTTCTTGAACCGCCACTTCCCGCCGTTAATATTGAGGAAAGAATAGTTGCGCCTCTTAACCTATTGAAGAATCAGAATGCGTTAGCCGTCTTGGAAGACAATAAAATTATCGACATAATAACCACAATAGACGTCATAAACTATCTTCTCAGCAGGTGACATTGTTTGAAGTTTTCAACCAAAGCGATCCACGCTGGGGAAGAGCCGAATCTTAAGGAAGGAGGATGTGGCGACGTAGTAAGTCCAATTCATCTAGCGGCAACATTCGCAAGAAAAGAAATAGACAAACCGACCAGCGGGTATGAATACGCTCGAACAGACAATCCCACAAGGCATGCATTAGAAAAAAGGTTGGCGGTTTTGGAAAATGCGAGGTATGGATTGGCTTTCGCGTCGGGTTTAGCTGCGGAAACCACTCTGGCACTTTCGTTGCTTAAGGAAGGTGATCACGTGGTGGCGTTTGAGGACCTCTACGGGGGAACCCGCAGGTTATTTGATAAGACATTGGCTAATTTTGGTTTGGATTTTAGTTATGTGAATGCTTCAAGGGTTGAAAAAGTTGAAGAGGCAATTAAACGTAATACAAGGCTGATTTGGCTTGAAACGCCAACCAACCCATTGCTGAGGTTATGCGATATTAAAGCGATTTCAAAACTCGCGCGGGAACACGACATCCTGACTATTGTTGACAACACTTTCGCAAGCCCCTTTCTGCAGAACCCACTGGATTTAGGAGCCGACATAGTTTTGCACAGCACAACCAAATACATTGGAGGACACAGCGATGTAGTGGGCGGAGCAATTATGGTTTCCAACGACGGTATATATGGTAGGCTTAAATTCAACCAAAACGCCTTGGGAGGCGTTCCTTCACCGTTTGATTGTTTCTTAGTTCTTCGGGGAACAAAAACTTTAGCCGTGAGAATGGAGCGCCACTGCCAAAACGCTCAGAGAATCGCATAATACCTTAGTGCAAACCCGAACATTGAAGCAGTAATCTATCCTGGGCTGCAAACCCACCCGCAACATGCTTTGGCAAGGCAGCAGATGTCAGGGTTCGGCGGGATGGTGACTTTTGCGTTGAAGGGTGGCAAGCAGAAAACGGCTGATTTCCTTAGTCAGCTCGGGGTAATTGCGCTTGCCGAAAGCTTGGGCGGCGTCGAATCGCTAATCAATCAACCAGCAGTTATGACGCATGCGAGCTTGGCCAAGGATGAGCGCGAACGATTGGGTGTTTCCGATAATTTGCTCAGGTTATCTGTTGGAATCGAAGATTACGAGGATTTGCAGGCGGATTTAGAGCAAGCATTACAATCTCTGAAAAATGCTGGTTGATTTGAAATGACTTATAAGTATAAGTGTGTTATACTGGTACGGTATTCATGGATCCGCAATGTGAAATAATAGGCAAATACGTTCTGCCTATCTTCAGGTCATTGTTGGCCAAAGAACTCGTGCAAAATTATCATCTTTCCCAAACTGAAGCGGCCAAAAAACTCGGGACCTCCCAAGCCGCAGTTAGCCAATACCTTAGCTCTAAACGCGCCTACAAAGGTATCGACCATGTTGAGGCGTTTATGCCAAGAATCCAAGCAATGGCACATGAAACCGCCAGAAAACTGATCAATAAAGAGATTACAGCAGGGGATATTACGCCTGGTTTTTGTACTCTCTGCGTCACTTTCTGTAAAAAAGAAAAACCAATCTCTGAATCTTCCAAACCTGAATACTACATTTAACCGTTTTTTGAATGTTCTTTTTGGAGCATCATTTTTTGGAACACAAAAAGATTAGCCGTTTCGCCTAAATACGAGAAAAGAGCTGCAGCAACTAAATTCTAAGCATATCAACTTCTGTCTGAAGCGATGCTGAAATAATTATTTTCCTGTTGAGCTTATCTTTTCCGAAATTTACTTGAATTACTCCCCTCTTTTTGTCCGAGTGAAAGACCGTTAAAGCTGCCGCTTTCTCTATCGACTCTTTTGTTTTCGGTCCTTGCAGAATAGTAATTGGGCTTCCACAATCGGGCACCTCAAAGCAATAATCAGTTTTTTGCTTAGTTCTAAGCAACAATCCGTTTTCGGCCTCAGTTCTGCCTACAATGATCTTGTTTTTCCCAAACCGAAAATGTCGACCCACTTTGAGCAGATTAACTTGTTTGATGGTTATTCTCTTTTTGTGCTGGAAAAGGTCTCTGAGTCTCTTAGCAAATTGTCTGTCAGTGAGGAGGCATCCGCCTGCCGCGCAAGGATAATTAACAATGTTAAATTCTTTGATCATTTCAATTTGCCGCTTTCTTGAACGTCCACTTATGTTTCTGAGCGCTTTTTCTTCAACGAACCCTTTTGCCTCCGCTTCGGTTTTCGGCAGAAGCTTCCCCGACAATGGGCGAACAATTTTTCCTTGCAAGCCTGCTTCTCGTTCGATAAGATCAAGAGCTCCTTTGTGCTGAGACATTGGGCGTTGACCAAGCACCTCACCAGTGAAGATGAATATTGCACCGATTTGATTTGCGAAGTGCTTTGCCTTTCTTAACATAAAAATTCTGCAGTCCACACAAGGGTTAAGGTTTTTTCCATAGCCGAACCTTGGGTTTCTGACTATGCGTAAGTAATCTGTGCCTGCGTTGACCATCTTAAGAGGTATGTTGAATGTTTTTGCCGCTTCTGCCGCACCGCATCCGCCTTTTCTGCACTGGCAGAATGGTGTTACAAAGTTGATGGCTTCAACATCTATTCCCTGCTCTTGGATGAGTTTTACCGCTAAGGTGCTGTCTAAACCGCCTGATAACATGCCTAACGCTTTCACTTTTTATCCCCAAGTGCACAATATAACAGCGTTATTTTTTGTCAGAGACTCTAAAAAACCTTTGCACTCACCAGTAAACTTTGTGCCCGAGCTTTTATGAAATCATCTACAATAAACGATTGATCGATTTTTCAATGAGCAATATTCGTGTTAGAATATTTCTTGCAAGAAAGCATATAACGGTGTTATGGGTTCGCTTCTTTAGCAAACTAAGATCAAAGGAGGCAAACTTATCAAATTATTATTGCACACGCAGGCGAACGCTACCTCAGTGCAGCTGTTCCGAGAACCAGCGCCTACGCCATCTCTTTGACCTTTTTCTCTTAGCTAAAAGCCCTCAGTCCCGTTTTATCAGCTGACGGGTCATGATTCACTTTACAATTAGGAGGTAAAGTACTTGGATGTTAATAAAATTCGAGAAGACTTTCCAATTCTAAAACGTAAAATAAACAACAACCCCTTAGTATACTTTGACAATGCGGCAACTTCGCAAAAACCAATACAAGTAATTAACGCTATAGTGGATTTTTACAAGAACCATAACGCCAACATCGGCAGAGCTTTCCATATGCTTTCCCAAGAAGCAACGGATATGCAAAAAGAAGCCCGCGAAAAAGTCGCGCACTTCATAAACGCCGCAGATAGCGCTGAGATTGTTTTTGTCAGAGGTACCACTGAAGCAATCAATCTTGTAGCTTACTCGCTGGGTCTGCATACGCTGAAAAAAGGCAATGAAATCTTAATTTCCACAATGGAACACCATAGCAACATTGTACCGTGGGACATAATTTCGCAATTAAAGGGATTTGAAATCAAATATGTAAACGTCAACGATGACGGTTCCCTGGATTACGAAGACTTTGAAAGCAAATTATCAGATAAAACTAAACTTGTTTCTTTAACTCATGTTTCAAACGTAACAGGCGCAATTAACGATGTTAAAAAGATAGCTAAGGTAGCACACGATTATGGCGCATTAATGCTTGTCGACGGAGCCCAGTCTGTTCCTCACTTGCCCGTTGACGTTAAAGATTTAGATGTTGATTTTTTGGCTTTTTCAGGCCATAAAATGCTGGGTCCAACAGGAATAGGCGTGCTTTATGGCAAAGCCGAGATTCTTGAGAAAATGGCGCCTTTCCAAGGCGGGGGAAGCATGATAAGTGATGTTTCTTTCAATAAAGAACAAAGCCAATGCAATATAACTTTCAATAGTTTGCCTGGAAAGTTTGAAGCTGGAACGCCTGACATTTCGGGGATTGTAGGTTTAGGCGCCGCCGTCAAATATCTCGAACAAATCGGGCTAAAGGAAGTTCAGGAGCATGAGAGACAACTAACTGATTACGCAATTAAGCGAATGCGTGAACTCAAGAACGTCGTTATTTATGGGCACAGTGAAAAAACTTTGAGCAGTGGAATTATTCCATTCAACGTTGAAGGCTTATCATCTCACGATGTCGCACTTTTTCTTGACAACTATGGCATAGAAATAAGAAGCGGCTTTCACTGTGCGCAACCGCTACATGAAATCTTCAAGTTGCAGTCTTCGGCACGAGCAAGCTTTTACTTATACAACACGTTTGATGAGATCGACCGTTTCGTGGATATTTTAAGCAAAGTTGTCTAGCGTTGGCTCAACACTTTTCTATATATTCTATTTTTCATTTTTTAATGATTTCTCAGCCAATCTTTTATTTCGAGAACGAATTGTTCTCTTTTTGCCGGGTCAAACTTTGCGCGGGGAACCGCTGGACTTAGCGCGTCGTAGAACCAGTGTCCAGCATCAGAAAATAACTTCAGTCTCTTATCTTTACATTTAGCATTCCGTAGAGCTTTTTGGCTCCTCTTGGCAGTGCTGTTGTGTCTGCTTCCCCTTGAAGTATAAGAGTCGGCGCTTGTACACAAGATGCATTTTTTAAAACATCTCTTAAAAGCCTCTTTTTTACTTTTGAAAGATAGTTGACCGTTAGCTGCCTCGCTTCTAAGGGGTCTTCACGCATAATTTTGATTTCTTCCGGATCCCTCTTTTTTGCGCTTCGAGGATAGGGATTGTAAGTTTTTCGTGGGATGAAAGTGTTTGCAAGTAACTATGACAAACGAATTTTTTAAGTCATTTATCGCTGAAGCTACAGCAGGCGACGCAAGCACTAAACCGTCAAGGCAGTCAGGATGGTTAGCTGCGTACCAAATGCTGTAGATGCCGCCTAAACTATGACCGAGCAAATATAGTTTTTTTCCTTTATGCCGCTCCCGTAAATAAACGATAAAATCGTCCAGGTCCTGTAGGTGCCTCTCAAAGTTGCTAACGTAGCCTCTTGGGAACCCTTGCTCCTGCGAATCCCCAAAACCCCGCAGGTCCAAGGCATAAACTTGGTTTCCGTCCGCTGCCAAATCAGGCCCGATATTTTCAAACCAGCCCGAGTAATCTCCGATGCCGTGGATGCAAACGACTACGCGTCTAACCGATTTAGTAGCCTTCCAACAGCGATAGCTTAAGTTGAAACCGTCGTTAATTGGAAATTTTTGGATGTCTGCATCTTTCATAAAACTAGCCTTATTTTCGTCTCTATATTGATTTTTGCGGCGGACGTTTTTTGTTGTTTTTAATTTTGACCCAAGATCTTTCGGAAAAAGGAAATAATCAAGATTAAACATGGCTAAGGTAAATAGGTTCAGCTATCTCTCCGCTTAAGTAAATTGCTACACAACTGTTTTTCTTTTTTTGACTTGGTCCAAACAGTTTTGAAGGTTTCACCGGTGTTCTGACGGTGTTAACCTTTGCCTGGGTCACGATTTACTCCGCCTCCCTTCTGGTATATCCGCAAGCCGTGCATCTCAGGAAGGTTATGCCTGTGGTTCCCTCTGACCCGATCGCCATAGTCCAGATTTCGCTTGTGCCGTTATTGCACTCAGGGCAAATTTTGTGAACAGCCGGAAAGGTTCTTAACTTTGTATCTTCCAGGTTCAAGACAGCTATTTCTCTGTGAATGCTTTGGGAAACGTCAATTTTCTTTTCCAGGATACGCTTCTGCCCGAGTTTAGCTCTGTATTTGCATTTTCTACAGTACAGCTCCGCCGATTTTTCAGGAGCTATCTCAAGCAATGCTTCGCATTTTGGGCAAAAACTCATGACGAACGTGTGATGGGTTGCGTTTTCTTCATTCCCCGAAGTATGGAGGAGCGTTTGGTCAGTTAATGCCGTTCTTGTTTCCTTTAGGAACGTATGACTTCTTTCAAGGCCTAATTCTGGATTGTACGGTTCTTGTTTGGGCATTTTTGTTCTCTCTGATTCTTTTTTGTTAAGAACATAATGATTATAACAGCGTTATATGCTTTTTTGCACAGGATATTCCAAAAAGAATGCAACCGAGACGAGGCGACCAAAAATTTTTGCCACAAATTGGGGCAGTTTGCTTTCTTCAACCATTATTCCCTTTGGAATAAGAGACGCAAAAACGCCTATAACATCGTTATAATAAGAATGAAAGCAATCAAAACAAAAACCTAGGGGTGTGCAGAATTTAAGTTGCTTCCCAATTATGTTTTAGTATGGAAGCCTGTGATGTTGTCAGGCTTTTCGTCAACAAAGCAATAGTTTCTGCAGAACCAAAACGACGGGGAAATCCAGGATACGGACGCCTAAGAGCACTCAGAGTTCTCGTATACGCTAGACTTAAAGGATTAGAGAACGACACCCGCATAGTTGAACATCTAAAGAAGCATTCATACGCTGCTAGAACCCTTGGGTTGTGCAAAGTGCCTGATAGAACCACTGTTGGAAGATGGTGGAGACGCTATCTCAGCCTACTTGAAGAGACTTTTGGAAAAATATCAAGCATGCTTCAGCTCATGTCGCCAACCACTTTTCTAATTGTTGATTCAACACCGCTAGTGGATCTCTACGATATGGAAGCCGGCTGGGGTCACACAAGCAGAGGAAAATTCAGAGGCTTCAAACTTCATGCAGCCGTAAACCAGTTAGGATTGCCGCTAAGAGCAGTCGTCACGCCGGGGAACCGTTATGATTCGCCGTTTCTTCCCAAGCTGATTGCAGATTTGGAGGCAGATTACGTTTTAGCTGACGCGGGCTACGACTCGAAGACAAACTACCGAGCCGTCAAGGACATTGATGCTGAGCCGGTTATTGCTTCTAACCCTAGACGAGGGAAACGCAAGAAGATCAAGCATGCCCAGCTGTTGAAGACTAGGCGTTATGTGGTTGAGCAGTTTAACGGGCACATTAAAGCTAACGTTTTGAAGCAATGCTGGATAAGGCCAAGGGGTTTGGTGAAGAAAGCGGCGATGGTTATGGCTGCCTTGATAAGTTTTGATGCAGAAGCAATGAAATCTTTGGTTCTTGGCGAAGAAAGTCTAAAGCACGTGAGCAAGTACTGGGCTTGATCCAATACTCTAAAGGTTATGGAGCCTGTGAGACACCAACCGATGGCATTTCAGGATTCCAGCCCAGACCTGCTCATTAGATTAGTAGTTAACAAAACTATAAAAAACGAATTGTGCACAGGTCTAAAAAACCAATAAGGAGCGTAAAAAAGTGTTTAAAAAAAAATTAGACTTACTTTCCGTATACGCTGGGCTAGACATCAACCCGATCGAGGTCAAAAAGGAGCGCATATCTACCAAGCAATTTTCTGCGTCTTCAAGAAAGCGGAAGACACCCTGACCGTTCCGCAGCCAAAAAGAAACAGGAAAAGCTAGCAAACATCAAGAAGTTAAGAAAGCGAGGGAAAAAATGTCTCGACAAAAACTGAAAAGACCCGACCACCTGCCAGCTAAAAATCAAGTCACCGATATGAATAATGTGCTGAAAAAACTGCAAGATGAACTCTGGGAGGATTAACTTGCAGAAAACTCAACAAACCTTTGAATTAAACAACCATTTTTGTTCGGAGATTCCTTCAGAAAGTTACAAGAAAAAATGTCATGTGATTAATGCCATTGAAAGGGCTCTTTTGCTAATAAATACATCACCAGCAGATTCTGTCGAAGTCATATCAGACCTCAGGAAGATTGAAGGCATCAGCGAAGTTTGCCCCTTGAAAGGAATGTATGATATAGCTGCGTTTGTCGAGGCAGAATCTTTTGAAAAGCTTAACGAAATATTGCTTAACCAAGTCAAAGGGATATCAAACATTAAAGCCAAGTTGACCTTGACTTTAATTTAGGACAAACTTTTGCAAAGTAACTTAATATCCTAAGCGCCTTCAGCGATTCACTGGGATCGCCGTTTTGTTCTTGGTTTTTTTTTGGATTCTAACCTTCAAGGACTCTTTTGCGTTAGTATAGGGATCAATCAACCGGGTTTTGCATCCGAGTTGGGCGATTGGAGATTGGCTTATACCGTCATTTCGGCTTGTTCCGGCTGCTCTATAGATATTCGGCGATTGAGTTTGGCGATATTTTTGAGTGTGGGAAACGTATTGCATGTATGGGTTTGATGGTTTGATATTCCTTTTGGAATATTTTTTGCAAGAAGGCATATAACACCGTTATGAGAAGTCTTTTCAATAAACAAAAATCAAAGGGGCATTAAAAAAATGAGTAAAAAAAGATTAGACACAATAGCCGTCCACGCAGGTCAAGAAACACCCGATCCAACAACTGGATCAAGGGCGGTTCCGATCTACCAGACGACTTCATATGTCTTCAAAAATACTGATCACGCGGCGAATCTTTTCGCGCTAAAAGAACTAGGAAACATTTATACCCGGTTAATGAACCCAACAACCGATGTCTTCGAAAGACGTGTAGCAGCCATTGAAGGCGGCACAGGCGCATTAGCGGTAGCCTCGGGACAAGCAGCTATTTCACTTTCGTTGCTGGCAATAACACAGGTCGGCGACGAAATTGTTGCAGCCAACAACCTTTACGGCGGAACCTACAGCCTGCTTCACTACACATTTGCGAAGTTGGGTCGAAAAGTAATCTTCGTTGACTCACAAAAGCCAGAGGAATTCAAAAAAGCAATAACCTCCAAAACAAGAGCCGTCTATGCTGAAACCATCGGTAACCCAAAACTTGATGTTCCCGACTTTGAGGCTTTGGCTAAAATAGCTCATGATGCAGGAATACCGTTAGTCGTCGACAACACTGTGGGGATAGGATTAGTAAGACCACTTGACTATGGAGCGGACATAATTGCCTCATCAGCAACGAAATACATCGGAGGACACGGAACAAGTATCGGCGGCATAGTAGTTGACGGGGGCAAATTCAACTGGAACAACGGCAAATTCCCCGAATTCACAGAACCCGACCCTAGCTACCATGGTCTCAAATATTGGGACGCCTTCAGCAACTTTCCAGGCTTGGGCAATGTTGCGTTCATATTCAAAATACGTGTGCAACTCTTAAGAGACTTAGGACCAGCGTTGAGTCCATTTAACTCATGGCTTTTCCTGCAAGGCCTAGAAACACTGCCCCTTAGACAGCGTAAACACTCTGAAAACGCCTTAAAAGTGGCACAGTTCCTTAAGCAGCATCCGCTCGTAAGCTGGGTCATCTACCCCGGCCTGCCTGACAATCCAAACCACAAGATCGCGGCAAAATACCTCCAAGGCAACTATGGCGGCCTGGTCGGATTCGGAATCAAAGGCGGCAAAGATTCAGGACGTAAACTCATCGAGTCAGTGAAGCTTTTATCACACTTGGTGAACATCGGAGATACAAAAAGCCTAATCGTCCACCCGGCATCGACAACCCACCAGCAACTAACAAAGGCAGAACAGGAAGCTACAGGAGTCACAGAAGACTACATCAGACTATCCGTAGGCATCGAAGACCCAGAGGACATCATCGAAGATTTGGATCAAGCATTAAAAATTTCGGCGAAACCTTAAATCTATAGCAGCGTTATAGCTGCATTCCCCTCATTTTTGGAGGCAAAAAAGGTCACAAGCACAAACAAACTGGAACATTCACAAATCCAAACCTTCACTTTTGCACAACCTCCAGCGGAGCTTATTCTCGAATCAGGCGAAACGCTTGGTCCAATAACCCTTGCCTATGAAACATTCGGAGAACTCAACCCGGAAAAATCAAACGCAATTCTTGTTTTGCATGCGCTCACGGGTGATTCCCATGCAGCGGGAGAAGACGGCTGGTGGAGCAACCTAATCGGCGAAGGCAAAGGCATCAACACCGACAAGTACTTTGTCATTTGCAGCAACATCTTGGGCGGCTGCAGGGGTTCCACAGGTCCGTCTTCAATCAACCTTAAAACGAACAAACCCTACGGCATCAGCTTCCCGCCGGTCACCGTTTGCGACATGGTTAATGCGCAAAGGCACCTTATCGACTACTTAGGCATCGAGAAGCTTTTGGCGGTTGTCGGAGGCTCGATGGGCGGTATGCAGGTTTTGCAATGGATGGTTTCTTACCCCCAGAGAATCCGAGCAGCGATCCCGATTGCGACGACGCTGAAGCATACGCCTCAGCAAATAGCTTTCAATGAGGTCGGCAGACAAGCGGTCATGGCAGATTCCAACTGGCGAAACGGCGACTACTACGGCCACAACATCCCAGCTAAAGGGTTAGCCATCGCAAGAATGATTGGGCATATAACCTACATGAGTGATGCTTCGATGGCGGAGAAGTTCGGTCGGAAATTCAAATCCGAGAAGGCTGCGTTCAAGTTCGGCGCAGATTTCGAGGTTGAAGGCTACCTTCGTTACCGAGGGGACAACTTCGTTAAACGCTTCGATGCGAACAGCTATCTCTACATAACAAAAGCCACAGATTACTTCAACATCTTAAACGGTCACAGCCTCGGAGACATCTTCAAGGGGTTGCATGCTAAAGTTCTTGTTCTCGCGTTTAAGTCTGATTGGCTCTACCCAGCGTACCAGTCCCAGGAAATAGTGAAAGCATGCAAGTTGGCCGGCGTAGACGCAAGCTACTGTGAATTAAACTCAACTTATGGTCACGACGCCTTCCTACTGGAAACGGAACAAGAGGTGTCCTTAATTAGCAACTTCTTAAATGGAGTTTGTAACAACAGCGGAGCATAGTAACGATGACGCAACCCGCTAACAGAATCGAATATCTGGCTTTCGCCAGATGGATTTTTGACGGTGCATCCGTGCTAGACCTGGGCTGCGGAGACGGCGAGCTCTTATCCTTCCTTGTACGGCTGCGGAATGTACGTGCCCAAGGAATCGAACTCAGCGAACAGTCCATTATGCGGTGCGTCGCCGAAGGCTTAAGTGTTTTTCAACAAGACATAGACACTGGACTATCAGAATACACCGACAACTCCTTTGACTACGTCATTCTAAATCAGACGATTCAGCAAGTTAAAAAGCCAGATTTAGCCCTGCAGGAAGCCTTGAGGGTAGGCAAAAAAACCATCGTCGGCATCCCAAACTTCGCACACTATAAAGCCAGAGCCAACATATTCTTCAAAGGACGCGTCCCTGTCACAGCCGCGCTCCCCTACCAATGGTACAACACGCCGAACCTGCATTTCCTCAGCCTAAACGACTTTCTGGACTACTGCAAAAACAAAAACATCCAAGTTGAAAGCTCCTTCGTCAAATCAGGCAAAAGGCAAGTGCGTTTTCTATCAAACCTGTTTGGCGAATTCGGTTTCTTTTTGCTCTCAAGAAAAAGTTAATTGTTCTGTTTTTGAACTGAGGTTAACGCCGCTGTTTTTTCAGGGTCGCTCACTCGGAGTTCAAGCTATCGTCGAACTACCCTCGCAGTATATCAAAACTCCATAATAACGAGGACTGTTATCCTAAAGCCTAACGGAGAAATCTTGGAGCCAGGGATGGGAGTTGAACCCACATAAAGCAGCTCTGCAGGCTGCCGCCTGAACCCTTCGGCTACCCTGGCATAGAGTTCTAGGGTTGTTTTCCTCATAAGAAATATGAGGGTTTGTGGAGTACTTTGTTAATCCAAAGTATAACAACGTTATAAAGATTGCTAAATCCTTAATAATTTCGGCTCAAGTATTTTTCGTGTATAAAAATGACTCAACAACAGAAGATAGTTCTTTTTAACACTCTTAACCCGCAGAAAAGAACCATACAAACCGTTGGAAACAGGCAAAGTGAAAATGTACACCTGCGGCCCCACGGTCTACGACTACGCTCATATCGGGAATTTCCGCGCGTTTTTGTTTGAGGATTTATTGAAACGTTGGTTCAGGTATCGGGGTTTCAAGGTTATACATGTGATGAACTTGACCGACGTGGATGATAAAACAATCAAAGGCAGCCAAAAACAGGATTTGCCGCTGAGGCAGTTCACCGATTTCTACATCAAAGCCTTCTTCGAAGACCTCAAATCCCTAAATGTTGAGCCAGCCGACGTTTACCCAAGAGCCACCGACCATATCCCAGAAATGGTCACTCTAATCAAGACGCTAATGGATAAGGGCTATGCATACCGTGGCGAAGACGGCTCAACCTACTTTTGCATCAGCAAGTTCCCAAATTACGGCAAACTTTCAAAACTGAAAGACAGGGGAACTTAAAGCAGGTGCACGGGTCAGTCAAGACGAATATGCCAAGGAAGAAGCGCAGGATTTCGCCTTGTGGAAAGCCTGGACACCTCAGGACGGCGATGTGCATTGGGAAACTGAGCTCGGTAAAGGCAGACCAGGGTGGCATGTCGAGTGCTCAGCAATGTCGATGAAGTATCTTGGCGAAACGTTTGATATCCACTGCGGCGGCGTCGACAATATGTTCCCGCATCATGAGAATGAAATTGCGCAAAGTGAGGCAGCAACGGGCAAGAAGTTTGTAAATTATTGGTTGCATAATGAGCATTTGTTTGTTGAAGGCAAGAAAATGGCAAAATGCCTTCGGCAACTTTTACACTCTTCGCGACTTGTTGGCTAAAGAATGTGACCCGATTGCGATAAGGTATTTGCTGATGTCGGTTCATTATAGGCAACAGTTTAACTTCAATTTTGAAGCCTTGGAATCAGCTAAAAGTGCGGTGGGCAAACTACGCAATTTCGTTCGGCGACTACATGAAGTCGAAGGCGCACAAGACAGCAAGGGAATAGTTGCTACTTTATCTGAGAAGTTGGAAGCCTGTTTCGGCGGATCAATGGACGATGACCTCGACGTCGGGACAGCAGTTGCATCGCTTTTTGATTTCGTTCGGGAAATAAACAATCTGATGGACGAAAATAAGGTGAGTAAGCAGGAGGCAGCGGACATCGGCGGCTTAATGATGCGTATCGACGAGGTTTTAGGCGTTATCGGCAAAGTTGAGGTTGAAGAAGCCCTGCCAACGGAAATCGACGTCTTGGTGCAGAAGCGAGAATCCGCACGAAAAGCGAAGAATTGGAAAGACGCGGATGACATAAGGGCGCAGCTTAAGGCGATGGGCATAATGCTTGAGGACACGGCTAAAGGCGTAAAGTGGCATAGGGAATAGACGTGGCGAGCTAAGCCATCGAAACCGTGATTTCTTAGGCGCTGTATTTGCTTATGATTTCTTTAAAGGCGTTTATGACTTTTCTTAGGTCATCTTCCTTCACCATAAATGTCGACATCTTGAAGTTTTTTGTTAGCCCGGGTTTTATGCCCACTATTCCCCTTTCTTTTAGGTCGGAGTGCAGGAAATAACCGCGTTTCGGGTGAGTCTGCGAGATTTCAAAGAATTTAGGCGACTCAACGAACATTAGGTCGTGATTGTGCGGTTTGTCGCCCAGCTGCTTTAGACCCAGATTCTCGATTTCGCAAGAAAACCATCTTGCTTTGCGGACTTCTTCTGGCCAATTCTTGACTCTTTCAGCCACGTATGGAAAGCTAGCCATCAAAGTTATCAGTGATGCGCCCCTTGCAGTGCAGCCTAAAAGCTCTACTTCTTTAACTTTGTAGAATTTTGATTTCCGCAGGATCTTTTCTTCATGCTCCTTCCTCAGTCCTAACACGCCTATTGGCCCGCACGCAGACATGCTTTTGTGTCCCGAGCCAACGATGAAGTCGCAGCCAAGTTCACGCACAGAGATAGGCATCCTGCCTATGCCGTAGGCAGCGTTGACGAGGAAGGGAATGCCGTATTGGTGGGAGATTTCGCCGACCCGTTTTGCATCGACCACGTTGCCGTAAGCGCCATCCGGGTAAGTAAGGAGGGTTAGGGTTGGAAGTTTGCCAGTGTTTTTCTTGACGTCTTCTATTGCAGCCGCATATTTTTCCGGATCAATCTTGAATTCAGGGTACCCGTTGTTGAGGACTTCCTGAATGTTGAGGTGGTTTCTTTCTATGGCAACATAGGTAGTGTAGTGCGCATTTTTGTCTATGACAACAGTGTCACCAGGGCTACAAATTGAATGCATGACGGTGTCGATGCCTTCCCGTGCGCCATTGGTAACTCGAACAAGGTCAACTTCAAGAAACTTGGGCAGAATGGTGTAGATGAAGTCAAAAATAGGCGGGTTTTTTATTTGGTCTAATCGTCCACCGCAGAAATCGCACACGGAGTAGCCGTCTCCCCAGTTTTGCAGCGCCACTTTGGATTCGGGGTACAGTTTACCACCTGTCTGAAGCGGGTCTATATTGATAAATCCTTCCCGTTCGCGGCTCAAATTCTTCAGGCAAGAAGTGTCGAGAACCTCAGTCACACATAATCACCATTAGCTAGCTGGTCAGGAATCCTTTTATAATTATCTCTATCATGTTTTAGATGTCAGAGGAAACGCCTCTAACTTGCTTGACGCTAAAGTAGGGATGTTTGTTTGGTAAAATTTAATGTTTACAAAATCAAAAAAGACTCTGAACTTGACTACGAAAAAACCTGGCTGGAAACCGCCAAGTTGCTTAAGCAGGAAGGACACTACTTCAATCTGCAAAACAAAAGAAAAGAACATGACTTAGTCAGCCTCATTTTCAAGGTTAGAAACACACTCTTAGAAATCGGCTTCACCGAAGCAATTGTGCCAGTCATCATTGAAAAGGGCGAAGTCTACCAGCAATATGGTCCCGAGGCACCTGTGATTTTGGACAGGATATTCTTCTTAGCAGGTTTAGACAGACCTGACATTGGGATCAGCGAGAAAAAAATTGAAGAAATCAAAAAAATCGTCCCGGACTTTATCGCATTCGACAAGCTAAAAGCGATCTTTCGCAAATACAAAAAAGGCAAAATCGACTCGGACAACCTAGTCGAAATCATGGTTAACGAATTAAAGATTAAGGAGGAGCAGGCAACAAGTCTACTTAACGACGTCTTTAAGGAACTCAAAGATCTCAAGCCGATTCCTCTGAGCATGACACTTAGGAGCCACACAACAGCGGGTTGGTTCGGTGTTCTGCAAGAGTACCAGAACCGCGAGCCTTTGCCAATTCAGCTGTTCTCGATTGGACCTAAATACAGACGGGAACAGAAGCTTGACGCAACACACCTCTACGATTCACAAACGGCTTCTATCGTGATAATGGCGGATGAGTTAAGTGTGGAAGACGGGCTTGAAGTCGTGAGACAAATATTTGCCAAACTCGGGTTTGAAAAAGTCAGTTTTACTAGAAAAACGGCCACATCCAAATACTACGCGCCACAAACGGAATTTGAGATTTTCGTGAAGCACCCCCGAATGGAAAAAATGCTAGAAATCGGAGACGCTGGCTTCTACAGCCCAGTGCCGCTCAGCAAATACAAGATAACGCATCCTGTGTGGAACTTTGGCTTCGGGCTTGAAAGAATGCTGATGATTCTCTCCGGCGAAAACGACATCAGAAAAGTCGTTTACCCATACATGTACCAAACCAAGGTCTTCAGCTCACAAGAAGTTGCGAACTCATTAAGGTTGATTGATGCCCCCAAAACCCCGGAAGGCAAAAATCTAGCCGATATGATTTTCGAAACCGCAGTTAAGCATGCCAATGACCCGACCCCGGCAAAACTTACAGCGTTTGAAGGAAACTTCATGAACAAGAAACTAACAGTTAAAATTGTCAAGAACGAAGAGAAAAAGAAGCTTCTCGGCCCGGCTGCGCTAAACCCAATTGTGGTTAAAGATTCAAACATCATTGGAGCAATGCCAAACAAAGTTCCCGAAGGCGCACTTAAGACCCCTTACAGTTACATGCTGGGATTAGCCAACAAGGCATCCTATGAGATAGAGCAAGCAATTGCGAAAAACGAAAAAGAAGTCATCGTTGAAGCAAAAATGATTCGTAGCCTAACGGATGTAAACATGGAGACTGACGACGCCGTAAGTAGGTTCCTTCGCTCAAACAAGAAGACAATAGAAGTAATCGGACCCATGTTCGTCTGGATCACCGCAAAGATCGAATGACCCTGAGCTATTCCTCATCTTTTACTCGTAACCCTGCCCTCACTTACTCAGGGCGTCGATTTTTTTCAACAATATTTATGTATTTACATTGTATTCCAGAGAATTGGGTGAAAAGATGAGCCAAACAGAAAAAAATAGCGTAGTAACCCTGCGTTTATCAAATCGCAACTTGCGCAGAGTTGAAGCTGTTCAAGCTCTGGAAAATGTCGACCGCTCCACACTATTTAAAGAATTCATAGAGGACGGCTTACGTGACAAAGTGGCAAGTCTTTACGCGAAAGGCAAAATAAGCGCCGGACGTGGTGCAGAAATTCTAGGTATTTCCTTGAGGGAATTCTTGGAGTTGCTGGAACGCAAGTGCATTGCGGTTAACTGGGACGCTGAGGGTGTCGCAGAGTATTTGAAGGAAAAGTATGGAGAATAAGTGCTTGGCTGCAGTGGTTTCTGATGCAGGACCGCTAATTCACCTATCCCAGATTAAGAAGCTAAATTTATTAAATCAACTTTTTGGGGTCGTACTAGTTGCAGAGCAAGTTAAAGTTGAAGCTTTTGATGAAGGTGTTCGGCAGAGCTATGTTGATGCAAAAGCAATTGGCAAAGCTTTGAATGATGGCTGGCTAAGATTTGAGGCTGTTGCTGAAGATTTAACTGAACGTGCTTTGAAGTTGTCTGAAGGCGAAAATATTTCTAAATCGGACGCTATCACCCTATTATTGGCTGTTGAAAAAAAGGCAGAATTGTTGGTTGATGACAAACTTCTATCCGACCTTGCCAAAATGTACAGACTTAAGGTTTGGAGCACTTGGACACTTCTACTTGAAGGTTTAAGCAAAAGTTACTTGAAGCCAAGTGAAGTTGAAGGAGCAGTTACCGAATCAGGTGAGGGGAAGTTTAGGTTAAACTCCAAGCAAGCTCAAGAAATTCTGGAAGCTGCCAACAACATTGAACGGCATAAGAGAAATCGTGGATAAGAGGAGCTGCCACTCAACGGGCATTGATTAAGGGCGATAAGACGGTCCGCATTTTGACGTATATAAGGGCACCAAAGTCACGCCTAATACTTTCTAAGCGTTCAAGTCTTAGACGATTTAAATCAGAGAAAACAGGCAGTAATTACCTGGGATTTAGGCAGGTTATCGAACTACAATTGATCCGTGTCAAGGGCAATTTAGTTTGTACCAATTATTTATGTATGAATTAACTATGTCTCCGTGTTAGCAGTTTCTGGCTGAATTTAAAGTCAACATTTTTTTGTTCTCGTCACTTAAATTGTAGTAAACTAATTCTGAAACCATGGTCTCCCTATCTGCGGATTCTTTGTTTCCATAACTCGCAAGTTTAGAAGCTTCTTTAACAACATCTCCTAACCAAATAACTTCGCTAACGGAACTGTGTTTGTAGCCAGTTTTCAAAACTAAGGCTTTCCCGTAAGATATGCCAATTCCAATTGTTATTTCTTTCAAATTATTCTTCTTAAATTTGTAATTCATTATATCGATAACTGATGATATTTTTGCTCCCGTAGAGAAAAGCTCGTCGATATTCTCGCTCCACGGAGTATCAAATATTCCCCAAACAAAATCACCGGCTAAATTTATTTCAGCACATTTTGGATTACCATTGATTACGGCAAAAACCTCGGAAACACAGGCTCTGTAAAGTTTTGCAAGCACTTTGTCTTGTTGAAAATCGATCGGTTCAGATGACTGTCGAATATTCACAAATAGAGCCTGAGCATTTAACGTAAAATCCGTTGGTGTAGGTTAAGTCAGCGCGAGCAGGAATGCCGTCCAATTCCACGAAGGCGTTGTCCCTATTTGCTATTGTTTGGTTGATTCTCTCAACACCTTCTTTTAGGCCGTATTCAACATGATCGCTTTTCACCTATTCACCCGTTTTCGGCCAACCATGCCATCAATCGACTTTCACCGTCAAAACGACTGCCAGAAAACTCAATCGGTACTCCTACCCATCGAACTTGACCACGCAGTTCTCATTCGTCATAAGGAAGAAGATAAGCTTTGTTACTCTCATTTACAGCCGGTCTTTTGAGGCGATTATAATACGATGGATGATGTCCTCTCTATTAGAGAGTTCACAGCATTAGCCAGCGCTTTACTTGCTGCTTGCCTTACCTCTATCGATGTGTCTATTTCCATCATATCCAGCTGCCTTCGTAGGCTCTCCACTTGTGTCATGATATCATACTTTTTCGTCTCATAGACTTCATGAAGCTTATCTTGTTCAGACGTAAAATTCTCTTGTGACGCTTCTAACTCATTTTTAGCAAACCTCAGATCCAACCGTATTTGAGGAACCTTATCATCAGTTTTCTTTTTGAGAATCTTTCGTTTACTATTTTCTTCCTCTTGGGCTTGCGCTTCAATTTCCAACTGACGTATGCGGTTTGAAAGACGTTCAGTTTCCGAAGCTCGCTTCAGCGTAAGTTCCCTCGCTTTTTCAGCGTATTCCTTATCCGTCTCCGCCAAAAGATGATTGTTGTCAGCTAGAGCCTTTGCAACCACGCCTACGTTTGCTTCTTCAACTTCTTCCTTTTTGAGTGCACTTTCAACGTCAAGAAGAATTTTTGAACGTTCCTTGGCAAACTCTTCATCCGCATGTATTGGCGAATTTGACTCGAAATCCGAGACGATTTGGCGCATATCTGATAACCATTTATCATAGTTTTGGCTAAATGGCGAAGCTGCAAAAACCTGGTTTCCAAGCTGATTTGACGCAGTAAGGGTTTTCTCGGCAAGCTCTTTTGCGTTTTTCAAATCTCGTTCTTTAGGAGACTCTCCGTTTGATGACAGTTGCGGTTTTTCTTCCCCTATCAAGGCAGCTAACGATTTGATTTCCGCTCTTAAAGAGGCAATTTCATTCGCTAATGCGTTAGCCTTGGCGTCAGCCAACATTTTGAGATTTTCAACTTCAGCTATGAGGCTCAGCTTTTCTTCTTCCAAATTCTTCAATCTATCAACAGTGCTTTTGCTACTCATCTTTACTATTCCCTTCTCGCTTGCAACCAACTGATTCCTTTTTGGCACTTAAAACTTTTGCAAAAAACCCCAATAAATCCAGTTCCAAAAAATCTTACCGCCAAGTTTTGATATGGGAAACATGCAAAGCTTCCAGGAAACTAACCGACCGTTTACTAAATTATTTTGGCAATTCGCGAAACAAATGAGTTATTTTGAATAAAGCTTTCCGTGGTTTCGCTTCACCCAAATTTCAATACTTTGCAAATTAATTGTTTTTGTTTATTAATATTTAATATTCAAGTAATTACCTCTATTTATGAATAAATTTATAAATTATCAGGCAACTATGCACAGAACAGGAGAAAAAGGGGGAGATACAGTGGAAACGACAAAGAAATCTTACTCGATTTTTCTCGCCTTTAGCTGCCAATCAGGGGGTCAATAGTGGCACGCAACTTACTTTCAGCTTTGAAACTTCAGTAGCAACCTCAAACGCGAACAAGCAATACATTTTGACAGACGCCAACGCAACCTCCCCGATAGTAATCAGCCAACCGGCATCAATCCTGGGAAGTTACAAAACTCAAACTAGCGTTAGCTTATACTTGATCTTAGAAATCGTGATAATTCTAATTGCCGTCACCACAGTCGCATTCTCAATGGTGAGATACCGCAATTTACAAAAGAAAAAACAACAAAACCTAAACGAACCCGCAACCCCAATAATCAAGAAAGCAAACCGTCTAAAACGCATTCTGAACAGGTAAAAACATCTCTACCAACCGCTCAAAGCAGTCTGTAACATATACATTGACACTTAACGGGGCATCATTCTACGATTTTAGCATCCTTCAAACGGCGAAACTTCAAGCCCAGACGCTTCGCAATCGTAAGCATCACCTACAGGAATGGAAATGCTTGGATTTCACCTGTTACTGCTTTTTCCTCTCCAGAAACTAAAACCGCCACTATTCTCGCATCAGCCCTAAAGGAACCCCATAGCTTTGGTATTCCCAAGGCAGCCACCTTTTCAGGGTTAAATTCGCTTGACATAATCGACGGAGCAGCATCTGACTTACCAATGTCGTTGATAGTCGTGGCAGCGCTCAAGCTGACTGCAAGAGGCAAGAAGGAATAAACTTTCTTACAATTGCAGGAACGAGCGTCCGCATTGCACCTTCATTTTCCTTTTCCAATCGAGAAGGCTTGTCCAATGGCTTTCCCAATTTTATGATAGGTCATTTCTGAGGGATTCCAGATTATGGGGTTTACTTTTTCAATGTCCGGAAGGCTCTTTTCATTTAGGACAGAAGTGTCAGCTTTGACATCCATAATTTCCCCGATAAACTCCGTGTGTAGCCCAATCTCAACTATTTTGATGACTTTGCACTCTATGATGAGGGGAAATTCTTTCACGTAGGGAGCGTCAACAACATCGCTTTTCACGGGGGTGAGCCCTGTCACCGCGAATTTATCCACTGTTTTTCCCGAAGTCATTCCACAGTAATCCGCCTCTTTGGCATAGGACTCGGACGGGATGCTAACTGTAAATGCTTTCCGCTCAACAATATTACCATAAGTGTATGTGGCTTTTCTTAGAGATACGTAGATGCAAGGCGGTTGTGAGCAGCAAACTCCTCCCCAAGCAGCAGTCATGACATTTGGTTTTCCCTCTTGATCGTACGTTCCCACAACCCAGACAGGCGTCGTAGGAACGATTGTTTTTGCACCCAAAGATTTTTTCATAAGAAATACAACCTATGTTTATCAACCAATCTTTTTCGATTATAGAAACTTTTCTAGAGCTCAAAAAGAGAAGCTCTTTGGATTTGAAAGCTTTGCAGACCAAATTTGATTTTTCGCGTAAACTCGACTTCGGGTGGAATGTAATTCTGCGAACATTGAAAAAGCCATATTAGCCCTAACAATAATCTATGAAGCGGTGCCTCTGAATGTACGAGCTCCTCCTCTACATTATCATATCTATCGTCTTTGAAAGCGGAGGAGGCATGCTCTACGGAGTTGCGGTTGGATTCAACCCACTCTTCGTTTTTGCAACAACGCTCACGATAAATATTATCACAGTTTTTGCCGCCATATTCCTGATTGATAGATTGCTAAATTGGAAAAAAGGCTGGAGAAGTTGGTTTGAAAGAAGAACCGCAAGGGGCCAAAGACTCATCAACAAATATGCTGTGTTAGGCATAATAGCCGGCGTGTTTGTGCTCTCGCCCATACAGGTAGCAATCGTTGGTCGCCTGTTGGGAATACAGTCAAACAATTTTTACCCAACTTTGATCACAGGAACGGTGCTTAGCGCTGTGGTGTCCATGGCAATAGCACTAGGAATATTCAAAGTACTCTTAGGTTGGTAAAGCGGGGCAATTCTTTGTCTTTGACATCCCCCCCAATGACTTGGGTAAAACGGTTTTATGTTGTTGATGCACTTCAAATTCACCTATCCCCGTCAACGTCAGGCGAAACCAGCTCTCAACTGCGAAACTTTTAAAGATTGATGTGTCCCTTACACCTTCGGCGGTGGATCTTAGGCGGTGGGGTAGGGGTCCATTGAAACCGTAAACCCTCTATATGACGGGCTGACACCTGCGGGTGAGGCGTAAAAGGCCGCTTGGATCTTCATGTCCGAAACATTGACTATCCGTCCTTTGGGGCTGGCGGTCTGTGGGCAACTTCCGTAGGGGAGTTGTTTCATTGTCTACCAGGCGAACCCGGCTAGGCTCGGGAGAGAGCAACCTAAGTTTGGACGCTACGCGCTCAAGGGGATGCGGGTAAGAGCGTAGGGCATGAAGCGCCATGCGGAGTCTAGACGTCAAACCGCAGCGGTCCACCGCTACTAGTCTTTCCAAGAAAGCGTTTTTACCACCTGCCTAACCGATAAATTGAAAAACCCAAACACCACATAACAACAACAAAACCAGAGGGAAAAATAGTCATGGTTAAACTCAACAAAGTCGACGAAAAAGTGGTAGCCACACTCAGAACCGAAGGAAAAGAACTAAGCCTGCAGGAGTTGTCAGACAAGACGGGCGAAACATCCAAGAAAACCTTCCGTTCACTCAAAAAACTCTTCGAAAACGAACTCGTCTCCACACAAGCCCGCAAATATAAGCTGTTGATTTTGGACCCTAAAGCCATCAAAGCCAAGCTTGAAGCGAAAGCGGACGAAGAAGAAACAGAAGTTTAGAGAGGAGTTTTGGAGCCTCGAGCGGGCCTCGCTCCCGCGGCCTGCTGCTTACAAGGCAGCCGCTCTACTGGGCTGAGCTATCGAGGCACAGGTCTGGATTACCCAGTTTTACACCCTTCACATTAAAGACTAAGCAAATAAAAGTTACTGCTAAAAGTTGGATCTTACGATTGGACAAGAAGGCCTTTAATTCACTTTCAACTCACGCGGAATTGGCCAAGGACAATATTTTTTAACGCGCCTAACAGTTTGGCTGGTGGTGAACCTGTTTGGGAAAAGCGCAGAAGTACTTGGCCATGATTAGGATTAGCCCTAACATGGCTGCGAAACTGTATGAGCCACTGATGGAGTTCAGCGAAAATCCGATTGAAGGCGTAACGCTTGAGGAAGCATATCAAGTATTCGGCAGATGGGATTTCGCGATTCTTTTTCAGGCAGATACGAACGAAAACGCCCTGCATTTCGTGGGCGACAAAATCCGTTTAGTAGAAGGCGTTATGGAAACCTACACTATTCCGCTTACGCCGATAAAGAATTACCGCAAAAAGTAACCGCCGAAAACAGTCTCAGACATCAGCAAACTGAGGCGGATAGCATACTCCGGTTTTTTCGACGACACCAAATAATGATATATATTTCTGCCAAGATTCTTTAAGCCATGGCATCGTACATCAAAAAAGCAAAAGTCCAGATTGACGACATAGCCTTTAACAAACTGGACTTTCGGGCAAACGTACTACTCCTTCTACGCATAGTCAACCGCAGAAGGATCCCTTTGCCCGCGGCCGTTTACGATTTCTTCAACACCCCAGGCGATGAAACGAGCGAAGACATGGGAAGCGAAAACTTCCTCGCACCATACATGTTGCCTGAACCTGGAAAAAGCTTTGTCGATGTAGGTGCAAACGTTGGATGTTGGGCGTTTTACGTTGCAAAAAGAGGATTTGAAGTTTACGCTTTTGAACCGGGACCAAAAGCTTTCTCCCAAATGAAAGAAAGATCTGCCAAATATCCTAACCTTCACCCTTACCCTTACGCCTTAGGAGATACGGACAGAATAGGGCGTTTGGGATTTGCCGCTTTCGACAAGGGCGGGGTCGTGGATCAAGAGATTAATTTGCCGGGAGGGGGAACAGTCAACGTGGCTATACGCAAACTAGATAGCTTGAGTTTGCCCGCCGTAGGCGTCATAAAAATAGATACTGAAGGCTATGAAACCCCGATTCTGCAGGGGGCAAAAGAAACCATCCAGAAGTATAAGCCCCGTTTAGTCATCGAAGTCCACAAACAAACCGGCAAAGCAGCGCAAACATTTGAAGAGGAAAAACATAGAATTGAAAAAATCCTTGAATCTTTAGGCTACACTTGGACATTACATTGCAGGCAAATCAGTCTGCACGACGAAATGCAGCCATTCCTGATTGGGAAACCAATTTAGTGACAATTGCTTGCCAGCATTTTCCGAATTATTTTTCTTAGCTTGTGGTACCGACAAGTTCTTGCAGAAGCAGAGATTTGAAAATCACGAAAGTGGAAGATTTGGCGCTAACAACCATTTCATTCGGACCAATCCTAAACAAGCTTTGAGTTGTTTTACGTTATGCCAAAAATGTTTCAAGATATTGAATGATTAAGGCGTAGGCGGTTGTTTCATTTGGACCGATCCTTTTGCCGTCGCGGTCAATACTAATCAATACAACACCGTCATGTTCTCCGACTGGTTTGTTATTTATGATTCTGTAGACACATCGCTTGACTTCATTAGCGTAAGCCTGAAAAGTTAAGAGAGGAAATTTCACCCCCACAAGATGCAAATCGTATTTTCCACCTGTTCTGGGCTCTAAGATGAAATCTTCGGTTGTTTCAAAATTTAAAAGAGTTTCAGCGAGTAGCCCAGTATACTGGGGAAAACAAGATTGCGCTTTTTCATTGGTTTTTTTCCTTGCTTCGTCAATCTTACATGCAAGAGTTTCGCAGTCCCAAAGTTCAACATTAAACCTTTGAGCATAATCCGTTGCTTGTTGAGTAAAATACGAGGTGATTAAAACAATTGATCTCTTGCACTCCCGGATACGCATTGCATTCTGTGACAATAGAACAATGAGGTCGGATATCTTGTAGGTTTGGGGATATCTTCGGGCTTGAATGGCAACCAACTCGCCATCCTTTGCGGCCACTAAGTCAACCCCTAAATAAGTTGAATGCTTTTCTGAATGGACCTCATATCCTAGCTCTTCAAACAGCCAGCCTATAAATAATTCAAATTCCTTTCCTGAGAGACGATCAACTGAATAAACGCTTGTTTTGATGGGACACTGAGATTTATTGTTTTTTTGCAGAATTCTTCTGACGGATTTTCGTTCAGTTTCGTTTGTTTCTTTTGGGAAGAATTGTTTTTCAATCCGGGCAGCCAATTCCCCCGCTTTGTAGTCGGGTAGTTGAAGTTTCTCTTGAATGAAAAGTGTTAAGTCGATGGTTGAATGTCGCTCTTTGATTTCCGCTAAAACGCCGTTAAACCTCAAAGTTCTTAACGCTTCCTCGATTTATCCACACAAGTTGTACACAATCTTTCCCCAGTTGTTTTACAAATCTTGATTTCGTCAACTCCAACGATTGAGTTGCAGCTTTCGCATTTGGCAGCGTGTTTTGGACATAATTTTCGTTTGAATTCACGTGTGGAAGTCAGGTTAAGTTTTGAGAAAACTTCGCCGCACAAATCGCAATGATCGAAGTGAAAAATGCATACGCTTGAATCGTCATAGCTGCATTTGAATTCTAGTAAGCGACTGTGTTTCTTGCCACAAACTGAACAGACAAAGCCTGCGTCTTGCTCAAAATATTCGTTTAAGGTTTCATCTAGTTTTAGGGGTGCTTTTTTTGAGTAAATTTTTCCGGTGTCGATGGATTGCCTTATGCAGTTTTCGCAAACGTAGAAGGAATCTTCGGTTGCGTAACCCTCGGAGAGGGCATTCCGGCATATTTGGCAATTGACTTCGGGAATGTGATTAATACCTAGAATAATTGCTGAACGTATGGTTGCGTTATTATCAACCTTCAGTTCAAAGCTAACGTTGGATGTATTGATTACAAGTAGGTTGATGAATTTTACTGCTATGTTGGTTGTTAATGATTCTTCTTCTTTTCTCATGAGCGCTTCGTAGGTGGCTTGCCACTTCTGAAGGTCCAAATCATATTTATTGTTTATAGCCTGCTCAATACGTTCTCTCCTTAGTCGCCTATCGAAGCTTTTCAATTTACCCTCTTTCTCTTTGCTAAGTGGTAAATCAAAAAGAACTAATTTTTCCTTTAGAACAGCCACCAATTCTTTTTCTGCTGCCCCTTTCAACTCATCAAAGGCCATTGGGTTAAGCTTTGCCTTAAAATCTTGAATCTCTATTGCTTCATTATCCCAAATGTTTTTTCCGCTAAAATCCTCAATACTGACAATATTGGCATTCTCATCAATCAAAATTGTGATCAATTCTTCATTCTTTAGCCTTAATTTGTTGCGGAATACTGCAGAGAAATAAAATTGATAAAACCTAACTGGCTCTTCTTTAATGATTTTAACTGAAACTATTTTTCCATTGTTTATCTGGTGATAACAGGATTGGGTTTTTTCGCAGATACTAAAATTTTCATTTCCTTCAGCTATCTTTTGGCATTCCTGACAATCGACTGGTGAATCTTTAAAGAAGTTTTTGAGTAGTGCTTCAAATTCGCCCTTCAAGTTTACTTTTACTTGGCATAGAATACCGTTTTCTAAACAATCATCCAATATTTGCTTGAAAATTGGACTGCCAGGCGCTATCAAAAGCTTCTTTTTCTCACGTGCTACTGAAGGTTCATAAGTATACTCCGTAGCGCTTGTTTGGTTTGGGTATTTTACCGAGAAAATTTCGCCTGATTGCTCAATTAATTCTCCTTTTTTGGATTTAACATATGAACCAATAAATGTGCGAATCTTGGAGTTCGGATGTTTTGCGCTCAATCAAGAACACCATGCGAGAACTTTTCCGCCAACTCTTGATTTTTTCTCGAAACACTCAAGTCGGCAGCGAGTTTTTCTATATTGTTCCTAACGTCGAGCCGAGAATTGCTTCTTAGCAAAATAGCCATGATTGTTTTTTGTATATCTTGAGACCCTTCTTTCAATTCCGCTAAAACGGTTTCCATTTTGCCTACAGTCATGTTAAATAAATCGATTTTTTGGTATAAAATATGAAGAACATAGTCATCGATAGTGTCTTTTATGCTTAAATTGAAGATGGTGACGTCGCGGTCCTGCTTGTACCTATGAATTCGCCCGATTCGCTGTTCAATTTTCATGGGGTTCCAGTGCAAATCATAATTAAACATTACACAACAATTCTGAAGGTTCAACCCTTCTGCTGCTGAGTCGGTTGCAACGAGATATTTGACTTCACCTTTTTTGAATGCTGAAATCACGCTGTCTCTTTCGAGTTGGTTCATATCGCCTAAAAATACAGCGGCTTTGCCAAATTCTTGGTCTAGCATTTCTTTAAGTTTATGAGCTGTAATTCTTCTTAGGCAAAATATTAGTGCTTGTTCATTTGGAATTTCGTTGAGAACCTGTTTTAGGAGTTTAATCTTTGAGCTCTTGGCTTGTTTTGCCATTTCAATCAGTTTATTTGTGGCTTGAGTTTCTGAGGGAAAACGTTGCTGTCTTTTCTGAAGTGATTCAATTGAGGCTTCTGGAGAGCTTGAAAAAGACTGCTGCAGAGCAATCGCTTGGAAGACTAGAATCGCTTTGCTTTGGGAATCACTTATTTTTCTAGCTGGATTCTCCTTCATTAAAGTCTCAATTGTTTTGAAATTATTCTGGTAAACATCTCGAAGGTATTCAGTTGCCTTATCAATGAATTCTCGTTCTCGTTCATCAGCCTCAAGAGTTCTTGAGTCAACGTAACGCTTTGTAAATGGCATGCCGGTTTGTTCTCTTCGAGTACGACACATCACATTTCCGAGTATTTGCCTCAACTGATAAGCCCCTTCAGGTTTTACTACGCGGCTTTTGGCGTCTTCAGCGAATCGCGAAACGAACAAGCGTTCACTGTCAAAAACGCCGGGCTGAATCAAATCGACAATACTGTACAAATCCGTTAGCTTATTACATAATGGCGTGGCAGTAAGTAGCAAAAAATGATTTTTACTAAGGTTCGCCAAGCAGCCTCGCCCCTTGCTGTGGGTATTTCTAAAAGCGTGAGCTTCATCTACCACAATTAAATCCCAAGTTCTACTTGCAAACTCATCATGTTTTCTTGCAATAAGGTTGTGTGAGCAGATTATTCTGTTAGCTGTCTTCAAATCCACCTTATGGTTATTGGCTATGGCGAAGGTTTCTCCAAATTTTTCGGTCATCTCAGAGTTCCATTGTGACAGCAGGCTTTTTGGAGCTATGATTAGAATCGAGTCTATTTCGTCTCTCAGGATCAGCTCTTTCATGATGAGGCCAGCCTCTATTGTCTTTCCGAGCCCAACTTCATCAGCCAGTATAGCGTTTCCTTTCATTTCGTTTATTACTTGAAGAGCAATTTGCATTTGAAAATCATAGGGTACTATTTTCGCTCGTAGAGCGTCTGCAGAAATTAATTTGTCAATTTGGCATGAGCGCTTGATTTCGAGCGCTTCTAGGTGAAGTCTGAAACTTTCAAAATTTGAAACTGATTTGGTTTCTATTAGGCTTTTTATGTTATATGGGTCGGAAAAACTGCAAAAATACTTGTGACTAACTTTCCCAGCTGTTGTTTCTTCTTCAAGTTCAAGACTTTGGGTTGGACCTGTTTTTGACGTGTTGGAGAATGGTCTGCTTCGCATTTTTCTTCTGACGTTTTTTGCGGGGGGCGGATGCGTATTGAGTGTGTCACTTTTTTTTGTGGATGATTCGAGCGCTTTATTCATAGTGTATTTTTCACAAATATTCGCGTTAAGATTGAAAATTAATGAATCGGGTTGTTGGCCCTTGCTATCAGCTTTGAACTTAACAGACAAGAGTATCGCGTTCTACTTGCCACCTCACTATAAAAAGATGAAGGGTTGAAAAAAAGCAATCCAAAGAAAATATCTGCATTCAAAAAACCCTAAGACGCATCCAAAATTAGTTCAATTCTTTAGTTGATTGTGCACGTTTTTTTAGAAGCTCTAATTCTTCTTTCGTATTTGCTAATTCAGCAGTTAGATACTTGATCAGGTCTATTGTGAAACGTATGTGCTTTTCTTTGTCAAATATTGTGTTTTCGAGGGACTGAGATAGCATTTGCTTCTTTTTCAATTCATCCAAATCTTGGCTTATTACTTTTATGGGTCGTTTCTCCCGGGCTTTTTTTGCGACAGCATTTTCGCTCATACTGCTTTTTCCTTTAAGGCTTAATAGACCCCAATTGTTTTTATCATAATAACTGAAATAATTACACTGTATCTACGATTCATTTTCTTCAATTCTACTTCTAGCTTTTCAGATTTAAGACTTATCTCTATTCTATTTATGAAGTCCACTTCAGACTTAATTTTAGCAACAATTAGAAAACCAACTCATCACTACTCAGTGGGGTGCTATCGCTAAACAGCCAAGCTATTTTGTACTTTTACCCAATCGCAAGATTCACCAGCACAAACAAAAGAAAAATTGACGGGCTTTGACCATTCCAGTTCTTGCGTTGGAGGCTCATTCTTTCCATAATAAACATCTTTTTTGTTTGCAAAAGGATCCGTGGCGGGTGGGAGGGGATTTGATCCTACGCCCTGAAAGAGATTTCACTCGCAAAATTCTCTTTTTTCTTTAATCTGACCTGATAATTTGTGTTGAATTTCATAATTTTGGGGATAAGGAAAATCGGCGATATATCGATTCCTGGCGCTGGCGCTCACCATACTATCTTGTTAATTTCAAGTTGTCTACTTATAACTTGGAATGGTATGTCCCAGCCAGTCAGATGAAAAATAAGTTCCTTAAAGTCGGGTAAATTCAGATTCGTTTTCTCTTTCTCCTTGATGGTAGAATAGATTGTAGCTAGTGGAAACGTTTCCACATTGGGCAAAGAGTTTCTTACTTTCTTCGCTAAAGATGCTAATTCTTCGGTTTCCATTGTTTCTTTTTTCCTCCAAATAAAGCCTGCTTTCTTGCTCGCTTTAGAGGAATGTTTAGATTTTATTTTATAGTTTTTTGAGAAATCAAATAACGTTAATTGTCAACTTTAATCAATTTTTGCAAACTCAACTTAACAATGCGTGTGAAGTTTGGCAAATTTGCTATTTTGTGGCCAAGCAGACGCCTTACGCCGAAAATCAAAACCTCTCCTCAGTTGAATTCCACTTATTTGTTTGTAAAGGCTGTTTGATTTTTAATGAATTTTATACACCGCAAACATTAGATTTTCCACATAAGCGAACATCGAAAATGCTTACAATGGAAATTCTGTTGGCTTATGATGGTTCTTTAATGAGAATCGAACTCGGTGTTGGACCGGTTGAACGAGTGTTGCTGTGGTTATGCAATCACAGAGTCTTAAAGGCATGTTTACAAAAATAAGAATGGTGTTTTAATTGGAAAAAAGCATGATGAAATATCAAGTTTTAGTCAAAACGATTGCAGGAAAGGGCGGCGAGTTCTGGGAAGCGTTCAACAAAATGCCTACCGAGCCCATGAAGGGAATAATGGTCGAGTCTTCATGGAGCTTATATGGATACTGGGATTTCGTCATTTTCTTCAATGCTGATAGCAACGAAAATAGCCTTCACTTCATTGGCGAAATCTTAAGAGCCATGCCCGGCATCGCCGATACAAGCACCTCACCGATGACCGTTCTCAAAGAACATAAAATGCAATAGACAATTGTCTATGCTTTTTTTCTTCCTCTGCTTTTTCTTTTGAACTATTTATTTGATAAAGGTTTCAAAAGAAAAATTTGGTGTTAATGTAGTTTTTTTTGAATAACCAGTTTTATCCGGCCTTTAAAGCGAGTTTTTCAAAGCAAAATTTTTGTGGTTTCCAAATGTAACAACATAGGCGTTTATAGTCTTTTAGCTTAAGACTCTATATGGATTTTATTCGTATGACTAAGGTGCATGTGGTAGTACCTGTTGTTTGCATGATTTTTCTTTTCAGTGCAGTTTTAATTCCGTTTGCGAACGCAGACTGGGCAATGTTTCACGCGGATCCATCGCGCAATGGTACAGGCTCAGGCAATCCGGCGCTTACATCTACGTTACTTTGGAACTACAACACGGGCGGTACTCATAACAGCTGGGTTTATTCATCTCCAGCAGTCGTAAATGGCGTAGTCTACATAGGTTCTTCGCAGTACAACGGCACTTCGCCGCCCGCTTATCCCAATATCGGCATTGTTTATGCTTTAAACGATGTAAACGGCGACGAAATCTGGAATTTCACTACAGCCGGGCCCATTTTTGAGTCCTCTCCAGCGGTTATCAACGGCGTAGTCTACATTGGTGACTTAGACGGCTACATTTACGCGTTGAATGCAACTGAAGGCAAACAAATATGGAATTATCACACTGAGGAAACCAACGGAGTTGTTGACAACTATATTTATTCATCTCCCACTGTTGTTGACGGCGTAGTTTACTTTGGAGGCGTAAATGGCAATGTTTACGCTTTGAATGCTGCAAATGGCGCGTACATCTGGAGTTATGAAGTCCCTGGAAGTGGCGGTAGCAACTATGTTTATTCGTCACCAGCTGTGGTCAACGGCGTAGTTTACATAGGCTCTGATAACGGCGTTTACGCTTTGACCGCTGCGAACGGCGCGTACATCTGGAACGCCACCTTAGGCTATTATGCTCAAATGTCTCCTGCAGTTGCCAACGGAATAATATACGTCGGAGGTTATGCTTTGAATGCTACAGACGGAGCATTAATCTGGAGTTCCCCTACAAACGGCGGCGATTCAACGGATGCGGTTGCTAACGGAATCGTTTACATGGGTTCTAATGCGTTAAATGCGACTAACGGCGATAGCCTCTGGAATTATAGCCTCGGTCCTACAGGGCAGATTTCTTGGTCATCTCCCGCTGTTGTCGCTGGCATAGTCTACATAGGATTTGGGTTAAACTTAACGCCACAAACCGTAAACGGATGTGTTTGTGCTTTGGATGCTTATAGCGGAACAGTAATTTGGAATTATACCACTGACAGCATTATCGATTCGTCGGCAGCTGTTGTCGATGGCGTACTCTATATAGCCTCCGACGACGGCAACATTTATGCATTAGGCTCGCCTACGCCAACTCCATCGCCTACGCCTTCTTCTTTCCCAACTCAAACTCCCGCTCCAACTCCCAATGTGACTCCAGTGGCGACCCTTACACCTTCTCCAACACCGAAACCGACTGATACTCCGACGCCAACCTCATCGGCTACGCCCACTATAACCCCTACATCGCCCGCTCCACTGCCAACCGCATTGTCCATACCTTCTTCAGCACCAACACCAGCTCCAACGCCTCTTCAAACATCATTAACTACAACTACATCATGTCCTACAACAGCGCCAAATGCTTCAATAACAACGATACAATCAGAAACGACGCCTAACCCCACAGCTTTACCTAACCTAAATTTGGCGCAATCAATTTTGCCTCAAGCGTCAACCTATGGAATAGTTGCCTTCGTAGTCATCGTAGGAATAGTTGTTGGAATGCTTGCATTAAGAAAAAGACAAAACTCAAAAAATTGATATTCTGTCCATAGTGAAAAAGATGATTAAGCTTCGCTTTCCGTAAGAGACGAATGTTTTCGCTTCTTTACCTCATTTTTAGTTTCAGAAAAAGTCCTTCAAAAGATGGATACCTATCCGATAATATATATCTAAGTATTACTCGTTCATATATAGACAAACAGAATCAAGCCGCCGTAACAGGTGATTCGGGAAAAACCGCCATCCCCGAAACCATATCCAAATTTCTTAACGCATGATGGAGGAGTTAAATGAACTGGAAAAAAAACCAAATTCTTGTAGTAGATGACGATGCAAATATTTTGAGAGTTTTTAAAAGTGTTTTAGAAAAAGAAGGATACTCCGTTGATACCGCTGCGACAGGCAAAGACGCTCTCAAGAAAATAAAAAAAGCAAAGTTCAGCGTGTACTTGGTTGATGTCAAGCTTCCCGATATGGACGGAACCGAACTTCTCCTCAAGATACCAAGTAATCCTAAAACAATCAAAATCGTTGTTACAGGCTTTTCCACAGATGAAGTTGGAAAAAAAGCTGCAGATTATGGAGCTGACGATTTTCTAGTCAAGCCTGTTAAAGCTGAAGAACTCATTGCTACAGTTCGAGAAAGGTTAAGTAGATTACAACTAGAAGGCTAAATCTAGTTTCATATTTTGACATTCTCTCTAAGTAAAGCAACCCATGGCCCCCCGGGCGAAGTTTTGAGTCTTTTGCGTGCATCTTGTTGCTAACGCAAAAGTATTTCGTTGAGGACTTAATGATTCAAACGATAGGCAAACAATAACTGCAATTGAAGCCAGAAATCAAATATCAACATAATCAGCTAGACAGAATAGCTGTAATTAGCTCTTGACAGGAGGGAAATGATTTGATCCTACGCGCTAAAAGAGATTTCACTCGCAAAATTCTCTTTTTTCCACTCTAATTGATTCGAAACATAAATGGAAAAGAAGCAGAAAGCAATAAACTTATAATTCGAATCAAACCAGTAGAACAGAAGTAAGTGGATAAAATGGACAGAAAACTAAAAACTATACCCGAACCGAAAAAGGGAACAACCGTTTTTGCTTCTAAAACGTTGCCAGTAATAAAAAGCAAGGGCGGCGATACTACTTATCTATGTGGTAATTGTGGAGCAAAGATAGGCGAGAATATCATCGAAGGAAAATTCAAGAATGTTGTGTTAAAGTGTCCAACCTGCAACCTCTACAACGAAATATAGCTTAGGTGACGATTTTTCCCATTGAGAAGAATTCTGGTCAAGTAACAAAGACTTACAAACCATTTTGAACGACTCTGTCACCGCTACGCTTCATGGTTCAAACTTCTCCGGTTGAACAAGAAACATAGGATCTTCCACTTTTCCTTCTTTGTTTTTGTTCCATCTTGTGAATTTAATTTGTTTGACCGCTGCAATCATATCAGCTCTAAACCGCAGATATTGATGCAGGGGAGGGATTTGAACCCTCGACCCCCAAATTAGGAGGCTGGTGCTCTATCCGTACTGAGCATCGAGAAAAATTTGCCTGGCATAGGAAAGTATTTATGGTAAACTTTCCGTAATGTATTTGCAAAAATCATGTGCGTGGATGATGTGCGTGAGTAACATAACTATACGAGTTCCCGGGGAACTCAAAGATCGCATGCAACGTTGCAAGAAGATTAATTGGAGCCAAGTCGCAAGGAAGGCGTTTGAGGAGGCTGCGCGTAGAGAAGAGATGCAGTGCGCTGCAGAGTCGATTAAGAAGTTAAGAGCCGATAGCAAAGCGGAATGGAATGGCGCCAAGGAGATACGGAAGTGGAGAGACTCCGCGAAATAATTCTAGATTCCTCCGTCGCAGTTAAGTGGTATAGCAAGGAAACCAAGTCAATTGAAGCGTTAGCGATTTTGGATTCCTTTGTGCAAGGGTCGGTTGAACTGACTGTTTCAGATATTTTGTTCTGTGAGGTTGGAAATGCCTTGAGGTACAAACCTGACTACCACGCCGAGAAATTGAAAGACGCTCTTCTCCAACTTTTCAGCCTTCATATGAGGGTTACGCATCTAACCGAGGGGCTGATGAGGAGGACAACTGAGATAGCGTATGATGGCAAAGTCACTTTTTACGATGCCCTCCCAGTTGCGATTGCAGAACATAGAAAAACCGCGTGCATAACGGCAGACGAAGAGACACAGTACAAGAAACTTCAGATAAAAGGTTACCCCGTTGAGCTGCTGTAAGCAGTG
>CAWGZR010000010.1:0-423515 GCA_963827165.1 Candidatus Bathyarchaeota archaeon | reverse complement strand
GGCTAAAGTTACATCTTTTTTATGCAGATACAATATAAGTGATTTATGAATTCCTAATAAACAACCCCAAAACTCGCCAAAATTAGGTCGCAACCTCACAATATCAGCGTCCTAGCGCAAATACACTTTTGGAAAAGAAATCAACCAATTCTGCTATGAAATTCTGAGGCTTTACTGTGAAAACGTTAGAGTGGACTGGGGGATATGAACCCATGAGAAAGTGGAGATATCACCCGCAAAATCCCCTCTTTTTCTTTTTGTTTTAAGAAGGCGAAGCAAGGGTTCTCGCTTTAACTCTCACATTCTCCATTTTCTTCCTTCAGCGGTTTTGTCTGGTTAAACGTCATTTTTTGAAATAGTAGAATTGCTTTTCATTCATCTGTTATTCTTTCAAATGAGAATGGCGCTTAATCGCTTTATTCTTAACTAAAAGCTTTAGGCAAATTAATTATACGACTTGAATACAAAGAGCGCTACGTGGAGAAGAGGCGTCTTCTCTGCTTCTTCTCAAGATGAAATAAAGAAAAAGAGAAAGCGCGCTCACACGCAGCCTCCTCTCTCTCCTTTCCAACTGACTTTGTCGCTCGGATTATCTGTCACTCAATCTTTCAATCATGTCCGTAGTCTATTCCTCGGTCGGCAAGCACACATGCATACAGATAACTTATCGTAAGCTATTTTAGCTTGGAAAATATTATTTAATAGCCGTTAGGAAAAGGGAGTTTTAGCCATTTTTTTTTGTACACTCACTCTTATGTGAGTTGTAGTGACGGAGCTATTTTTTCCTAACCCAAAGAAAACAAGAAATGGAGAAAAAAGAAAAATGAAAAAGCTGAAAAGCAAATCTATGACTATTTTGATTGCAGCATTTTTAATGTTTTCAATGGCAGCTTCTACGATATTAATACCCAGTGCTAACGCGCATTCTCCTCCCTGGCAGATTCCGACATACGCTTACATTGTTGCGTCGCCTAACCCTATTGGCGTAGGGCAAACAATACAAGTTTACATGTGGCTTGACGAAGTTTATGGTGCCGCAGGTGGAACCACTGCAGCAGTAGGAACCAACGGAGCAACAGCCAGCGCAGCACTTCTGTCTAACACGTATAGATTCATCAATTACAATCTAACTATAGTACCACCCAGTGGTTCGCCGACAACAACAATATTCCCAGTCATTAAAGATACGACATCAAATCAGGAAACCGCATTTACTCCAACTCAAACCGGAACATACACATTGATATTCACTTATCCGGGACAAGTCTATGGTGCGAACGGTGATGGTTACTCTGGCTCAATATTAATTAACGACACTTACCTGCCTAGCAGCACAAGAACAACCCTTACAGTACAATCCTCACCGATCGCCGCCCCCATAGGTAGTTCACCGCTTCCAACCGCTTACTGGCTAAGCCCAGTATATGGTGAAAACACTAACTGGTACACGTTAACATCAAATTGGCTGGGTAGTGGACTGGCACCACCTCAAGGATACGGCGGAACAACTTTTGCGACATTATACCATTCAGACGCCATAGGACCCCTAACTTCGCATATCATGTGGACAAGCCAACTGCAATTCGGTGGCGTTGCTGGTGGAAACTCGTTCACCACTGGCGGTGAAGATCCAAACAGTCCAGAAGGAGTTCAATACTGGGAAGGTTCTTCCTATCAACCACGATTCGTCAACCCAATAATACTCGACGGATACCTCTTCTACACCGAACCGGTCTCTTTCTCAGGTGGAGCCAGTGGACCGACAGTCTGCGTTAACTTAATGACAGGGCAACAACTCTGGTCATCAACCGCCATTCCTCCGCTATCCTTCGTTTATCTCTACAATCTGTGGGATCCTGATCAACACGGAGTTTTCCCGCCAATCTTAGTCGCCACCAATCCAGTAAACGGTAACTGGCAACTCTATGATGCGTACACAGGCCTTTCGCTCTTTAACGTGACAGGCGTTCCTTCAAGCACCTCATTCGTGATACCAGTCAGCACAACAACAGTAACTTTCGCAAACACCGTTGCAAGCCCAAACATTATGGGTCCAAGCGGTGAACCACTGAGACTCATTATCGCAAACGATGGAACCGCAGCAAATCCACAATGGTATTTGGCTGAATGGAACATGTCCAAACTGTGGCAATACGACATCAACCCATACACAGGCGGCGGAAGCCTGTCTCCAGCGGTAGTAAACGCGTCAAACGGAGTCCTAATTGGAGGTGCCGTCGTCAGTTCAGCTGGCAGCGGAAGTCTTCCTCCACCTGATACAGGCATTTCAACTGGAACCGCTCCAAACGGTCTCACAGCAACAGTACCGTATAATTCAGTTATAACTGTCAACGCAAACATTCCTATCCATGACACCGCTAACTTACCTGGAACAACAACGCCCATTTATACCATCAACCAAGATTCATTAACCACCTACGACTGGAACGTTTCGATCCCCTGGCTAAACACTATGGCACCACCACCTGCGACGGTGAACCCTGTTACCGGAGCACTAGTACAACCGCCTGCGGGAGCAAATCCTGTGTCGATTGTGGCACTTCAATATGGCAACATGATGCTTTGCAGATGGGGTTCTCTACCTCAAGGCTTTGCCGCAACCAACAAAGGCTACCCACAGCTTCCATTCACATACTTCGCTGTAAACCTAAACTCCTCTAGAGGAGGCATCGGCACTATACTTTGGAGCAAAACATACAATCCACCGGCAGGAAATGAAAGCTTGGTACAGGAACCAGTAGACTTCCAAACAGGAGTCTTTGTGCTCAGCCTCCAGGAAACAATGCAATTCGTCGGTTACAGTCTTTCGAGCGGCAATCAAATATGGGGTCCAACACCTTCTCAAGGCGCTTGGGACTACTATGGCTACCCAGGGACCGTCCAATTACCAGGCGTCGTTGCATACGGAAACCTCTATGACAGCTCATTCGGTGGAATCTGCTACTGCTACAGCGATACGACCGGACAACTGCTATGGACATACGGGAACGGAGCGCCAGGATCAGACAACAGCACATACGGCGGCTTAAACGTCTTTTACGGCGACTACCCAACCCAGATCCAGGCTGTCGGAAACGGAGTGATTTACCTAGCAACCAACGAGCACACAGTACCAAACCCAATCTATAAAGGCGCAGTAACCTTCGCCATCAATGCGACAACTGGGCAGCTGATTTGGAAACTCTCTGACTACCCAAGCGAATGGAATCTTCCAGGTTCCGAATACGTTGTAGGAGACGGCTTCGCCACCTTCATGAACGGCTACAACAACCAAATCTACAGTGTAGGCAGAGGACCCAGCAAAACTACAGTCACATCACCTGACATTGGAGTTACAACAGCTACACCAGTAACGATAACAGGCACAGTAATGGATATTTCCGCGGGAACAACACAAAGCCAACAGGCAGCTGACTTTCCAAACGGCGTTCCATGCTCATCAGATGCGAGCATGACTGCATGGATGGGCTACGTTTACCAACAGCAGCCAGAACCAACCAACTTCACCGGTGTTCAAGTTACTATCGCCGTTACTGATTCCAACAACAACTGTTACAACATAGGCACAGCCGTAACTAACCCAGACGGCTTCTACAGCTTAACATGGACACCCACCATATCAGGTAACTTCACAGTAACCGCAACATTTGCAGGAACAAACGCTTACTGGCCATCATCCTCCACAACAGCTTTCTTCGCCAGCACTCCAGCACCAACGGGAGCACCCGCAGCAACACCGCTTACAGGCTTAGCATCAAACACCACCCTCGAATACGGTATCGTTGCAATCGCCATAATCATAATCGTAATCGGTGCAGTCCTCGCATTGCTCGTAACAAGAAAACGGCCTTAAACAAAAAACAAACACCAAAAACCCTTTTTCTTTTTTTGTTTTCTTAAGTTATTATTATATTCGATAGGGATGCCTTTTTTAAGAATCGATTCTATGAAAACTATGAAAAACCCCGACCAAAAATAATTTCAAACCAAAAAGATTCCCCGCTCTTAAGCACACAGGTGAGCACAGAAGCTATAACATAAGCTTTTTTGCGTAATCTTGTATTAACATCTCCCACCCAGCTTCTTTTTTCCGCAGCTAATTTCTTAAAAGTTGCTTAAGCGTGCGTTTTATTGATTTTAGTAAGATTGCGAGAAAACGATAATACCAAACCGAGTTTAAAACAAGCTTCTTTTGCGAAAACCAAGTGGACTGGGGGGGGATTTGAATCCAAGCGAAAATGGAGATGTCACCTGCAAATCCCATTTTTCATAAACCACTATTTTTGGCAGTGTTCTTTTCACTTTCTGTTTATTTAGAGCGTCCGCTTTTCTGCATTTAGTAAGTTAGGCCCATGCGTTTCATAAACTCAAGGATTTTTTCGTATTCCTTAAGGTATTGTCTGCCTTTTTCAGTAAGTTCAAGAGATATCTCACCTTCTATCAGGCCAAGTTCTTTGAGTTCAGTTATGTAATTCTTAAGTCGATCAAAAGGCACATTTATTTGCACCTGAACATGCGTTAAGACAACTTTCTTCCTTTCGTTACTTTCACTCCTCAGCACGGACAAAAGGTCTCCGTATATCTTCAGCTTGTCTCTGCGAGGAATTTTCTTCATTTTGTCCCCTTTTTTTCATTTGAACCGTAGAAAGTTCGGTATGCGACAAAAAGAAAGATGGCTAAACCTACAAAACGAGTTATCAAGGATCCTATAAACGCCGAAAAACTTGAGTCAATATACCAAAAGAACAACGAATACTGGCTTATGGCGAGAAAAATAAAGCCGAAAGGAATCCAAATCGTTGATGGATCGGGATTCTTCACGTGACTTCGGAGGGCATAGATGGCAATGTAGGAGAGGCATGCTAAGTTAACAAATCTCAAGTATACGTTTGCGTTCGAGTACCCATTGAAAGCAAATTCTGGAGCAACAAATGCAATTAGAAGTAAAATGGCGAGAACAATAACTAACAGACTGATTGTTAGCTCTCCCAGCAGATAGCCATTTTTTGATTTCTTATTTGAAAAGAAGTATGTGATTGCAAGAAATACAAAAGCGAATGATCTTGTTAGAAGTGGAAGCCACAATAATTCTTTAGGAAAATCCAGTGGGGAATATGATATGGCTGCCAGAGCGTACGATATTCCCAGAAAAGCAAATCCGAGTGGCAGACCCAGAAAAGCTCCTTCCCTAGTAAGCTTATACGGCTTTATCATGAATCTGACAAGGATAAGGCAAAGAATTGTCGCAACAAGCTCTACTATCATCCGCTCTACAGGATACATGCTGGTAGCAAACATGTGGGCTAATCTTGCACATTCTATCTTATTTGTTTTTTCAATATTAGTCCAAAATTAAGTAGCTTCGACGTAACTGCAAAAGAAAGCATAACACTTTTTTGCACTCACGATAAGTGAGCGAGTCTTATTAGCGGACCACATCAATCGATGATATTGCAATTAAGGAGAAATAAAAATGGCGAATTCAAAAATTAAAGTTTTTTCAATGATGGCACTGTTTCTAATGTTATCTATTGTAATTCCATCTACGGTTCTGTCTACAGCCAATGCACATACACCCGCATGGCAAATTCCGCAGTACGCTTTTTGCAACGTTGCACCTAATCCCGCAGGTATTGGTCAATCTGTTAACGTTGGCTTCTGGATTGGTCAAGCCCCACCAACAGCAGGGACAATTTACGGTGACAGATGGACAGGCATGACAGTCAAAGTTACCTTGCCAGACAAAACGACTAAGACGTTGGGACCCTTCACATCCGACGATACCGGCGGAACACATACCGAATTCACTCCCACTGAACTTGGCAATTATACTTTCCAAATGTTCTATGCAGGACAAACACTAGCTGGTGCTAATCCCCCACCCGCAGGCTTTTCTGCCGCAACAAAACCATACATCGGCGATTACTATGAACCAGCTACCAGCAACGTAGCAACTCTAGTAGTGCAACAAGAGGCGACTCCTTCAGCTTCGCAAGCTCCCCTTCCCGCAACCTACTGGACACGCCCAATAGAATCGGTCAATGACCTTTGGTACAGCATTAGTGGCAACTGGCTCGGATTGGGTACTCTCTTTAGCGCTACCACTGGGATGTACAATGCAACAGGAAACTACAATCCTTACACGACTGCACCAACGACAGCTCACCTTTTATGGACCAAACCTGAATCGTTCGGAGGTCAAATCGGCGGAGAATTCGGTGGAACAGATACAAGCAATTACTACTCAACCAGGCAGTACGAGAGAATGTTCCAACCGATAATAATCCAAGGCATCCTCTACTTCGAACAGTATACTGGAAGCATCAATAACCCAACAGGCTGGCTTGCGGTAGATTTGCAAACCGGTCAAACAATCTGGACTGACAATTCAGCTAACCTCGGAGGCGGTTCTCCAGCCCAAAGCGCCTTAACATCAGCCGGCATAGTGACCTCGCTACGATGCGGCCAAACACTAGACTACACAACTCCGAACCAATATGGAGCAACAGCATACCTCTGGAGCACAGGGACGCCAGTTGGAATAGTCGCTCAAGCTGGCACAACAACGTGGAACATGTTTGACGCCGTGACGGGACAATACATTCTAAGCGTTGTCAACGGAACTGGAATGAATACACTAATTGAAGATAACGGCGGAAACTTAGTCGGGTACTTTGTCAACAGTACAGTAGGTACACAAATGATTCAAGGCGAACCTGTCACTAATCCTTCTGGCGGCGCTTTGTTAGAATGCTGGAACTCAACACAATGCATCGTTGACGGAACTAATGGTCCTGCAGCGTGGATGTGGAGACCAACACAAAACGGACAAATATCCTTCCCTCTCGGAGTAATGTGGGGACAACCATTAGCAACAAACATCAATGGCGTTCCTCTGCCTCTATCTTCAGTTGCAGCTTTGCCTTCCAGCGCGACTCTTTCACTAAACAGCGGGACCTATACAACCGGCGGCGCCTCAGCTAACAGTGGCGTATTATTTTTGAGCTCCATCGCAAGTGCAGGCGGTTCAAGCTACAACGCAGGATTTATCATAGAAGCAGGCTACAGTCAAAGTACAGGGCAACAACTGTGGATAGTTAACAGGACAGAAACACCATATACCCGAGTTGACTTCTCACAGACTTCAAACGGCATCTTCGTAGAAATCAATCAAGACACGGCTGCATACACAGGATACAGCATTATAACGGGCAAACAACTCTGGGGACCTTTTACGCTACCTAACCCCGATGCCTACAACAGCATTGGTAGCTACTACGGACAAGTCGTCAACGGCATGATGTATCTGAGCAGTTTTGGCGGAGATATCTATGCAATCAACATGAGTACAGGATCCATAATTTGGCAAACTGATACTAACACAATTTCAGGACCCGCAGGATCGGACACTCCATATGGAGTTTGGCCAATCTGGCAATTCGGAAACCCTGGAGCCATCGCTGATGGAATACTCTTCCTCGGTGAAGGACATGAATACAGTCCACCATTGTTCCGCGGCGCTGACCTGATCGCTGTTAACCTTACCAACGGCCAACCAGTCTGGAGCATATTGAATTTCGACGTCGATGGCGGATCAGCTATTTCTGACGGAGTACTTTTGTCTTTAAGCGCATATGACAACCAAATATATGCCTACGGCATGGGACCAAGCGAAACAACGGTGAATGCACCCAGCGTTGGCGTAACAACTGCTACCCCGATAACGATCACTGGATCGGTTATGGATATCTCCGCAGGCTCGAAGCAGGAAGCGGTTGCAGCTAATTTCCCCCATGGCTTGCCATGTGTTTCTGACGCAAGCATGACGCAGTTCATGGAGGCAGTTTATGAGCAGCAGCCAATGCCAAGCAACGTAACAGGTGTCCTAGTAACCTTCTACGTGTTGGACTCCAACAACAACTACCGATCAATCGGCTCAACGACAACAAACAGTTTAGGCGACTACTCATTTACATGGAAACCTGACATAACCGGTAGCTTTACCCTCTATGCTACGTTTGCAGGTACACAATCGTACTATGGCTCTTCCGCTTCAACAGCTTTCTATGCCAGCGCCTCGGCACCAACGCAAGCACCGACCACAACACCGCTTAGCGGCTTAGCATCAAACAGCACACTCGAATATGGGCTCGTCGCAATTATCGTAGTCATAGTCATCATTGGTGCTGTCCTAGCATTGCTCGTTACAAGAAAACACCCATAAACTAAAAATGCTTAACAAAATTTCTTTCCCCTTTTTTTAATTTATAAAAAATGAGCTCAGTAGAAAGAGAAATGGCTGAAAAGGCTCTGGATAACCACCAATATAAACGATTAGAGGTTGCATTTTCTTTTTCTCCTAAAGAATTTCATCCTTGGTTTCCAGAGCCTCAGCAAACCCTAACGCGCTCCCAACATGTTGTCACTCCATTTTTCTTGGGAATTTGCATTGGTGATGTCTATTATTTTCAGTTTTGGCGATTTTAGGGTTTGATTCTTCGTCAGAAAGGCAACTGATAGACTATTGATGAAGAAATGGCATTCTATTGCGGAGAGCTGGCACAAGTACCATTGAAATGGCATGAATATCAGAGAGAGGGTATTTCAGATTACAGCATCTACAATCGAAGAGGCTTTCGAGCTTTTGACTTCATTAAGTTAAATGGTTACCCTCGGACGAAGAAACGGACTGTCTTTATGGAGATAAAATAAAAGAATAATTAACATTTTTTATGCTCACGATAAGTGAGCGCCTCTTATTAGCAACCTGTTCACATCTGCTGTTCCAGCGCATTATGCGCGAACAACCAAAAGAAGAGAGACAAAATGATAAACACAAAAAGTAAACTTACGGCTACTTTGATAGCAGCAATTTTGATTTGTTCGATAGGAGCTTCAACATTCTTAATATCGACAGCTAACGCGCACACGCCTTCTTGGAGCGTTCCAACATTCGCTTACATTCAGGTCGTGCCTAATCCAATAGGAGTCGGCCAAACCGCAACAGTATACATGTGGCTATCTAACACTTTTGACAACACAAACCTCTACAACAATTACAGATTCCATAACTATGAACTCACAATAACAGGACCCGACGGAAAAACAATAGTGTCACAAACTTTTGCAGTAGTAAGCGACCCAACAAGCAACCAACAATATCCCTTCACGCCTACCGTTGCAGGCACCTACACCGCCAACTTCACCTTCCCAGGACAAGCAATCACCACAAGCGACGACCTTGCATCTTCGGCATACATCAACGACACCTACGCAGCCAGCTCAGCAACATGCACATTCACAGTGCAACAAACCCCGATTTCGTATTACCCCACCACACCGCTTCCAACAAACTACTGGACACGCCCAATTTACGGAGAAAACACCAACTGGTACACGATTTCATCTAACTGGTTGGGCACGGGATCAGCAGGCTACGGAACTGGGGCTGGCGGTTGCAGCGTTCCGCCAGGAAACGCAGTAGGACCAGTAACAAGCCATGTCATGTGGACCTACCCAATCCAAATGGGCGGAGTCGCGGGAGGAGGAACTTTCACTACCACAGGCGCTACATATTTTGATGGATCAGCATACAACGGTAGATTCACTAATCCCATTGTCGTCGACGGATACCTATACTATACATTGCCTGTATCATTCACCGGGTCCGCTAACGGACCAACGGTCTGCCAAGACCTCCGCACAGGACAAATCCTTTGGAGCAGCACGCAAATCCCCTCATTATCGTTCGCTTATGTCCAATACCTATATGATCCTAACCAACACGGAATTTATCCACCCATACTGTTCACATCTAACTTCGCAAGAGCCTACGACGCGTACACGGGAGACCCGCTTTTCAACGTTACAGGCGTCCCAACAGGCACAGCAATGCCCGGTCCACAAGGAGAACAACTAAAGCTTATCCTTTCAAATCTCGGCACAGCAGGCAACCATATAATGTACCTGAGCGAATGGAATTCTTCTCGAATTTGGGATTGCACATATAACCCATGGACCGGCGCAGTCAACAACGTCCCAACACTTTACAACGACTCAACCGCCAGCGGCACAGCCTTAACAACAGCTCAAACACAGTATGCAACCGTAACTGAGCCAGTGATAGGAGCAGTCGACGGAAACAACCCCAACGCACCTGCAATGTACAACTATGTGGTCTACGCCAATGTCGTTAACAACGCAAGCTCACTCTACAGCTACGACTGGAACTACTCGCTATCATGGTTAAACAGCGTCATCCCGACACCCACAATTGTCGCGGCATGGAGCGGGAACATGGCTATTCTCGTCAGCGGAACTATGCCATCAGCTACCTCGTGGACACCCTACACATACTATGGCTTAAACCTAAACGCAAGTGTGGGTCCAATCGGAGAAGAACTCTGGAGTAACACAATAACAGCACCCGCAGGAAACATAACCGTCAGCTACAGTGGACCAGCCAACGGCGATCCAACTTACGGTGTCTTCGTCGAATTCCACAAAGAAACAATGCAGTTCGTCGGTTACAGCATGGCAACAGGCAAACAAATTTGGGGCCCAGTCGGCGACCAAAGCCAGCAGCAATTGATGTACTACAACAGCGGATACAACAGCGGCGGCAACGAAGCAGGTGCAGCAGAAGCATACGGAAAGCTCTACTACTGTGGTTTCGGAGGAATAATGTCCTGCTATAACTTAGCAACAGGGAACCTACTATGGACCTACGGCAACGGTGGAGTTGGCAACAGCACAAACAGCGGCTTTGAAAGACCCGGATACTATCCAACCTCAATTTACGCCATCGGCAACGGAGTAATATACACAAGCACCACCGAACACACAGTTTCAAGCCCAATTTACAAAGGCGCATTGCAACGTGCCATCAACGCCACAAACGGCAAAGAAATCTGGACTCTAAACGACGTCACATCTGAAGCAGGCTCACCAGCTGGAAACCAGGAAGTAGGAGTTATAGCTGACGGCTTCTCACTGACTCTAAACGGCTATGACAACCAAATCTATTGTGTCGGCCAAGGATCCAGCGCAACCACAGTTACCGCGACCCACGATGGCTTGTCATTCGGGCAATCAGTAGTCATCTCCGGAACAGTAATGGACACGTCTGCTGGCACTAAGCAAAATGAACAAGTAGCAGACTTTCCAAACGGCGTACCATGTGCATCCGACGCAAGCATGAGCCAATGGATGAGCTATGTTTACCAACAGCAAGCAGCACCAACCAACTTCACCGGCGTTCCAGTAAACCTCTACGTCTTAGACTCTAACCACAATTACAGATCCATCGGCACTGCCACAACTGACAAAACCGGCTTCTACACATTAACATGGACTCCAGACATTTCTGGAAACTACACTGTATACGCAACATTCGCAGGTAACGCTGGCTACTGGTCATCTTCAGATGAAACCTCATTCACCGTTAGCAACCCTGTAACAACGCCGGCGCCAACAGCTTCTCCTGTATCAAACCTAGCGACAATGTCGGGTTTAACTCTTGGATTCGTTGCAGTAGCGATCGCCATCATAATTGCAATCGCTGTCGTCGGCCTACTTCTGCTGAGGAAAAAGCCGTGAACCAAAAACACCAAAATTCCCTTTCCCTTTTTTTGTCACATTAAAAACAACGCGAAGAGATGAAAAGAAATGGGCGCTGAGAAGGTTCTGGTTAAATTCAATATAGTGCAATTGAAGAGTTTGCATTTTTCTTTTTCTCCAAAAGAAAAAAATTCTCAGCCTTTAGTTTCCAGAGCCTCAGCAAACCCTAATTCAGTTTTGATTATTCGATTACCCATTGCAAACCCCCAAGTTTTTGATAATACCGTGGTTTTTGTTTAAAGGTCGTAAGTTGTCCCTTTTTGGTTTAACCCCTAGTCCAATTTAGATAACGGGTAACCTGAACCCAGTCGGAAGTGGAGATATCACCTGGAATTCCCTTTTTTCCTTTAGCCTGTTAATTCAAAGAAAAAGAAGATGGAACACAAGAATGAAACAAGAGTTTTTTTATGTTCTCAGGTTGACGAAATCTCCTTCAAAATCCCATTTTTTTCTTTTAAAAGGTTAATTTTCTTTGGAGCTTTTGTCTGAGACTGGGGTTTCGTCGAACGCGAAAGCGTGCGCTGCTCATTGCGAAGGGCGGGAAGGGTTTGATCCCACAACATTCCAAAGAAAGTGTGCGCCATTTTTCCTAGCCCCTTGTGCCTTAGCATTATGCTCTGTTCTTGCCCGAATCCATTTATCTTTTCTACAAAAAGCCAAGTTTCTTTTCCATCAAGACAGATAAATTGACAAATAATCGGAGAGGCAGTATACCTAATTTCAAAATTTTTATTTTCCTCAAGTGACGAAAGTGAATCAATAAAGCATGCGCTTTTTTGTTGTAAATTCTGTGTAATTACTCGCACTTTAACACCTCTATTCATAGCTTCTTTCCACATGTTTCCTACCCATGGCCGTTCCAGACTTTCTGCAAAAAGAGGTTTTTCAAGATATAACTCAGCTAATATTTGAACATTAGTCCATGCTAAATCTATCTTTTTGCTAGCCGACGATTCTCCAAAAGAAACAAAACTGATTTGGGGCATACTTAAGTCAAGCAGTTTTTGTTCATGCTCAGCAGTTTCTTGGAGCAAATTCTTTTGAAGTCTCAACTACTTTCTCAAATTCACGCTTCTTTTGCGCGAGCAAAGCTGCAGTCGCTTCCTGCAGTGGGACGGCTTGATATAATGTGGGTTTTCCAACTGTTGTTTCAACTACTCCCTTTTCTTGGAGCTGCCGAAGAATTTGATATGTGTTTGCTCTATCAACATTAGCTATTCTCGCAAGCGCCTGTATTTTCGTTCTTCCTGTCTCATAAAGAAGCAAGTAAATTTTAGCTTGAAGAGTCGTCAATCCCAGTTTGCACAAACGATCCACGTGTGTACACGAGACGCTTTCCAATTTTCCCACGCTTCAGATGAAACGTATCAACTTATTTGTTTATAAAATTTTGTTAAGATGCGTGGTGTTGTGTGAGAGCTTAACACACTAGTTCTTAAAAATAAATGAAATTAAACATCTGCTGTTGGGCGAGGGCGTTAAAAATAGCAGTTTATAGTTAACTCAACGTTTTCGCTCAAACAAAATAAAGGAGAAAAAAAGAAATGAAAATGCTAAAAAACAAGATTTTTGCTATTATGATTTCGATATTCTTTATGCTTTCAATGACAGCTTCAATGATTCTATTGCCAACTGCTAAGGCACAAGTGGCTCAACCAAATCCTCAAGCAACATACGCCTACATTTCTGTTCAACCTTCCCCCATAGGGGTAGGTCAATCAATGTATGTCAGCTTCGGGGTTGACAAGGTCACACTGACAACGGACGGAGCTTATGGTGACCGATTTAACAATTTTACAATAGTTATTACGGCGCCCAACAAAGACGTTACCCATCTGACTGGGCTCACCACGGATAATACGGGATTTGGATATACCACTTACGTGCCTACCATGATAGGCAACTACACTTTCCAGTTGATCTTCAGCGGACAAACTTTAACCGGTGCCAATCCGCCTCCAGGCGGATGGACTGGAACATCTTATGCCCAATACATTGGCTACTATTATCAACCCAGTACCAGCATCCTTGTAACAATCCAAGTTTCGAACACACCAGCAACTACAATTCCTTTTAACCCGCTTCCAACAAGCTACTGGACTCGCCCAATAAACATGAACAACAACGGCTGGAACATGATCAGCGGAAATTGGTTTGGACTCAATGACTTAGGCAACGCTGGTCGAGGCTACAACAGCACTAGTAACTACGACCCGTACATGCAAGACGCGCCAAGCACTTCCCATATACTGTGGACAACTCCGTTAGCGCCAGGAGGCTTAATCGGAGGAGAATATGGTAACACTGAAAACAGCAACTTCTACTCAACCGCGCAGTACGAATGCAAATTTAAATGCGCAGTCATGGACGGAGTACTTTACTACACATTAACGCCGGGAGCCTCCAGTTATTATGAAGGCACAACAGCTGTCGACTTACGCACTGGGCAGACACTGTGGACAAAATCTGAATCCCAGATGAACGGCACGTTACTAGGGGGTTGGATATACAACTATATATCACCCAACCAATATGGCGGCGAATCATACCTATGGACAACTTTAACCGTAACTGGCCTGGGCACAGTGTACTCGTTGTATGATGCAGAGACAGGAAATTATATACTGCAAATCACTGGGGGAGTAACCTGCAAATGGCTAACTACAGTCCCAGACGGCGCGATGATAGGTTACTACATCAACACCACCAATTCCAAGCAATACACGCTGACCTGTTGGAACGCAAGCCGCTGCATTCTACTTGGCTCACCTGGGAGTAACCCAGCCTATTCAGCAGACGGTTGGTTCTGGCGACCTCTCGGACCCACTGCAGTAGCATCTGGAGAAACGATTCCTTGGAGCGACGGGATACAATGGACAGCACCGATAGCCATGAACCTTTCTGGTGTGCCCATCGGCCTTACTCCTGCGCTTGGAGGTATTGGCGACAACACACAATTGGTCACTTGGACTCCAACTGGTAACTGGAATAATTGGGTCGTTATAGGAGGTTACAGCATAATTAACGGCGCGCAGCTCTTCATAGAAAACCAAACGCTACCAACATTGACCAGAACGTCTATAACTGAAGAGGGCAATGGCATGTACATCATATTCGATTGCGAGTTGGCAACATGGACGGCTTACAGTGACACCACAGGTGCAGAAGCTATGGACTGCTACTGCCCCCAACGGAGCCACATTCTTTAACCAAGTCTCCAATTATCTACCCGAAGTAGCTTACGGCTGTCTTTACGTTAGCACATTTGACGGACACGTGTACGCTTTCAACGATACAAATGGCTCGCTTGTATGGGACTTCTTTACCGGTAGTTCAGGTTACAACAATGTCTACGGTTCATGGCCTGTCAAAGTTATTGAACTTGTTGCTGGCGGAATGATTTACCTCAACGGCGGTCACACCTACAATCCACCACTATTCCGTGGAGCACACGCTTATTGTTTGAATGCTACTACAGGAAAGTTAGTGTGGCAGATTCTTAGTTTCGCCGAGGCTAATAGCGCCACGTGCGCAGCCGCAGATGGCGAGTTCTTACTGCCAAATTCCTATGACAACCAAGTTTACACCTACGCAACTGGGACCAAGCAAGACAACCGTTACAGCGCCCGCCGTCGGCGTATCAACCTCTACACCGGTGACGATAACAGGCACGGTAACTGACCTTTCTCCAGGAGCACAACAAAACGCAGTCGCAATGAACTTTCCAAACGGTCTTCCCTGCGTTTCTGACGCGAGCATGGAGGGATTCATGGAGGCAGTATACGAGCAGCAGCAGATGCCAACCAACATAACTGGCGTTCCAGTTACGCTTTATGTCTTAGACAGCAACAACAACTACAGAGCCATCGGCACAACAACGACTAACGCTCAGGGCAACTATGGCTTAACATGGACACCTGATATTCCCGGCAACTACACGGTTTACGCGGTGTTCGCAGGGACGGACGCATACTACGCATCATCAGCCTCAACCTACCTCTGCGCAGGCAACCCAGCACCAACACCAAGCACCAACAGTTACACCCCTTAGCGGCTTAGCCTCAAACACAACAGTCATGTACGCAGTCGTCGCGATGATCATTGTCTTCATCATAGGTATAGCCATAGTCTCATTGATTGTGACAAGAAAACGCCCATAAACCTATAACAACCAAACAATTCCCCTTATCCCTTTTTTTAGTCCCACAGAAACAACGGAGAAACAAAAGAATGGGCGCTGAGAAGGTTCTGGTTAAATTCGATATAGCTGCAATTGAAGAGTTTGCATTTTTCTTTTTTCTCCTAAAAGAAATTTCATCCTTTAGTTTCCATAGCCTCAGCAAACCCTCAACGCAAAAAATCCGATTTGGCTTTTAAACCGTCACGGAAAGCATAAATTGAAGTGGACTGGGGGGGATTTGAACCCAGTCTGAATTGGCGATATCGCCAAATGGGAGCTCTCTCCGCAGCTTCTTTCCCTTTTTTATCGTTAATCTAACAGGAGCTAATTAGTTAGGTCTCTAATGTTAAGGGTTTGAAAAGCGAGCAGACTACAGAAGTTAGCAGGCAAAGGTATGTTAATTCTAATAAAACCGAATAAGTCAGAAAAAGTAGAATGGCGAGTCATATCACATTTGAGGACTTAAACGAGAAAATACGGGAACAGAACCAAAAAAACAACAACACACCAGAGGTAACAGCACCATTAACGCCTGCTGAAGAAAAACTAAACCAAGAAGGCATAGACCCAAAGAATTGTACGCTAAAACAGTTATTTCCAGAAGTCATAGATAAAGACGGCATTACTGATTTATCTCTAATGTCTGGAGCAGAGTTCCAAATTATAGAAACCTTCCAAAAAATGAACACGTATTTCATCGAAAAATATCCTCAGACAAGGCAAGAAGCAAACATGCTTGGGCAAGAATGGGATGAACCCCCTAATGCGCCTCTGCAAGTTAACGTAGCAAAAGCGCAGCGCGACCCAAAAAGCAAATATTTCTTCACCCTCCTGTTGCGGATGAAAAGCATCTATGATAAGATAGATGTTTTGCAGGCGAAAGCTTCGGAATACGAGAAAATCTGTTTACGGTTTTATTGGCATATAACCTATAACTGGAATCATCTCCAGACCAAAGGTAATGGTAAACTATCTGACAGCACCATATTCGAGTTAGTGGAAACCTACTTTAAAATCTGCAGAAAATATCATGTCCCCACCTTTGAGGAACCGTACTACTTCTTGTCTGAAGAGGAAAAGCGAAACGTAAAGTTGGAAGGCGACATGCTACGTCGAACAACCGATTATAGTGATAATGAAATCCGCATTTCAATTTTGGAGGCTTTCGCTTGAATGAAGTCTTAGAAAGACGCTTAGAATTCTTAAAGCTCGAAGCAAAAGGCTTCTCCCTCTGTGAAATAGTGAAGATACTAAGCGAGAAATACCAAACCTCAGAGAGAAATATCTACTATGATGCAGAAACCCGCGACACTTGGCAACCCATCTTAACTCAAATCTTTGATTTAGACAAGGCTCGACTTATGGTGACTAACCGCTACGATTACCTCTACCGCACTGCAAGCCTTAAGTTTCAAACGGCAAACGACGCCCAAAAACCAGCGTATCTTTCTAAAATGGTAGAGATTACTGACCGGATGGTATCATTGTTGGGGTTAGAGACGCTTAAGGAAAAGCAAGATCATGACAAAAGAGCAGCTAAGGCAGTAAATGAGATTGCTGAGCTTAAATCGTTAATCGACGCAAAGAACCTCCAATCCGCCTAGTTTTAAACCGAAAAGTTCATGACAGAAAACAAAACTACCCTCAGAATCCCCGATGCCTACCTGCCGTTATTGGAAGATATTCGTCTCTTAACTGCAGACCAAAACAACCCAAACCGCACCACAATTAAGCAGCAACAGCAAATCTGGTGTAGCCTCCAGAAGTACGGTTGGGCTTACCCGATAATAACCAATAAAGATGGCGTCTACGCTGATGGGGAACAAAGGGCGGAAGTCTGCAAGCAACATGGCGAGTTTTACGCTCCTGTTTTGCGCCTGCCTGTAAGCGATGTGGATAGACGGATGCTCAGACAAATTTTAAACAAGCTGAAAGGCAAACACAACAAAGAGCTTGATAGTGCCGAGTACTTACGCATCTTGCAAGCGGGCGAAAAAGACGATTTGCAGGCTCTGCTCGAATCCATAGGCGAGAAACTGCCTGAAGATTCAAGCGAACATAGCTTTTCTGCAACTATCCCTGAGACATATGAGTTAATCATTGAGTGCAAAGATGAAGCGGACCAAAAACGCATTTTCGATAAGCTAACCTCGGAGGGCTACAAGCTACGGATTTTGACATTGTAAAACGTTGGAATCAAACCGATACCTTCCGAGCTAAAAGTGTAGTTGGTAGCTATACCCTTTCTGATGTGAAGCTGGAGAAGCATTTCAAAGGGTCACTACCGATTGAAGATGCTGATTGGCAAGTAGGCGTTATAGTTGGCCGTAGTGGTTCTGGCAAAACGAGCATTGCTAAGCAGCTTTTCCCTGATGCTTACATTAGAGGCTTTGAGTATTTCCATAAATGTGTCTTGGATGATTTTCCTGAAGGGCTTGAAACAAGCGAAATCACGAGGGCTCTTTGCAGTGTTGGTTTTGCTTCACCGCCCGATTGGCTGAAAGGTTATGAATGTCTCAGTCAATGGGAAAAGATGCGAGTGGACATTGCCCCGTGCTTTATGCCTTGATTCACCTTTGATAGTTTTTGATGAGTTTACAAGCGTAGTTGATAGGGAGATTGCTAAAGTTAGTGCTTACGCGATTAGCAAGGCTGTCCGCAGGTCAAAAAAGAAGTTTATAGCTGTAACCTGCCATTACGATGTGGTTGACTGGTTAGAACCAGATTGGGTTTTCTGCACTGATACTATGGAGTTTAGCCGAAAAAAAGAAGTCGGCCGTCCGTTGAACTCAAAGTTTATCGGTGCGGCGCTCAGTTATGGCAGATGTTTCGGCAACATCATTATTTAAACGGAAAGCTTGGAGCAGGCGTCCGATGCTATACCGCAGTCTATCAAAATAAGCCTATAGCGTTTATCGCAGTTGCGCATATCAAAATGAAGTCAAGGTACTTTAGGGTTAGCAGATTGGTTGTCTTACCGGATTATCAAGGCATAGGTGTTGGCAAACGGCTCTTAAACTTCATAGCTGAACTCTACACTTCACAAACAAAAATGCCCTTTTACATCTTAACGAGTAACCCTCAGATCGTACGAGGAAACATGGATAATTGGAGAATAATGCGCCATGGACATGCCAGCAAAGGAAAAAATAACAGCCGATTAAATGACGGATTGAGAGGCAGCCTAAGCCGAAAACGACTTACCGTTTCAATGCAGTATATTCCAAAAAATACACTTTAGGGCTGAGAAAGCTCTGCTTAAAATAACGATGGAATCATCGTATCGTAAAAACATTTGTACTTTCTTTTCGCATATGAGTATCCAGAGCCTCAGCAAGCCCCAATTGGCCTCGTATGGCCAAACCAAAAATTTCAAAGTTAGAAAAAATGGTTGTTTTCTCAAGTGACTTAGGGAGAGATTTGAATTCTCGTGATTTCACTCGCAAAATCCCCTCTTTCTTTGCGTAAATGAATTCTTACCTGAAAAGGAGGCGGACAAAGCCGCAATTGATAGTTATTCATGTCGTTAGATTTTAACATGGTTATGGTATTTCTCTAAAATATCGTCTATTTGAGTTTGTATGAACTCCTCAGCACTGCAAAATGGCGTTTCCATCACCTTGACAGCTTCATCAAGTTCGTCGTATCGCTCCCTTGTTATCTCCAAACGTTCATTATTACTGTTAAGCCAATTCAACCTGAAACTGGCATCATTAATTATAAAATCTTCTTTGGATTTGAAACCGAACTCACTGTGTTCAGCAATGAAGCCTTCTATTTGCGTAATTAGTTGTAGAGGAAGAGTAACTGACTGTTTCAGGAGAGCATTTAGAGCTTCCTGAATACTGAGCGTTTGAGCGCCTAAGTCTCTTAGAAGGCATATTATTTTGGAAGATACGCTATCTTGATTTTTTGTCGGTTCCAACTATTTTCGCCTTATTTTGATTTATCCGCTTTTTTGTCAGTTAAGATTTTTAACGCTTGAAGAATCAGCATAGTACCAGGATTTTGTTTGTTAAGCCTGATAAGACGCGTCCGACCAATATGCTGGTCACTTATTATACCTTCTTTCTGTAGGATCTGCAATTCAGAATTAACTTGCGGGTATTTACTGTTGACTCCCACAATTAGCCGCATTATATTTACTGAGCCATTTTCTGCTAAATATTTGATTATTTTTCGCCTGCAAGCTGAAGACAAAATTTCTTCTAAATTCAATCTCTCACCTTAGGGGCTTTCTTTTTTTTCCGTTTTTAGCTTATAAAGCCAAACGTCGAACCAACAGCTTGGAACAGTGGAGGGGTAAGTGAAAGTAAACCTCTTCACTTTCACTTGTTTTTCCATAAAAACATTCACTTTCAGTTACCTACCAGTTAGCGTAGCTGGGTTACCCACTTAGCATAACCGTTCTACATGCCTTAAATCTAAAACCGCCGAAACAGTAGCCAGGGATAAAAAATGGAAACGGATAAGTGAAAAAAATCGGAACCCGGATAACAGGTTCCAACAAAACGGCCAAAAGCTTCGCCTAAAAATGGATACACAGTCTCGATGGCTTGGGAGGTTAAACCGTGAGCATGAGCGCTTGTTACAGGGCGGAACTTCAAATCCGCGCTAGAACAGACAGTACAACAACGCCATTCACCATTACATTGACTACTACTCCAACCAATAACAATCTCTTGGTTGCGGCTATTACTACAAATCAAAGTGGAGGCGTAACTGTTTCTTCGATTGTGCAAACTGGTGTTACTTGGACAAGACAAATCGCTGAATACGGTGGCAGTGGAAGTAACTTGAATATGGAAATTTGGGCCGGCCTAATTGAAGCATCGGGCACACCTTCAACATCAGCAAGCGTAACTCTTTCCGGCTCTGTACATGAAGCTATAGGCGAAATGTTTGAATTCTCCGGATTAGCAACAAGCAGCTTTCTTGACAAGACTGCAACTAACGCGAATGCTTAGTAGTGGTTCTTCCGCTTTAGACACAGGAACCACAGCGACAACAACTCAAGCGGCTGAACTATGGTTTGGCGCAGTGGCAATACAACTGTACACTACAATCACTTATCCAACAAACGGTTTTACCATGTTAGATGGGGCAGCTGGAAATTACGGATATGTTAGTCAAGCAGTAGTCTACAAAACAGTTAATGCAACGGGTACTGCCGATTCAGGCGGAACGTCAGGTACTTCATCCCTGTGGGTTGGCTGCATGGCAACTTTCAAAGCTTCTTCAAGTGGAACTGCTTCTAAACTGGCTTATACTGCTGGTGCTGGCCAATCTGTGAATGTTGGGTCAGTTTCAAGTGTAATCACTGTTCAGGTGCAGGCATCTAATGGGAATCCTGTCACAAGTGGCGCTACTGTTGGTTTGTCTACTTCTTCTTCAGGCGGAAGCTTTTATTCTGACTCAGGCGGAACAAATCAGATTACTTCTATAACGATCTCTTCGGGGCAAAGTTCAGGTAACTTTTACTACAAAGATGCCAATGCTGGCACTCCAACTTTGACTGCTTCATCAACAGGACTCACTTCTGCAACAACCCAATTCACAATTACTTCCAGCGGTTCTCTTAGCGCGTCTCCACCATTGCAACTTTCAGGCAACGTTATCTCGATCCCACAAGCTAATGGCTCAACGAATGGTTATCTGGCCTCTTCAGACTGGACCACATTCAACGGCAAACAGAATGCTTTGACCGCTTCTCCAACATTCGCGGGATTAACACTAACTGGTATTCTAAATTCAAATGCGTCAGGGTCTGCTCCTGTTGCCGGCTCTAATGCAGGCATGATACTTGATTGCTACACATATAACAACACGGATGGCCTAGGCATACAGAACGGCGGCATCTGGCTAAAATACGACACCATCTTTAATATTTATCGCGATAGTGGCAGCGCACTAACTAACTCACTTCATCTTGACAGCTCAGGAAATGCTACACTCATATCGTTGGACGTACAGAACGCAGCTGGAACATATGGATATATTGGCCTCGGCGACACAAACCCGATGTTCGTAAAAGCATCTGGATACCCTCTTGGGATAAATCATCAGTCACCCGCGATTATTGCTAGCAATGGAACTTCAGAACTGCTTTTCGATGCAAATGTAATCGGCAATGGCGAACTAGTTAACTATTGGACAGCGCTTAAATCAAATGGTACTAATTCACTCACATTAGCCCCCGGCGGTATGACTCAGACTCAAAATAACACACTGGATGATAGCTTAGGAAACATGACGCTTAAGGCTCCTGGAAGCACAATAACGTTATTTGCATCTTATCAAGGAACATCTTATCCAACGTATCTTTCCGCAGTTACTAGCTCGATGGAACCTAACGCGCCATTTATACAAACTCAATATGGCATAACCGCCGGTGGAGACATCAGTGCTTACGGTTTTCTGGGCTCGAGTACAAGCCCCAATAGCCAGACAGGTACAGGCGGAGGTGCTATACAACTTGGACACAGCTATACCGAAACAGGAGATCCTGCAGCAATAGTTTTAATTGACTATCCATCGCCGCAAGGTTCAGGAAATAGTACATTGTGGCTCAAATATGGAAACGGAAGCGGTCAATACATGCAAAACTGGCCATGGGGTAACTTGATGCTAGGAGACTTAACGGCTACAGGACAAGTAGTAATCACTGGTTCAAATCCAATGACCACCTCAAGCTATGGATATCTGAACAGTAATGGTACCACCGGCCAGAGTATTGGATGGCTGGGGAATATCTCCCTTTGGGCATATTATGGTATTTTCTGTGGGGGAGAAATCGCCGTTTCCAGTGATCAAAGAGACAAAAACTTGGTTGAAACTTTAAGTCCCAAAACAGCTCTTAGTGCAATAACTAAGCTAAATCCGCTGCATTTCGCTTGGAAGCCTGAAACCAAAAAAGGCAACAACATAGTCGCAGGGTTCTTTGCTCAAGAAGTTGCTGAAATTGTACCAGAAGCTGTGACAGTGTACAAGAGTTCGACGCATGCTGACGAGCACACTTTGAATTACAATATGCTAACGACTTATGCATTGTCAGCTATTCAAGGCTTAGCAAAGGAAGTCGAGAATTTACGGTCTCAACTGCAACAAGCCACAAAGATTGGTGCAAGCTAAAATGAGTCAAGGGCAAACAAACATCGATCCTATCACGCAACAAGTTGGTCTGTTAAATCTACGGATTAATGACATGCTGACTCAGCTCAACGTCGTCATAAAGACTTTGATAGATGAAAACGCGTCGCTGAAGAAGGAAAATGCTGATCCAAAAGCTGCACCAAAGTGAGCAGCAAACCTTCCTTTTTTTATTAATATCATCTCTAAAGCAAAAATCAAAAGATAGATCGCTTCAGAAAAAATTTCCCTAAAAATCGCATGTTCAGAAATGTAAAGTAAATGTCAAAACTACTTCATTTTTCAGATACAACTTAAATGTTTGTTCAATTTGTTTAGATTTTATCCGTCGTGTAAGAACAATCAATGAAAAGAGAAGTTAAAGAATTTACAAAGTGAGTTTCTCGGTGACCAATCAGGGTTTCTGGCGTCACCCGCGAAGACAACACGGGTGGTACTTGGAGACGAAATCTTGTAAGTTGATAAGACGACAGTAGTGCAGGATGCTTGAAGATTAGGCGTTGTCAATAGGCGTCCTGCGGAGGGTTATGGAGATTATGCGCCCGACAGTGACAAAGGGGTCTCAATTTATTTTTCGTTTTCTCATCATTGCTATTACTGAAACTAAAACTGCAATCAACAGAGTTATAACAACCAATAATTCTGGAAACTCTGATATCTAGGTGATACGCTTGGGGTTGAGGGTTGAATACTGCTAGTCGACATTGCCGTTGGTGTTGGAGAAGGAGAGTTTGTTTGAGATGTGGTACTTGTAGGGACAGGTGTAGGAGTAGGCAATGCAGGAGCTTGAGCGTTAGGTGCCGTCAAGAAGGGAACATAAGTTACTGTGCCTAGGCTAAAGTCATTGCTAAAATCGTAGATTGAATTGCCAATGGCTTGATTATCAGTTGTTCCCCACCAGTTGTAAGAAGCATTCAAATTGCCGGTTATCTGCCAATAAAGGTTATATTCAGAGTTATATTCCAAGTTGTTAAAACTTATTGTTGTCGCGCCCAAAGCATTAGTATATGCATAAATACCATTGTCTGAGCAATCGGCAATCGTGTTGTTAATAATTGTTACACCTGTTTGAACCGAGCCCTCTATTCCGATGCCAGTCCCGCCTCCAGTTATCAGATTTCCTTCGATAACAGGGTAACCTCCTTCAACTTCCACTGACGCTGTACCAAAACTACCAGAAATTATGTTATCAGACACAACTGCTTCCTGAGGTTCACCCATTCCAACTGAGGTAAGCTGTATTGCAGGCGAGGAAATTGTACCTCCGCCTTGGCCACCAAAAAAGGTTCGAGCGGTAAATATATTGTTTGAAATTATAGGCGAGCCTGAAGCAACATAGACGGGGTAACTTACGTCATTGTTGGAAAATAACTCGGTATAAAGAGCGATAATGAACTCTTGGGTTGAGGTTCCGTTAAACACGGAGTATTGAATAGTGCTTCCTGTGTTGGTTTCTGCATTCCAGGGTGTGCTAAACTGTGTGAATGTTATGGCTCCGTTGTTGAACTGTATCATGTTGTTGCTCGTTCCTATTGCGACAAGTGTTCCGTTAACTTCTATGTAATATGAGTTAATGTTGACTGTTACCCCTGACTGGATTGTTAAGGTGATACCATTGTCAACAAGTAGATTTCCTGTTAGGGTATATGGACTGTTTGCTTGTGTCCAAGTTGCATTTTGGCTTATAATGCCACCAACGTTTGTACCGCTTTGAGCAGATCCAAGGGGTGCTATTATCAGGATTGAAAAAATCATTATTGTTGTAAGAAGTATTGAGAAACCCTTGTCAGTGTTGTTCATACTTAGCATTATGAAAATAGGGACGATAAAAGGCTTTCCGTAAAGGTTCGAGAGTGTGTGAAAACTCAAATTTCTCCGAAGAAGTTGAGTCGTATTTGTGTAAATCCCTTTACAATACAACTATTTTTCACATAAAACAATCATTTTTCTGAAATTGAAAATAGTTTTTTCACAACCTCGTTCCTTGACTAATTCCCGTTAACGTTTCTTGACTGGTAATCGTTTATTTTCAGCTACTCCGACTTACCGTAACTGGGTTACCCACTTACTATAAGTCGGTTACCCATTTAGCATAACCGTTCTTCATAAGTTAAATTTGAAATTGCTGAATTACCGTTGGGGATTAATTTGTTTAAGAGAAATGTGAAGGCAGGTGATGGTTCATGGCTTTTAGTTGCACTAAGCAGAGGGTTGGATTTTATCTTGCCGCGGCTGGTGCGCTTGCGGGTCTTGTTGGAACGTCATTTCCCGAGGTTAGCCGTTACGCTTCTGGTGTTGCCTTTTGCTGTACCGGTTTTTCTGTTTGGCTGGCTCATAATAACGCTGGATCGAGCACATTAGGAGTTTCATAGACGATAGATGCTTGCAGCTTTACTACAAATGCGAGCAATGTTTTCCACGTCTCCTTCCTTTTTTTAACTTCTAATTGATCTTGTTAATTCAAGAACTTTTTGTTTCAATATTATAAGTACGATAGAGTAAACAATTCGCAATATTCTATTTTACACTCTAAACTTGATAAAAGCTTAGGCTCAAGTAAAATTTGAATTCCAAAGTCACCTCATTGCCATTGAATGTCTTTGCTTTTTTTCTAAATTTAGCTCTCTAGCCGTAACTGATCCTCTCTCTAAACCCAGAAACTATTGGTCTGTTTAACTAATAAGCTCTCAATTGTAGTTAGCGCGCAGCAGAAATACAGAAAGGAATAATATCTTGAAATTAACCCTTAAATTAAAAAATGAACTAAAAGTCTTAGACGTAATAGCAAGTAACTCTGGTATCACCTTCGTAAAAGCCCTTGAAAAATCGGGAATGCACAGAAAAACCTTCTGGGCAGCCCTAAAACGGCTTTGCCAGGAAGGGGTTATTGAAAAATATCCTTGTGGTAAGAAGAACGGTTATTGCGTTAACATACCCGCAGCTCAAATCTACTTATTTAAACTTGGCAAACTCGGATTAGGCACAAGATATGATAAAGATGTTTACTTTCAAAAAAAGATTACAAGAGAGTATCTAACCAAAGCCAAAGAAATAATTGAGAGGGCTTCCCAATCAGGATTTAATACTATTGAAGGGTGGCGCTGTCCAGATACCCAACATAGCAGCGAAAAAATAATCTATTGTTTAACGGAAAACGGAATTTGGGTCTATTGTTGTGAAATAGGTTGTAGGTACGGCGTTTACTTTGAATTTAAAAAACAAGGAATTCAAATGCAATTAACACGACTTATTGTAGGCAACAAGGAAGATACAGTTACAAAACCTAAATTCAGTACAGCCCTTCATCTTGAAGCACTTCTTGCCAGCCAAGAATTTAAAAGATTCTGCGATAAAATATGCCCTATTAGAGCATGGAAAGTCAAAGAATGCACAAACGTCTGCCCATTTTTTACTATGCGTGAAATTTTTCTGTTGCAAGAGTCATAGTTCCCTTTCCCATCATTTTTCAGTTCCCTTTTTTCCATGCCCTCCAGAATAAAAACCGAAAGTACTGGAGATTTGAATTGAATCGAACCACAGTCGATTTAGAACAAAAACCTAAACTTAACCCAGCAGAAACCAAGCTGTTTTTTGGGAATGTATATGAAACAACCGCTTCAGAGAATGAACGCATTACAAGCTTTATTCTTGAAAGAACAAACGCACGTCTAATATATCAACACCACGACTTTGCCTACCTAAAAATTGTCAAGTCAGAGGCGAAAGCAGACGAATAAATCATCCAAAAATAGGACGAATGCCAATGCCAACAATACGTGGCCTGCAAAATGCATTGATTGCAAAAACAGACCGGATGGTTTACTCAATGACTGCTGACATCTTAGCTATTCTCAAGACCTTGTTTGTTAACCGCACAGATTGCTATTGTATTCAACTTAAGCAAGGCTACAGCAAAATATCCGAACCCTTAACCGATCAAATATTACAGCAGCATTTAGACGGAAAAACCACAGTGGGCAGCTACCAACTCGACACCAACAACCTCATTAAATGGCTCTGCCTCGACCTTGACCCAGAAAAACTCGCCGACCCCAAGGAAACGGCTAAACAAATTCTAAGCATCCTCATGCAGAGGATAAAGGACAAAGAAGGCAACGAAACACCCAGAATATGGCCTAACTGCATAATTCTTGAAGCCTCAAGATACCCTGACCCCTCATACCATATTTGGCTACTATTCCTAATTCCAGTACAGGCAAAAGCAGCACGCTGGCTGGGACTGCGCATATTAGAGATGGCAAACCTTAACCCAAAACAAATCGAAGTATTCCCAAAACAAAACGAACTCTCACCAGAACGACCCTACGGCAACTTTGTAAAATTACCCTTTGGAAAACACCAAGTAGAAGGCAAATGGAGCCGAATGCTCGACCTAGTCACATTCGAACCTTTGCGCATTGAAGAACTCGAAAACAAACATGGCTTAAGCTTCAGCGAAGCCGACACCGCCAGAATGGAGAAGATGCAAACCAAAACAAACGTGCAGATGTCATTTGCTCCCAACCCCCCAACCGCCAAGCTATTGACCGCGAAAGATAATGAGCAAACCATCCAGTTTCTAATGAAATATTGGATAAACGGCTATCGCAACGAAATAGTCATATCCTTTTGTGGTATGTGCATCAAAAAAGGCATACCCCATGAAGCAACCCGCAACATAATAGCAGAAGTATGTAACCGAACAGCCACCAGCGACTTTGACCGCGCCGAGTTTCTTGCTAAAGTCGATTACCAATACAGCAACCGAAAAAACATCACCAACCTCAAAGGCATATCTGGAATCTACGAAGTAATCCAAGTCATTAATCAACGTCAAGGCGTAACCGATCAAGCGGAGATTCCAACATGGCAATAGCCGCCGACCTTAAACGAGCAGAAGCTAAAGCAACAGCTGAAACCAAAACAACATACATACAAACCCCCGGATTATGGTTACCCGAAAAAGGCTTGATCTTTGAACAAGTCGAAGGCGAACAATTCCTACTCAACAACGGACAAACAGTAAAAATAATCCAAAAAGAAACAAACACCGCATACACACCCATATCACAAGACGAAATAAACTGGAACCTATGTACACCAACCCAAATACAACCCATAAACAAAAAGAAACTCTGGCGATTTATCAAAAGATTCATTTGGCGAAGTGTAGAGCTCCCAGATGAACGCCTATACGAAGTTCTAACCGCTTGGGTATTCGCAACATGGATAAGTGAAAAATGGGGGACAGCACCATACGTTTTCTTTGTCGGCGTCAAAAACTCAGGAAAAACCAGAGGACTCGAAACACTCCAAGTTCTCACATGTCGAGGAAAAATAAGCGTCTCTGCTACAGCACCAGCACTCTTTAGAAGCATAGAAAAATTCAATTGTGTACCATTCCTCGACGAAGCCGAAGTCTACAACCAAGACGAAAAAGTCGATGTAATCGCATGCCTAAACGCAGGATACAAACGCAGAAGCGCAATCATCGAAAGATGTCAAGGCGACAACCAAGAGATAAAATCCTTCCACGTTTTCGGATTCAAAGGCATAGCCGGCACAGAAGCACTCAAAGCCACACTCGAAAGCCGAAGCATAATTATAACCATGGCAAAGAACACTCGACAACTCGACATAGTACTAAACGACAAAGCAGCAAAGACAATACGAAATAGGCTTCTACAGTGGCGTTTTGAAACTCTACTTGGCAATACCATCCAAAACCAACAAACCGTTAACTCCACCTTTGACGACGAATATGACGAATTCGACGATTACGACGAATACGACGCAAAAACCAAAGCCATACTTGACATTCCAGAAGAACTCAGAGCAATAAAAAATGCGCGAGTCGTAGAAATCTTCATGCCCCTCTGTGCAGTAGCAGACGAAGCCGAAAAGAAAATCATTGTAGATTACGCTAAGGCAGTCTCGAGCCAACAGAAAACAGAAGAAAACACCAGCATTGAATCAGAAATATTGCTTGCTGTAATCGCATCCAGCGCCCACATAGAAAACGGTGCAGTTGCCAACGAATACATAGAAAACGCCTTTAATTTTGAGCGTCCACAAAAAGAACAGTTATTTGGGAAAACGTTAACCTCAAAAATAGCGGCTTTAGGATTTGAACGGTGCAGAGTTGGTAAAAAACGTGGTTTCACTTGGGATACAAACAAACTGCGGCTACTATGCGAACGGTTCGGATTCGAGCCTGAAAACTACCAATTAAAACCTACAACTATCTCTTTGCTACAATCGTCGGATTCGTCGGAAACGTCGCAATCGTCGGAATCGTACAAACCGCAATTCCCTAAGTTGCCTTCTCTCGATAAAGTTGCTTTCTGCCGCATCCTTGATTTAGACCAACGCGCCATCGATCAAACCTGCCCAATGTGCCAAAACAATCCCCGCGACATCCTCTACAACGTCGAATTCTACGACCTCTCAACTGCTAAAATCTGCTTTAACTGCGGAAGCCATGTCTTAGAGAACCTACAAAGCCGAGAAACGGAGGCTTCTTAGTTTGGAAAATCAAATTCTGCTCTCTTGCCCTCCTTGCACTATCTCCGTGAGCATAAGCCCCCTATGCCCACAGTGTAAATCAAAAAGAGTTTGGAAAGATGCCAAACGACAAAATAGCTTTGGGTATGAAATTCAACGATGGTACTGCAGAGACTGCGGATACAGATTCTCAGACCCAAACGACATAGAAAAAGCAGAGCAAGCCGCCGCCAACTTGAAAGAAATTGAAATCTTTGATACGAAGTCGTTAAAAAGCCCAGAAGGTATAGCTAATATCAGCCAAATATGCGTCAAGGAGACGAAAAATTTGGAAGCAGAACCTCAAACAACCGAAGTTCTGCGGAGAAGCCAAACAACAAATGACAAAGGAGCCATCGTTGAATTCAGCTTCTGGCTGCTAAAACAAGGATACTCTCAAGCAACAATCAAAGGACGAATAAAACTGTTAAACCGACTGATGAAACTCGGAGCAGACTTTAGCAACGAAGACTCAATAAAAGAAATCATCTCAAAACAACAATGGAGCGCAAGCAGAAAAGTAAATGCAGTTGACGCCTACGATAGCCTACTAAAAATGCAAGGAAAAACTTGGACTCCACCAATCTGCAGACGAGTCAGAAAACTACCCTTCATCCCAACAGAAATGGAAATAGACCAACTCATAGCTGGCTGCAGCAAAAGAATAGCCACATTCCTCCAATTACTTAAAGAAACTGGCATGCGATGCGGCGAAGCTTGCGAACTGCTAAAATGGACAGACATAGACATAGAACAACGTTCAGTAAGAATAACACCTGAAAAAGGAAGCAACCCAAGAATTCTGCCGCTATCAATAAAACTTGTAGATATGCTCGCCGAAATGCCAAAAGAAACCTCAACAGTCTTCAGCGTAAACGCAGATCTGATGAGACACAATTTTGAGCAACAGCGCAAACGCATAGCGTCTAAACTAAAAAACTCAAGAATAAAACAAATAACCTTCCACACTTTCCGTCACTGGAAGGCAACGATGGAATACCGCAAAACCAGAGATATCCTTCACGTCAAAGAAATCCTCGGCCACAAATCCCTCAACAACACCATGCTTTACACGCAACTCATAAGCTTCAAAGACGATGACTTCACAGCTACAGTTGCCCATTCAGAAGAAGAAGCCTGCAAACTAATCGAGGCAGGTTTCGAGTACGTCTGCGATTTCGGCCAAAACAAACTCTTCAGAATACGAAAGTAATCGACCTTTATCAAAAATATTATAGTAGTCTGGGGTTTGTTGTTGGCGATGTTGAAGTGGACTGGGGGGGATTTGAACCCCCGACCTCTTGAGTGCAAGTCAAGCGTTCATACCAGCTGAACTACCAGCCCTTGCTCTTTCCCGAAGGATTAACTAATCAATGATATTTAGCTTTTGTCCGCATATAACCCCTAGATACAAAAACAACAGAAAAAAATTAAAAAATGTTGAATTAAGAAGTTTGTTTTGGTTAGGCAGTTAACTTAATAGGGTCGTTTTGGCCTTGCGACTCGTTTCTTAGCAAAGCGTTCTCGGCAATAAACTGGTCTGGTTGGGTCGGGTTTGAATGGGACTTCGCATTCTTTACTGCATTCGGCGCAAGTTGCTTTAAACATTTCTTTTCCTGACAATTATCTTCAACTTCTACTTCTATGGGTAAAAACAAGTTTTGCACGAGTCTCTCTAGGCAACGCATTGACAAATATAAAATTTATCATGAATGGAAAAATCTAACTTGGTTTCAAAAGGCTTAAATCAAAAGTAATGGTGTTTTATGTGTGCAAGATGTTCAAGGAATAAAACGCAGTTCTCCTTCAACATAAAGGTGAATTGCGAGAGAAGTTTAAAGTGAAAACCATTGGCGTTTTCGGTTCATACGTCCGAGGCGAACAAAAAGAGACAAGCGATGTGGATGTGTTGGTCGAATTTGAGGAGCCTGTAGGTTTATTTGAATTTATGGATTTAGAAGAGTACCTCACGGGGCTTTTAGGTGTCAAGGTTGATTTGGTCTCCAAGAAGGCACTTAAGCCCCACATCGGCAAGCACATCCTTGAGGAAGTAATTAGCATTTAGCGATGTCTCGGCAGTTTCAAAAAATTAATTTCCTTGATAACTAAATTATTATGTTTGGAGGTTTATGTTTGGACTTAAAAGTCGTTAAAATTGACCCGCCTAAAGACTGCAACGTTATCTTAGGCATGGCTCACTTCATAAAAACGGCGGAAGACCTATACGAAGCGCTCGTTAATTCTGTACCCAACATACAGTTTGGTTTGGGCTTCTGTGAGAGTTCAGGACCTTGCTTGGTTAGGTATGAAGGAAACGACGCTGAACTGCGCAAAATGGCATCGGAGAAAGCCTTTGAAATAGGCTGCGGCCACAGCTTTTTAATTTACCTAAAAAACGCCTATCCACTCAACGTTCTTGATAAAATCAAACATGTGCCCGAGGTCTGCACGGTTTTTGCGGCTACGGCTAATCCACTGGAAGTATTGATTGCTGAAACCTCCCAAGGTAGAGGCATCATTGGGGTTGTTGATGGCCAAAAAAGCCGAGGCATAGAAACAGACGCTGACATCGCGGAGAGACGCGCATTCGTTAGGAAAATCGGTTACAAACTAGGCTGACCTGCTCATTCTTCTCCGGCGACGATGCCGTCAAACAAGTAACGGTCAATATTCCCTCCGCTGATGACAACGGCAACCGTTTTCCCCTGCGAATTGATCTTTGTTTTCCAGGAGCAACGCAACCCCAGCTGCACCTGAGCCCTCCACCACTTGTTTTTCGTTTTTCCAAATTAAGTAAACTGCCTCCCTGATTGACTCTTCCCTTGCCAGCATCAATTCGTCAACGTATTGTTTAGCGATATCAAACGTGATTGATCCCTTCTCAACGGCTCCTACTAATCCTTCAGCAATAGTGTAGCGTTCATGTCGGTGAGGTGGAACGATTTTGCCTGCTTTCAACGATTCGTACATTACGGGTGAAGCCGACGATTGAACCCCGATGATCCGCACAGTTGGTTTCTGAGTTTTGACAGCGATAGCGATGCCTCCGATTAATCCGCCTCCCCCAACAGGAACAATGACCATATCCATATTTGGTTGTTCCTTTAGGATTTCAAGCCCGGCTGTTCCGTGTCCAGCAACAATCTTCTCATCATTGTACGGTGAAATGAAGAGGCGGCCTTCCTGAGCCGCAAGTTGCTTTGCTTTCTTCTCAGCTTGATCATAAGTGTCGCCGTACAGAACGAGCTCCGCACCGAACTGTCTTATCCCATCGACCTTAACTCGCGGCGCACGGGTTGGCACAACGATTTTAGCTTGGAAACCCAGCTTTTGAGCACCGTAAGCGACTGCTTTACCATGATTGCCCGCTGAAGCCGTAACTACGCCTTTGGCTTTTTCCTCAGCCGACAAACTCAAAAGCTTGTTGATTACGCCGCGGATTTTAAACGAATTCGTTACCTGCTGGTTTTCAAGCTTCAGAAAAACGTTCCCATGTATAAGTTCGCTTGCAAACTTTGATTGAATAAGCGGTGTTACCTTTGCGTAGGACGCTATGTTCTTTTGTGCCTGAATGATGTCTTCGAGAATAACCATTCTTTTCATCTCTGAGGAACCAGTTTAGCCTTATCTTGAATAAAGATACAGTAAACTATTCTTTAACTTTCCTTCGGGTTCCCAATCGGTAAATTAACCACTGCAGATTCCATGGGTCCTAGCATCTCGATTAAACTTCTGTTAATTAGAAAAGCGGCGTTTTCATCGTTTGTTGGCTTTCCAAACAGTCAATCCGCATTCGAGGAGAAAGGAGAAGGCTTCGAAAACGGAAAAATTTCTAGTAGACTTGTTTGGTAAGTTTTCAACCTCTAACGTCATCTTATCTTTTGATGTAGTTGTTTGTTTTGTTATAAGAAACTTGTGACTTTAGGATAATTATCTGTTATTTTCGTTTTCAAAATAGAATATATAGAATAACCTGAGTAAGGGGAGTCATAGTCGATTTGCTATGGTCCCCAGTCTCAAAGCCTCTCCTTTCTAAGAATCACTGTTCTTAATTTACACTTAGTTCTTGTGTAAGTAGTTGCATTAGGACTATTTAGAAACCAGACCTTGATAAGAATCTGCGGATTCACTGCCAGATTTCAGGTGAAATAACTGCGTTCTTAGCGAGCTACAGGTTGAGATTCTTCATGGCTTGTTAAAAATTAAATAGCCTTTGTTCTCTTCCAAAAAGAACCTGTCCTTGACGAATGTCTCAATTTCTTGAAAGTTATAGTTACCTTTAATCTGCAATTGATAACCATCTGGGCTTTGCTGGATTAGAACTAGAGATGGCTGTATTAATTGCTCAGCACCTAATTCCTTCAATAGGGCTACCGCCTCCGTTCTTTTCATCTGCTTCTCCGAGTCCCCTGTAAACGTACAAGGGCTAATAACGCTTTTCTACGAGGTTTTCCATAGTTCTGTAGGCGTATATAGATGAATTATTGAGTCCATTGCGTCTCCACTGCAGCTTCTGTTTCAGCACTCCATGCTTTTCCGCTCATCGTTTCATCGGGCAATTTAGTTTATTAAAGAGAGCGGAGTTGTCGCTTCTTTAACTTCACTTTTTTCGATTGCGTGTGGACTTTTGTTTTCGTACGTTTTCTTGAATCGATGCTTTATTAGCCGCATTCTTGGGCCATAAAAAATCTTAAATAATGTTGATGCGTTTACAATGCTTGCGCCCGCACTGGCTAATACGGTCCGATGGCGAATTAAACGTCCAAACATAGTTTTGGCAAACTAGTTCTCAATATTCTATATTGAAAGGTTTCAAATACGTACATAGTTTAATTCTTCAAGCTATGACGATATTGCCTAAACAATTATTAGCTCAAGAGCGGCAAACAGAGTTCTTTCTTTGTTCTACGGGAAAACTAGTGATATTCCATTGTCTGGGCATAAGCCGAGGGGAAAGAATTGAAACACTGAAACATCGTTCTGAATCTTTAGTGCAGGTTTCTAGAAGATGGGATAACCTATTGGTCTTTAGGTGAAATGGGCCGATCTTTCTGTCGTCGTCTTCAATATGAGATAATGTGTGGGGAAGTTTTTGGAGAAAAAGGTAGCTCTTTTCACTGCTTATGAAATTATTGTTGCACTTGACAAGGTTATTCCCATAGATAGCATCATTATCGGTCCAGAACCAAAACTGTCCAAGTCTCCTGATGACCATGTCATAAAAATAACGCATGCGTTAGATGAAAGTCAAATTAAAATTATCGCAAAAATAGCCGAAAAACGTAACTTGAAAATAGAGAAATTGGATGATACATTCGTAATTTACTAAATAATTTTCAAATTGTTCAAAAATTCCCCTTGCCCTCATTTTGAGGCTCGACAACTAACACTTCCGATTGCTAAAAAACTATTAGTTTTCGAACTTTTTGTATAAGATTGGGGGGGGGGGAGCGGAAACTTGAGTTGTTTGGCCTATCTTGTTTTAAGGAAATTTAAGGAGAACCACAGATATCATCGAGTTCGTTTAATAATTTACGGGAGAGATAAAATCGAGAATTTTTAATTGCGATGCGAATAACTTTCAAATCATCTGAAGTTAGTAAACCGCCGCTTTTCAGTTCTTTGATAATTCCGATGGTTCCTGTTACTTTTAGCCCCAAGTTCTCACAAATACTTCTACCGAACATTTCGTCTATCACACATGTAAACTCTGGATTTTGTCGAGCGTAAGAAATAACCCAGAACTCTCCGCTTGTTGATTCATTGAAGAAATAGGGCAGCAAATCAGCATCTGCCTTGACAGCGATAGGATTGAAAACCTGTTTGAATAACTCAATATCTGGCTTAGGATTTTCTCTATCCCCCACAGAATATTCTTCCATTACACGGGTTGGTGCTAACACGGTGTAAATTTTTGAGAACGATTTCAATTGCGCATACAGTTGACACTTTTCAAGAAGCATTATAGAAGGGGATGTATCAAAGATGTACCTTGGCTTACTTGCAAAGACTGTCAATGAAATCTTTCTCTCTCGTATCAAGCCATTTAGCGGCGGTTCCTGAATTTATTCTGCCTTTCAAAAATAGACTCTGGACCAATGTCACTTTCTTCTTCTCTAGTCGTGGGTATTCTATTGAGTTAACAACTGACTCGGGGATAAGGCGGTACATAAAATACATCAATTCGTCAACGGTTAAGTCGTTAAGTTGTTGTTTTGCAAACGTGAGTTTTTCTAACTCGCCCTTTTCAAGGCTGTTTAGCATCTTTTCAGCTATTTCTTGACCTTCTTCCGTTAGGGAATAAGTATCATGGTCTTTATCTATTAAGCCAGATTCTTGAAGGGTGTTAAGGTTCTCTGCAAGTTCGTGAGAAACAACGCCGTATTTGAAATAAGAGTATTTGATTTCTGAAGTCCTTTTTAGATACTCAAAATAACGGATGATTTTTTGTATGTGAATTATGTCTATTTCTTTGCAATTCTTATGGTCTTTCAGTGCTAATACTAAGAGCGAGTACTTTCTTGATGGGGAAGTCAGACCGTAATCCTCAAGGTAGGACATAGTTTTAAAAAGACAAGAACCTGATTAAATAGCTATGGGACAAATATTTAAAATCGATAAAAGTACCCGAGATGACGAATTAGGACTGTTCAAGAAAGAAATAACCTGTGACAGCAACTCATTTTGTGTTGACACGCCTATTGTCTCCCAGAAAGCAAACAGGGTCGACCCTGAAATAAAGGTTCACGAAATCGTCAAACACATAGACGACAAAGTTGTTAACTCTCTGGATAGTAGGTACATAAAAACGTACGTTGACTCGGTTAAGGATGAGTGGGCTCCCAATAAACTAAATTTGACACTTTTTGATTTCAAGTACACTAAGGACTTTCCAACAACTGAAAGCCTTAAGACAATTGCTCATGCCTTGCATGGAGCAAGCGACCAAGTAATATTTCTACCAACTATAAGGAAAAAACTTTTGATGGAGATAAAACCAAATCATAGGACAGAAAGCATAAGCCCCGAAAAAATTGAAACTTACAAGAGAATGATGAAAACTATAATTGAAGAAACAAAAAATCGGAATGGTAAACAGATTGTAGGTATGATTCCATTTTTGCCTTGGAAATTTACTAAGCCAATTGTTGATTTCTATTGCTCTGAAGGAATACGCTCATTCGCAATCGATTGCGGTTTTAGGGATATAATGGAATATGAAGATGACTTTACTCGTGTTCTTTCAAGAGTCAAAGAAACAGTTGCTTTGGACAAAACTGTTATTTTCGCCTTCAATGCAGGCGTTCCCTCCTCTTTTGAGGTGTCCCAAGTAACATCCGACGACTTCCTAGGCGTCTTTGCCTATGTTGATGTGTTGGGTTCTACCTTCAAGAGTAGAGGGGGAAAAAGTGGCGGCGAAGAAGACGACAAACCAATTCCAAAGGCAAAGGTTTTTTCAAGAGACAAATATTCGTATGATATAAGACCCTACCCATCTTTGGAACCTATATTTGGTCATAAAATGAACTTCAACACAGTTAGAAAGTTCAATAGAATGGAGCAACAGAGGGAGGCAGAAAAAATCCAAAGGTTAGTTGGTGTTGAAAAAATGAAGAAGTATTTATCAACAAAGCAAGCCGTAAATCAAGAATCGGTTAGCCGTCTGGAGTCTATTGCAAAGAAGGTTGGTTAAGTAACTCCTATGGTTTCTTTTGTTTTCCTTTCCCATTCAGTATGAGTCAGGACACCTTTTTCTTCCAGAACATCGACTAAACTTGAAAGGATGTTGTCTAGTAGGTCAACCTCCTCCGAAAGTTCTTTTTTGTTCGGTTCTTTGGCATTTTATGTCTGTCCTCCTTTTCCCTAAATATCCTTGGCAGATAACCAAGTCATAATTATTGTTTGTAGCGTATCTGAATATCTCTTCCCAATTTTTAGAACAACTTGAAACTGACAAAAGAGTGCTAGCAAGCGATTGTCTGTTGGAGTTGCTTGCAAGGTCTCACTAATGCCAGTTTTCCCTCACGCCGACAATGATTTGATTTACTTAGACCTCATTATTAACGTTTGATACTGCGCGTGGGTCTGGCGGTTTTTTTGTTGGATCAAATAACTTAACAGTATTGAGTGAGCGGAAACTATTTTAGTTTACTTAAGAATCAAACCTTAACAAGATTTCAGGACTGGTATTTTATGGCTTTAGAGAGAAACATGGCTCAGCTTGAAGCTTACAAGCAGCAGCAAACCGCGCAGCAGCAGAAGTTGAAGGAGCGGATGGGAAAAATTAAACATAAAATCGCTATCATCAGCGGAAAAGGTGGGGTTGGAAAAAGCACCGTAACCGTCAATCTTGCAACTGCGTTTGCAGCTAAGGGATTTCGGGTTGGGATTTTAGATGCAGATATTCATGGGCCAAGCGTGCCTAAGCTTTTAGGGCTGGAGGGTAAGCATGTCAAGTATGGTCCCCCTGGCGCTTTCCCAGTTGAGGGTCCGCTCGGCATCAGGGTTATGTCAATCGATTTCTTTCTGCCTGAGGAAGCGCCCACAATTTGGCGTGGACCGCTGAAGATGCGTGCGATTAGGCAGTTTTTGGAGGAAATCGTTTGGGGTGAGCTTGATTTTCTATTTATCGATTTGCCGCCTGGAACGGGCGACGAACCGCTAAGCGTGGCGCAGTTGCTTCCTGAAATGGACGGGGTAGTCATCGTAACAATGCCAACTGGGCTGTCAAGTAGCGTAGTTAAGAAAGCTATCACATTTGCCGAACGGCTAAATATGCCTATTATTGGGGTTGTCGAAAACATGAGCGGCTTTATCTGCCCTCATTGCGGGACAAAAACCGAGATTTTCAGGTCAGGCGGCGGCGAAAAAATGTCCAAAGAGATGGGCGTAGTTTTTCTCGGGAGCATCCCGATTGATCCAAAGATTGGGGTAGACTCAGATAAGGGCGAGCCGTTTATTGTGGCTCAGAAGGATTCGGCAGCGACGAAGGCTTTCATGCAAATCGTTGAAAAAATTCAAGCAACCCTGAAAAGTTAAGGCTGCAGTTCAAAGTGCCAGTGCCGGTTCTGTTTCAAACCTTAAGCTTTTGTTGCTTGACTCACTACCGTTTCAAATATGGATTTATCCCAACCTCCTTGGTTAAGATTCCCAATCTGGCTAAAATTATTCAGATTCAAGGGGGATAATTGAAATGACTCGGAATCTTCTAACAACAGGATTTCTCCGTTTCAACTAAGCCTCACTAGATTTGCCCAAGACTACCGCCCCTTAGATTTTGTCTATTAGATCCATTATCTTGGCATAGGTTTCAACGTTACAGCGCCACCCTGAAGAAACCATGTCCTTTACGGCATCTTTGGCTTGTTCTTTTGACAGGAGCCCTTCAGAAACCGCCCTTGCCAAAATAAATGGCGTGCCCACGTAACTGATTTTGTAGACTTTAGCGGTTTTCCTTGCCACCTCATCATCAATAACAGCCAACCCTGCATGCTCTTTGGCAAGCGCTAAAACTTCAGCGTCCGCGGCGTGAAGCCCACGTGTTTTGGATAACCGTGAAAAGAGCAGCGTGTCTTTAGGGTTGCAAAGTATAAAAACGCCGTTTTCAAACAGTTTTTCCAGTGCAATCGCGTCTGGGACGCCTTTTTGTTTGCCTTTATCCACAACTTCAGCTTTAACGAGCGGAGAAGTCAACTTTTCTTCCTGTAGGTTTTCAATAATCCCGCTTAAACCTGATTTAGACAGGTATGTCAAGGGGGTAGAATTGAAAACTAACGGTTTCAATTAGGTTTCGCCGCCGATGCTTCCTTAAATTCTTTTTCAACTTCTTCTGGTTCAAACCTGACCCATTCAACGTTACATTGCTTTACTAAATCTGCAAATTCCCAAAGAGAAAGCTTTGCAATATCCGCGGCCTCAGCAAAAGTAGCTTTCCCTTTGCCTAAGAGTTCAAGAGCGGTTTGTTTTCTCCACTCGGTGATGCCTGTTTCAAGAAGATTTCGGACAACCGTTGCTTTGTCTAGTTTTTCTTTTTTTATGATTTCAGAAATTTCTCTATCCAATTCAACGGGAACGCGCACGGCTAGCGGTTTAAGCGTCAACACAGATCACCGTATACAATAGATATCGTATGCATACAAAAATATTGCGCTTAAAAATAGGCAATTTTGTCTTTCCTTCTTTGAACTCGTACTTCTTTGGTTTGCCCACCATTTTTTTTCCCTTCAGGCAGCTATCGCACATTGGAAACAACTGCACGTTCTCCACTAAATCCCAAATAAGCTAAGGTCTTCCTCGGTCAATGACATTCCCCTGATGGAGGGCGTTGCATGTAACTTCTCATTCGACTTTCTTTCAAGTTGCATGCAGTGGGAGAAACATCAATTTCTGTCGATTGTCTTCCAAGCTTATGAGCAACGCTGATTGCTGTTCCACAACCACAGAAAGCACAGAAATTTTAGATCCCCAAACCAAACCAATCTGAACCGAAAAGAAATGGCTGGTAGAAACCTCAAGCCCTCGTCAGCCCATATTTTTGGAGGCTTCTTTTGGTTACGATTTTTGGCTTCTATTTAAGCGACCGTGGTAACACCCAGTTGACTTTTATTGACTATTATTGACTACTGCAGACTACTATTGACTATTAACGACTATTGCAGACTATTAAAGACTCAACCTGCAACCAAACCAAGCCCCAAACAAAAAAAGCAACCCAAAACACAAACAAAAATTTTTTGCAAAAAACTGCAAATCTGCGGCGCTCGCTCTTGCCAAACAAAAAGCCGAAACAAAAATCCCAAAAAATTACTCACAAAAAATCTTGAACAATGTAAAAAGATTGAGAGCTTAAAAAACTCCCATTTGTGTGTTTTGTTGGTCGCGTGGTTTATTCTTTTGCCATGCTGATTTCGATCGTTGAAACCATCCTGGACCTGTTTTCGCCTTCTCGTGGTGGCATTTCGGCTGTTCCGATTGCGATTTTGCTGACATGGATGTCTTTGATGAAGCGGCTTCTTGTAATTTCTGCTACGTCAACGGCGGTGGTTATTGCTTGGCCTCTGGCTTTCAAAGTTATTTCTTTTTGCCCGCTGCTAAAAGCTGTTATGAGAGCGAGCACATAGCTCATTGGTGGTTTGTTTCCAACGAAGACGACATCACTTGATTTTTCCTGCATTTTTACATTCACTCCTTTTTTCTGTTCATTGCGGAAGTACCCAACAATAAGCTAAACTTCCTAATAAATGCAATTCAGACTCAAAACATACGCTAGCGCTAAAACGGCGGCTAGATGAACCCTGTTTCCATCAAAAACTCGTTAATCACAATTCAAATCGTCCCGAGTCAAACGAAAGTTCTTAACAGCCAACTTGCAATTGTAGTTTTTCGCGGTCACCTAAACCATGATTGGAGAAATCGCTGCACTAGGCGCCTCCATAAGCTGGGCAATAGCGCCGATACTCTACAGAAAAGCCCTATTAAGCACTAAACCACTTTCCGCAAACATAGTTCGCTGCGCAACAAACGCTGGCGTGCTCGTTGCCTTCTTGCTGATTTTCGGTTTAGCTGGAACGTTAGCCGCGTTGCCTATGAAAACGATGGTTTTGGTGATTGTTAGCGGCGTCATCGGGTTGGGCGTCGGGGACACTTTGTACATGATTGGTCTCAAGTATGTGGGGGTGTCACGTGCCGTCCCCTTAGCGGCAACGTATCCCTTATTTAGCCTGATTTGGGCGACAACTCTGCTTGGTCAACCCTTATCAATCGTTGAAGTCGCAGGTGCCCTCATAATCCTGTTCGGTATCTTGCTGCTGAGCAGAGAAAAAAGCCGTGAAGAGGCGGGTGTTAAGGGCAGGTTGGTTTTCATTGGTCTCACCGTTAGTTTGGTGACGGCGGTCATCTGGTCAGTTAGCATTAGCATGATGAACGTAGCCGTCTCCGGCGTAACCACATTGGGCGCAAACTACGCGATCATAACGCTTAGGATCGCTTCAATCGCCTTATTCTTCATGCTTCTGGCACCTTTCATTGACAAAGAGCACGGTTTCATCAAGATGAAGAGGAGCACCATAGCTGCGTTATGCGTTGGGGGTTTAGTGGCGAACGGTGTCGGATGGCTGCTTCTTAACTATAGCTTCCAATACACATCGCTTACGCGGGCAGTGCCTATCTCTTCAACCTCGCCTCTTTTCGCAGCAGTCGCAGGCTTCATGCTTTTCCACGAAAAAATGACAACCAAAGCAATGCTGGGGGCAACAGCGATTGTTGCAGGAATCTGCATAATCTTCATACTCTAGATTAACCATTATAGTACTCAATCAGGAAAATACATTGCGCCCAGGCTCTTCAAAGAATTGGTCTTTCAATGTTTGCGTTTATTCCAAATCAAGACTGATTGTTCGAATTGCTAAGTAACAAATCATATAGCGTGTGGGTATCAAAGAACTGACGATATTGTTGAGGAGTTTGTCGCGGTGAAAAGCAAGAATACGCCTCTTTCTCGATCGGTGGAAGCGCTCTTGCTTTGTTGTCTTTTCGTCATTGTTTGCTTCTGTGCTGTGCATGTGCAAACTGCGAGGGCATCAACCGATCAGTGGCATGCGCAAAATACTTTGTTGCCTTCTTTTTCGGTTAATTCTTCGCTGAATAATCCATTGGCTTCTCTTCCGTCTGCGCCCTATGATGAGCAGCTCTGGTCGACGTTTGATCAAGGTTCTGCGAGCTTTTCATATAATGTTACCGCGATTGCACAAACCGACGCATATGGTTACGGACCAGCGTATCTCCTCAACGGATTATCAAATGGTAACTATTGGTATCAAGTGGGTCTAGCATATAATTGGCCATACGAAGGCGGAGGATACAATTCAGGGTTCTATTTTATCTACGAAGTTTGGAATTCAGCAGAAGAATCAGTTTATCCGACTGATGGCGGTGGGGGCTTGCAATCTTTCTCAGGCCCCGTTAATTCAGGAGATTTAGTCCAGCTCAGCCTCCACATCAATGGCGGTGTTGTTCACATGACAGCTTACGATTGGAATACTACTGCAACTTGCTCTGTCTCTTACGGAAGCGTCCACCCAACCACCTTTATAGCCGGAACTATGGGTGGATTCTTCACTGGACTTATGACTGAGTGGTATCACGTTAACCCATATAGCGGCGGTGAATCCGCGGTCAACTATACTGATTTTAGCTCTGGGATTTCATCTGGTTGGATGGGTATGGATGAGTGGGAACCCGGTCAAACGTGGACTGGACAATGGACCTACCTAACATCGTTGCTGACGTACTCTTCAAACCCCAATTCGCTTCAGGATTTTTCTAACAATGGGGCAACCGAATCTAGTGATGCCTACCAATTCACAACGGGATTAGCTCCAGAAGCAACTTCAATAACATTGCTTCCTGCGGACGCATCAAATCCGCTTCCTGCAGGCGATTCTTTTGAAGTGACCTACCTTCTTTACGGTCAGCAAGTGGTTACGTCTGCTCAAAGTGGGACGCTGATAGTAAATGCTGACGTCGGAAGTAATGTTGTTATATCCGTGGTCTCAGCCGACTCGTCCTCAACTGAAGAGTTGGCATTAAAATCCCAAGGCGGCTCTTTAGATGTGCTGGCTGGGTCAACCTCGACATGGTATTACTACGATTTGCTCAGTCAGATTGTGTCGTACTCGGTGGACGGTAGCGGAAGCATCAGCCCCCAGATATTTTACAATACCGCCCCCTCAACTGCTTCTTCTCAACCTAATCCAACTTCGAGTTCGATGTCAATACCCGATTCGGGGCAGCAGATAATTTGGGCTTTAAAAGGAGCAACTGTTTCCGTTACCAATGATATGTTGGGCGCAGTTCAAGACCAATGGGCAACTCCAACCTCATCGTGGACAATATCACAAGCCGACCAAATTTTCGCCACGATAACCTATTATCATCAATACCAAGTGACCGCCAACTACACTACCTCAGACAATTCAGGTTCCACATCAGCACCTTACCTCTTGGGAACGCAACTGGGATCACCATGCCAATTGCCCCTCACTAATACAAGTCAAGCAACATGGTTGGACCAAAATACATCGTGGACCACCTCTACCATTGCCACCGCGCCGTCCGGAACGGAACAATGGGTCTGTTCTACAGGAAATTCTGGAACGATCACACAAGCGACCTCAATTAACCCGACTTATGAGCATCAATATTATTTGACGGTAATTTCGCCTTCGCCAGCCAACGTGGTAACTTCGGGTTCAGGATGGTACAACGCTGGGTCAACCGCTTATGCCGGCTTAGGTTCAGGAACTGTTTCTTATGGAACGGGCGCTCAGTGGGAGTTCGCTGGTTGGACGACGGGCGGAAACAGCTACCAACAAAGTAATGCGATAACTATGAATTCCGCAGTTGCCTCGGCAGCCGTTTGGGACCTCCAATATTATCTTAATGTATCTTCAGCTTTTGGCTCTCCAATTGGGGGTGGCTGGTATAATGCTGGTTCTTCAGCTAATTTTGGTGTTACTACTCCCTTTTCTGGCGGCGTCGGGGTTCAATATTTGTTTAATTCTTGGAGCGGGTTAGGTGATGGATCCTGCAACGGTTCTGTTGTATCCAATTCTGTGACCATAAATAACCCAATTGTGGAATCAGCAAATTGGACAACTCAGTATTATCTTTCAGTTAATGACAACGGAATTGGAGCGACTGCCGGATCAGGGTGGTATGACAGTGGGAGCTCAACTCAAGCAGCCGTATCGGCAAATGTTGTGTCTGGCGCGGCGGGTTCTCAATTTGTTTTCTCCGGCTGGATAGGGGATGCTTCGGGCTCAGGCTCAACCTCCAGCAACATAGCTATCAACTCGCCTGAAACTGCTATAGCCACTTGGACAACACAGTATCAAGTAACATTCATCATAACCCCTTCATATGGCGGATTAACCACCCCAATTGGTGTTGATTTATGGGTAGATTCGGGTTCACTTTCAATTCATGCATTGCCTGATTCGGGTTACACCTTTTCTTCGTGGACATCTAACACTGCCTCCATAACTTTCGATAACTCAAATGCTATTTCCACTGTGGCAAATGTGAATGGACCCGGCGTAATTACGGCATCTTTGGTGCAGGCATCTATTGCAACATCTCAACCGACCCCAATAACTGGTGCGAGCCCCGTCCGTCCATCCTCGCCTTCACCCATTCGAACCTCGACGGCTACCTCAAACGTTTCTCCCGCCTCAACAGATTCTCCAAAACCAGCCCCTGAATTTCCAGACTTATCAGTGATTCTAATGTTGTTGTTTGTTGTATCACTCTGCACTATGATCATGGTGTCGGCAAGAAAGCAGGCGGTTCCAAGGGTTTCAGATAAAGTTTTATATATCCAACCTTAAGGGAGAGTGCAAGCTGGAGAGCCTTTCAGTGTCTGTGTCGCCTAGTCTTCGGGAAGTTTTGGGAAGACGGATCGCTGGAGAAATAATTCTTTCAAGCAAACCAGGCGCCACCATGCGCAAATGGCGGGAACTGTTCGCTGTTTCTCAACTTACTCTTTCCGAAACAATGGGGCTCTCTTCTTCAGCTGTGATAAGCGACTACGAAAGCGGGCGACGAAAAAGCCCAGGTGCCAAATTCATCCGCCGCTTCGTCCTCTCACTTCTCCACATCGACGAGCAAAAAGGCAGCCGATTCATACGGGAATTCGCCAAACTTACCAGTTCCCCAAGCATGGCTGTGGTGGACCTGCGTGAGTTTCCAATTCCCGTTCGGGTTGAATATTTATGTAAGGCTATCGGCGGCGAAGTCGTTGCTTGCAAAGATAAGTTCGTTAAAGAGATTAATGGGTACACGGTTGTGGATAGCCGAAAAGCAGTTGAAGCCTACTCTGGGTTGGAGTACTCGCAGCTTTTTGGATCAACTACTGATCGGGCGCTGGTTTTCACCAATGTGGAAGAGGGATCTTTGCCTATGATGATTGTGCGGGTTAGCAGCCTCAAACCGCGATTGGTAGTTTTCCACAAAAACCCGCCTGACGCCGAATCCATACGCATCGCCGAGTACGAGCAAATCCCACTCATCTACTCATCCGCCCCCACAGTGGAGGCTCTGGTAAAATCATTGCGAAAACTCTACCGCATAGCCCTGCGGGTTAAACTTGGCAGAAGGCGTGTACGTCCGCCCCCACAAATAACCGCATAAAACAAATCAACAAGCAACAAAAACTTTCTATCAACTTCAACGGCCACTTCCAAAACACACGTGCAAAATACAACCACTAACAACATTCTCAACATACAGGAAGTTCAAACCACTCACAAAAGACCATGCAAAAGGTTCAACAAACTCAACACCAAAACCCCATTTCACGCCTCATTTCCAAATTTAAGTCCAAACCAACCACATTTACCACTAAAAAACATCAGATTTTGAACCTCCAAGTTCAATTTCAAACCAAGAAAACAAAAAAATTGAGAAATCTCGGTTCTAAGCTTGTTTTTTGTTGTTGTAATCCGTTGCTAAAACGTTCATGGCGCTTAGCACTGCTTCAATGCTGGCTTTAACAATGTCTTCCCTAACGCCGGTTGCCCTTACTGTCCTGTCGCCTTTACGCATCCGGACCTCAACTTCAACCATCGCGTCCGTGCCTCCGGTAATCGCTTTAACCATGTACTGCTCCAATGTTATGGGTTCAACCTCTTCGATCGCATCTTTAACAGCATTTATCGCTGCATCAACAGGTCCAACGCCTACGGCGGTACCCCAAACATCCTTGCCATTCAGCCGCAGCCTAACCGACGCGGTAGCCGTAACCTTATCGCCGCCAACAAACGTCATCTCCTCAAGCTGAATCGGCTTCTCTTTGCCTAAACCCATAACGTTTTCTGCAATCGCCAAAACATCTGCATCCATCACCATCTTGCCTTTATCACCCAAGGTTTTGATGCGTTGGAAAATTTCTTTAAACTGCACCTCAGACGGTCTCAATCCCATGTCCTCTAAGGCTGCCTTTATCGCATGTGAACCTGAATGCTTTCCTGCGGATATGCGGCGGGTTGCCCCTACCAGCTCAGGCGCTATCGGTTCATAAGTCAGTGGGTTTGCAAGCATTCCTTGCGTGTGAATTCCTGATTCGTGGGTGAAGGCGTTTTCGCCGACGATTGCCTTGTTTGGCTGTACATAAACCCCGGTTAATCTGGACACTAGTTGGGATGTTCCGTAGATCAGTTCGGTCTTGATTTTTACGTCTATTCTGTAGAGTGAATTTAATGTGAGGACTATTTCTTCAAGTGAAGCGTTTCCAGCGCGTTCGCCTAGTCCGTTTATGGTTGCGTGAACTTCTTCAGCTCCAGAGCCTAAGGCTGCAATGCTGTTAGCAACGGCCATTCCGAAATCGTTGTGACAGTGCACGCCTATTGGGATCTTGAAGTTTTCTTTGAGTTTTGAGAAGAGTTCGGCTGATCGTTCAGGAGTTAAGATGCCTACTGTGTCGCATACAATCAGTCTGTCCGCTTTAGCTTCAACTGCGGCATTGAAGAACTGGTTTAAGTAATTAGGGTCTGTTCGGGTTGCGTCTTCAGCCAAAAGCTCAACGACTAAGCCATGATCTTTTGCGTAGGTTATGCATTCGTCTGCAACTTTTAGCATCTGTTCCCGTGTCTTGTGAAGTTTGCATTGGATATGCAAGTCAGACGTTGGAATGATCATGCTAATAGTTGAAGCGCCGCTCTTGAGAACTGCATCGATATCGTTTATTGTTCCTCTTGCCGCACTTGAGATTTGAGCCCTTAACTTCTGCTTTGCGATAAGGCTGACAGCTTCCATTTCACCTTCAGAAACAGCCGCAAACCCAGCTTCAATAATGTCCACGCCGAGCTCGTCCAGCCGCTGGGCTATTCGCAGTTTGTTTTCAGGTACAAGTGATACTCCGGGTGTTTGTTCCCCATCTCTTAGGGTGGTGTCTAAAAACTTTACATGTTTTGGGAAGCGGTTAAATAAAGCAATACCCCATTCTAAGTCACATTCCATTTTTTGAGCGTCAACCTTAAATATAAAATTATTGGTGACAGTATCTTGCAAGAAGTGAAATTTATGAGAAGCGACGAAATCAAACTTGGACCCGAACGGGCAGCCCACCGCGCCTTGCTTAAAAGCTTGGGTTTAACCGATGAGGATATTGCTAAACCATTCATAGGGATAGCCAACAGTTACACCTCCATCGTTCCAGGACATGTTCACCTGCGCATTTTAGGTGAAGCAGTGAAAGAAGGCATTTTGGAAGCCGGCGGAACTCCTTTTGAATTTAACACCATAGCTGTATGCGATGGTATAGCCATGGGCCATGAAGGCATGCGCTACAGTCTCCCAAGCCGCGAACTCATCGCTGACTCAGTCGAAATTATGATGCAGGCGCACCGCCTAGATGGGTTGGTGACGATTTCTAACTGCGACAAAATCACCCCGGGCATGCTGATGGCTGCTGCAAGGATTAACGTTCCCGCAATCGCTGTGACAGGAGGACCCATGGAGTCAGGCATCCTTGAAGGGCAAAAAGTCGGCGTCAACAACGTCTTCGAAGCAGTCGGCAAAGTCTTCGCAGGCAAAATGACTCCTGCGGAATCGGCTGCGCTGGAAAACGTAGCGTGTCCAGGATGCGGCAGCTGCAACGGCATGTTCACAGCCAACACCATGGCGTGTATGACCGAAGCTATGGGTATGTCTCTGCCCTACTGCGCAACAGCCCTCGCAAACGGCGCGTTCAAACAGAGAATCGCCAAAGAGTCTGGCGTGAAAATCATGCAGCTGGTAAAACGGAATATTTTGCCTTCTCAAATTATGACGCAGAAAGCCTTCGACAACGCCGCAGCAGTCGACATGGCGTTGGGCGGCTCAACAAACACAGTTCTGCATCTCACCGCTATCGCCAACGAAGCAGGAGCACAACTTAACCTTTCTACTTACGATGAAATCGGACGCAAAGTCCCACACCTATGCAGTATGGTCCCAAGCGGCATCTATGACATGGCTGATTTGGGAAACGCAGGCGGCTTACCCGCCCTGATGGCTGAGCTAAAACCGTTTATCCACTTTGACGCACTAACTGTTACAGGCAAAACCGTCGGTGAAAACGTTTCAAACGCAAGAGTAATCAATGCTGAAGTCATTCGCCCGCTTAGCAACCCCGTTCACAAGGAAGGCGGCATAGCGATCTTGCGGGGCAACTTGGCGCCAAAGGGCGCAGTCGTCAAAATGGCTGCTGTCTCGCCTAAGATGATGAAGCACCAAGGTCCAGCAAAAGTCTACGACTCCGAGCGACAGTCAGAGGAAGCTATGAAACGCCACGAGGTTGTGGCAGGCGACGTCGTCGTCATCCGTTACGAAGGCCCCCGAGGCGGACCTGGAATGCCTGAAATGCTCATCCCCACCGCAACCATCGCGGGAATGGGTCTTAGCGAAAGCGTAGCACTCATCACGGACGGCAGATTCAGCGGAGCCACGCGTGGACCATGCATTGGACACGTCGCACCTGAAGCCTTCGACGGCGGACCCATAGCGGCACTTAAAAACGGCGACACCATAACCATCGACATCCCTGGCAGGATTCTACGTGTTGAGCTGTCGGATAAAGAGCTTAAAGAACGCTTAGACGCATGGAAACCACGCAAACCAAAAATCTCAAAAGGGTACCTTAGTCGGTACACTCCTACCCCTTCGGAATAAACCAAAATGGAAATTGAGAAAAAGAAAAACTGGGAAGCGTTAAACGCTGCGGTTTACCAGAGACGGGCGCACATGCCCATTCTGGGTTCGTAGTTGTAACCGTTCTGCCCTTGACTGTTCGGGTAGCTTCCTTTATTCATCATCCCGTGGCTGTAGCTTCCCGATGGCTGCGCGGTCGGGTTACCCGTCTAAGTTTGCTTGTGTAACAGCAACTTGGGCAAAGACCACTATGCCCGCAATTGCAACAACTAAGACCGCCGCAACTATTAGCAGAACAATGGCTTTTGTGTTTACCATTCACTTTCACCTCAACATACCTATACGCTTCCGAATGGTAAGATAGTTGCCTGAAACGAAACTGACACAGGGTTTGAAACGGTTTTTCAAGGCTTATTTCATGGAAAATTGGTTCTTACAGGCTGGGCTCAGACTGAAGTCCATCTAGATAGGCGTGTTGTGGTTGTAACCTCACTACTGCAAATATTTTTTACGCCAAAAGCACTTAGTTTTTTGAGTCTTCGCCGTATGCGTTATGTTTATTTTGCGGGGCGGGGCTGGTTGCGTGTTTCTTATGGTTATGGTTGAAGGCATGGACGTGAAAGCTAAGCGGATTCATGGGAACAAAATAGTTAAAGCATGGAAAACTCTGTCCAGCAAGCCGCTGCCTAAAATCAAGGCTCTTAGGCTTAGCGACAAAGACTTCAACAGCGTTATCAAGCAGCGTCATTGCTTTGAAGATGACATGCGCGAAATTGAGGAGTGGGGCAGAATCCTCTCAACCAAGGGCACCGACGCCTGCGTCTTTAACGCCCGCGAAAACGAAGAAGCCCAATACATTATCCTTGTACGAGAAAAACCCTTCCATCAAATCGATGAAATCATCCTACACGAACTTCACTCACATCGCAAGAGGCGACCTTTAACTATCGCTCATCTGACTTGACGACGGATTCCGCGAAAAGCTTCAACCCGTCAACCCGCGGCAAATCGGAAAAGTAAAGCATAAAATACGTCACGCCCAAATCCACGTAAACCTGCAGTTGCTCAACAATCTGCGCTGGTGTACCCGTCAAATTAACCTGCTTAAACTCTTCCAAGGCTTAAACCCAAAACATTTTTCTTGGTCAATCTTTTCCTGCAACTCTTTCTCGTTCTTGGCTAGGATTACTTGTCCGCCAGGCCAGCAGGACTTCTCAATCTCGCCGAAATCCCTGCCAATCGTTTGCATGCTTTCTCTAAAACCCCAAGCTTTCGCCTGAAAAGCTCAATGGACGGTAAAAATCCAAAGTCGAACCTGTCAGCAAAGCGAGCAGTCGCTTTCCGCAGCAATAAATCGCCGCTGCCTCCCACGGTTATTGGCGGGTGAGGTTTCTGTACGGGCTTAGGAAGGCAAACCGCATCTTTAAGAGGGAAATATTTTCCCTCAAAGTTTGCCCTATCCGGAGTCCACAGCCGCTTAATCACTTCTAAAGACTCGCATAAGTGCTCAATCCGTACCGCTGGCTTGGGAAAATCAAACCCATAAGCGGCATGCTCAGCCATCCCGATTCCAGCGCCCACCCCAAACTCCAACCTGCCGCCTGAAACCACGTCAAGGGTCGCCGCCGCCTTCGCCAACAACGCAGGGTTGCGATGTGCCACGCAGGAAACCATGGTTCCAAGCCGCACCCTGCTGGTCTAGGGCGGACAGCGCGGACAGTGTTGTCCAAGACTCAAGAATCGGCCAGTCACTATACATCAAATGATCATCAAGCCAAACCGAATCATAACCTAAACGCTCACACTCCAAAACAACGCTCTCGGATTAGGCTGAAAGTTTCGGCTTGGTCTTTCGGGAACGCATAGAACGGAAGGAACACGCCGAATTTGAGTTTGCCCAAACTAACACATCGGCTGCTGAACTAAGTTGAGAGATTAATTGGGCAGGCAAGTAATTAGCTTTTGCCAAGTAGCTACTCGGTTCAGATTAATCTCCATTGTAGCGTCGATTCGGAATGTAACCACTCGACGTTTGCATTATATTGACCAATTTTGACGCTCCCCTTCTGACGAGATGCCTGAGTTGAACCTTAGACGTTTTTATCGACTCTCGAGGACTGCTTGGGTCTAAAAGCTGCAGACCCCTTTTCAGGAAAATCTTCTGGGGTTTGTTTTTCGTCACGATCTTTGACTTCTACGTTAAGGGAGAGGTGGCCACCAATTGTTTTTTGTAGACGTTTAGTGACGTCTTATGACTTTATGAGTTTGGCGATGTTTCATGACTTTCTATGACGTTGTATACGTTTATGACTTTTTGTACGCAACCTAACCAATTAAGTCCTAAAAAAAGCAATCTAAAACACAAAGCAAAAAATTTCCTGCCGAAAACTTCATCCGCTCCTGCTCCACATTTTCTTCAAGCGATCTTTTGAGATGTTTTAAGATGTTTTTGGAGAATAGTTGCAACGCAATCAAGCCCCAAACCAAAAAAGAAACCCATTTCAAAGAAAAAAATCTGCAGTTAAAAAATACCACGTTTTTACACCTTGCTTCTCTGTTCATACCAAACATTTTGTGTCTACTTTTTCTTGAATCGTTCCAATTTTTGAGAGTTTTAAATCTGTTAATTGACTTTGGTGGACGTCTTGGACTTAAGACGGTAAGGGCCATTAGTTGACTTTGGTAGACCATCGTAGACTATTGAGGACGGATGCTGCAGATGATCTAAGTCTCTTTGCAGAAAAGCAACCCAAAACACAAAGAAAAAAAATTGCTCGCTCTGCCTAAAATGGGAATGAGATGCATTCACTGCTAAGAACGAACCAAAAATAAAGAATGTTTTATTTGGGACAAAAACCCATGTTTCTGTTTCAGCCATGCCGTCACCCTTATATTTGCAAACTGCGCCTAAACTTATCTTCCCGACGTCATAAGCCGGGCACATTAACCCAAACTAAGACGAACGTGAAAAAACATGCAAGCAAACAACAAAACCCCCTTGAAGCGCCAAACCAAGCTTCAATAAACCTTAATCTGCCGCCAACACAATCCTTATATTTGCGATAGCCGCTTTTAACTGAACTTAGCAACATGGGTTATACCATTAGCAAGATGCAACTCCCCACCGTCATCGATGAGGAGTGAAGGGTGATTGGCTTCGCCAAGACACGCGCGAAGATCAAAATGACACCATGCATAGGCCAAACAAGAAGAAGCAACGACGCAACAACACGAATAATATACGATAAGTGATTTCACCAAACGCCAAACAAACACCACCTATGGCCCGAAACATGCCACGCTGTCTGGAGGATGGCTCGGCTTGAGAGCCGAAGAAGGGCGCGGCAAGCCGCGATACCGCCCCGGGTAGGCGCATGCAGCCTTAGATCCGGGGGTACCCGAATGGGACTTCCTAGTAAATGCTCCTTCACAGGAACGGGAACTCCCCGAACGGAAGCATCTTAGTAGGGGAAGGAAAAGAAACCAACACGGGATTCCCTTAGTAGCAGCGAGCGAACTGGGAAAAGTCCAAACCGAATCCCGCATAGAAATATGCGGGAGATGTAGAGTTAAGGGCCCGGCTTCCTCTTCGCTGGTTAAGCTGAAGTTGCCTGAAAAGGCTCGCCAAAGAGGGTGACAGCCCCGTAAACGTACACCAGAAAGAGTTGAGCTGGAGTCCCAGACTACCATACCATGGCTTTGGTATGGAAAGTTGGGAGTCACCAACTTCCAAGACTAAATACGCCTCAAGACCGATAGCGCACTAGTACGGTGACGGAAAACTGAAAAGTACCCCGTAATGGGGGTGAAAAGTGCCTGAAACCAGACAGTTACAGACGTGCGCGGCCCAGAAGAGTAGATCCTTTCCAAAGGAAACCGCTGTGAAGCGGGAGTACGAGGAAAGGGGATCAGGGTCGCGCGTTCCGTCTAGAAACACGGGCCGGGGAGTTTATGGCTATGGCAAGCCTAAGGGTTAAAAACCCGTAAGCATAGGGAAACCAACAAGCGCGCAACCGCAAGGCCAGGCGCAGGGTACGAAAGTGCCCGGAGTCATAGCCATACATACTAGAAACCAGACGATCTAGTCCTGGGCAGGGCGAAGCTAGGCCAAAGCCTAGTGGAGGCTCGAAAGGGTTCTAACGTGCAATTTGTTCCCCAGACCTGGGACTAGGGGCTAAAGACCAATCTAGTCTGGTGATAGCTCAGTTCCTTCCGAAGTGGGCCTGAGCCCAGTCCCGAGCGAGGTAGCGTGTGGGGTAGAGCACCGATTGGAAAACAAGGACCCGAAAGGATCCACTTTCCTTTCAAACTACGAATCCACGCGCGCCGTAGACCTTGGGAAACGGGTTACAGGGGGTAAGCTCCTGGACCGAGAGAGGGACAACTCAGACTGAGGTTAAGGTCCCCAAGTGCTGGCTAAATGTCAAACCAAAGGGCGTCGTCAGCCTCAGACAGCGGGGAGGTAGGCTTAGAAGCAGCCATCCTTCAAAGAAAGCGTAACAGCTCACCCGCCGAGGCTGACGGCCCCGAAAATTGACGGGGCTAAGCCAGCCACCGATACCTCAGAACGCAGCACACGCTGCGCTGGTAGGAAGGCGTCCTAGCTGGACAGAAGCTGGGCTGTGAGGTCCAGTGGACCGGTTAGGATTGCGAATCCCGGTGGTAGTAACAGCAAAGAGAAGTGAGAATCTTCTCCGCCGAAGGGACCAGGGTTCCCCGGCAACGATCATCAGCCGGGGGTAAGTCGATCCTAAGGCATAACTTAACCGATTATGCCGAAAAAGGGAATCCGGTTAAAATTCCGGAACCATAGAGGTACATGCGGCAACGCAAGCTTAGTGTTGACGTTTCGGGGTAAGCTAAGCAAGGTCTTCGCCTTGTTTAACCGTATAAACCTGGGGAGTGCCGTAATGACGAGAACCAGGCGAAATCGGGAATAGCCACCCGTTTTAGGGAGGTTTAGCTGATCTCTGGAGCCACTGAAAAACGCACTAAGAAGGATCCTCTGTGACCGTACCTAGAACCGACACAGGTGTTCCTAGGCGAGAAACCTAAGGCGTGTCGGGTATACACTAATGCGAGGGAACTCGGCAAATTAGCCCCGTACCTTTGGTATAAGGGGTGCCTGTTCTTTCAGCTTCGGCTGAGAGAGCAGGTCGCAGTGACAAAGGGGTCTCGACTGTTTAATAAAAACACAGGAAGCCGCAAGAGCGAAAGCTTGTGAACGGCTTCTGAATCCTGGCCAGTACAGGTACCTGAAACCTGGGTCCAACTGGGCTAAGGGCCTGCAAACGCCGGGAGTAACTCTGACTCTCTCAAGGTAGCCAAATGCCTTGTCGGGTAAGTTCCGACGTGCATGAATGGATCAACGAGGGCCCCACTGTCCCCGCGTAGTACCCGGTGAAACCACATAACGTGGACGAACAGTCCACGATCTCCCAGCGGGAAAAGAAGTCCCTGTGGAGTTTTACTGCAGCCTGCCGCTGGAATACGGTTGTGGATGCAGAGCGTAGTCGGGAGCCGTCGATCTCAGGTTCTCCGGGACCTGGGGGAGGCAACAATGGAACACCGACTTTCTGCAACCGTGTTTCTCACCGGCCCCTTGTGGGCCGGAACAACGGTAGGTGGGCAGTTCGGCTGGGGCGGCACGCCCTTGAAAAGATATCAAGGGCGCCCTAAGGTTGGCTCAGGAGGGACAGAAACCCTCCGTAGAGTGCAAGGGCAAAAGCCAGCCTGACTGAATCCCAAACAGTAAGGGATGCAGAGGAGAAATCCGGGCTTAGCGATCATCCATGTCTCCCTTGGTGGGTGCTGGATGTGTCAGAAAAATTACCCTAGGGATAACAGGCTCGTCGCGGGCGAGAGTCCCCATCGACCCCGCGGCTTGGTACCTCGATGTCGGCTCTTCCTATCCTGGCCCTGCATAAGGGGCCAAGGGTGAGGCTGCTCGCCTATTAAAAGGGAACGTGAGCTGGGTTTAGACCGTCGTGAGACAGGTCGGACTTTATCTGCTGGGAGTGTTGGCTGCCTGAGGGGAAAGGGTCCCTAGTACGAGAGGAACGGGACGCTGTAGCCTCTAGTTAACCAGTTGTCTGATAAGGCAGTTGCTGGGCAGCCACGCTGTTGTGGATAAGAGCTGAAAGCATCTAAGCTCGAAGCCTCTCCCGAAAAGAGGCAGCCATTCCCGTTTCACGGGACGAAGGCTCCCATAGAAGATGGGTTTGATGGAGCCGGGGTGTAAGCTGGAAGACTTCGGTCGACCAGCTCAGCCTGCGGCCACCAATCGCCTGAGATGTCGTGCCCTCTAAGTGGTGTTTGAGCGATATTTGAGTGAGGCACTTGTCGGCGTGGAATGCGCGTTCTTCTTGTTTGGTCTGTGCATGGCGAACTCTGTTGCTTTCTGATATTTTTTGGTTTAAAGCGTAACTCACGCCAAGCCAAAAGCCTTGCAGCGAGCTAAAAAGAGATTTAGCTAATTTATTACGCATTAAACCGCTCTTGTCAGCGATGGCGCCCTGTGGACCCTAAGGATAGGCGGCCCAAATGGCCGCAGGGCTCCTATGGTTTTCGATAAGTTCAAATTTGGAGATACCCCTTTTCGCTTGGTAACCTTGGCTGATAAAGGACGCATTATCTTCCACCTTGACATGGATCACTTTTATACGGCGGTTGAAGAACGCGAGCGACCTGAAATCCAAGGCAAACCCGTCATAGTCGGCGCCGATCCTAAAGCTGGCAAAGGCAGGGGCGTCGTTAGCACAAGCAACTACGAAGCACGAAAAGTCGGCGTCCGCTCAGGTATGCCCATATCTCAAGCTTGGCGTTTGTGCCCAGAAGGTGTATATCTTCCACCGAATTTCCCGCTCTATGTTAGGGTTTCAGACGAAATAATGCAGATCGCCCGTAGCTATGCTGATAAGTTTGAGCAGTGGGGCATCGACGAAGCTTTTTTGGAGGTTTCGGGAAGGGTCATGGATTTCGTTGAGGCTGAAGCTTTGGCTAGGCGTATTAAGCAAGAAATCAAGCAGAAAACAGGTTTAACCGGAACCCTCGGCGTCGGACCCAACAAACTTATCGCTAAGGTAGCAAGCGACTACCAGAAACCCGACGGATTAACTGTGGTGCGAGAAGAGGAAGCAGAGTTCTTTCTAGCGCCGCTGCCCGTTCGCAAGCTACTTTGGGTGGGCCGAAAAACCGAGGCGAAACTCAAAGCACTTGGAGTGAACACGATCGGTGACTTAGCCAACTTCGATGCTGAAGCTTTAAAGTCTATGTTCGGAGTGATGGGTTGGCAGCTTCACCTTATGGCGAGAGGTTTAGATGAAAGCCCGGTTGAAGAACGCGAAGGCATCAAAAGCACAAGCCACGAAACGACCTTCGAAGAAGACACAGCCGATTCCGTGGTCATCCTAAAAGCGTTGGATGGCCTATGTATCAATGTCATCAAGGAAATTGAAAACCAACATCTCCTCTTCAAAACCGTCACGCTAAAAATCCGCTACCAAAACTTCGAAACCCATACCAAAAGTCACACCCTCCCCTTCTTGACCAACCGGATCCGCGACCTGCAAAAAACAGAGCGGGAACTTGTCGCCGGCTACCTGAGAAGAGACAGAAAAATCAGGCTAATCGGCGTTCGGGTTTCAAGTTTAGTCTCAAGCGGAAAGCAGAAAACGCTGATTTAGCCTTCCGCTTTCTAATGCCTCATACTTTTTGCCGAATTCGTCTCGGCTTACGACTTCGCTTAGACTTTTCTATGATGTGCCAGATGGAGGACGGTGCCTGCAACCAGCAAGGCGCACTTACATTTTGCAGGTGATTCCTGCTGGGATGATTGCTCGTAGCCCCAAAGAATATTCCCTTAGTTCGGCTTGCCCTTTCCGCGTAATGCTGTACTCTCTGCGGGCTTTCCCTTCTTTGAAGTCCCATCTTGACTCTATGAGTCCTCTTTTCTCTAAATGTTGGAGTTCAGGGTACAAGGTTGAAGGAGCTAACCGTATGCCGAATTTTTTTTGCACTGTTTTGAAGATGGCGTAGCCGTGTATCCCGTGGTCTGATGCATTGTTTATTAGGTCGAGAAAAATGCTTTCGAGAATGGGACCGCGACATATTTTTCTGTTCAAAATTGTCAAAACTTATCTCTCCGGGGGTTTCAGAACCCCAACTTCTCTGTATCTTAAGAGTGACGATTAAAGATATAAAACCGTGCTGTAGTCACGCCACTACAACAACCAACCAAACGTTTAACCAGCAAAAGCAAACAATAGATGAAGTATTGCGCCAAATAATGAAGGTTCAATGAAACCGAAATATCGCGAGACAATTAGATTATGCACGACTTGGTGGCGTAGGTGACGGTTTGCCATATCAAGAAAGAATGTTCTGTCCCGGCAGTTAACGGAGAAAGGTCATTCTTTAGAAAATCTTGACAAGGTACCCGGACTGGGATGCGAAATATTAATTAAGTTCACGGAAAGATTACATCATGCTACTTCCTAGTGGATGGCAATCCGCTTAAACGGAGTTTTAGGGGAGCACAAAACTATGTCACAAAATAATAATGCTAGCCAGTTAGTTCTCAAAGGAACAACTACGATTGGCGTCGTCTGCAAGGACGGCGTGATTTTAGCATCTGACACCCGCGTAACCATGGGTTTCTACGTGGCACATAAATTCGGCAAGAAAGTCTACAAAATAGACGACCACCTTGGAATGACAATTGCCGGGACCGTGGCAGACGCCCAAAAAGTCGTTGACATACTCACCGCGAACGCGCAGCTCTACAAAATAAACCTAAACAGGCCCATGCCCGTTGCGACGGCTGCAAGGCTCGTGGCAAACCTGCTTTTTTCAGCGCGTTACGTTCCATTGGCAACACAAGTTCTAGTCGGCGGCGTAGACGACACCGGACCACACGTTTTCAATCTAGATCCATACGGCAGCTTAACGGAGGAAAAATCAGTTTCCACAGGTTCAGGTTCCCCCATCGCTTACGGTATACTTGAGGACCAGTACCATGAAGGCATGACGATCGCTGAGTTGGCACCCATTATAGTTAAGGCGGTTAACGCGGCTATGAAACGGGATGTTGCAAGCGGCAACAACTACAATATCACTGTAATCGACAAGAACGGATACCGCGAATTATCTGACGACGAAAAATCCGCTCTTCTCAAAGCAGGAAGTTAAATTTTTGGCGAGAACTCAAGAAAAAGATCGAGATAAAATAGAAATTAGTCAATATATTTTGCAGAAAGTTCCAAGAGAAGTAGAAGTAACCAGAATAGAATATGAAGGGCCCATGTTGGCTGTTTACACCAAAAAACCCGAGATTTTGGTCGAACAAAGCAGCATAGTGGCTGAAATCGTTGGCGTAATCCGCAAAAGAATCGTCATTAGACCTGACCCCTCGGTAAGAATGCAAGAGGTTGAGGCAGAAAAAATCGCGCGGGAACTAATTCCCGAAGAAGCCGAAGTAACCGACATAAACTTCGACCCAAGCCTTGGCGAAATAATAATTGAAACTAAGAAGCCCGGTTTGGTTATCGGCCGAAACGGCGCGGTTTTGCAGGACATAATCAAAAGGACAAAGTGGCGCCCTCATGTATTGCGGAGTCCGCCAATCAAATCTAAGATTGTCACTCACATGCGCCATTACATGCATTCGGAAAGCAAAGAACGGGAAAGAGTTCTGCGCACCGTAGGAGAGAAGATTTTTAGGCCTCGCGTTTGGGAAATCGGAGACGTCACTTTGACAGCGCTTGGAGGCGCCCTCGAGGTAGGGCGGTCATCCTGGCTTCTCAAAACCAGAGAAAGCAGTGTTCTGCTTGACTGCGGAACGAAACCGGGTTCGCAAGGTCCCTTCGAATCTTTTCCGCGTCTTGATGACGCACTATTTGAAATAGATTCCCTAGATGCCGTGGTTGTTAGCCACGCTCACTTGGATCATTGCGGCTACATTCCTTTTCTATTTAAGTATGGCTATGACGGACCCGTTTACTGTACAGCTCCAACTTCCAACCTTATGACGATGCTTCAATTGGACTATCTTGATGTTGCAAGGATGCAAGGTGTCCCGCCCCAGTATGATCAGAAGGATGTTCGCGAATGTGTTCTTCATACAATACCTTTGCGCTTCGGCGTTGTAACCGACATAGCTCCGGATATACGTTTGACTCTGCATAACGCTGGACACGTTTTGGGATCAGCCATGGCTCACATTCATGTCGGCGAAGGCTTGCACAATCTGCTTTACACAGGCGACTACAAGTTTGCCCGCACAATGCTTCTTGAAGCGGCAGCAACAGAGTTTCCGCGGATTGAAACAGTAGTTACCGAAAGCACTTATGGTGGCTCATCCAACGTATTGCCTTCTCGAGTTGAAGCTGAGGAGCACTTGGTTAGGATTATCAATGCGACTTTGGAGCGGAAAGGCAAAGTCCTCATTCCAGTGGCGGCGGTTGGAAGAGCTCAGGAACTGCTGCTTATTATTGACGGGTATATGAGGCGCGGGTTGTTGAAAGAGGCTCCGGTTTTCATTGAAGGGATGATTTCTGAGGCTACTGCGATTCATACGGCTTACCCAGAGTATTTGGGTAGAGAGCTTCGTCACCGTATTCTTCATGAAGGTATAAACCCGTTTCAATCTGATTACTTTACGATCGTGGATCATCCGAGTCAGAGGCAGAGTATAATTGACGGCCAACCTTGTATTGTGCTTGCCACTTCAGGAATGCTTGAAGGCGGACCCGTGATTGAATACTTTAAGAGCTGGGCAGGAGACCCGAACAACATGATGATTTTCGTCACCTACCAAGCTGAGGGAACAATGGGAAAAAGGATACAGAAAGGCGTAAACGACATCACCGTTATGGACAACGAAGGAAAACTGGTTGTGATACCGATTAAAATGGGCTCCGAAACAGTCGAGGGCTTTTCCGGGCACTCTGACCGAAGGCAGCTGGTAAACTATTTAACCCATCTTGCCCCTAAACCCGAAAGAATCTTTATATGCCACGGCGAAAAATCCCGAACATACGACATGGCCAACTTCATTCGTGACAAAGGCGGAATCGACACCGTCGTTCCAAGCCTCCTAGAAACCTACCGGCTAGTCTAAACCGTGGAAAAGTTGCTGCAGCCAGTCTATCTAAGTTAAAAAATGGGTCCCTGTTAGTTGGTTGAGCCGGCGTTAGTTCTTCTCTATATTTCAAATTTGTCTCCGGTTTTCGGTGCAGTTGCTTCGAGATGGAGCTCAGATTCGACCCAGTTTGCCAACAATTTACAGTTTTCTTCTTCTCCATGTACAACAAAGACCTTTGGGTGCCCTTTCAGTTTTCCCAGCGATTCCTTAAGCTGAGTTGCACCACAATGGGGTGAAAAGTCGAAATGCTTTACATCTGCTTTTATTTTACGTACTTTTCTGTCGATTATGCACAAGCCTTTATCTAAAAGTGTTCTTCCTGGCGTGCCTGGAACTTGGAAGCTCACTAGAAAAATGGCGTTGTTTGCTTTTTTACCAATTTTGGAAACGTAGTATTGCGATGGGCCCCCTTTTAGCATTCCAGATGGGGAGAGTATCACTGAGGGTGTCTTTGCTGCTTCTCTTCTGTCCCTCCACCCTTCAATCCACTGCACTGAACGCATCGCTTTCACGAACAGTTTAGGATCTCGCAAATACTCTTGGTGATTCATTATTATTCTGCTTGCTTCCCGAGCCATCCCGTCCATGAATACTGGGTATTCAAAATGGTGGTCAGCGAGCACACATGCTATTTCTTGCGCTCTTCCGACGCCGAAGGCCGGAACAAGTACAATTCCTCCCATTTCAACTATGTCGGTTGCTGCTTGGAGAAACTCTTGCTCCAGTTGATTGCGCTCTGGGTGATCTTGGTTTGCATACGTGCTTTCTATGGCTATAGCGTCTAACTCTCCCCATTCTTCGACGTTGGCGCCTGCTAGGAGTTTAGAGTTTAACGTGCTGAAGTCGCCTGTGTAGAGGAAACGTTTTCCCTCTGCCTCAAGGAGAACCTGTGAACTTCCCGGTGTGTGCCCGGCGTTCAACAGTTGGAGTGTCATATCACCCACTTCTCTTTTTTCCAAATAGTCCGAATGATTGTTGGATTCCACCATGGCTTTTAGTTCTAAATATTCAAAGGGCAAAAAGTAGCCGGAGTGGTGAATGAAGTCTTGTATTAAGAGTTGGGTCAACTCTAAATTCAGTCTGTTTGTGTAGAGCGGTTTTTCTCCATGAATGTAATATATTGGAATTGCGCCTGAATGATCCAGATGGCTGTGCGTCAAAATAATGGCATTGACGTCCTTTGGAGGAATATGAATTGGGAACCCGGGCGGTTCCGTAAGTATAACACCGTAGTCGACTATAACCTGGGTTTTTGCCGAGTTTACCCCGATTCCCATCCTTCCAACTTCTCGTGCTCCGCCTAAAAATTGAACCTGCAACGTCATTCATTTCCTTGGTAATTATCAGAATTTCTATCTCGTGGCTCCTTTTAACCTGTTCGGACGAACAACGCAGATCGGTTACTTGGTAACAGTTTCTATTAGGTACACATCAGCACCTTATGAACAATGATTTCACAGCCACACCAAAATATGAATAATGTTACGGCGGCCGATCAGTTCCAACTAAGTCGCGAAAGCTCGTGAGAAGATTCTCTTGTCACTCATTTTTCATATTTTCCATGAAAAATTTTTGTGGCTTCGTGTTTGAGGGATAAACAAGAAAATAAGATTTGCTTACGGTTGAAAACTTTTAGGCTGCTGTTGGCGCAGCTGTGCGTAGTGCGTCGCTTGGAGCAGGTGTTTTTTCCCGCCAGATCCTGATGTTTTTTGGGCAGATAACTACGCGTTCCTCGCCTAATCGCGCGATGTCGCCGCCTATTGATTCGGCGAATTGGGTAAGCTCGTTGACGGCGTTCTTCACATCGTCAATGCTTTTGGTCGCCAATGGGGTTACGCGCAGAATTATGATATTGCCGTTTTTGACTTCGTTTTTGACGTTTTCTACGTCGGCGAGAGTTTTAAGTGGCATAGCTTTGAGGAAAGTTTTACTTGGGGATTCAGCGGCTTCTGGCTTCTTTTCGAGTTCAGGTGAAATAGTTTGTTGTGCAGGGGCGGAATCCATCGGAACTGTTTCGATTGGAGCATTTGCTTCCTGTTTGGGTTCCTCTGTGACAGCTTCGGCTTCTTTGGGTTCTTCCGGAGGAGGCACGGCTGCTTCTTCTTCAGGAGCAGGCGGTTGTTTCTGCTTGTGGAATAGGCTGAATTTCATTTTCTCTCTCTGTAGGCTATATTGATGGTAGCTACAGTTAAGCGTTTCTTAACTCGCTGCCAACGCGTCCAGATGTATTGTTCTTAGATATTTTATTTATGTTTTTCTAATCAATATTTTACACATAGTTAGTAATCCAAAAGCCTTGCGTTCATAATCAACTTCGCTTTGTGTGCCTGAGCTTGGCGGATTCTTGCCTCTTGCTATTCAATTATTCATTTTTGAGTAATTTTAGGGGGAGCCCCCTTGCTTCTTGTTTGTGAAAGGGTTGAGATTTGGGGTTTAAATCGTGGAATCTGGCGAATTTGGGAATATTGGTTTTGCCTTTTAGTTTTTGAATTACTCATTTTTCCACGCCTACTTTGAGGCAACATGGGGTATAACGGGGTTATAGTGAGGTGAGAGGGTCTCCAGAAGCAGCCAGTTGCCTTTCAGTTAAGCGTGAAAAAGCAAGTGGTTGTTAGTGATGGACTGAGGGCTGTCTTAAAAGATTTGGTCGCTCCGAAGCAAACTTCGATTTGGCCCTCGCAAGATTAGAGCGAAGTGCTAAAAAAAACATAATTCCATAACCCTTTTTTGACTTAATTGGTTCCCTCGCCTCCGAAAGACACAGAGACACGGAGGGGGAGGGTGCGGGTCTTTTTAAAGAGATGTTCCTTAGGATTGATGGGCGTGTAGGCACAGCTTTAACTCAGCTTGAAAACACGCTGTCTCTGCCCTCCGTAGTCTTTGGTGGTCTTCATCATCAGCTGAGGCTGCAGCTGGACATACCAAAAACCGAACTAGCAACAGTTTCTTTTTGGCTGCATGTTGGTTTTGCCTTCTAAGGGGTTTTTCGGCAAATCCATAACACGCATAGGGCTTAGAAGAAATAGTGCATTCTTTAGCTCTTAGCAGGTAAATGATGAAGGTTTTTTTGTTTCAAAGCAGAGGGCGGATAGTTCTTCTGACGGATTGCCTGTAGGCTTTTTTGAGGGTTAAGACTTGGCAAAGCTAGTAAATTATGGTCTGTGAAAAAACCAGGCCCTTCGAGGGCTTATTTTATGAGGATTATGAGGTTGTTTACGACTGCTAAGGCGATGAACGCTGCGACACCTGCGTAAGCTAACGTTAGGGCTTTGATAGAGTAGAGGAAGGTTTTGCCGTTTTTGTTGGGCATTTGTTGGAGGATTTTCCTTGCGAAGATGTAGGTGATTGCTATGAATACTGTTGCGAAGATTTTGACAATTAAGAAGGCGCCGACGTTGCTGTCAACTATAACTGCCATGGCGGGGTTCAATTCTTTTGCGCCCTCATAAGTGACCCCGATCACGGTGGTTAAACAGTCCAACGCGCCCATCAAAATAATGAGCAGACTCGGAATTAACTCTCTTCTCCTAAACATGAAACGCCTTCTCCTTTCTCCTTCTACTACACTGTTTCAGCGTTTTCCCTTAATAACCTGATTTCTGTTTTCGATATATTTCTAAATCAATCGTCGTGCCAAAAACTCCAAAAAACTGAGCGAATGCGAATTTGCCTTCATGGAGGCCCACGTTCCGCCTGTTTTGGGGGTCGTCTAAGCGGGAAGGGTTAGGCAACGTCGAAAGCGAAGACTCCTTTTTGAGGCACATAACCCTTATATTTCTTATATTTTACGTTGTTGTGGAAGGTTTAGGGCATGCATAAGAAACTCTTGATTCCTGGACCCACAGAGGTCAGCCAGGAAATACTTAACGAGCAGGCGCATTTTCTTATAGGTCACCGAAGCTTGGAATTCGCAGAGTTTTACGGTGGAATAACCGCCAAGCTAACCGAGTACTTTGAGCTCCCAGCAGACGTCAAGCCGACTGTGACCACTTCATCTGGAACACTTTGGTTCGACATTGTAGGAAGAAGCATAGTTAAAAAGAAAGCCTTAGCATGCGTAAATGGAGCCTTCGCGCAGCGGGCCGCTGAGACCCTGCGTGCATGCGGCAAAGAAACTGACTTTTTGGAGGTGGACTGGGGCAAAGCAGTTAAGCCCGAAATGGTTGCGGAAAAACTTGACAGCGGCGAATACGACACCTTAACGGTCTGCCACAACGAGTCTTCAACAGGCGTTAGAAATCCCATCGCTGAAATCGGCGAGTTGGTACGCAGAAAATACCCCGAAGTAATCTATGCGGTCGATGCGGTTTCTTCGATGGCTGGCGACAAAACCTTGCCCAGCGAAATTGGCTGCGACATAATTTTTGCATCAACCCAGAAATGCTTCGCTCTTCCTCCTGGATTGACGGTTGCCTTGGTCAACGATAGGGCGATTGAGCGCGCAAGAGGAATTCAGAACAGGGGCACATACACTGATTTGGTTGAACTTTTTGAGTTCGAAAAGAAACATCAGACCCCATTTACCCCCTGCATACCGCTGCTTTACGCGTTGAATAAACGCATGGATTTGCTACTTGCAGAAACATACGATAAAGTCTACCTGCGACACCAAGGGATGGCGATGTACACACGGCAGTGGGCGAAGAAAAACTTTGAAATGTTCCCAGAAACCGGCTATGAGTCAATAACGGTTAGCTGCATAAAAAACACCCTTGGCAAAAACTTCAAAGAACTTAATCATAAACTCAGCGAGAAAGGATATGTTATTTCGAACGGTTACGGGAAACTAGCTGATAAAACCTTCCGAATTGGGCACATGGGCGAATGGAACCTGCAGGGCATAAAAGAAGTCACGGGCTTAATTGATTCTATCTGGGGGCTATAGTGAAAACCACAATCGTGCAGCAGCAGAGCAACACGCAAAGGCATTGGGTGTCAGAAGGGAAAAGCAGCATAATTTGCGCTTGACAACTGACTTGCGAGTTGAAACCTTTGGTTGATATTAAACCCTTCAAAGCCATACAATACACACAAAAAGCAGGAGACCTAGCCGACCTAATTACACAGCCATACGACAAAATCGATGTCGCCATGCAAAAAGAATACTATCGCAAATCCTCTTTCAACTACTGTCGGCTTATTTTGCCAATGGAAGAAAACAAGTATGAGGCTGCTCGGCAGCGAGTTGTGAAGTGGCTAAGAGAAGGAATAATGGCTAAAGATGATGAGCCGGCGGTTTTTGTTTCGCGGCAAGAATTCGTTTTGGAGGGGAAAAAATTTGTACGCACAGGTTTCATTGCGGCCATGAGACTTTACGATTACTCTGAAAACGTGGTTTTCCCTCACGAAGGAACATATGGATCGCCCAAAGCCGACCGACTAAACATGCTGCGGGTTGTTCAGAAAGATCTTGAGTCAGTCTTCCTTATTTATTCAGACCAGAACAAGAAAACGGTGGCTTTTCTCGAAGAAACAGCGAACACTAAACCAATCATTCAAGTCACAGATGCGTTGCAGGTTAAGCATACGGTTTGGCGGGTAACTGACCCGGAAAAAATAAGGCAACTTCAAGCTGAACTGTCCAGCAAAACCGTGGTTATTACTGACGGACATCACAGATACGAGAGCGCTTTGGCTTATAGAGATGGAATGCGCGGCGGGGTCAATTGGACAGTGGATTCAGCGTTCAACTTCCACATGTGTTACATGGTTCCAATTCAAGAAGAAGGACTCACAGTTCTGCCGACGCATCGCCTTCTTAAAGAATTCAAGCTGACTCCTCAATTATTGCGGGATTTCGGAGACATCTTTCAAGTTTCTGAGGTTGAGCCGACGGTTGAAGGCTTGGACGGTTTTCTAAGAAACCACATCAATGAGCATGCCTTATGCGTTTATGCCGGGGCGAAAGCTTACGGCTTGACGTTGAGGCACGACAAAAGCGTTTACGACTTTGTAGCCGCCCACGTTTCAAAAGAAACAAAAATCTTCGATGTCGTCATCCTCCGCGACATCATCTTTAAGCACATTTTGAAAACGGGTAAACTGAATATGGATGAAAACATACTCTACGTGCGGTGGACAAAGGAAGCATTGGACAAAGTTGACCGCGGCGAAGCCAGCATCGCATTTTTGGTTAACCCTATAAGCGCTCAAACCGTTGCTGAGATAGCTCAGCAGCATGAGCTCTTGCCTGAAAAAAGCACGGATTTTTATCCTAAGATGGTTTCGGGGCTGACTATGATGGATGTTTCAGCAAACGAAAAACTGCAGTCACTTTAAGTGACTTTTGTTTATGGAAACTGTTATAAGCGCTAACTTAGAAAACAAGTGCTAAATTGTAAAAAGGGGAAAGAACGCTTTGAGTGAAGAAATGGAGAAGAATTTGTTAGAGGTACCGTCACCGCCTGCTATTGTATCTGAAATTACTCCGATGAAAAAATACGTGGCTGAACTTATTGGAACCATGGTGCTTGTGTTGATGGGCTGCGGCTCCGCAGTTATCGTGTCGAATTATTTGGGAGTGCAGTACAGTTATGTTTGCATACCTTTAGCGTTCGGTCTTGCCGTGTTGGTGATGGTTTACACTATCGGCGGCATTTCAGGCTGCCACATAAACCCCGCCATTTCAATTTCAATGCTGGTCGCAGGAAAACTTAGTATCAAAGACACAGTTTTCTACGTGATTTTCCAATGTATCGGCGCCATAATAGGTGCTGGCATTCTCTACGCGATATTCACAGGAAGTCCGGACTACAGTTTAAAAGCTAACGGTTTAGGAGCGAACGGATACGGAACTGCCTCGTTACTGCACTTTTCATTGGCCGCTGTGTTTGTTGCTGAAATAGTTTTGACTTTCATATTCGTGCTTGTTGTTCATGGCTCAACGCATGAAAGAGTTCCAAAGGGATTCGCAGGATTATCCATAGGCTTATCGTTGACGCTCGTCCACATTGTAGGCATTGTTATTGATGGAACTTCAGTTAACCCAGCAAGAAGCTTAGGTCCAGCGCTTTTCGTCGGCGGTACAGCGCTCAGTCAAGTATGGGTCTTTTGGGTTGCACCAATAATCGGCGGAATCATAGCTGCCATAGTCTGGAAACTCTATAAGTGACCTAAAAACTAATTTAATCCCTTTCTTTTTTGTTTCGAAAAAACACAAAAATTATTTTACGAATTTTGTGGTATGTCTTTTAAATTTTTTCTTGCATGTCAAGCTGCAGAAATAGAAGGTTTCGCCTTCATACGTGATCTTGAATTTTGCTGTGGAATCGTCCAGAATCATACCACAAACGGGGTCTCTCATCATTGCTTCGTTTTAAGCCTCAATCATGATTCTACTTTCTACCTTTTATGGTTAGTGGTGTTGTTCAGCCAAAAGAACTATGGAGGATTTCAAGACTTCCAACGCCTGGATTTTGTAAACATTATCACAAGCTGCAAGTTGCCTAAACATAAAAAAAAATACTTGTGAATGCAGCAAGTGTTTGGTTTGCTAGTCTTCTTCAGAATCTTCTTTCGCTAATTCAACCGAAATACTATCGTCATGGCTGACTGCTTTTTTGCGTGTTTCCTTTTTTGCAGGCGGCTCTTGTTCGTGCCCCTTCATGAAGCCTTCTTCGGCAGCGGTAATGTTGTCTTCTTCCAGCATGGTTTCTCTTTCTCCCGTATCGTAGACGTCTTCGGTTTCCCCTTCCTTCTCTGCCGCACTTTCAGGGGGGCCATCGTAAAAGTATGGTGGCGGTTTTTTCGCTTTTTGTTTACTCATTTTTTCGCCTCTAAATTTACTTAGGAATTGGTTGATTAAATCAGGAGGTTTATACTACTTTTGTGTATGTGATTGAACCTTGACAGTCACATGCATCCCCTGTTTAAAAAACGGGGCTGGGAATGTTACGCTTTGCGTTTTATTTTGCTAAACGTTTTTATACGCGGAAATTGCCTTTTGAGGTATCACATTAACTCATGGATCGCAAAGAGCTCTTAGGCTTTTAGGAAATCATGAAACATTTGTGATAGGAAATAAATATATGCAAATTCAATCGTTTAAGGACTTACCTTTGTCAGAGGAACTCCTTAGTAGTGTAAAAGAACTCGGGTTTGAGAGTCTTTTTCCAATTCAAGCCCAAGCAATAATCCCCTTGCTCGAAGGCAAAGACGTCATCGGGCAAGCACAAACTGGGACAGGAAAAACCGCAGCTTTCGGTCTTCCAATGATCCAACGTCTGGACCGCGATGTTCGCGGCGTTCAAGGTTTAGTTTTAACGCCAACCCGCGAGTTAGCTGTCCAAGTAGCTCAAAGCCTAGCATCTTTCGGTAAATATGCGAGAGTCAAGGTTTTGGCTGTTTACGGTGGAGAATCGATTAACAAGCAAATTCATGCTTTGTCAAACGGTGTTCACATTGTTGTTGGCACGCCTGGCAGACTAATCGATCTTATGGAAAGGCGCGTGCTAAACCTTGCATCCATCCGTATGGTGGTTCTTGATGAAGCGGACCGAATGCTGGACATGGGCTTCATAGAAGACATCAAATACATACTTTCAAAAACACCACCCAACAGGCAAACAAGTCTTTTCTCCGCAACAATAGACGACTCAGTTATGCGCGTCTGCGACCGATACATGAAGAACCCGCAGAAAATCCTTGTCAGCAAAGACGAAATCGCCCTAACCCAGATGAAACAATACTACACAGTAGTAGCACAACATGACAAGTTCGATGCCCTCTTAAAGATAATACACGAAGACCACGTGGACAAAGCCATAATTTTCTGTCGAACACGCAGGGACACAAGCAGAGTAGCAGATCAACTTTACCGGAAAGGTTACCGCACACAAGCGCTACACGCCGGCTTCACACAAGCGCAAAGGGACCGAGCAATATGCGACTTCAAGGCGGGAAGGCTAAACTTGCTAGTAGCAACAGACGTGGCCGCAAGAGGCTTAGACATCCAAGGCATAACACACATAATCAACTATGATGTCCCAATGGACGCACCCGTATACTTCCACCGCATAGGCAGAACCGCCCGAAAAGGCGAAGACGGCACAGCCATAACGCTCGTAAGTTACGGCGAAATGTCAGACTTCAACAACATCAAAGCATTAACAAAAACAAGAATCGAGAAAATCGGTTCAGCAGAACCTGCACACAACGACTCGCCGATCCAAAGCTTCTTCTAAAAAGCATCAACAACTAAAATCGCGACCCATCTTTAGGCCATTTTGGCCTTTATTTTCTTTTTTCAAATAGTCCAAATGAATGATTTTTTATTAAATAGACTTATCTATCTTTAAAGTGCCTGTTTGCCCTTGATATTTTGCTGACGTCTTTGATCGAGCAATAGTTGTTGCTTCGCGTTTTGAAAAAGTTGTTTTTGGGTTACTTTTTTGGTTTGGGCCTTGGACTGGTTGCAGGTTGAGTTAAAATATCCCTAAATCTCCCAGAATTTCCATAAATCTCTATAAATATCTGAAATCCAATGCTCGTTAACAGTTGGCAAAGAAAGTGCGAGTTAGTTGGGGTTTTGTGTTTTTTCTGCAGAATTTTTTGGGTGTTTTTTGGGTTGCTTTCTTTGACTGGAGCGTCTTGGTTGCAACTGGATGGTATAATATGCTATTTTATGCTATAATAGTCGCCGGAAAATATCGGCAGAGAAGCCTGTAGGAAGTGCAAGTCGATGGTTTCTGAAACGAGATTTTTTTCTTTTGCGTTTTAGGTTGCTTTTTAGTGGAGAAGCTTGAATTAGTTGCAGGTTGATACTTTTTTTGACACAATTTGACGTTAATTGACACGAAATGACTTGATTTGACATAAATTGACATTTCTTTACAAAATGAGAAGATTTTCACCAAATCATCAACGCAAGCTAGCATTTAATAGACTGCTTCTAGAACGGCGAAAAAATGACGATGCAAATAACTTGGAAATGAGCGCTAAAACAACTTTCTGAACGTTTTCCATTCTAAAAACCAGTACCCTCTAAAAAAATGGTTTGTTTGGGCGGCTTAAGTTTTCTAAGCCGTTTTGCTTGCGATGTTTTCCAACTTTGTGATTTTTCCGTTTTTTCCAAGACGCAGTTGCCTTTCACCCTTAAAACTGGCGACGTGCGCATTAGCTACTTCAATGTATTCCCCTGTTGAAACCGCGTTGACCTGTTGATCCCAAAGGCAAAGCAGGATTTTTCCAGTTTCATCCCCGATTGTGGCGTTTGAGACAAGTGCGTTATCCCTAAATTGAGTGTGAACTTTCGACGGTTTAGCAGTCTCCAAAACCTCAGCAACCACATTCACCTTTTTCATGCCTACCCGCAAATCCTCAATCTTAACGTGGGCCGGCGTCGGCGTTTGCCTCGCAATCTCTTTTCGAACCCTGCTTGTATCCATCGAACTGTCGAATGAGACATCCGCTTTCGAAAGTGTCTCCTCTGGAACTCGGAATTGAGCAACAACATTGCCCTCTTTCTTGATGAGGAAGATGGCTTGGTCGCCTACGCTTCCCCGATACTCAATTGTTAAATCTTCAGCCGTCGATTTCCCCTGTTCTTTCGCTTGAACTAAAGATTGGAACAGTTCAGTCGGGTAAACGCCATGCTGCGCAGAGATGAAGGCAAGCTGATCTTCCAGCGTGGGCTTTCTTGATTTCAAACTTTTATTTTCCTTCCTTTTTTGTTTAGCGAATTAACTCGAAAAAAGCAAAGTTTAGTGGTAAAATTTACTTTTTCTCTATTAATTCAGACATTCATATTTAGTATATGGCTGGGTATATAGGCATAACTATAAAAAAAACTATTTTCTCAGGGACAACTCGCGCGAAATGAAACAATAGTTTGCTCCAAGATATCCAAAAAGGAAAAAGACTAGATCCGCATTACTTTATTTGGAAGCGCGGTGCTTTCAGCTTTATTGCTTTTGGAGCAAATTTATGATGGAAGACCTCAAACAGTTAACCAAAGTTAATCTTACGAATCTGGACAAAATCCTCTTTCCAGAAGCTCAGGTTTCCAAGGGGCAGTTTATTGAATACTACATTAGAATGGCGCCCAAAATGCTTCCACTCATGAAGGATAGACCTCTCGTTTTAACGAGGTACCCTGATGGTATAAAAGGGGAAAAATACGGTTTTTTCGAAAAAAACGCGCCCATGGGAACGCCTCAATGGGTCAAAACAAAAACCATTTACTCTTCAGCGTCGAAACGAGATGTTCACTACATTGTATGCAACGATTTAGACACGTTAATCTGGCTCGCAAACTTAGCGACACTGGAAATTCATATGCCTTTCTCGATGATCGATGATTTAGATAAGCCTGATATGCTGTTTTTCGACGTTGACCCCGAGCCCCCGGCAACTCTTAGCGACGCAGCGGAGGTTTCGCTGCAGCTCAAAGACAAACTTATTGACTTAGGGCTAACGCCATTCGTAAAAACCTCAGGCAAAAAAGGGCTCCATGTCGTCATCCCGATTGTTCCCGAACATGACTTCAAGGAAGCAAGGGCTTTCGTCCACGAAATCGGAATCGAATTGGCCAGGGAAAACGAGATAGTAGTTTCCGAATTCAAAGACACAAAAAAACCAGGCAAAGTTTTCGCTGATTACCTACAGAATTCACCTATGCGTACGATGGTTGTTCCTTACAGTCTGCGACCGACACCTGAAGCCACGGTTTCGACGCCTTTGGAATGGAGCGAAGTTAAGAAAGGCATAAACCCCTCCGACTACAATATTTTTAATGTAGTCAAACGGAAAGAAGATCCGTGGAAAAATATTTTTGAGAAAAAGTGTAATCTGGAGATTTAGGTATGGCACAGGAAAATCAAGAAAAAGATGATGTTGATGAAGCCACTTCTGAAATGGATGAGAAATCAATTGGGAAAGTCAGCGCTGCGGCTCCGAGAAGATCCATCTGGTCGGGCAGCATAACAATTGGTTTGGTTAACGTTCCTGTTCAGTTATACTCGATGATATACGACAAAGGCATAGCGTTTCATTTTCTCCATAAAACCGATGGTCAACCCCTCAAATACGTTAAAATGTGCACGAAAGACGACAAAATTGTCCCCTGGAACGAGGTTATCCGAGGCTACGAGGTCTCTAAAGATGAGTGGATAACCCTTGACAAAGCCGAATTAGACGCAGCTAAACCCGAATCAGACAACCGAATCCGAATCAGCAAATTCGTAGACTACTTCTCAGTTGACCCAATCTACTTCGACAAAAGCTATGCTCTTCTGCCAAAGAAAAGCAAAGAAGCCTACACGCTTCTTTTGCGGGCGCTCGAAAAGAAAAACAAGGCTGGCGCGGGACGAATAACTCTGCGGACAAAAGAATACCCCTGCTCTGCTCCACGCCTACCAGGGCGCGCTCGTAATCACAACACTCCGTTATGCCTACGATGTTGTTGATCCCAAGGACTTCGAGGACCTTCATAAGCTTAAGGAACCCGAAAAAGCAGAATTAGACATGGCGATAAAAATCGTAAGTGAACTCTCAGGCGAATTCAACATCGCAGAGTTCCAGGACTCATACATGAAACGGATTGAAGAATTAATCGCCCAGAAAGTGAAAGGCGAAAAAATCCATATCGAAAAGCCTCAGGAAGTCGAAGCTAAAAGCTTGATGGTTGCATTGCGTGAGACGGTTAAGCAGCTGGAAAAGAAATGAGCGGCCACGTCTACCGGCCAATGCTTGCAAAAGACGCCCCGGGCGCCTTCTCAGATAAAGATTGGGTTTTCGAAATAAAATGGGACGGGTTTCGAGCCATCAGCTACATCAACCAAAGCTTAAGTGTGAAGAGTCGTAACGAAAAGGAACTAAAATACAACTTTCCTGAACTCGAAGAACTCACACATTTAGGTAGGAACCTAGTGGTTGACGGCGAAATCGTGGTGATGCATGAGGGAAAACCCGACTTCCAAGCGTTGCTGGAGCGCGGCAAAGCAGTTTCACAGAAAGAAATCGAGCGGCGACAGGAACAGGAACCAGCAACTTACATCGTTTTTGACGTGATTGAGAAAGACGGGAAACCTCTCACGAAGTTGCCGCTTTTGGAACGCAAAAAAATCTTGCAGGAATCTCTCGTCGAAGGAAGAAACGTTTTGTTGTCTGACTTCATCGAGGAAAAAGGGGAAGCCTACTTCCGACTGGTTGTGGACAAAGGTTTGGAAGGTGTAATGGCGAAGAGAAAAGATAGCCAATACGAGGAAGGCTTGCGAACCGGAAGTTGGCTAAAAATCAAGGAGCTGAAAACCTGTGACTGCGTTGTTTTTGGTTACCGACGAGGAGAAAAATCCAGAGAAAAAACCTTCGGCTCTTTGGTACTCGGTCTCTATGGCGCAGATGGTAAACCAGTTTATGTAGGTAACGTCGGAACTGGGTTCAGCGATGATATGCTTAAAGAGTTGATAGATAAGTTTGAAAAACTCAAAACCGTTTCCGCTGCTCCGTTTGCAGTTGAAATGGCGGATAGGGTGACTTGGCTTGAGCCTCATTTTGTGTGCGAAGTCATCTATCAATGTGTGACAAGAGAGATGAGGTTAAGAATGCCACGTTTCAAAAGTTTAAGAGAGGATAAAGACCCCAAACAATGCTCGCTTGACCAAATAACGGAAAACACAAAATGCGCAGCATCCGACGAAAAACTTTCTGAGTATTCGGCAAAACGTCATTTTGAAGAGACACCTGAGCCGACAGGTGACGAGAAAAAAGAAGAAGGGAAACTAATTTTCGTTGTCCAGGAACATCATGCAAGAGCACTCCATTATGACCTAAGGCTGGAAAGCGGCGGAGTTCTGAAGAGCTGGGCTGTACCCAAAGGCATCCCAATGATCAGCGGTGAACGTCGTCTGGCGGTGCAGACTGAAGACCACCCTTACGATTACGCGCGCTTCGAAGGCACAATTCCCAAAGGGCAATATGGCGCTGGAACAGTCCAAATATGGGACAAAGGCTATTTTGAACCTAAACTTTGGGAAAAAGAAAAAATCGAAGTCACCCTCAACGGGCAAAAGATGAAGGGTCGCTACATTTTGGTGCGGCTTAAAAACGCTAAAGAAGACAACGCTTGGCTGCTCCTAAAAGGAAAAGTCTAACATGCAAAACCTCCATTTAGGCACAATCGGCTGGAGCTACAACTTTTGGAAAGGCAATTTCTACCCAGAAAAAACCGCGTCAAAAGACTTCTTAACTTACTACTCGACCCGATTTGACACCGTGGAAGTTGACAACACATTTTACCGAGTCCCAACCGCGCAGGCGATCATCAACTGGAAAAATCAAACCCCCGAAAACTTCAAGTTCTCACTCAAATTCCCAAACGTCATCACCCACATCAAAATGCTCAGGGACTGCATAAGAGAAACCGACTTTTTTCTCGAAAGGGCAAAACTCCTCGGCGAAAAACTCGGATGCCTGCTTATGCAGTTTCCACCAAACTTCAGCGTCGACCGCATAAATGACTTAGCTACGTACCTACAGAGACTTCCCCAAAGAAACCGTTACGTCGTCGAAGTGAGAAACAAAGCTTGGCTAACCATGGATTTGTACGCTCTACTGCGAGCTAACAAAGCGGCTTTAGCATGGGTTGATAGCCCCAATATGCCTCTGGCCGCAGAGGTGACCTCGGATTTTTTGTACGTGCGGTTGGAAGGGGACCGAAAAAAAGTTAACGGGCTGCTGGGAAAAATCGAAACCGACACGTTGCCGAATCTAACGGTTTTGGCGGACAGGTTGAAGCCATTTCTGAGCCGGGAAACGGAGGTTTTTGGCTATTTCGGGAAATACTATTCGGGTTATCCTCCTTCGGATGTGATCTCTCTTTCGAGTTTGCTATCGCAGACTTCTTAGAACTTGAACGAAAAGAACAAAAGCCTCTTGTCTGATTCTTTTTTTGGTTGCAAAAATGTTTTTCAAACAAATCCAGCAGCACAGCGACAACTTCTCCTACATAGTGGCAGACGAGGCAACGAAGGAAGCGGCGGTTGTTGATTCAAGTTTTAACGCCGGCGAAATCATCAAGGTTCTGGAGACAAAAGAATTCAACTTAAAATACGTCATAAACACGCACGGGCACTCCGACCACACCGCTGGAAACGCAGAGTTAACCTCGATGTTTCACCCTAAAATCGTTGCCTACAAGCTGTCGAAAGTCAACTTTGATGTCGGCGTTGAAGATGGAGACATTTTGAGGGTTGGCGAGATCCCTATCAGTGTGATTTATACTCCTGGACATACCGCCGACAGCATCTGCCTGCTGGTGGATAGCACAAAACTTCTGACCGGCGACACCCTGTTTGTCGGCGAATGCGGAAGAACAGACTTCCCCGGCGGCAGCTCAAAAAGCATGTACAACAGCCTCTTTGGCAAGCTCCTAAAACTAGACGACGCTGTCGAAGTTTACCCTGGACACGATTACGGCGCAACAGCTTCCTCAACAATCGGGCAGGAAAGAAAAACTAACTACACCCTGCAGCCCAGAAGCCTAAAAGACTTCATCGAGTTCATGGCTGAGCCCTAGTCGCAGTTTGCAGAGGTGTGGCAAATTTTTTCTTTGTGTTTTGGGTTGCTTTTTTGTGGATAAGCTTGAATTGTCTTCAACATCCGTCCTTTAAAGTCTACTAAAGTCGTTTACCGTCCTTTACCGTGCTTTACCGTCCTTTAAAGTCCATAGCCGTCCTTTACCGTCCATTAAAGTCCACTAAAGTCCCCCATCAAAACTGACAGAAACCTAAAAATCTACAATAACCTAAAAAGTGAAAGCATTCCAATTGCTAAATGGAAATCAAAGAAAACCGACAAAAGTCCTTTTTTGCTGCGCTTCAAGATTTTTTGGTGCAGAAAGTTTTTGTTTGTGTTTTGAGTTGCTTTCTTGGTTCGGGGCTTGGACTCATTGCAGGTTGAGTCTAATCAAGTCCGGAAAAAGTCAACACCAGTAAAGGAAATCTGAAAAGTTGTCGGTGAAATATTTTATTTGTAATATTAAGTTTAATCTAAAAAGACTCGGCTGATGATTGAAAAACCCTTAATCGCACAGTAGCTTCATAACCCCAAGTCTGACCAAACCGCACGCTTAAGATACATCAAAATAAGCGAATTCAATTGAAAATAATGTAGAACAAAAACCATTTTCCACCTATAATCTTAAATTAAACGTGAACCCTACAATGCCATTGGCTGCCCATGCAATGTGGTTTGCTCATGAAGGGAGTTATAACTTACCAAAAACAGCAGAATCTTGTCGTGATGAATTAAAAATTGGCAAACAAAACAAAATTTAACTCTATTCTTCAGCGTATACATGTTTCTTTAGAGGCATCTCTTGAGGCAGAGCCGAAAAAAGGTTTCGCAAGAACGGTTAATTGGCACATCAATCATAAAAGACGAATTGTCCTTGCGCTGGCGATAATAGCTATAATTTTGATTTCATCTTTTGCGTTCCTATCATGGGCAGACAACGACAAAGCAAACGTCGTTCTTCCAAAAAGTACCAACTCACCCACGCCATCGCCAACCCCTCATCCGAAAATCGAAGGCTCTCCGTTGCCCAACATAGGGGGATTAATACCTGGAATAAGCCCATCCCCAACACAAATAAAAATTCCAGTTAGGCCCCCGGGAATAGTGGAAAGCGCAGGTTCAATGAACAGCACCGTTTGGAAAGAAGTCGCTCAAAGAGCTTGGGCTTTCTTCCAGCCGGGCGTAGGTGTCGATAGCAAAACTGGGCTGCCTTATGCTGGAGGAACGGGTTTTCCAGCTTTTACTGACTGGGATTTAGGCGCCTACATCCAAGCTGTCATTGACGCGCAGGAAATAGGTATAATTGCAACGGAACTTGGGATTTTTCTAACAGGATGAACATGGTCTTAACATTCTTGGAAAATCGACCTCTTAACGCCACCACTAATTGGCCTTTCTGGTTCTACGACGCAACCAATGGGCAAGGCTACCAGGAAAATTCAACTTACGCCTCAAACAGCGTTGATGTTGTTGACACGGGAAAGCTGCTTGTAGCACTCAACAATCTTAGAGTTTATAATTCTAGTTTGACCCAGCGTGTAGACAACATTGTTCTGATCACGGAACGATCAAACTATGCTTCTTTGTTGCCAATAATCGAAAACATGGCAAGCTCAAATGATCCTTACGCATTTTATACCGCCAGCGGTTTTGCAAGCTTTTGGCCCAAGCAACTTGGCAATATTCCAAGCCAGATAATGGCTAACCTAGTTAAATCTCGCAACAGTTTCAACCTACGATGTCACATTGCCCGTACGCGCCATTGACTTGTGAACCGCTTCTCTTATCAGTTTTTGAACTAATAATAACGACACTAGATTAACGGGTCTAATGAAAGAATGTGTATCCAGGCCCAAGAAGCATTATTACGATGCTACAGGGTCATTATGCGGCTTGGAGCGAAGGAAGCAGCCCAGGTAACGGCTACGTGTACGAGTGGATAGTTGCACCAAATGGGAGCACATGGCAAATAACGAACGCAACCCAATTCTATTTCGACGGAATGAACCCAGTTATATTCTACAAAGCAGCCTTTGGCTTTCTAGCCCTCTACAACACAACATACGCCCTAAACATGGTTATCGCTCTCGAGCAAGCCCTCCCTACACCAACAAACGGCTACTATGACGGCATGGATACAGGCGGAATTTAGACGCTGGGAACCCTGGCAGCGACACGAATAGCTTGATTCTTGATGCCGCCCTTTACTACATATTGAACAATCCGAACAATTGATCCTAAATTGTCTTAAGATCTCTTGAAAAAATTATCTCTTAATTTGATTGCGCAAAACATTTAGGTTCGCAATCAAAGTTTAATATGTATATATCTGTACTTTGGGCACTTGGAGAATAAAAAGTGACTAGGGTTGCTAATTCAACAAAAGATTGGATAAATAATCATCGAGCATGTTATATTCCCTTTGCTTGCATTTGCTGCTCCCTTGATTGTCAGAATTATTCCCGAGATTTTAATGGGCCCTTACTCAGTCGGATTCGACACGATCGGGTATTATGTTCCGAATAGCTCTTCTATGGCTACATCACGGCGTTAATCTCTGGAGCTTCTTTGCAACAGCACCGCTCTTCTACGCCATCTATGTGCCATTAGTCAGTGCAAGCGGCTCACCGGTTCTTTTAATTAAGATAATTTCTCCAATACTTCTCGCTTTCTTGTCAATATCGATTTTTGCTTTTGCCAAGACAAGTTTGCGTTGGTCGTATCTCAAGAGCACGTTTGTCGCCTTTTTAGGAACAATTTATTTTGTTGCTTTAAGAACCTCTTGGGATCAACTTCGAGAAGAGCTTAGCTTGGTTTTCCTTTTTATCGTGTTCATTTTAATTGTAAGACGAAAACGCGGTTCATGGAGAAATTATGTGTTACTCTCATTAGCTATGCTCGCCGTGGTTTTGTCGGATCAGGTTGGGGCTGTAATAATGTTAGGCATTGTAATATTCACCCTCATTCCTGAACTTTTCCATAAGAGATACCGTCAAGCGGTTAGTCTAATTGTGACTTTGTTGCCTGCTGCGGTTTATTTTCTTGTCTTTTACACAGGCTATATTTCGCTTGGCAACTCCCCGCTTTACTCGAATTCTGTGGCATCCTTTGCAACGTGGACCGGTTTTGCATCTTATCCGTCAATGTTGATCAATGAAGCAGGTTTTTTCTTCTTTTGTTTCGTGCTCTTGTTACCCTTGGCAATGATAGGTCTCAAGAAACTAAGAAATCTACAGCTTAGATCTTGGTTTGTCTTTAGTCTCATTCTAATGTTGATTCCAACGACATCGGTAAGTCCTTTCCGCTGGGAGTTAATGCTTGTTTATCCGTTTGCTTTCTTTACTACGGAAGCATTGAGCTGGCTCAAGAAATTAAATTGGACGCATTGGAGGCTAAATTTACAAAGAATCGCAGTTGTGTACCTTGTCTTATCAACGGCGATATTGAGTTTCGGTTTTGTATTCAATGCATCCGAACAGCCCTTCGCATACTTTAATCCAGCACAAATCAACGCATTCGTCAACCAAATTCCGTCTTCCATGATGCAGAATACCGTTCCGCTTACGGACTGTCCAAGCACAGTCAACGCGATTCAATGGTTTAAAGACAATGTGAACAGCAGCGCACTTTTGCTTACTCATACAGCTTTTTACGGTTGGGCATTGTTGGCACTCAATGACATTCGGGTCAAAGACTACGGATTCGATAATCCCAATACTATTGCAAGTACTTTTGCCAATGAAGGTTACTCACAAATATATCTAATTTGGTGGGTAAATGGCCACGGATGGTATGGACAATCAACAGTGTCTCCAGCGTTTCATCAATTGTACCGAAGCGGAGACATCGCAATTTATCGCTATAATCCAACTTGATGACTTGTCAGCACTAGTATAACATTGACGTTCAACCTGTGTGTATCTGCCTTTGTGCACAAGTATTAAATACCAAAATCGGATGTTATGATAGTTCAATGGGTTTAGAAGCAGTAATGTCCGAGAAGTCACATCAGTTTGAAATTGCTGTCTTTAGGAATAAGGTTCAGCAAAATGTTATGTCTATGCTTTGTTCGTATGGATCGTCAAAGCGTACTCAACTTACAAGAGCATGTTTAATTGCCCATTATGGGAACCACCCTGGAGAAGTTGTCTAATATGTTGGAAACTATTATGTTGGAAGACAAACCTGAGTTTTCCTTGGTGATTCCTGCATACAATGAAGTGGGAAGAATCGAGTCAACATTGAAGAATCTGATGTTCGCACTCGATTATCAATTCAGTTTTGCTAAAAACTTTGAATTATTGATAATAATGGATGGCTGTCAAGATGGGACGCCTGAGGCTGTTAAAGCCTTGATTAAAAACCGCCTTGGAATTATAGCAATAGTTCTTCCAAACAGATTGGGAAAGGGCGGCGCAATTATTGAAGCTTTGAAGTATGCCCAAGGAGATTTGATTGCATTTATTGATGCTGATGGGTCTGTCCCATTGAGCGAATTGAATAGATTAATGAAGTTTGCCGATCAATACGATTTGGTAATTGGTTCTAGATATAAGAAAAGTTCTGTCTTGCCTTACAGACGACCTTTCAAACGTTTCCTATTCGGTAGATCATTTAACGTTTTGACGAAACTGCTATTTTGGCGACTTCACGATATAAAAGATTCACAATGTGGATTGAAAGTCTTTTCAAAAGATCTTGTAAATGCAGTAAATGGCGACTTACTTATCACCGACTTCGTATTCGACGTAAATCTTATCTATTCAGCGGCTCGCCATGGTTTCAAAACAAAAGAGGTCGGCATAGCTTGGATTGATAAAGACGGTGGAAAGTTATCAAGAAATCTCATAAAACAGACTTTTATTATGTCTTTTTCGCTTTTCAGGCTAAGACTTTATTATAGTCCAATGAAACACCTGCTTGAATCAAGATTATATCAAGAATTCGCCAAATTTTTCTACTCTTGTTCGAAAACTTAACAAAGTCGTTTCTTGCTAATTCGTTTGAACAATTTCTCTGCCATCATATATTTAAGAAGTCCTAAAAATATTTGCGAGTAAAACCAACCCGACTCAATCGGTAGAAAACTCCGTAATTCGTAGAATCTATTAGGTCTTAAGGAATTTAATAAAATCCTTTTTATTCCAACTTTTTAATTATCTATTGATGAATTTTTTCTTGATTTGATCATTGCCTGTTGGTCTTAAAAAGGTAGCTATTCTTAGTTTTTTATACAAGAATTTATTAGAAAGATGAAAGGATGACATTACCCATGACTTTGAATTTGAGTAACAACGGTAGACGATTCAGTAATGAGCGAAGCATGTAAAACGCAAAATGGAATCTCCATTCTTATTCTTGCGTATCATCCTGATATGGACGATATCAAGCAAATTCTCACAGCGCTATCTACGCCAAACCTGTGACAATTTTGAAATTATAGTAGCTAACGATGGTGACGATTTCTTTACAAGCATAAAGGATTATGTTGCAACAATTAAATTTCCTTTTCAGTATAAGCAAAATGAAAAACGTCTTGGCCTTTATTTTTCGATCAAAGAGAATATCCAATATTGTCATTTTGAAAACATACTCATTTTAGAACAGGATATTATCCCTCTTAGTCGAGATTACGTTAAAAGCTTGGCGGAACTCCTCCAATCTTGCCCCGCCAGCGTCATCACTTCCAGGTTGTTTATTGATGTTGGAACCAGTTACAAGAAATATATTTTTTACAAGAGAAGAATTTCTAACCTTGAAATCATTGATCACGATGAAATGATCGATAATTGTTTTTCCAATGATATTATGGATGCAGAAGTCACATTTACAAAAGCTGATCTTCTGAATAAACAAGTTCTGGAAGAATTGTTTGCTACAGGTTCCGTTGACACTAACACAGCACAAGACATTATACTATCATCTATCGTAAGAAGGAGCCGAAGACTAATTACAAGCAATGCCACAGCTTGTGAGATTGGACGTAGCGACCCCAATGATTTCGATTTTTTCTTCAAGAAAGAATTCTTGTATGGAAAGTCTACTGTTGATGCTTGGAGGTATTCCGACAAAGGTGCATTATTATCTACGAGCTATTTTAAAGAAAAAATCTTTAGGATCTTATTCGTATTAGCAGAGACCATTATCGCAATCTTATGTTCTTTTGAACTCTTAATTCGCGGCTCCTTAGCGCTACCCCTTCTTGCCACTATATTCGGTACTCAGGTATACTCTATACTCAGGTAGTTCTAGCCCGCATTGGTTTTTGGGCTTTTCGGCGAAGAACTCAGCGGCGGCTTACAGAAATAATCAAGTCGACTTTATATATTGTATTTCTTGATTTCTCATACGGTTAGGAATATTGAGAAGACTATTGTCATAAAAGGAGGAGTGATACTTGCCCGCAAATATAAAACCTGCTATTTCAACCAAAAGTGCTATCATAACCATAACCTATAATAAGATTCCCAATTTGAAAATTTTCGAGCAGGCAGCAGAACTTGTTGATCACGTGATTATTTGTGATAATAGTTCGGATTCTGATACTATTCTTTATTTGTCTGATTTCTGTAGCAAGCATCCTAAATTCTTTTTTTTGAAAAATGACACTAACTTGGGAATTTCGAAAGCTTACAATAAAGCGGTAGCATTGGCACAAAATCTTGGTGTATTTTGGCTTTATTTTTTTGATGATGACGCTCAATTTGATCCTCGTTGGATAAGCATAGCAAAAGAATCATGGCAAGAACTAAAGGCGCATAAGACGCCAGTCGGAATACTAGCTCCAATTGTGACTAACGATTCTGCGTACCTTGACTCAAGAATTGGCTTGAAAGGCGATTATTCCACTATTGCCTCAGTCATCACATCTGGCATTTTTACAAATGTGGACGTTTTTAATCATTCTGGTGGATATAATCCTGATTTCTTTGTTGATTGGGCTGATTACAAGTTTACTCGTAGGGTCAAACAGAGTGGCAATTTAGTAATTAGATTAAACATAGTACTGGTTTTTCAAGCATTCGGGCGCTCTTTAGATAATCACAATCTTCGAAACAAATTGATAAATACCTATATCAAATCATCTTCTCTATTGAGTCTTAGACTGAATAAATCAAATACTTTGTCTACTTCTTATTCTGTGTATTCGCTTTCACGTTACAGCAATCAAAAGACAAATGCATTATGGTCAATGAAGCATTCAGGAATAAAGAATTTGGGATTCCGATTGTTTCTGATTTTGGTTCACCATCTAGTCCTGCCCAGAATCTTAAGAAAGGAAATATCGACTTTTTATAAAGGGTGAATGTCTCCACGAAAAACAGAACTATTGCCCTATTGTTCGTGGCCATTGCAGTCAACATCGCACTAGTATTTCTTCCGGCTTATGACTCCTCAAATATGAGGAGCTGGATTTCGCTGGGTGGAAGTATAACAAGTTCAGTTCCCCCAATGGCTAATAATCCTTGGCCTGGCGGCTTTTTTTCGTTTATGTTCTTTGTCCCAATGTTTTTTTCGTATATTTTTTCCTCTTACAACCTATATGCTTCAGTTGTTGTGTTGAAGCTAATTCTTTTCTTCTTTACTCTTCTTACGGCATTTCTGCTCTATCGTATTACTCAAAAGGTAAAGCCATCTTACGCTGATGCTGTGTTAATATTTTCTCTTCTAAACCCCGGGATCCTCTATATTAATTACATTTGGGCGCAGGTCGATATTTTGCCGGTCTTTTTCTTTACAATGGGCTATTTTCTGCTAAGGTATGTCGATTTTGGAACAAGCTCAATAAAGCGGTACTTGATTGGGTTCTTCCCGATTATGATTAGTGCCTTCATTTATCGGTATTCGCTAATATTAATACCCGTTCTTATCATTTACGAGTCGACTACATTAAAGCAAAAGTTTTCTGCTCTTTTAGTAGCTGTAGCTGAAAGTGCGGCTTTATTCGTGGTCGAGTTAATATTTTTCAGGGGTGGGCTGTTCAATTATGTCGGCGCTCTATCTGGGTCGGTTATCAATAATTCAGGCGTGGAAGGCTTACAGTACTGGTTTACAATTCCGCAAATCTATTATATCGTTTTTCTGGGTCTACTTGGAATAGCCATACCGGTTTTGTTCCGAATGCTGAAAATATGCAGAATCCGCAGCAATGTTCTTCATCTTACTACTGTCTCATTTACACATCTGTAGTGCCCTTGCCCGATTACTTCTTGTGGCTTTATCCGATTGGCGTTTTTCTCGCCATAACGTCAAAATCCAAACTTTCGGTCACCAAGAAATTACTATTATCCAGTTTACCGACTTACGTTGCCTTATTTTTCATAAATCTGATCATAGGAAATGGTGTGCAGGCAGGACCATTTTACTTTGCATATCCGATATTTCATGAAAACATCGTATTTATACCGACTTTGCAGGCTTATCATCATGGTTAGTTATCTTTAATTTGGCCCTGCTTGGATCCATAATATTTACGGCAATCTTTTGTCTTGCTAGATTTAATAGAGTGCAAATGACGGCAAAGTCTCTAAATGAAAGCGCACTTGTGACTTTGCATCGCTTGAATCTTGGTGTTACCCGGAGGAAGAATGTGATCTTGGCAATGGCAATTGTGTTAACGATGCTTGGAGGTTTTGCCTTTAACGAATTGTATTCTCAACCGATTGTTGTTTCCGACAAGCAGAATTTTCCTTTGGACCTTTTCCCAACTTATACAGCTTTCGATGCCGCACCAATGAAACTTACTTACCTGATAGCTGCTAGCTCGGTTGTATTCTACAACCAGTCTGAACCAATAATGTTTCAGCGCTCTTTAAATTCGCAGAATCTGAACATTAGTCTTACTTTTAATCTTCAAGCAAACCATCCTGGCCAATATGAATTGTTGAAAACAAATAATATAGCACTTGGAATAAATGTGACAATAGGCGATTATTCAAATACTTCATTGGCTCAAACACAAGTGAACAAATCTTTTTTCTTAACTAACCAATCAGGAACTACGATAGAACTGCCTTTAAATTCAAGTGAACTTGACTTAACCCTATTGACTACCTCTGAAAACAGTATTTTGCAGTTTAGAAATTATTCATTCACTTCAGCTACTCCAAATTCTATTTCCTTCGGAAAATTCAACGATGGGAACTACGGTTTAACAATTAGACTTAATCATATGGTGCTTGCGGAGAAGACTTCAGGCTACTATTTTGTGCCAGTGTTCTTCGCTGTCATTATACCTTTTATTGTTGCCGTACTTAGTTTCCCATTATTATGCAAAAGCTGTAAAACAAGAAAATAGTTTACGCTATTTGTGTACATTTTTTATATTAATAATTAATTCAAAACTGTATGAGAATCTTAAGTGATTCACCAAATTTACAGAATGCAGACTAAAAAAACCAAAACTTTTTTTTACGTCCATGGGTAAAACGTCATCAAATCTTACTCAACCGTAAATCTATATTAAACGGTGGGATGAATATCTGCTTTGTTGCAGCTTAAAAATCATTAATAAGTCGGACGTATGATCTGATGCGTGTAGCTCACGTGGTTCAAAGGTACCTGCCGGGTCTGCTCACAGGCTCAGAAGTATATATGCAACATTTATCTGAGGGATTGAGCGAAAAGGAACATAAAGTAACGGTGTTGACTTCTAACGCGTTAAGATCTAGTTGCCTTGTATAAGCCTTGGTCAGGTCAATTATCAAAGCGGTCTTTTGAAAGAATAAATGGGGTGGATGTATCGCGGTTCCCTATTGATTATCACATTGAGATTCCCCTGTATGCTTTGAATACTTTTATCGCTAAAACAGTTCCGAGTTTAAAGCATAGCGTCATCGAACTTTTCGCGACGGACCCCTTCATATTGGGCCTATATTTTCATTTGGCACAAAATGACAATAACTATGAGCTTGTCCATGCAACTGCTCTCCCGCTGGTTCACACATGGTTGGCAGCCAAATCTTGCCGCAAGTCAAGAACTCCTTTCATAGTAACTCCTTTTTTTCCTCCTAGCTTACAGGGGTATTATAACCCTGAACTCATAAACATGCTTAGAAACGCTAACGCTGTTTTCGCGTGCACCTACATTGAACGAGACATACTAGTCAATTTAGGTATCTCTCGAGAAAGAATTCGAATTGTGCCAATGGGCATGGATGAAAAGGAATCGGTCGGTTGTTCGGGTGAACGGTTTAGACGAAAATTTGGTCTAGAAGGTAAATATCTGGTTCTTTTTGCCGGATCGAAAGATTACAATAAGGGGGCCATGCATTTGCTTAACGCAGTAGAAGAATTGGCAAAGAAAAGAAATGATGTTGTACTTGTAGCCATGGGTTTAGCGACCGCTGGATGGATCCAAGCAGTTAGTAAAATGCGCAAAAAATCGTTTCTCTTAAATTTACCTTTTACTTCAGGAACGGAGAAAAAAGACGTTTTTGATGCATGTGACGTTTTAGTTATGCCCTCTCGATCTGATGCTTTTGGAATAGTCTATTTGGAAGCATGGTATCAACGTAAACCAGTTATTGGCGCAAGAAGCGGTGGTGTGCCAGCTGTCATAAGCGATGGTGTAGACGGATTCTTAGTCCAATTTGGCGATGTCGCCGATATCGTGAGTAAAATACAAATTCTGATGGATAACCCCGTTTTGGCAGAGAAGATGGGTAATAATGGGCGAAATAAAGTTATTACTAACTACACTTGGTCGACTATTATTGCTAAGGTCGAAAGAATATATGACGAAATAATCACATCCGCGAAATTATGCCAAAAATCTTAACGGAAAATGCTTAAATGGCAGATGCGAGCATAACCAAGAAAAGAGGCGGTTAATCATAAAAATACTGGTGACAGGTGGAGCCGGATTTATTGGTTCCCATGTGGCAGAATATTATGCAAAAAAAGGCACTGATGTTATAATATTTGATAACCTTTCCAGAGCCAAACTCTTGGGCAAAAGTTCGGGTGACGAACATTACAATTGGGACTATTTAAAGAAACGTTATCCCCAAATGGAATTAATTAAGGGTGACACAAGAAATTACAATTCGGTAAAACTTGTCTCAAAAGGTGTAAAAGTTATTATTCATACCGCCGCTCAAACCGCTGTTACCACGTCGCTAAACGATCCCAGAACAGATTTTGAAACTAATACTATCGGGACTTTTAATGTTCTTGAAGCTGCGCGGGTGAACGATGCAGCCCTCGTTTATTGTAGCACAAACAAGGTTTATGGAGAAAATGTCAATGGTATACCAGTGCACGAAATGGAAAAACGTTACTGCTTTGCTGACGAAAAATACGTTAATGGTATACCTGAGACATTTTCCATAGATCTCTGCGGTCACAGTCCATATGGTTGTTCAAAGCTTGCTGCAGACCTGTATGTGCAAGATTACGCTCACACTTATGGATTGAAAACCGGCGTATTTAGAATGAGCTGTATTTATGGCGAAAGACAATTAGGTGTTGAAGATCAAGGGTGGGTTGCATGGTTTGTAATAGCGACATTAACCCATAAGCCCATAACAATTTATGGTGACGGGAAACAAGTTAGAGATATCTTGAATGTGATAGATTTAGTGGAAGCTTACAATGCTTTCATCGAAAGTAAATTAAAACATGGAGTATTCAACATGGGCGGGGGGCCAGAAAAATCAATATCCTTGTTAGAATTAATTGATTTGTTGAAAGAACTTACTTCCGTAACCCCTAATATATCATATGCTGATTGGCGAAAATCTGATCAAAAAGTATATATTTCAAATATCTCGAAAGCTGATAAGCTTCTAAACTGGACTCCAAAAATTACTCCAGAGAAAGGAATAACAAAATTGCAAAAATGGGTCATGGATAACATGAACGTACTCAAGTGAAGATCAAATTATTTTTCAATTATACGTTTCCAGTCAATAAATCTTCGGCAATCATTAATTCTTCGTCTCCCTATAATGAGAGCTATAATATACCTGAAACAACAGTTCTTTTAAATAACTATTTTCATGATGTGAAATCTCTCTATTGATAGGAAGTTTTTTCAACTTGTTGAAGAACTCCAATACTTCAAACGTAATTCAAAGCGCAAGATTTTCTAGAGCTTCGAGTGAAAAAATCGTTTCAACCTTCATAAAGAGAAATGCAGCAAAGAAATAGGCAAACCTTAAATTTTATTAATTGTATATTCGAGTAAAAATTGCTAAGGCTCAACAATGAAAACATCCCTTCAAATAAAGAAGATAATCTTGAGTTCAATGTTAACAAAAGGAAACGCCATATTTTATGTTGAGGACACATTTGATTTCTTATTAGGTAAAAAAGATCCGACAATTCCCCCAACAAGGCTTATGTTCGACGGTCCACAAGATGCTGAACTTTTTAAGCAGAATGGCGAAGAATTTCTTAGGTATTTTATAACGATTGGTCATCTTAAGCCAAACGAGGTTGTTCTAGATGTTGGGAGTGGTATAGGTCGTAAAGCTATACCCTTAACAAAATACTTGGATTCTACAGGGCGATACGAAGGGTTTGATATTACAAAAAAAGGCGTTCGATGGTGCGAAAAAAACATATCCTCAAAATATCCGAATTTTCATTTCCAATTTGTTGATGTTTTTAATAGAAGCTATAATCCCAAAGGGAAACATCATCCTTCACGTTTCAAATTTCCATTTGAAAACGAATGTTTCGAATTTTCTGTTCCTAGGATCAGTATTTACTCATATGATGCCGAATGACATGAAAAATTATTTTTCTGAAATCGCGAGAGTACTTAAAAAAGGCGGACGATGCTTAATTACTTTCTTCATCTTAAATAATGAAGTGCTGAAACTTATCGAAGCAAAAAAAAGTTCGATAATCTTCGAGTATAAAAGTGGAAAATACTTGTTGGCAGATTGCAATTCACCAGAGGCAGCTGTATGCTACGATGAATCGTTTATCATAGATCTTTTTGCAAATAACAACCTAAATGTTAACAAACCCCTTCATTATGGATCATGGCCTGGAAGAATAGACTTTCTAAGTTATCAAGATATTATTGTCGCAACCAAGATTTAGTGAATCATATATTACTGGCGCCTATGTTTTCGAATTTATAAATCGGTTGCATAATGCTCGATTTGTTATATCTGAGAAGTATTTTATCAATTAATAAATTGTATTGTATAACTAATTTAAATTTATCCAATTAATGATCATTTAGACCTGTGCACAATTCGTTTTTTATAGTTTTGTTAACTACTAATCTAATGAGCAGGTCTGGGCTGGAATCCTGAAATGCCATCGGTTGGTGTCTCACAGGCTCCATAACCTTTAGAGTATTGGATCAAGCCCAGTACTTGCTCACGTGCTTTAGACTTTCTTCGCCAAGAACCAAAGATTTCATTGCTTCTGCATCAAAACTTATCAAGGCAGCCATAACCATCGCCGCTTTCTTCACCAAACCCCTTGGCCTTATCCAGCATTGCTTCAAAACGTTAGCTTTAATGTGCCCGTTAAACTGCTCAACCACATAACGCCTAGTCTTCAACAGCTGGGCATGCTTGATCTTCTTGCGTTTCCCTCGTCTAGGGTTAGAAGCAATAACCGGCTCAACATCAATGTCCTTGACGGCTCGGTAGTTTGTCTTCGAGTCGTAGCCCGCGTCAGCTAAAACGTAATCTGCCTCCAAATCTGCAATCAGCTTGGGAAGAAACGGCGAATCATAACGGTTCCCCGGCGTGACGACTGCTCTTAGCGGCAATCCTAACTGGTTTACGGCTGCATGAAGTTTGAAGCCTCTGAATTTTCCTCTGCTTGTGTGACCCCAGCCGGCTTCCATATCGTAGAGATCCACTAGCGGTGTTGAATCAACAATTAGAAAAGTGGTTGGCGACATGAGCTGAAGCATGCTTGATATTTTTCCAAAAGTCTCTTCAAGTAGGCTGAGATAGCGTCTCCACCATCTTCCAACAGTGGTTCTATCAGGCACTTTGCACAACCCAAGGGTTATAGCAGCGTATGAATGCTTCTTTAGATGTTCAACTATGCGGGTGTCGTTCTCTAATCCTTTAAGTCTAGCGTATACGAGAACTCTGAGTGCTCTTAGGCGTCCGTATCCTGGATTTCCCCGTCGTTTTGGTTCTGCAGAAACTATTGCTTTGTTGACGAAAAGCCTGACAACATCACAGGCTTCCATACTAAAACATAATTGGGAAGCAACTTAAATTCTGCACACCCATAGATCATTAATTGAAATGTGTGCGCTTTTTGGATCGTAGAAGTAGCGGGCCGATGCTTAATAGTGCCAAAATATCACTGGCGTTTGGCCATTTTTTGGAATAAAGCAATTATTCGGATATAGAATTCAAAGAATGGCAAATTTGATGTGTACACATGTTAAAAAAATGAACACTCATTCAAGCGCTAAGGGCGTTAGCGTTTCACTCAAATTGTCAAACAATTGTAAAGAGCAAAATAGTATTTGCAAAAGACAAAGAATTTTGGACCCTAATCAACCAATAAGTCTGCCTGTTTGCCAAACTCGATAACGAAAGAGAAACTGTATTCAGAGAATCGGATCAAAGGGTAACAAGTATTAAACTATGAATAATCGTATTCCAAGCTTTAGAAAGGTCGCGTCTGCTGATAATGGACCTCTAAAGCAAATTCTGAGATTGTTTCTTAATGATGAAGATGTCTTCCATGTTATGCTTGAAGAACAACTGAGTCTCAATAGGCAGATTCATGCGATCATTCAACATTGCAAAAAAATTAAACATATCGTTCTGAGTCCAAACGTGATAATGAATACTGTAGTTAATAGAATTCAATTCATTTATTCGATGCTGAATTTCTGCTTTGTTTCTTTTCTGCTCAACGTTCACCACCCAATCTCGGAAATGCTCTTCGCGTGAGGAAGTTGGTCCTTCTTCATAGTCATGAATTAGGTGATCAAGAGAAGTTACTTGGCGTTTTTTATCGAAAGTGTATCGCTTGTCAGGAACGCTAAGATAAAGTATACCACCTTCACGAAGGATCCTGATAAAATTAACGACTGCATTAATCGGATTCTCGCAATGCTCCAAAAAGTGATTTGCTATAACAAAATCCTGGGTTGCATCACCAACAGTTCTTAATGTCTCGCCATCATCGATAATATCTACGTTTACAAGTTTGTAAGATTTCAATTCTGGATATTGCTTACGCAGGTCTGACAAGGGCATTCGGTCAACGTAACGCACTTTCGCAGAAGGCGGCACTCCTAAAGGATTATGTAAAGCACCAATTTCAATGCCAACTCCCGAAAGGTAAATTGAAGCTAAAGCTTCTCTGTCGAGTCGTTTAGCTCGCAACAAGATGCCAATCAAATCTACGATAATCCGCTTTGTTTGAGACTTGAAGGTCGTCTGCATCCTTGAGTCACTTAGACTTACTCCACTCTGATTTAAATTCTTTAAAAATCGTTTGCATACTTTTTCCCTGAAGTTGAGTATTTTTTTGGTTCTTAGTCTAGCGTTGGCATCGAGATGTAGGTGAAGGTTATTGTTATTTCATAAAGTATACCTTAACCCTGCAAAAAATGCGTGACTTGAATCGAGCGAACACCTATTATTCTAACCTCAACCTTTTTCCAAAAAGAGCTAACTTTTTTTAGGGTTGGTTGAACAAAATTTTAGTAGTAGCGATATTTGAATTGCAAGGATGTCAAACCGAGATTTGATGTGATTAATCATCGACTAATACTTGAAAGAACGCATATCAAAATATTTTTTAAGTAAATCGATACCTTATGACCTTCAAGAATGTGAAGCAAAGTTTGATTGTGATGATGCGTAGTAGGCAATTATCATTGGAGCGCTATAACACAGATAAGATTCGTAATGGTTATCTGGAACTTTATGATCCAGTTCTCAAGCCATGGGTCGACAAGGAGGTAAAACTTCTCGAAATCGGGATTCATGAAGGTGGATCCCTCATGCTATGGAAGGACTACTTTTCCATAGGAACAATTGTAGGTATAGATATTAATCTGCCTAAGGGATTCTCGCCCAGTGAGAGAGTGTCTGTTTTTGAGGGAAATCAAGCGGACACTAAATTTTTGTCTGAAGTGGCAAGCAATGTCGCTCCGAAAGGATTTGACATTATTATCGATGACGGTTCACATATCGGCGAACTTACCAGAACAACATTTTGGCATTTATTTGATAACCACCTCAAACTAGGCGGTTTATATGTAATCGAAGATTGGTTCACGGGTTACTGGGATGACTGGCCAGATGGGAAAAGTTATAGTCAGAAAACATCAAATACGATGAAACTCAGGCAGCAGCTACTGTCACGGCTCGGCGCATTTGCGGTAAAACATCATCTTAAACCGCCATCTTCACTTTATCATTTTGCTAAGATCCCTTCCCATAACCACAGCTATGGGATGGTTGGCTTCGTGAAGGAATTGGTGGACGAACAAGGCGCTGCTGACATCACGAAGGGGCGCTCTAATAACCTGCCAACGAGAGAATCAAAATTCGAGAATATGTTGATTACTCCTTCAATCGTTTTTGTCACGAAAAAAAGGATTTGAAAAAATTCTGAAAGTTTTTTCATAGTTATTTTAACAAAAATGGTATAATTACGAACCACTAATAGTAGAAGCAAACAGTGTTTTTGCATTAATGTATTAATTGATAAGTATTTGAGGTGAAAGACGAAATTTCTGCGATGGTCTTACATTTCTCGGGCTTTACCAGTGCCATAGTTTTACTTTGCACATTTTGAAATAACTTCTTGTTACAAATGGGACTCTTAGGTTTCTCTTTGTCTATTTGGAGAGCCAAACTAATTGTTGAAATCGAGAACCCAACCATTTCAAACATTACAATAGTTGTCGCAAGCTGTCCCATATTCCAAAGGTGCTTTTCCATTGTTACCCATTTAAACAACACCGAAGCCCAAAAATTAAGCTGAAGTAAACTAACCGTGATAAATAAAACAAAACCGTTCGGACTTCAATACCTTATTACTAGACTCATACCAGCAACAAACAACTAAAAAAAGATTTTCAGCCCAGCTTTATTTCCACCTTTTAAGGATTTGTATTTTGTGATTTATTCAAAAAAGCAAGCTTTTTGGCGTTTCTCTCTATTATTGCTAAAGATTTTGAGCGAACCAAGCAACAGTTCTTTTTAGCCCTGTCTCTAAGCTGATTGTCCGTTTCAACCCAACAAGTTTGCCAAGTTTGTCTGTGTTTGGGCAACGTCTTTTCGGATCATCCTTCGGCAACGGATTAAATTCTGTGGTTGATTTGTATTTGGCTGCTTTAACTTTCTTCGTGAGCTCGAGGGTGGTGGCTTCTTGATTGTTACCAACGTTCACATCTTCTTCTCTGGTCCATGGGCTTATCATCAACAACATTAACCGTTACTGACATTGTTGATATTATAGTCAATTCAAAATCGCCAATAATCCCCCTACGTAAAGAGGCAAAAAAACATACTTTTCAATCCAGAACCTAAAAAGTGACGTATTTACTTGAGCGAAATTATGTGGTTGATTTGCGTTTTGTTTCTCGTAAACATTTATACGTATCGTATACATGTTATTGTAAACAGTGAAGACAATGACAGAAATAATCTCAACACGGGTTCCTGAAGACATGGCTGAAGACATAGAAGAAATCGAAAAAGAAGAAAAAGCAGACCGTGCCACTGTCGTCAGAAAACTCTTAGCAAAGGCAATTGCAGACAGGAAACTCGAAAGGGCATTAACGCTCTATAGCGGCGGAAAAGTAACCCTTTGGAAAGCTTCGAAGATCGCAGGTTTATCCCTCTGGGAAATGATGGAGATAGTACGGCAAAGAAAAATTTCTTTCCAGTACTCATATGAGGACTTCCGCGAAGACTTCGAAAAAGCCTTGAAGGAACAATAATGCCTAAACCGTTGGTCTTCGACTCAACCCCCCTAATTTACCTGGCAAAATCTTCTTTAGCAGCGCTCCTCAAAGACGTCTCAGAACAAAAATTCACCACAGCTAGCGTGTTTGAAGAGGTAGTTCGCGAAGGCAAAAAGAAAAAAGCGCCCGAAGCATCTGTTTTAGAAACATTATTCAAAGAGGAAATAATCAAGGTCCACAACATAAGCGACAAAGGATACCTCAATTACGTGACGGAAATGGCTGCAGAAAGTAAAATGCACCCGTTGCATGAGGCGGAAGCCGAGGTTCTCTGCTTGACTAAGGAGCTGAATGGGATAGCTATAGCCGACGACCAAGTTGCCCGATCCGTCGCAAGGATTCTAGGAATTGAACTTCACGGGACGGGATACATTTTGGGCAAAATCTTTGGAACCGGAAGAATCAACAAGGAAAAGCTAGTAGAGAAAGTTAAAGAAATGCGTGCCAGCGGCTGGTACGTTTCAGCTGAAGATTACCTAAAAATAATCGACTACCTAAAAAATCTTAGGATCTGAAATTAAGCCACATTAGTAGCTTGCTTCTTTTCCGAAAACCACTCTACCGTTCTTTTCAGCCCCTTTGCAAAACTCATGTTTGGTTTCCACCCAGCAAGTCTTCTCAAGTTTGCTCACGTCTGGGCAGCGTCTTTTCGGGTCATCCTTAGGTAGAGGTCGGAATTCTATGTTTGACTTGCATTTTGTTATTTCTTGAACTTTTTTTGCCAACTCAAGTATTGTGATTTCTTTTGTGTTGCCGATGTTTACAACTTCACTCTTTGCCTTCATATTTGTCATTAATAACATTAATGCTGTTACTGTATCCGTTATGTAACAAAAAGACCTAGTCTGCTTTCCGTCGCCATAAACGGTGATTGGCTGATTAGTTTGCGCCTGCAAAATAAACCGTGACATAGCCCTGCCGTACAAGCCGTCCTCACGCAAACGGGGGCCATAAGAATTAAAGATTCTTGGGATCCTCACATCGAGTCCGTGCTGTTTACTGTACGCGATGAGAAGAGCTTCGGCAAAACGTTTTCCCTCATCATAGCAAGACCGTGGTCCGATCGGGTTGACTTTTCCCCAGTAACTCTCAGGCGTTGGAATAACCTCTGCGTCACCATAAACTTCCGAGGTGGAAGCAAACAGCAACGTCGCATCATTTTTCCTTGCAAGCTCCGCCATGGCGAAGCTTCCTAAAGCGCTTGTTTGCAAAGTCTCAATCGGATGCGTTTGATACTCATCGGGAGACGCGTGCCCAGCCATATGAAAAATGAAATCAAACTTTTCTTTACTCTTGAACGTGCAAATATCAGATTTTACAAACTGGAAAGATGATTTTTCGTTTAAATGGTCGATGTTTTTCAGTCTTCCAGTAGATAAATCATCGACTGCAGTCACGTAAGCAGCCAAAACCAATCAGAACATCGCAAAGCCAACTGCCGATAAACCCTGCCCCACCTGTGACCAGTACTCTTTTTTCCTGCGAAAGCGTCTCCTTTGACAATGTTACTTATCTTTTCAAGGTCTTCTTTGATTATGTTGTCCATCATAAATTCGGTCTCCTCACAAAACTGTTGATGCGACAATTCTAAAGCCTGCCAATATCTCTCTGGACTGCCAATATCCATATGTGAGTAGCTTCTGTCGAGTTTTACTGCGTAAACTTTTGAATCCCAAGTCAATCAGTTTCTGGATTGCGTCGGTAAGCTGGATTTCGCCGTTCTTTCCGGGCTTTGTTGTTTCCAATGCTTTAAAGATTGCTGGTTTGAAGGCGTACATGGCCATTATTGCCCAGTGTGTCTTTGGTTTCTCTGGTTTCTCAACCACTGACTTAACGCGAATTATTCCAGGCTCTACTTCGTCGCCTTCAACGATTCCGTATTGCTTTGGGATTCTCAATGTCCAAAACCAGGAAGGCGGCGTCAGCATTTAGTCTCTCAAAAGCGTTAATCAACTTTTTCAAATAATCCATGTCTTTCGAAATTATGCAGCTGTCACCTGCATGAACTAGGCAACTTTCGTTCTCAACGAATGGTTGCGCCATCAAAACTGCGTTGCCGAACCCTTTAGGCTTCAGGCTGATTGACCCACATTGTCGTGGATGAATTAAGCTTATCATAAAAGTTTTCAAGATCAAAGGCTTGCCCGTTTTTTCCTTGGCTTTCCAATGTTTTTATGCAGTGTTCATCAGGGGTAAAATGGTCCTCAATTCCTCGTTTTCCTCTACCTACAACGTAACAGAACTCGCGTAGTCCAGCATCGTACAATTGCTCAAAAACCAGTTGCACAACAGGTTTCACCACCAGGTCGCCCTGAGGTGTCTTTGTGAATATCGGCAGCATCTCTTTAGGCTGCTCTTTCGTGGCTGGAAACAGCCGGGTGCCCAACCCTGCCGCTGGGACAATAACCTTACGGATCACTGAGCCTCACCTTGCCTTTTCTCTTTTAGCATGAACCCATATATATTTAACCCGATTATTAAATTCAAATCTACCTTTCATCGAGGTTTAGCCCTTTGAAAAATCAACCGAAAATCTCCATCATAGGCGCAGGTTACGTGGGCTTGTGCACAGCTGTTGGGTTCTCAAGCAAAGGTTACAACGTCACCGCCTGCGAAGTGGACGAGGAAAAATCAAGAAAAATCAATCAGGGAATCCCACCTTTTCACGAGCCTGGCCTTCAGGAAAAACTCAAGGTCAGTATTGAGGGGGGCAATTTGAAATGTGTTGTTAATCAAACGGAAAAAGCCGTTATAGATTCAGACTTGACTTTTGTAACTGTCGGGACCCCTAGTAAGGACGATGGCTGCATAGATCTCAAATACATAGCGTCAGCCGCACACGATATAGGCAAAGCACTAAAGCAAAAAAACAATTATCACGTCACAATTGTCAAAAGCACCGTTATCCCGGGAACGACTCAGAACACGGTGAAACCTATACTTGAGTCGGAATCGCTCAAAACCTGCGGGGCACAGTTCGGCCTATGCATGAATCCAGAGTTTCTGCGTCAAGGTTCAGCGTTCCAAGATACGGTTAATGCTGATCGAGTTGTTATAGGTTCGTTTGATAAGCGGTCAGGCGACGCTTTGGAAGATCTGTACAAAGATTTTTACAGCGCTAAGATGCCGCCCCTGATTAGAGCCACCCTCTCGACAGCTGAACTCATCAAATACGCCAGCAACGCCATGCTAGCAACCAAAATCAGTTTCATCAACACCATCGCCAACATTTGCGAAAAAATCCCCGGTGCAGACGTTAAAGTCGTGGCGGCAGCGATGGGTCTAGACAAACGCATAGGGCCTCTATTTTTGGATGCGGGCTTGGGCTACGGCGGCTCATGCTTCCCTAAAGACGTAAAAGCCTTAGTTGCTTGCTCAAAAAACATGGGATATACCCCTGAACTTTTGGAATCGGTCGAAAACGTAAACCACACCCAGCCTCTCAAAGCCGTAGAATTCTGCAAACAACAACTAGGCAACTTGAAAGGCAAGAAAATTGCAATTTTGGGTTTAGCGTTCAAGCCCGACACTGACGACATGAGAGAAGCCCGAGTTGTTCCCATAGTAAACCAATTGTTGAAAGAAGGGGCAAACGTGACAGCCTATGACCCGGTCGCCTCGCAAACTGCAAAATCAATTTTCGACGACAAAATAAGTTATGCCGCTTCGGCGCTTGACTGCATCAAAAAAGCAGATTGCGCTATAATAGTTACCGAATGGAGTGAATTTCAAAAATTAACTCCTGAAGACTACGTTGAAAACATGAAGCAGCCTATACTCGTGGATGGAAGACGAATATACGATGCCGAGAAATTCAGCAAGAAACTCAAATTCGTCGCATTAGGCTTAGGCACCTGACGAAAGGTCGAGCGATGCCATAATCCACGGTTGAACCAGCTGAAAATTTATGGAAAAGACACTTCTGGCGCGGTGTTAAATCATTTGTTCTTTAAGTCTGGGGCTTTTCATTTGGAGTGGTGGACCAAAAGTGATAAACGCAAGTGCTCCCAATCGGTAATTTAACTTTACGTTTAAGCGCAGACTTGGGATTAATTCATGAGCAAAGCTTCAGAGATGGCGCGGGTTTCAGCGAAAGGCGGCTTCAACCTTATGTGGGGTTTAGTTGCCTCTACAGTCATCTCTTTTGTAGGCATATTAGCCATTACTTACATTCTGGGTGCACAAAACTATGGTTTATACTCAATCGCAATCGTCGGACCTTCGTTGATCGCCACGTTCCGGGACTGCGGAGTTAACTCAGCGATGGTTAAGTACTCGGCACAGTACAACGTTGAAAACAAAGAGAAAATACGAAGCATTATCGTCTCGGGCTTGATTTTTGAGATCATCTTGGGCTTGTCGCTTTCTATTCTGTCATTCGCCCTTTCCCCTTTTATAGCCTCAAGCCTGCATCGCCCCACAATAGTTCCGTTAATTCAGATCGCATCCTTTTTCATCTTGGCGGGGGCACTTGTTAACACCGCAACTGCCGCGTTCACTGGATTGGAAATAATGCATTATTACAGCTTTATGCTGATAATTCAGTCAACCATTAAAACTGGTTTGATAATCGGGCTTGTACTATTAGGTTTTGGAACTCTTGGAGCAATAACGGGTTACACCGTTTCCGCCTTGATTGCCGGGTCAACCGGCGTGATCCTGGTGTGGACCATTTACAGGTTGTTGCCTAAGTCAGCAAACTCAAAAACTGAAGTCTTTTCGACAATCAAGACCATGTTGAGATACGGTATACCTGTTTCGATAGCTACTATACTCACGGGGTTACTTACGGTATTTTCCAGTTACATACTTGCATTTTACATAACAGACAATGCCGCCATCGGGAACTACAATTTAGCGGTGGCTTTCTCGGTTCTAATCACTTTCTTTGCAACCCCGGTTACAACCATGCTGTTCCCCGCTTTTTCCAAGTTGGATTACCGGAAAGATCGTGAGACTCTGAAAAACGTATTTCAATATTCAGTGAAGTATGCTTCTCTTATTGTCGTGCCCGTTACAGCATTGGTGATTGCGCTTGCAAAGCCCGGCATCGGATTTATTTACCACAACAGTTATGCTTCGGCCCCATTGTTTTTGGCGTTGATTTCAGTTACTTATCTTTATACTGCTTTGGGAAGCTTAAGCATAAGCAATTTACTGCTGGGGCAAGGCTTCACACGACTCAACATGGGCCTATCTGTCCTCCAAGTGGGAGTTGGTTTTCCAGTTTATTTTCTGTTAATATCCCAATTCGGCGTAATAGGTTTAATCGCGTCTTCCTTAACTGTAGGTCTTCCAAGTTTATTCGTAGGACTCGTCATCATTAAAAAGCGATTTGGGGTTTCAGTGAATTGGCTGTCTTCCGCCAAGATTGTGCTTTCTTCAGCCATAACTTCTGTATCAACCTACATTCTAATTTCAAAAATACCTCTTACCAAGTTTTTGTTCGTGTCAGTTACTTTGCAACAACTAATCATCGGTGTTGTTGCTTTTGTCATAATTTTCATTTTGGTCGCAACAATAACACGAACTATTGACAAAGATGATGTAGCAAGTCTCCGCCAAATTACTGGCGCACTAGGTCCTCTTCGCAGACCCTTACGTTTGGTGCTCAACGTCGTAGAAAAAATGACAGGCGCATCTAAATCAAATAAACCAAGCGAGAATTAGCCAAACACATCGGTTGGCAAACTTTGATGGATTGCGTAATCTTCCATGAATTTCCGTTGAGTTGAATTGGCAGTTCTATCTCCCGTCATTCTGGTCAGCGTTCTGTATTTGCCGCAGTAGGTTCCCCCGCCTTCTGAGCAGGTGGAGCTTGAATTGGAGAATAGACTGCAAGAGTCAGCGAATTTACATTTACTTGCAAGTTTCGCAAAATGATGGTTTACCTGAATTTTTAGTTGGGTTTGCATTTTGGTTGTTCACCCGATTAGAATTAGCGATCTCTAAACTGTTATTCTCTTCAATGTTAATACGATTATGTGTTTGCAACGATACAATCACAAGCTAACTTTTACGTAACCTTTAAGTGGAAAACCCAAGTCATAAATTGAACTAACTCAATGCAGGGATTGATATGAAAGCACTTGTTCTAAGCGGAGGAAAAGGCACCCGGCTTAGGCCTTTAACTTTCACTTGCGCTAAACAGCTTATTCCGGTGGCTAACAAACCCATCTTAGGTTACGTTCTTGACCAGGTAGCTGCGACCGCCATAAAGAAGGTAGGCATAATCACGGCGCCTGAAACTGGGCAATATGTTAAGGATTATGTGAACGGGGGTTCAGCTTGGGATCTTGATGTAACCTATATTCCTCAGGAACCGCTGGGTTTAGCTCATGCGGTTAAGACTGCTAAGCAGTTTTTGGGGCATGATTCCTTTGTCATGTGCCTAGGCGATAACGTTACAGGTCAAGGTCTAAATGCATTTGTCAAAAAATTCAAAAACGAACATCTTGACGCACTCATAATCCTCAAAGAGGTTGATAATCCATCGAGTTTCGGCATAGCCCAGCTTGACGAAAAAGGAAATATCCTCAAGTTGGTGGAGAAGCCTAAAACTCCGATGGGAAACCTAGCCATAATCGGTACGTACCTCTTCTCAAGCAACATCCATCTGGCAACCGAGCGGATAAAGCCTTCTTGGCGAGGCGAATTAGAAATCACAGATGCAATCCAAGAAATGATAAACATGGGTTTCAAGGTTAAGGCTGAAATCTTGAATTCTTGGTGGCTAGATACGGGTAAAAAAGATGACATTCTGTCTGCAAACGCGAAGATTTTGGATGAATACATCTTGCTTGATGTGCAGGGGGAAGTGGTGAACAGTTCACTAGATGGCAGGGTTAAGATTGAGTCAGGAGCCAAAGTTGTAAACAGCACTATTCGGGGACCCTGCGTGATAGGGCGGGGAGTGTTGATTGAAAACTCTTTCATCGGACCATACACTAGCATTGGAAACTGCTCGCAAGTCATTGATTCTAACATCGAATACTGCGTTATTCAAGAAAACGTTACCGTCAAAGGCATAGAGCGGCTGGAAGACAGCTTAATTGGTAAAAATGCGAAGGTGACGAAAAACCAGAGGAGCAGAACCATCAAACTGCATGTTGGCGACTTCTCAGAACTGGAAGTTTAAACCTGAGGAGATAGCAACTATTATAAATATTATCGTAAGAATTACTGCAAGGGAGCACTGTCATGTTAACGGGGATAAGAGTTAAGCCAATAAATCGGTTGCCAGATGAACGCGGCTTTTTCACCGAAGTTATGCGCAAAGACTGGAAAGACTTGTTCGGAGAAGATACAGTGGCTCAAGCGAATCTTTCATCGACATATCCCGGTGTTATCCGTGCATGGCATAGGCATCTAAGAGGACAAATAGACTATTTCCTAGCGCTTAAAGGAATGATAAAAATCTGCGCTTTCGACGACAAAACCAAAGAACTCAACGAGGTTATTTCAAGTTCTTTGAACCTGCAGTTGGTGCGTATTCCAGGTCACTATTGGCATGGTTTTAAGGCTCTTGGCGATGAATCGGCGATGTTGCTGTACTTCACAACTAACTTGTATGACCCTACTGATCCCGATGAGGAACGCAGACCTTGGAATGACCCCTCGCTTATCCCTGAAATTATCAACAGCAAAAAAACCGATGCGCGTGTAGGTAAAGCTTGGGATTGGAATCTCCCAGCTAACAAGTGAGGATTAACTATGAAACTCTTAGTTACTGGAGGTTTAGGTTTCATCGGCAGCAATTTTTGCCGATACATCCTTGATAAATGTCCTGATTACGAATTGATAAACGTCGACAAAATAGGTATAGGCGCTAACCCTGCTAACCTGCATGACGTTGAAAACGATAAAAGATACACTTTTATCAAAGGCGACATCTGCAATCCCCTGCTTATCAGCAGGCTCATTCATCAAGTAGACGCGGTTGTCAACATCGCAGCAGAGACACATGTGGACAGAAGCATCGCGGACCCAAACGTGTTTCTGCAGAACAACACTGTCGGCACATTCACGGTTTTGGAAGCAATACGCAGGCATAACCATAAAGCTCGGTTTCTGCAGGTTTCAACCGATGAGGTATACGGCGAAGCGTTAGAAGGCTCGTTCACCGAGCAGGATCCACCTAAGCCATCGAATCCTTACTCCGCCTCTAAAGCTGCTGCTGACATGTTTGTCTTATCTTACCGCAAAACCTACAACATGAACGTATCCATTACCCGCTGCACCAACAATTTCGGTCCATATCAACTGCCTGAGAAGCTTATTCCGAAAACCATCATACGCGCGCAGAGGGATCTTCCCATTCCAATTTACGGAACTGGCCAAAACATCCGCGACTGGATATACGTTCAAGATCATTGTGAAGCAATCAAAGTGGTTCTCGAAAAAGGAGAGGCGGGCGAAGTGTACAATGTCTCAGCAGGAAACGAAATTTCTAACATAGAGATCGCGAAGAAAATCCTTTCAGTGCTCAACAAGCCTGAAAGCCTAATCAATTTCGTCGAGGACCGTCCAGGACACGATACAAGGTACAGTCTGGATTCCTCAAAAATAAGAAACAAACTGAATTGGCAGCCAAAATGCGACTTTGAAAAATCTCTAGAATCCACAGTTCGCTGGTACCTTGAGAACGAGCATTGGTGGACGCCATTTGCAACAGATGTGATCCTGCATCCTACACCTTGGAAACTAGGTGGCTTTCATTGAAACTTCTCATCACCGGAGCCAGAGGCCTCTACGGTTCCAAACTGGCGAAGATGGCAGTTGAAAGAAACATTGAAGTCTACTCATCTGACATTCAAGAGTTGCCCGTTTCCGGCACCTTTGTCAAACTTGACGTTTCAAACAAAGAGTTGGTTCATGAAGCTTTTAGGCGAATTAAACCCGATGTCGTAGTTCACGCAGCAACTCTAACAGATGTTGACAAATGCGAATTGAACAAGGAGCTTGCTTGGAAAATCAACGTTGAAGGCACCCGAAACATCGTGTATGCAGCCAAAGACGTGAGTTCTTTTTTGATTTACATTTCAACCGATTATGTTTTTAACGGCGAGAAAGGCAACTATGCCGAGTCGGATCAGCCTGACCCGATTAATCATTATGGGGTGACTAAGCTTGCGGCTGAAGAGCTGGTTAAGGCTCAGGGCGAACATTTTATCGGTAGGCCCAGCGTTATTTACGGTTCTACTCCTGCTGCTGGGAAAGTAAACTTTGCTCTCTGGCTGATCGAGGCACTCAGAAGAGGCGAACGCGTAAAAATCGTAACCGACCAATGGAACACCCCCACGCTTAACACGAATCTTGCGGAGATGACTCTGGAGGCGGCCATGAGCCATTTAACTGGAGTATTTCACCTATGCGGCGCCACTCGGGTAAGCAGATTCGAGTTTGCCCAACTAATCGCTGAAACTTTCGACTTGGACAAATCCCTCATAGACCCTGTTTCGGCTTCCCAATTCAAGTGGCCTGCAAAACGACCCATGGATTCATCTCTTGACACCTCAAAAGCTAAGGCGGCATTGAAGAATAAACCGCTTGAGATCAATGAAGCGCTGAAACGTTTGAAGCTTGAACTCATGGGAACCAGCTGACTTAGGCACAAATGTTATGTTCCAGCTGTCTCAAATTATCTTTTGTTTGTGAAGGCTAAATGAGACAAACCGGCGTTAAGCAAATAGCGCGGCAGCGCATTCAAACATTGTTTGATGAGGCAAAGAATGCTTATGGAAGTGATCCAGGAATGGCCATGAGGTATGTGAAGTCTGCTCGAAGGATTGCTATGGCGGCGAGAATGCGTTTACCCGTTGATTTTCGGAGGCAAACATGCAAAAAATGCAACTCGTTGCTTGTTGGGGGAAGTAATTGTAGGGTTAGAGTAAAGCAGAAAAGGGAGCCTCATGTTGTAATAACATGTTTAAACTGCGGTAACCAAACACGCATTATGCTTAGAAAAAGAATGGAGCAAGAACAATTTGAGCACCAAAATAAAGACACGAATGAAGCGCCACGTTAGGCACGTACTGAAAGATGAAAACCCAACTATCTGGGTGGGCAAGGAAGGTTTAACGCCGCAGTGCGCAGGCGAGGTTGAGAAGCAACTGAAGAAAAACAAGATGGTGAAGGTCAAAATTTTACCCGCTGCCTTGCAAGGTGAAAACACAGCTCAGAGCATAGCTACTAAAGCGGCAGAGCAAACTGGATCTGGCTTGGTTGAAGTCAGGGGACACGTGTTCATTCTTTTCAGAAAACACCAACCAGAAGAACCCACTAAGTAGCGCCTATTTTTTATCCAAAGTTTTATCAACGAATCAAGCGCTAATACGATTGGAAGAGAGAAAATTAAAACCAAAACAATTAGTCAACTACCTAATTCTACCACTTCCCAAGTGCCTTTAAGAGTTAACAGCAAGCGACCAAGATGGGGCTACATCATTGCCTTACTAGGAGCAATCGTCATATTCCTCTCCGGCATAGTTTACTTCGCCTATGGAAATGTAGCAGTCGGTGTTCTCGGAGTTGTATTCGCTATCTTGACAATTTGGTTTGGCAGAAAAGCGTATCTCACGGGTGAAAAGAAAGACCAAAGAATGTACGGGATGATACCCATGCTGATCGGATTTTTCGTTATGATCGCTACCGGGACTTTGATGGCCTTTGACATGGCTGTTCTTATCGGTGGCTTTCTGATTACCTTGGGCGGCGTTGCATTGACATCGGGAAAGTAAGTTTTGACAGAAACAAGTCAGTTTTTTTCGCTTTTTTTCTGCGAGTATACTCAAAATTGATTCTTAAGCTCTGAAGGATATTCTAGTCGGCTGTGGCGAGAATGGCGGCTAAGCTTGCTGGAGCATTTGCTTGCTGACAGCTTTTAGAATTTTTTCAGTTAGATGTTGCTCATTAACGCTTTTGTGTTTAGCTTTATGATTCTTTATTGCTCTCTCCATGGCAGCTACGTCGGGGACCACTAGGATTTTTTCTCCGCAAGTGCACTCAACAATCGGCATACTTGTGCGCAATTTTGGTTTTTGGTTTCCACTGACTTCTCTGGTGACTTTAAAATTTGAACTTTGAATTTTCCTCATTAATAGTGCTCCCGAAAGATTGTTATCCAGAATCTTCGGATACTATATTCATATATGTGTCATTGATTTTTTATAAATAATTGTGGTAGGCTTAAAGCAACAACATTGGAAAGAATTTGTTCAAGGAAAGTCTTGGGTTTGCAGCGTCTTTAGGTAAGTTTTAATTCGCCGTTTTTTATAATTGAATTGCAAGAGCCAAGCGTTTTGGCGTATGCTATCCTTAATCGCACGAATTCACATCTTATCGGTTGATTTCTTTATTCTCAACCCCTATTCAGCTCACTCAAAATTTGGATGAACCAATATGACTAGTACGTTAAAAGCAAGTAAAGCAAAAGTGTGGTGGCAAGCCTTCCGCTACCATTTTGTGCCTCCAAGCATCTTCCCCGCGGTCCTTGGGGGTTTAGTCAGTTGGGCAACTAACAGAGGTTTTATTCCGTTTTACTTTCTTCTCGTGCTAGTCGCTATCATAATCAATCATATCGCCTTAAACATGACCGACGACTACTACGATTACAAGCACAGCGTTGACAAGCTTGCGCCGGGCGAGAAGAACCCATATTCCGGCGGTAGCGCTACTCTTAGCAGTGGGCTTTTAGCGCCTAAAAGTATGTTTAAGGCTTTTACGCTCTGCTACCTGATAACTTTGGCCGCCGGGTTCTATCTTACCTTAACCCGAGGTTTGCCTATCTTGGCCTTCGGGTTATTGGGCGTGTTCTGCGCCGTGTTCTACACGGCTCCGCCCATTAGTTTTGGTCACCACGGACTAGGCGAGATTGTGATGTTAGTGAATTTTGGGTCAGTTATCGGTTTAGGCGCTTTTTATGTTGAGGCGCAAACGGTGACGTTGCAGGCGTTTTTGGCGACGTTACCTCTGGGGATAATGTTGTTCTCTATGATTGTGATTAATGAGATTCCTGATATTTTGGAGGATAGAGCGGCTGGGAAACTTACGCTTGTCGCAAGATATGGTAAAGACGCTGGAGTCAAACTGTACATAGCAAGTTGGATATGCACATACGCTGTAATCGCCGTTTCCGCTTTGCTCAGATTCATACCGCTCTACACGCTTGCCGCTTTGCTATCCATCCCGCTTGTTATTCACTCCATCTCTGTCGTTCGGGCTCACAAGGACAATCCACGGCTGATGGCTCCAGCCAACCTTGACATGATACTTGCACATAGCGTCACCAGCTTCGGCTTAATCGCAGGGTACGCAATTGCAGGCTTCTTAAATGCGGCTAACATGTTGCAACTTGCTTTCATATTGTCATTGCTAGCAGCCGCATATGCCCCTGTAGCCTGGGCTCTACTCGCCTCGCGGAAAAGAGCTTAAACCAATTTTTTTTGTGTCTATGCTGGTTTCTTTCCAACGGCAAAAACAACATATCTGTTTGTTGCGAAAAAAGTTTTCATCCCTGTCAAGCGCGATTTCACATTGGCGAGGTCAGCTTTGCGAAAAAAAGTCTCCATTTCTTGTGCAGAAGGCGTATAAAAAACCTTGTTTAACGCAAGCTTGCTGAACCATCCTGCTTCGGGACCACCAACAATAACGGTTCCACCGGGCTTTGCGACTCTTGAAAGCTCCTTTATTGTTCTTTCGGGGTCAGGAAAATACTCGATGGCGCCGACCGAAATTACGGCGTCAAAAGTGCCGTCTTCAAACGGCAGGTTGTCCGCGTCGCCTCTTGAAATCGAAGCCCTGTCCATTTCGAAGCGCAGGTTCTTGACGGCTCTTTTAAGCTGCACAGGGTTCATATCCAACCCAACCACTTCCGCAATGTCTCCTCGCCTCAAAACTCCTGAGGTCGTGTAGCCTGTTCCGCATCCAACGTCAAGCACTCGCAGGTTCGCGCCGTTTCCGATTTGATTTACCATTTCGCTTCGCATGGCAACGGTGTACAGGGACGGATTCAAAGTGTCGTAGGCTACAGAAAATATTCTGTAAAAATTCAGCGCTCTATTCTTGTCTGCAAGAAAACCAACAGCTTTTTGGGGTTCCCTTTTTCTTTCGGCTTTTTGCTTTGCAATTACAAAGCCAAATGCCAAGAAGCTCATTAGACCCGTGAGTAAACTTGCAAACAAAAACATAAATGAAACGAAGAGTTCTTCTGCGTTTTTGCGTATCACGGATTCACTACCACGCTTCCCCACATGCCAAGCTGGACGTGCCCTGGAACTTGACAAATGTAGAAGTAGTCCCCTGCTTTGGTGACTCTGAAAGCAACCGATGCTGTTTCATTGACAGGTATAGGAACTAAGCCGCTGTCGATTTTTGCGCCGAACAAAACTTTGCCTGAAGTGCTGTCGGAGTCGACTATCGCCCAGTTATGCGGCATTGTTCCCGCGTTAAAAATCGTCATGTTCACGACATCGCCCACCGTGAAGTTAAGGATTGGACCCGGCGAAGTTATGGCGGTTGCGCTGTTCCCGAACCCAAACAACGTAGGAGAAACCTCCCCAGCATAGAGGGTCATCGAAACGTTGGGCTTAGGCAGCGCCACAGGGGTACCGACTCCGGCTAATACGGCACCAGATAAAATAACAAGAATTCCTATGGCAACAAACCCTGAGGTCAACAGTTTCTTAGCGACTGCTGGGTCCTCCATGTAGTAAAGGTAGACGAGCATAGCGAACGCGACGAATTCGGCGCTCATCAAGAAACCGAAGACTCTTTGCTGGCTTATCAGATTCAGAAGCCAAATAGAAACTCCGACCACGACTAGAAAAGCCAAAAGGAAATACGTAGTAACCCGTAAGGAATCAAAGTCGCTCTTCATCATTTGGCCACCGCTCCTTCATACGCTAAAACAAACTTTCGAAGCATTCGAATCATGAAAAAAGACGAAACTGCGAAAGCCATTAAAGCTAAGGTGAAAAAAGATGCATTCGCTGAAATGGTGGGCAGCATGTTTACGGCTGATGCCAAAGAAACCGAAGCAACCGCCAAGAAAACCGCGAAGACAGCGGTGAATGGGCTAAACAGGCTTTCGCCGGCGCGTTTGATTTGCTCCTTCTTTGTCCGAGCCATCTCGTCGGAGGCTTGCACTGCAAAGGACTGGCTTGCTATGGATATGTTGGCGGCGGAAGAGTTGGTTTTCGTTTGCACAGGTATCACTGTTGCCATGTTTGTTTTTCGTCTAAGCCGATAAACCGCCCAGACGGCGGCGATGGTTACCACGGCTGCTCCGCCTAAAACTGCGAGTGCTTGATAGTCTGGAATTATTTGCCCAGGTGTTAAGTATCCCCATATAGTCAAAGTGATAAGCTCAATTATCAGAACAGCACCAATGGTGGAGTAAACTGGTCGTTGGCTGAGGTTTCTTCGTTTGCTCCTATCGTAAAAAGGCATGAGGAAAAGAATCACTCCGAAAGCAATCAACGCGGCTATCACGTAAGCTGCTGCGGAGCCTTCGAAAAGCTGGATTTTCAATAGTTGATAAACCCAAAGCAGGTACCAATCGGGCTGCACTACGTATGCGCCTGCGGTTGCGGCTGAATACGCGGGGGCTAAAGATAGAGGGAAAAGAGACGCTGCCGCCAGCAAAATCGCAACATACGCAGCTGCAAGCATGACGAAGTAGAGGAAGATTTTTGGGAACCAACTATAGTATTTGCCTTTTCCAGGTTTCCCATATGCTGACACGTAGATTGGGCCATGCACTTCGTACATGTAAATCTTCAATCCCAAAAGCGCAATCAGCGCCAACGGAAGAAAAACGGTGTGGATATGTAGAAAAGTCGTTAATTCCGAGGCGTCGCTTCCTGAGCCTACTGCCACGAATTTTCCAAGGTTCGCTATGCCAACGGGGAAGAAGTTGAGGAATCCGATGGCGACGTCGCTTGCAGATTTGGAAATCACTGTCCACGGTAAAAGGTAGCCTGTCACGCCGAAGCCGATTACCACCGTGGCCAATACGATTCCGACAAGCCACATCAAGTCCCTGTTTCCTTTATGCGCGCTGCCGAAAAAGTTGCGAACTAAATGAAGAAACGTCAAAAGAATCATGGCATAGGCGGTGTATAGGTGAAAGGTTTCGACGAGTGAGCCAAGAGGCACAGAGCTGATGATGGATGCTGTTGAAGAGTATGCTTGGGCGGGTGTGGGGACGTAGTAGAGAAGCATAAATATTCCTGTTAGGGCCTGCAACCCGAAAGTCACCGCCAAGAGTAAACCAAGCCAGTAAATCGGGTTCATCGTGAAATCTGGAATCGGCTTAAGCGGTGTCTTGGCAAAACCGAATTTCACGTCAAACCAGTCGACAAGCCTGTCATAAGCCGTCTTCTTCTCAGTTTCTTCGCCCATATCTCTCATCCCAAAACTGTGGATTGCGTCACCAAATCTCCACCCTGCAAATCATACTGCATAACCGACGCGGGATCAGTGGTTCCAGGCGGGCCATGCCCAAAAATCGTAGGTGCCTGCATCCCAACCGCGCTTATGTCCCCCGTGGATGAGTTTAGCTGCAATTGAACCATGGGCACTGGTCGGGGAGCGGGACCGCCGATTACTTTTGCGCCATGGATGAAATCGTATTGAGAGCCGTGACAGCAGCAGTAGCCCATAGGCATTGAAGCCTTGTAAGCTGCGTTGCAGGGCGGTGAGCCTCCCGGAGGTACGAAGCCATATTCGCATCCTAAATGCTGGCAAATTGCGCTGAAAGCCACAATGTCCTTTTCTGGCCCAATGCCGCCCGTGGCTGCAACTCCTAATTTGACAAGATAGTTAGGGGTGCTTGTTAAGGGGTAGTAGAAGACGACTGGTGTGAGGTTTGAAAGTTTGCTTATGTTTGTGACAGTGACGACTGGCCACTCTGCAGTTGAGCTTGGAGGCGGAACGAAAGTTCCTGCTTTTAGGGTAGACAACAAAGCCGCAATCGTGATTGCTCCACCCGCCGCGGCCGCCAGCTTGAGAAAAGTGCGCCTCTCCATCCTCGCTGGCTGAGCTGGAACAGGCGATGGCTGAACCTTCGCTTCCAAGGGTTTCTCCATCATCGGGGCTGCTGCAGGAGCTTGAAGGGTGGGTTCTAACAATTCGCCAATAACGGGAAATCTGAAAACGTTGTCTTCGCCGTGAGGCGCGGTTTTTATCGCTTCGGCTAAGTCGTCGGTTCGGGTGTGCATGCCCATGTGTTTGCCTTCAAGCCAAAGTTGGCTTGTCGATAAATCGTAGACTTTGCCCTTGAAAACAAGATAAAGAGGTCTCCCGTTTGACCCATCGAACAGCTTTAGATCTTCAGGACTGATTTTTCTAGTGTTATTTTGGCTCATATAAAACGGCTCGCGCAAAAAACTGCTCAGGACTTGGCAATTAACTAATAGTCTGTTTAGGTTTAAAGATAAATCTTTTGGAATCCGAATTGGCGCTTGAACTCAACTGAACAGATATTGACAACTTGCCAGTTGGCGCTCAGGTTAAATCAGCCAATAAAGCAGAAACATCGCTTGGCTTCTCAGCAACCCTGACGCCGGCTTTTGAAAACGCATCAATCTTGCTTTGAGCAGTTCCTTGCTTACCCGTTATTATGGCACCTGCGTGCCCCATCCTTTTACCTTCAGGTACATAACGTCCTGCCACATATGCGACGACCGGCTTAGGATAATGTGTTTGAGTTATATACTGTGCCGTTTGCTCTTCCATATTGCCGCCGATTTCACCTATCAAAACCACCGCTTTTGTCTGTGAATCAGACTTGAAGAGCTCCAACGCTTCGATAAAGTTTAAGCCTACAACGGGGTCGCCGCCGACGCCCAAGCAGGTCGACTGCCCCAAACCTTTAGCCGTCAGTCCAGCAGCTATTTCATAGGTGAGTGTTCCGCTTCTTGATGCCAATCCAACGCTACCCGGCGTAAAAACTTCAGCTGGCATTATTCCAAGTTTACATTCTCCGGGCGTAATAATTCCAGGCGTATTTGGACCGATGATGGAAACTCGCATCTGCGCCGCATAACCCATGAAGTTTACGACATCTCTTATCGGTATATGTTCGGTGATTATAACGACTGTTTTGATTTCGTTGGCAATAGCTTCTAAAACCGCGTCTTGCGCAATTGGCGCCGGCACAAAAATTATTGAGGCATCTGGCGAATAAGTGTCCACAGTTTCGCGTACAGTGTCGAAAACTGGCATGCCGTTGACGGTCGATCCGCCCTTGCCAGGAACGACTCCCGCCACAATTTTTGTTCCGTAATCAACCATAAGTTTGGTCTGGTAGCTGCCCTGCTTACCAGTGATCCCTTGAACAATCGCTTTAGTGCCCGAATCAACCAAAATTCCCATTCCCACTTCCCTCCGCCGCAAACTTAACCGCCTGTTTTGCCGCTTCCTCCATACTATCCAAAACGCTTATTCCCGCATCAGCGAGGATTTTTTGTCCTTCCCGCTGGTTTGTGCCAACAAGCCTAACAGCCAAAGGCTTCCCTGCCCCGACATCTTTGACAGCTTCCACAATGCCCCTTGCAACCTCGTCGCAGCGCGTTATGCCGCCAAGAACGTTGACCAAAACAGCTTTAGTCTGTAGGTCGGTGAGGACGATTTCCAAAGCCGATTTGATTGCTTCCATGTTTGCCCCGCCGCCAACATCCAGGAAATTGGCAGGTTTGCCTCCAAAAAACGTCAACAAATCAAGCGTCGCCATAACCAACCCCGCGCCATTGCCTACTACACCTATATTGCCGTCAAGCTTAACGTAAGCCAAATTGTTTTTTTGAGCCAAAACCTCTTGAGCTGAAAGCGTCCGAGCGCTCTCCGCAGCAAATTCAGGATGCCTAAACAACGCATTATCGTCTATTACCATGCGGGCGTCAGCCGCCACAAAATTTCCCGTCTCCGTTTCCACCAAAGGATTAATCTCTGCTATTTCAGCGTCACTTTCGACACATGCCCGATAAAGCTTTTGGATGATAGCCGACACCTCCAGAAGTTGGCTGCCGCCATAGCCAAGATACTTCGCAATGATTAATGCATGAAAAGAGCGCATGCCCAACTGGGAATCAACTTTGCTTCTGAAAATTGCGCCGGGTGTTTTTTCGGCTACTTCTTCGATTTCCACCCCGCCAACCGCGGAAGCCAAAGCAAAGTAGCCGCGGTTAGATCGGTCAACCGTTATTCCCAAGTACAATTCTTTTTTTACCGAAAGTTTTTCCTCGACTAGCACCTGCTTAACTGGCAGATTTTTTATCTGTGTCCCAAAAAGTTTCTTTGCGGCTTCTTCCGCTTCACCTGCAGATGTAACAGGTATGATTCCTCCAGCTTTTCCCCTTCCACCCGAGGAAATTTGGGCTTTAACCATGTAGGGCGGCTTCATGTTTTGTGTTGCAGCTGCTATTTGCTTTGGGTTGGCGATTAGTGTTCCTTTTGGAATCGGAATACCATACTTGAAGAACACCTGCTTAGCTTCGTTCTCAATTAAATTCAAGGCAATCACTAGTTAGGTTGTAGAAGCGGAATAAGAATTTTTCAGCTCACGCAACATGCCTTGGAGGGCAAGTCTTATTGCTTCATGGGGCTTAACCTATTTGACGGGTACAGGGAGATTCGTTGTTGATGACTTGTGTTGAGGAGCTTGCAGACTTCGTTCATGCAACCGCCTTTAGAGACTTGTCAAACCAAGCTGTTGAGCAGTTAAAAATTAGGGTTCTTGACGCGTTAGGCTGCGCAATAGGAGCATTAGACAGTCCGCCCGTGAAGTCAATTCGTAAAGTTGAAAGTGAATTCGGCGGGTCATCCCTCTGCACTTTGATAGGCGGGGGTAAAACCGCGCCCGATCGAGCCGCATTCATCAACGGTGCCCTTGTCAGGTACCTGGATTTTAACGATAGTTTCCTATCCAAAGGCGAAACATGCCACCCAAGCGATAACCTTGCTTCTGTGCTTGCAGCTTCAGAGTACGGTGATTTGTCAGGGAAGGATTTTCTGGTTGCTTTGGCTGTGGCATATCAGGTTCAGTGCCGTTTAAGCGAGGTGGCGCCCGTGAGAGACCGTGGTTTTGACCATGTAACCCAAGGGACCTACGCCGTAGCGGCTGGCGTGTCCAAAGCGCTGGGACTCGATGCTGCCCGAACAGCCAACGCCGTCGCTATCAGCGGCACATCACTCAACGCCCTTCGGGTAACACGAACCGGGAAACTCTCCAACTGGAAAGGCCTCGCATACCCGTTCATGTCTTCCTGTGCTTTGCACGCTGCTTTTCTGGCTAAAGAGGGAATTACTGGTCCGCTGGAAGTTTTCGAAGGCAACAAAGGGTTCATGGACTCGATTGCTGGACACTTCGAAATCAACTGGCAAAAAGAGAACCTTGAGATAGTAAACCGCACGATACTCAAAAAGTACAACGCTGAGATTCATTCCCAATCAGCAATAGACTGCATGCTGCTACTGAGGCAGACGGAGTCGGAGGGGGTCAGGGCAGAAAATGTGGATTCAATTTGCGTGAAAATTTTTGACGTTGCATACAACATAATAGGCGGTGGAGAAGAAGGCGAAAAGAAACATGTCAAAACCAAAGAAGACGCCGACCACAGTCTCCCATACATCCTTTCAGCCGCCTTAATAGATGGCAAAGTCACCCCGGAACAGTACCTGCCCCGAAGAATAGCGGCAGGCGACGTGCAGGCTCTTCTAAAAAGGGTTAAGGTAACCCCTTCAGCTGAGTTGAGTGGCAGATTTCCAAACGCCGTGCCATGCGAAATAACGATTCACTTGAGGAACGGGAAAACCGTTACAAAAACTGTTGATGACTATGAAGGATTCTTAACCCGGCCGATGAGCATGGGAAGTGCGATGGAAAAGTTTTCGTCGCTGGTTTCTGGGTTCATTGATGAGGATAGGAAAAAGAAAATTATGAATGCGGTGATCCATTTGGAAAATATTGAGGTTCGGATGTTGACGGAAAACCTGAATCTTGCTGACTAGTTAACTGTTGTGTCGCGAGAATTCTGATACAGAAATTTTAATAGAGTGTTTAGAGTTGACTAGATTATCGACCAAACCCTTGCCTGGTACGCTTAACTCAATTTCTAATGGATTTGGCTCTCATTGTTTTCAAACTTGGTATATGCCCCGCAATAAGCAGCATCAACCCATCTTCGCGTAACAGACAGGGAAGGTGAAATGAAATGACTGAAAAACCTACAAAGCCTCAAACCGACGCGGATAAGAACGAAGAAGTTCAAAGAGCAAAAAATATAGTCGGATTTTATCTTTTAGCTGCCCTATTTGTGCTGATAGCTATCGCCGCTGCAACTTATTTTGAGCACATAAACGACGTTTTGTTAAAAACGGTCTTGTATGTCGGAGTCGCTGGTGGATTAGGCGGAGTTTTCTACGGCATACGGGGATTCATATACCACACCAGTGAAGACGATTTTGACCCTAAATGGCGATGGTGGTACCTCTATCACCCCGTCACCGGATTTGTACTAGGCATCCTTGCTTACTTCTTAGTCGTAGGCGGACTCTTGACGTTGGGTTCAGTTTCTCAAGTCGATTACACAAAAGGGGTGCTCCTCTACTGCGCAATAGGATTCCTTGCGGGATTCTCAGCCAAAAAATTCAACGAAAAACTAGATGAATTAGCGTCAACCCTATTCTCAACTTCATCTACCAGCTCCGCAGTAACGACCTCAACGGCCACAAACCTCTACGTTTCAGGCTTCCCGAACCTAACATCCCCAGGCACCGCTGGCTCATTTACGGTTGCAGCGAAAAATGCAAATGGAAAGCCAGTAACTTCCTATGCCGGCACGGTCAAAATAACTTCTACTGACAATCAAGCCCAGTTGCCTAAGGATTACACGTTCCAAGCAACCGACAAAGGAACTCACACCTTCACAAGTGTTATTTTAAGTTCACCAGGTTTCCAAACAATCACAGCCACCGATACCCAGAAAACATCAATCACAGGCGCACAGACCAACATAGAAGTGAGCAAAAGCCCAAGCTAAATAGAAAAAATCAAACCAAAAAATAATGCTCGATATCGGAGAAGCCGAAGTTTTTTGATTTCTTCTTAAATCATTTTTGTTTTTACCGGTACTTTACGTCTTTCCCTCGCCAGATTTCAGGGTCACCCCAAAGCTTGGTTTTCCAAGCGGTAAACTCGACGATTTGCGAGTAATCGATAAATAAATTGACTTCTTTTCCGAAGTTTTTGAGATACCACTTGAAAACTGGGGGGTCTGCTGCTTCGAACATCAGGTTTTTCAGCCCGAACTTGTCGATGATTTTTTTGATGACGTCGGTTTTCCACTCTTCAGGCGGCAAATCCTCAGTCAATCCTTCGGATTCAATCATTATCATCTCTGCGCCTGCCTTGAGATGGGTTGACACTTCTTCAGAGAACTCGTCGAAGCTTCGAAGCTTCATATCCGCTTCGTATCCGGCGACATGGGTGCCTGCGCCTGCTCCAACCATCATTGTAACTTCGGGTTTGGGTTTCATGCCCCTTTTTTGCACCTGGCGCATGATCGCAAGTTTATCCTCCAACGGGATAGGTGCAAGCCCGCTCGACACCTCGACAACGTCAAACCCCAGCTGCTTGCATTCATCCAAATAACTGTCGACGGCTTCGTGTCCCTGAACAATTACTCTTTCAACAAAGCCGCCTGTAGACACGTAAAGCCGGTAGTCGTGGCATGCCGCTATTATTTGGCGCACCCTTGCCCTTGGAAGCAGCCGCATTGAGCCGCCCGCAAACTTGAACCCGTCCACGTAGAAAGCCCAGTCATCAAGCAAATCCTTCAAAAAACCGTAACTCACAGAGTTGTAGTATGGTCCTCTGAACTCAATTATCCCCGCGTTTCTTGGCCTTGCAGGGGGCAAATCAATTTTTATAAAATCAAAAGCAAAATCTTTCTGACTCATAAACAAACCTTCATTTCAAATGCTGCAAAATACTATCATTAAGAATGGGTTTTAGGCTGCGATTTAAGTGTTTTCCAAGGTTGAAGTTTCCAAGTTTTCATAATAGACGAATGGGACTTTTTGTATTTGTTTCTTACGTTGCTCGGATGCTTGGTGGTAGTAGGTGAAGCATTTATCATTTGATCTGCTTCGCGCGAAAAGAATTAATAGCGAGCCAACAGCGGCTCCTATCACCGAGTTGCAAAAGTTTTTTAGAAACGGTAAACTTGGATTTGGTTAGGTTTCAGCGCCTCAAGGGACAAATTGTACTCGGTGTTTATTGTTGAAGTTTGTGTGTGGGTTTTGCCGTAGCTTTACGTTTGACGTGGAAAAAGGCGACGTAGGAGCGGAGTTGCCGCCGGGTTCGAACCTTGCGGAAATTTCAAACGCTTGGCGCTGCCCTGTCTGCGGTCATTGGAAAGGGAACCTCAAAGAAATCAGCGAACAACAATATGTTCAAGTAAGGGCAAATTACGAAAGAAACTTCCCACCGCCCAATGAAAAACCCTCAAAAGACATCACGTACTACCGAGACATCGCCAGAAAGCAGCTTTCAAGAATCTGTGCTGTAAACAAGGTGTGTGACGGAGACCCTGACAGACTCTGCCAGGGCATGAAGTACGGCAAACCAATCGGGTTCGGTGGCGCTGGGCAAGGCAAAACATGGACCGCAAACTTCCAAGCCCTATCCCGATATAAGCTGAAAATGCGTGTCATCAAAGACCATCTCGAGCCAAACTTTGAAACAAATTTTCTGGGAAACAAAATTGTTTTACCCGTTTTGGCGTCAAGTTTCAGCGGGACATTGATTAGTATGAATGGCGCCTTGAGCGAGGAGGAATTCCAGCGTGGCATGGTTGAAGGCGCTAAGCTAGCAGGTACCGTCGGGTTAAGCGGCAACACAGTCGACGCGCCAGACCATCCGGGCATAGATGTTATCGGCCGACTCGGCGGTTGGGGCATTCCTGTTTTCAAGCCTCAATCTCAAGATCGTCTTTTGACCCTGTTTAAGCGGTGTGAACAAGCCGACGTCGTGGCTATCGGGGTTGATTTGGACGGATACGGCTCCACTAATTGGGCGCTGAGGGGCAAGCCGCTTTACCGCAAAAGCGAGGGCGATCTCAAAGAACTGGTCGATTCTACAGAAAAACCCGTAATCTACAAGGGAATCATGAATGCAGAGGATGCGGGCAAAGTTGTCGATTCGGGTGCAAAAGCGCTAGACGTCAGCAATCACGGAGGCCGAGTAATGGACTGCGGAAAAGGCGTAGCAGAAGTCCTTCCCGAAATCGTGGACGAGTTCAAAAGAAAAATTACAATTATGGCTGATGGCGCGGTGAGAACAGGTTTTGACGTTTTGAAAATCCTGGCGTTAGGCGCGGATGTAGCTTTGATAGGCAGACCGCTTGCGTGGATGAGCCTTGCAGGCGGACCCGAAGCCGTAGCAATGTACCTCAACTACGTTAAGAGCGATTTGCGCATGGCAATGGCTATGACCTGCTGCGATTCCCTTGAAGATATTGGCAGGGAAATCCTAGTTCTCGATGAAAAGGCTGGAAAAACATGATTCACGAGTTTGACGTCGTAATCGTTGGCGGAGGCATCGCGGGGTTAACTGCTGCCTTAACTGCTTCTGAAACGTGCAACATCGCTGTAATCAGCAAGGTGTACGCTTCCCGCAGTCACAGCGGCTCTGCCCAGGGGGGGATCGCGGCGGCTCTTGGAAACGAGGAGGAAGACCGCTGGGAATGGCACATGTTCGACACGGTGAAGGGCAGCGACTATTTGGCAGATCAGGATATAGCTGAAATTTTGGCTCGGGAGGCACCGGAACGCGTGATTGAGTTGGAACATCTTGGCGTCCCTTTCAGCCGCAATGATAAAGGAACGATTGAGCAGAGACGGTTCGGCGGTCACACGAAAAATTTTGGCGAAGCCCCTGTCAAACGGGCTTGCTACGCCTCTGATAGGACGGGACGGGTAATAATGGATACCCTCTACGATCACTGCATGGTTCGAGGCGTAAAAATATTCAATGAAGTCTTCGTCACGTCGCTCTTAAAATCTGAGGGACAAATCTGCGGCGTTTCTGGGTACGAGTTAGCGACGGGTGAGCCGATGGTTTTCCATGCGAAAGCGGTTTTGCTTGCTTCCGGCGGCTGCGGTAGAATCTTCCAAACGACTTCGATGTCTTTCGCTGCCACAGGAGATGGTTTCTCTTTGGCTTTTGACGCCGGAGTTCCTCTTGAAGATATGGAGTTCGTCCAGTTTCACCCAACAGGCATACATGGATTAGGCATATTGGTCAGCGAGGCGGCAAGGGCTGAAGGCGGCGTGTTGCGGAACGGCAAGGGTGAACGGTTTATGGAGCGTTACGCTCCCACGCTCAAGGACTTGGCGCCCAGAGACATAATTTCCAGAGCAATTTTAACTGAGGTTGCCCAGGGCAGAGGCGTAGATGGGTCGGACTATGTTTACTTGGATTTAACGCACCTAGGAAAGGACCAGTTGCAGGAAAAACTTTCGGAAGTCACGTCATTTGTTAAGAATTACCTCGGCATAGACGCAAGTGAATCATTGATTCCCGTTGCGCCAACATGCCACTATATGATGGGCGGCGTGCCTACCGACGCCCAGGCGCGCGTACTTGCAGATGAGAAATCCATTATTGTGCCTAGCTTGTATGCAGCGGGCGAATGTGCCTGTGTAAGCGTTCATGGAGCAAACAGGCTTGGGACAAACTCGCTGGTTGATCTGGTGGTCTTCGGAAAAAGAGCAGGCTTACATATCGTGAATTATGTTTCCGGGAACCAGCAAGTCCCGCTCGACGCAGCCGCCGAGAAAATGGTTTCTTCAAAAATCGATTCGCTGTTGGCTTCAGCTGGAAAGGAACGTGTGGCAATAATTCGTGCAGAAATGCAGAGAACCATGACCCAGTTATGCAGCGTTTTCCGTGACAAGGTGGGTTTGGAGCAGGCGCAGGGTAAAATTCGCGAGCTTCAAGGCAGGATGGCACATGTTGGGTTAAGCTATAGTGGCAAACGTTTCAACTTTGAGCTCGAAGGCGCATTGGAGTTAACTAATATGTTGAAGCTTTCTGAAGTTATTGTCTACTCCGCGTTGCAGAGACAGGAAAGCCGCGGTGCCCATTACCGCAACGATTTTCCAAGTCGTAACGACGGAGCCTGGCTAAAACACACCATGGCTTTTTCCTCTGCCAGCGGGCTTGAGGCAAGATACAAACCCGTGGTTATTACCCGTTTTGAACCTAAAGCGAGGAAGTACTAGCATGAACGTCAAATTGAAAATCTTCCGTTTCGACCCTAAAGTTGACAAGGAACCTCGCTACGACAAATTCGTCGTCGACGCCAAATCCACTGATAGACTGCTTGACTGCCTCAACAAGGTCAGATGGGAACAAGATGGCAGCTTAGCCTACCGAATGAGTTGCGCCCACGGCATCTGCGGCTCTGATGGCATGACCATCAACGGGGTTTCAGCTTTGGCCTGCCAGAAACTGGTGAAAGACTACCCAGCCGACAAAGAAATTCTAATTGAGCCTCTGAGCGTCTTCCCCGTCGTAAAGGATTTAGTTGTAGAACTGGATGAATTCTTTGCGAAAGAAAAATCCGTTCATCCATCCGACGGCATAAGCTTGACTATGGTTGAAGAAGGAAAAGAGCATCAGCAGACGATTGAGCAGCGGTCATTGTTTGATGACGACATAAAATGCATAATGTGCGCTTGTTGCGTCTCCGCTTGCCCAGTCAGCCAAAAAGAAGACCCTGCCTATGTGGGTCCAGCCGCCATCGTTCGCGCACACAGATACATCTTTGACAGCCGCGTAAAAGATATGCTTGATCGCCTTGCAATTATGGATCAGCCGCACGGTGCATTTGGCTGCAAAACATATTACAGGTGCACACTCGTCTGCCCCAAATCTATTCAGGTAACCAAGCGCATTTTGGAAGTAAGAAAAAGAATCTTTGAGGAATTGCGACCGAAAACCAGAAGTTCAACCTAATAATCAAAGCCCCGTAGTTTCTTATTTTTCAGCCCTTTTTGGTTGTTAACTCTTTGTTTGTTGTTGACTTGGCGCTGTCCGATTACCCATAGGTACGTATTTGCAGCCAATGACTCCGCAATAGTTTCCTTGGTACTGGGCGGATGGACGGTAAAGTTCAGGTTTGATTGGGGGCGCGGGAAACTTTTCTTCGATGATGTGGGCTGCCCAACCTGGAATTCTAGATATGGCGAAGATGGGTGTGAAGAGGTCGTCGGGGATGCCGAGCATGTGGTAAACGCTGGCGCTGTAAAGGTCAACGTTCGGGTATATTTCGCCGCCTTTGCGCTCACGGTACTCACGTTGGGTGGCGAGCTCAATCTCTTTAGTCATCAAGTACCATTTTGGCTCGCCTGTTCGCCTGGCAAGCTTTTCAGATATGTGACTAAGCAAATCCGCTCTGGGATCCAGCGCTTTGTAAACGGCGTGTCCCATGCCCATGACTCGTTCATGATTGTCAAACTTGGATTTAACCCAAGCGTCAACTTTAGCTGGTTCGCCGATTTCCATAAGGTTCCGCATAACTTGCATGTTCGCGCCTCCATGCAATTCTCCTGAAAGCGACCCAACCGCGGCGCTAACAGCGGCGTACATGTGCGCCCGAGTAGAAGCGACAACTCTTGCGGCGAAGGTGGAGGCGTTAAAGGAATGTTCAGCCTGCAGTACAAGGCAAGTGTCAAAATCCTTCGCAGTCTCTAGATCGGGCACCTCGCCCGTAAGCATGTAAAGGAAATTTGCTGCTCTGGCAAGTTTCGGGTCTGGCTCGACTAGTGGTTGGTTCTTTCTAATTCTTTCCCAAAACGCTACAATCGTAGGTATTAAAGATGTGAGTCGTGCGGCGCGTTTAAGGTTGGCTTCTTTGGAGTCGATGCGTTTTTCAGAGTCAGATTCCGCCAGCAATGCCACAGTCGCTTGCAAAACATCCATCGGCGTAGTTGCATTGGGAATCTTTTTTAGAACTTCAATTGTGCTGGGCGGCAGTTTTCTCTCCGCAGCAAGCATCTTGGAGAATTCCTCTGCTTGTGATGTGGATGGCAGGTTGCCGTAAAGAAGAAGGTACGCAACTTCTTCGCTGGTTGAGTAAGATGCTAAGTCGTGGATGTCGAATCCACGATAAGAAAGCTCGCCTTTTGCGCCATCGATAAGTGATATAGCCGTGTCGGCGATAAGGATTCCACGTAAACCAGTATCCTTAGCGGCAGGCTGAGACGTTGTTTGAGTTTCCATTTTCAGTCAGCACATCCTGATTTAAACTTTCGAATTTTTCCAAACAAAAAGGAATGCGTTTTTTTGGAACTTTGATAATATCCTACCTCTAAAAAATGCATAAGAATACCCTTTGAAAAATGAGTTTTCCTGCGAATAAAAGAGTTTGTTGTAGCTGCCACACTACAAACACGGCGTTTGCTTGCATGCTAAGGCAGAAGGTTTTCTGTTAAATCATCCGACGTGAAAACAACGCCTGGGTTTAGAAGATCAGCGGGATCAAAAATGTTCTTGACTTCCAAAAAGTAGTTGTAAAGTTTGTCACCCCATTCTTCACGGAGATATCGGGATCTATTTCTTCCAAGCCCATGTTCAGCCGTTATGGTGCCTCCTATATTCAATGCAGTCTCGAAGATTAGGTTGGAGAGGTTTCTGAGGTTTTCTTTCCAGTTTTCGACTCCTATCATTGGTCGTATGTGCAGATTTCCCTCGCCCGCATGCCCATAAATGACCGCAATCGTCCCAGAGCTTGCCAACGTCTGCTGAACGGCGTCAACGAAACTCGGCAGTTTCTCCAAAGGTACCGCGATGTCGTCGGCGAAGGGTGGAAACCTTTTTTGCGGTGTTTCAAGCGAATTCATAATCCAAAGCAGCATCGACTCCCTGACCCTCCAAAGAGTGGCTTGTTTTTTCACATCATTTTCGACTGAGAACTCTCTTGATTTCTCCTTCAAATAACCCGCCATCAGCTCGCTTGCGCTGTCTAAGTCAGAGTCGAATTCCACAAGCAGAACCGCTTTGCAGTCAAGCGGAACATCGACTTCGTTTGTTACCCTGAGCAAATCAACGCCATAAGCGTCCATGAGTTCAAGGGCTGATGGTTTGAAAGCCACTATTTTTAGGACCTCTTCAGTTGCTGCTAAGAGGGAACGGAAAAAGACAACATAAAGGCTGACGCTTTTGGGGATTGGAACTGCCTCCAACTCCACTTCACTGAAAACGCCTAGCGTGCCAACCGAACCCGCAAGAAGATGAGTGACGACTTCGCTTGGTTGCTCGTATTCTATGAGGCTTCTCAGGTTGTAGCCGCTGCTGGATTTGAGGTTGCATCGCACTTTCAAGATTTCCATCGCGTCTTTGTCGTTGGTAAGCCTTTTTTTCAAATCTACGATTGCTTCTTCCAAGTTTTCTGGTAAGCCTTTGGAAGTGTCGATTAACCCGTGGGCGATGTCGAAGAAACGCAGGTTTCTAATTGCCGAATCAACTGTACCATACTTGAGGCTTCTAAGCCCGCTTGCTTTAGTCGCGACATTGCCGCCTATAGTGCAAAACCCACGTGAGGTCGGGTCATACGGAATTCGAAGTCCATCCAAAGCCAAATGCTGATCCAAAACTTGGTGAATCATCCCAGACTGCACGCGTACTCTTCGACCGTCCCTCTTAATGGCTGCGTTCATTTTTGAGAACAAAACGATTATGCCTGGGCCGACGGCGGAGCCTGACTGGTTCGAGCCTGCGCCACGCGGAGTTATGGGGATGGACTCTTCTTTTGCGTAGACAATCAGTTTGTCTATGTCGTTTTCGTTTGCCGGGACAGCAACCATCCGGGGCTTAACTGAGTAATGACTCATATCCCCCGAGTAAGCTTTGAGAGACGCCTCATCCCAAAAAACTTCGCCGGCTAGCTGCAACTTCCCAGTCAAACTTTCACGTCCTTAGCAAAACGGAATTAAGAACTATGAATCACTACCCATTGCTCAGTAAATTGGCGAAACCGGTCTGCGAGGGGTTTCTGAGAGAACTTTTTCGACGCTCACTTCGGGACCTTTGATTCTAAGCCCCTCTGCCATCTCTTTTAGATAACCTTTCAGTCTGCTCTCTCTAATAGGCGCCAAACATGCAACTGCGCTATCAACAAAATCATCTACTCTGCCTGTGCAGTAATCTAAAGAACCTTTTTCGAAATAAACCTGAACTTCCCTCAGGAAAACGCTCAAGTTTTCTGCTGTATTTGCGGCAAGTAGCCTTCTGAAACGCACCTGTTTCTCTGGGTTTGCGGTTTGATAGGCGTGGATTATTGGAAGTGTTGCTCGGAACTTGTTTATGTCGGGTTGAAGGTCGTTTCCCCATTCCTCCGCATCCAAGACGTCGTCCCGTATCTGGTAAGCGATCCCATAGTTTTCGCCGAAAAGTCTCAAAGCACCCGTCACGTTAGATGAGCCATCGGCTGCAAGGCCTCCGCATTCGCAGGCTGCACTGAAAAGCGACGCACATTTCTTTTTGATTTTGCCAAAATAATCATCCTCGCTTAAGCCCGTTCCAGCCAACTCAACATCGCTGTACTCACCGTCGGACAGCTGCATGCACGTGTCTATCATCACGTTAAGGATTTCCCGCTTGTAGCCCTTGCATAGAGACAGCGAAAGCGAAGCCAAAACGTCACCCACCAAAATCGCGTCTTTAATGCTCCATTTCGCATAAACCGAAAGAGAATTTCTGCGAAACAAATCCTCGTCCAAAACGTCATCGTGGACAAGCGTCGCCAAATGCAGCAACTCAAACGCCAAAGCCAACTTGCGAAGCCGCTCCCTATTGCCCCCAACGCTTTCTCCACAAAGAAGAACCAAAGTGGGTCGAAGCCGTTTCCCACTGGTCTGCAAGGCGTACTCGATTTGTTTCCGCAGCTTCAACTCCGCAACTACTGGCAGCAGCGCTTGAAGTTCCGAATCTACCAGTTTCTTGGCGTTGCCGCAGTAAGACTGGAAATCACTAGAATAGAGTGGACGGGTTTTCTCAGAAGCCATAAAAAGCCTTCAGAATCTACGAATAAACATCGCAGGCGAAGGGTAATAAGCGTTTCTAAAGGATAGATCGCTTGGCACATTGCTGGCCTGATTTTTTGGGGGCAAGAACTCTCTTTTCCTGCTCTTTTGCGGTTTTTCTGCTAAATTTTAGTTTATCAAAAACCTATATAATTGTCTTTTGCGAATCAGCTTTTTAATAAAGGGATACATATGGGTACCTCTCAAACGCTTGAGAATCCTGCTAAGTCACAGGAAGACAAGTCGGTGGCTTGCATCCGCTGCGGCGTCTGCATGCGCAGTTGCCCGCATAACCTGAGCCCAGTTTTAATCAAAGAGGCTTTCGAAAAAAACAAGAAAGAAACGCTCCGGAAACTGCGGGTTGACCTATGTGTGGGCTGCGGAAACTGCACTTTTGTTTGCCCGTCAAGGATTAATCTGCGGGTTTTTGTGCTTAAAGCGAAGGTATCCGTACGTTAGGACGCCTTTGACTAGCCAGCTTGCTTGTCTTTCTGAAGGGGGCTCAAAGTTCATCAGAACGAAGAGCCGGTTTACCATCCGTTATCTGAAATTACCCACGACGAGTAACCTGTTTCGCTTATGGCTGTCTTCTCTCATGGCACTCGGGGGTGCAGGGATTCTTTCCGAGTTAGTTAGGACATCTGCGATGGAGGTTTATGTTTCCACGGATTTTTTCAGAATCTGAGTCAACATTCTTAAGCGGTTATTGTTGTCATACTATCCTGTTGACAAATGACAGAATTATTGGACTGGAGCAAAACTTTAGTTCCGCAACGTCATGAATCTGGTTGTGTTCCAACGGGCTATGAGTGGCTGATTCGATATTTGAAGATTCAAGGAGTGAATCTTGGGACCTTTCAGGAGGATTTTGACCTTGGTCAAGGTAATAGTTTTGACTCTGTTTCAGCCAAGATTAGAAGCGTTTATCCTACAATTAATATTAAAGTGGAAAGTTTCGCCACAGGAATAGAGAAAGTGAACCGGGTCAAATCCCTTTTAGAAGAGCAAAAACCTTGCCTGATTTCGTTATCTATAGGTAACGGTCAGGGTTGGCACATAATGCCTGTTGTACGCATTGATGAAACTATGCAACTGATACATCATGCGGATGCTGATGGACAATGCACTTGGGTTTTTTCTGTTGCAGAAATCGTGTGGAGACACGATTATTTGCAAGGTGGACATGATATATCGTGGATTGAACCCCAGTAAGTGCCAATACCAAAACTAAATCGTTTAGTGAAAAAATGAAATCACTTACCTTTTCAGTTATTTACATAAAAAGATAACATTCTCTCTAAGTTCTATCAAGCGGCTGCGTTGGTGGATTTTTCCTAAGAGATTCGCGCATTTCACTTATAATTTCTTTGTCATTTTTGGTTTTTAATTTTTCTTTGTTGTTTTGCTCATTAACTTCTTTATTAAATTGATCAACTCTATTATTGACCGTTTTTATCAACTGCATAACTAATTCAATGTCTTCTTGAAGTTTTCTTGGATGAGTGATAATTGAAATTGTGTCCCCTTGCAAACTGTTTGCATAGTTAGGTTTACCTATCAGGGAAGAATCATTCGATTTTTCTGTTATGGCTAATGGTAGAGCAGTTTTTTTCAATTCTTTTTCAAAGAGTTCCCTCCACTCTTCCTGTGGGATTCTATCTAACGGTAGTTCAACAAAAAAGATGTCTTCTTCTGTGGAAAGTTTTGTTATCTTTAACAATTCAGGGTCGATTGTTTTCAGATTCGTTTTCTCAATCAGGTTCAGGATTGTGCCCTCAAGCATATGAGCTTGAATTCACCTTTAAGTTTTTGTATGAACCCGGCGTAGACAATAAACGCTGTGATTTTAAAGAATATCATGAGAAAATACTGGTCTATCCAACGTTATTGACTCTTAAGCAATCACAATATAACTTAGTCATGTTTCTCCGTTCAAAGATTAACTAATTTGAGCATCAGTCTGCGAGTTTTCGTAGATTACACAGATGACAATAACGGGCGAAAAAACTTCCGCTTCCCTGTTGTTGACCTAAGCAAATCAAAGAGGTATCCTCAGAATTTTGTTTGTATGCTGCCTTCTCAATTCTGAAAGGGAAAACAGCTAGTGCCTTCCTTAAACTATTCGGAGACGGAAGCTTGGAACAAGCTAAAGCTTTGTTGAAAAATGCTAGGGAGGGGGGAGGTTGATTCGGATGTTAAGGCTGAAATTGAGAGAAGGCTCAAACTGCTTGAGCCCAAAGTAGTTAGCCAAATAACTGTGGCAGGTGCGGACAACTCTTTCAACCCATGGGAAAAAGAAAATTCAAGAACAGTTTTTGTGAAGAATGCATGAAGAAAAGGTTTGGACGCCAAGTTTAGCTTTTACTCGCGGTGAAACAACGCAAATCTTATATCTTACTATTACTGATTGTCTTTTCAAAAGACCGCTGCAATTGTTAGTTGTCTTAGCCGCATGAAACACGGAGAAGTGGCAAAATGAAAACTCAACCAAAATATAGAATGGAAAATCTGGATAGTGGCGTTGTTCCGATAGTTTTGACGCTAAACGATGTTCCAACTAAAGTAAAGAAAAATTCTGCGAGCGAACCAATTTTCATTGACCATTTGTAAAAAGTAGTCTTACAGCTCAGAAATAACAATGTAGTCTTTGTTTTCTTCCACTGAGAATTTGTTCTTAAGAAATAGCTTCACTGCTGGAAGGTCATAATCTCCTTTTATTTTCAATAGGTAAATATCAGGGAATCTATGTTCAATACTGACAAAAATAGGGCTGACAAGCTGATTAGCACCTAATTCTTTCAAAAGAGAAATTGACTCTTCTCTATTCACTTGCTTCCCCCAACTCGCTCATTGGACGTACAGAGCTAATAACACTTTGCTGAATAATTCTGTAAATAAACACCCTGTTTTCATTCAAATTTGCGCCTTAAAACGCACTGGTCTGAAACCAAGAAAATATGGGTAGAACGTCTTTATCCACCGACTTACTTACTCCATACCTCTTTTTTCCAAAGACTAACTCGGAATTTCCAGATGAATCCAAACAAAGAAGCTCAGAACCAAAAAATAATCATCAAATCATTTCTTGCAAACGTGGACTTTGATTTTCAAATCCAAAAACCTAAATAGGAAAAGAAAATCTCAAAATTGTATTTTCTGTTTCTCTGCGTCAATCTTGGAGTTTCGCAAAGTCTGTTCTTGCTGCAATGTATTCATCAATTAAGTCTGCGGAGGCTTGCCTATCCAGTCGCAATATTGCCCCAGGTCTAAAGCTGATTTATCAACGCTGGCTTTTGAAGTATTGAAGTATTTGCGGTATTCCAGATTTTTACCCTCTTGTTGACCTTTATAAGGCGTAGCTTCTATTTTTTGGTTATAGAGCTTATATTCTCGGTTAATCGACCCGATAATATTTATATTTGGCTTCATTGTTTTACTGCAAGGAAAAACAAAGGATTAGAGTAATCTTGACTACTCCTCACGATGTTCCATCTTCGAAATTTATCGATCGTTTAGCGAAGTATCTTAGAGAAAACGTTGACGAAGTCCAGCCGCTTCCATGGGCAGCCTTCGCTAAAACAGGCACACACGTTGAAAAGCAGCCGCAGAATCCAAACTGGTGGTACGTGAGAAGTGCATCTGTGCTTCGCAAAGTTTATGTTCACGGTCCAATCGGTCTGGAGAAGTTGCGGGCTGATTATGGCGGAAGAAAAAACAACGGCGTCAAAAAGTCACACGCTACCAAAGCCGGTGGAAGCAACATCCGCAAGATTTTGCAGCAGCTTGAAACTGCCGGTTTGGTTCAGACCACTAAGCCGCAGGGTAGACGTATGACCCCTAAGGGTCGCAAGCTTCTTCAAGAAGTCGCTGGAGACCTGCATAAGGAAGTAGTTAAGACTATCCCCGGGCTCAAGAAGTATCAAGGCGAATAAGAGCAATGTCGGATGAAGAGCTTGACCAAATCCGAAGACGAAAGTTATCGTCTATGCAGCGTCGGGTAAGTGACGAGCAAAGACAATCCCAAGAAGAAGCATCTATAGAATCTCAGAAACAAGCGCTGCTTAGAAAAATATTGGCTCCTGAGGCTCAACAAAGGCTCAACAACCTCAAAATGGTAAAGCAGGAGTTTGCGGAGCAAATTGAATTGCAGCTGATTCAGATGGCGCAAACGGGTAAACTGCCGATTCCACTGTCCGACGATCAGCTAAAGCAGATATTAATTCAGCTTCAATCACGGAAGCGAGAACCAACAATTAGAAGGATATGAAAGTATGGCGAGAGTTAAACCAACAGCCAAAAAACTTCGGCTAGCCAAAGCTGGCAAAATGGCATCGTCCGTTCCAACATGGGTAATTGCCCGAACTGACGGCAAAGTCAGGAATAACCCTAAGCAAAGGCGAAATTGGCGAACAAGAAAAATAAGAGCATAGGAGACGTAAGAATATATGGTTGTTGAAGACAAAGAAAAGCAGCAGACAGTTGCTCAAGAAGAAGAGCTGCCGGCACAAGTTGAAGAAACCGTTGAGGAACAAGTCCCAGAAGAAATAGTGGCGGAACCCACTGCTGAAGCAAAGCCCGAAGAAGCAATTGCCGCGGAAGAAGAAGCCAAACCCGAACGCAAAAAGAAGGAAGAGGAAGAAATCGTTGAAGAGAAAACCTATACGATTCCCTTGGGCAGGGCATTGGTTAGGCCGCCGAACAAACGTGCATCACGAGCCATGCAGCTGATAAAGATTTTCGTCACCAAACACATGAAACTGGAAATGAAGGTTTCTGAAGAAGAGGAAGAAGAAGAGTTGCCTCAGCTCATCATAAGCCAAGAACTCAATGAAAGAATCTGGAATAGAGGCATCGAGAAGCCTCCGAGAAAAATCAAAGTGCGCGCAGCCAAAGACAAAGATGGAAACGTAACCGTCTACTTAGCTTAAACCCAACAAACATTTCTTTTTTAATCTTATTTGCTTTACCGCCATTTTTGCGGTGGCTTTTGGTATAAAAATGAGTTCGTTGAGAGCTCAAACAGCTTGTTTTGGGTTGTTTTTGATTCGAACGTTGAACCTATTTACTTTTTAAGATTAGATATTGGCTTCTCGGGGAAAAATTGCGGTTAAGCGGATTTAGCCGTGCGCTAACCTCGATGCGGCGGAAAAGTGGTGGACGCCTGACGCCTCATCAAGCCTTTAGCTGCCAGACCCGCTCAACAAGTTGGCCCTTAGTTATTCCTTCATCACTGATAACTAAGTATGAAATAAAACGATATAAGTCGATGTTGTTTCAACATGATACTACAAGTGCTGAGTCGCCAACTGGGTTTTAGCATACTCCAAAAAATGGCTCAAAAAAAATTAACATGACACTTTAAAACGGTTTCCGCATTTGGGACAACTGTAAATTGCTAAACAGAAAACGTGGTTTTCTATTTTCTTTTCTGGCGCATTGACCTTGCTACCGCAGTTAGGGCATTCAACCATTAGAAAACACTTTTCGATAATTTATCACCATGTTAGGCAGTTTGTTTATTTAATTTGAGCAGATCATAAAAAGATATGTGCGTATGTCGACACAACCACAAAAACTCCTGAGGATTTGTAAAGAATTTTGCTCTTAAATTTCATTTTTTTGGTCCTAAAAAAACGTAAATCTGTTTTAAAATTTTCAATTTATACGTACGTATGTAAAGCAGAAATTTGATTTAGCTTTTCTCAAAAAATTTCTTTTGGAGTCACGAGGAAACCTTTCTTCTCTGAAAAACTTGGAAAAGGTCGAAGTTAACTTACTGATTGTCTTTTGGGCTTCACTTTTTTTGTAACGTAGCTTTGTTCGAGTAGGTATGAGTAGCGTTTGATGAACCATTTTTTGACGCCTTCAACAAGGATTACGTAGCCCGCTATTAGTCCTATTAGGGCGAGGTAGAACATGGTAGGAGGCGGCGTGAACCCGAATAGTTGGCTAAGAGGCGTGTATGGAATGATGAAAGCGACGGCGATTACGGATAAGCTGCTAATCACCAGATACTTGCCGGGTTTGCTCTTATAAAATGGTGACTTTCTGGTTCTTAGCACAAAAACCACAAATGTTTGTGTTGCAAGAGACTCGATGAACCATGCGGTTTGGAACGCAGGAACTGCAGCTTTGAACACTACCAGCAGCAAAAAGAAGGTTACGAAGTCGAAAATGGAGCTTACTGGGCCCATGATCACCATGAACCTCCGTATGTATGAGATGTCGAGTCGCTTGGGTTTCTCAATGTACTCTTCATCCACGTTGTCTGTGGGTATTGTAGCTTCGGAAAGGTCATAGAGAAGATTGTTTAATAGAATCTGTATAGCCGTCATGGGTAGGAAACTCAGAAACAGAGAGGCTCCAGCGACGCTGAACATTGTGCCAAAGTTCGAGCTGACACCCATCATAATGTATTTCATGGTGTTGCCGAAGGTTTTGCGGCCTTCCAAAACTCCCTGGTCAAGCACGGTTAGGTCGGGTCGCAACAAAATTAGGTCAGCAGATTCTTTTGCAACGTCGACGGCGTTCTCCACCGAGATGCCTACATCCGCTGTTTTCAGGGATGGAGCGTCGTTGATGCCGTCGCCCATATATCCCACCACGTGCCCGTTCGAACGAAGAGCCTTGATGACCCTGTCTTTTTGGGCGGGATTCACACGGGCAAAAATGTTGTTGTCCTCTACAACCCGCGCCAATGCATCGTCGGGTAGTTGAGCAATTTGGTTTCCTAGAACGATTCCTTTAATGGTGAAGCCCAATTGTTCGCAAGTTGTTTTCGTGACTAACTCGTTATCTCCAGTAACTATTTTGAGTTCCACGCCATCTCGGGCCAGCAAACCGATCGATTCCTTAGCGCTTTCTTTAGGCGGGTCGAGGAAGGAGAGGAAACCCACAAAGACCATGTCGGTTTCGTCGGTGATTGTGTAGTGTGTTTTGTCGGCAGCTACTTTCTTGTATGCGACGGCTAAAACCCTGTATCCTTTGGCGCTGAGGTCATTGTATCTTTGCTCAAACTGGCTTTGGCATACATTTGCCAAGTCGGTGAGGACTTCATTAGTTTCACAGTAGGCACAGATCTTCAGGATTTCTTCGGGAGCCCCTTTTGAAATCACAAATCTCTGTCCCTGGTACTCGACCACTACTGAAACTCGCCTACGAATAAAGTCAAACGGTATTTCATCAATTTTGCTAATGCCCGACACGTCAAACTGCTTGTACTGGAGCACGGCGTCGTCCAAAGAACTTTTTATTCCTGCTTCAAATACACAGTTGAAATAACCGTACGTTAGGACTTTTTCAGCTTGTTTCCCATCTAAATCCTCATAAGCATTTAATGTGAGTTTGTTTTCTGTAAGCGTGCCTGTTTTGTCCGTGCATAAAACATCCATGTTGCCGAAGTTTTGAATCGACGCCAGCCGTTTCACAATAACACCTTTTTGAGACATGGCCACGGCGCCTCTGGAAAGGTTAATCGACATTATCATGGGCAAAAGCTCCGGTGTCAACCCCACTGCGAGGGCTACAGCGAAAAGCAAAGAATCCAAAATACTGCGCGAACCCGAATAGAAAAACGCGTTCACGAAAAACACGAAAACAACCAAAAAAAGCGTTACCTCAGTCATTAAGGCTCCGAATCGCCTTAGTCCTTTCTCAAACTCGGTCTCAGGCGCTTTAGACACAAGCTCCTTAGCGATTCCACCGTACTCGGTTAGGCTTCCGGTCTGAACCACAACGGCTGTTCCAGTTCCGCTAACCACTGAGGTTCCCAAAAAAACGTAGTTGTTCCAGCCCGTAAGCTCAGAAGTAACGGTTGAAAGTGGAGCGGCGTTCTTTTCAACTGGAAACGCTTCACCCGTCAAAGCCGACTGATTAAGATTCAAATCTTTGGCGCTTATTAATCGACAATCTGCGGGAACAAGGTCCCCCGCGATTAGGTAAACTATATCTCCTGGTACAACGTCGGCAACCTTCACTTCCTGTTTAGTGCCGTCTCTTAGAACAGTTGCTTTTGTTGTTACTCTTTCTTTAAGCGCTTCAGCAGCGTTTTCCGCCTTGGATTCTTGATATACATCCAAGGATATGCTGAGCATAACGATGAAGATGATTATGGCGGCGGTGCTTACGTCATGCGCCACAACCCCAGAGATCAGAGCTGCAATAATCAGGATTAGGACAAGTGGGTTTCGGAGGTGGTATAGGATTTCAACGAGGCCCGTGCGTTTCTGCTTCTCGGCTAGCTCGTTCGGTCCATAGGTTGCTAGGCGGCTTTGAACTTCCTGCGAGGACAGCCCAGACTGAGTCGTCTTTAGCTTAGCTAAAACATCGTCAGCAGGCAAAGACAGAAACTCTTGGTTATCCGCCATCAAATCAACCGCAAAGTAGCTGCTAAAACAATTTAGTAGCACCTTTTAAACATTAACCGCTCAGAGTCAAAGGTAAATCCTCTGGTCAAGTGTTCTCCAAACCGAAAACAGTGTCAGCTTTGATTGTTGGTCCCAATTTGGTTATTTTCAGAAATCTAAAGGGGGTAGGTTAAGGGTTCAAAACTTCTTTCATGAGCGTGGAGAAGGATAAATCATGAGCGAACCATTAACCGTCTGATACTCAATCAACAGATAACATTTAAGCTTGTTTGGGAAGCACGCGTGACAAGATTTGTTAAGTTGGCTTCACAAACTTGCGAAGTCTACCCTGCTAAACAGGTTAATTGGCCTTTTCAAAAAATGTTATCTTAGGTGATGACTTCAGTCTGAATACAGAATATTTGTTCCTAACCTTAGGGTGATAAAATTGAAAACTAACAATCAACATAAAACCGAGATAGTGAATCCTTTTGCCTACTCTAAAGAAACCGAGGGAATGCCCGTTATCAAGTGCTCATGCGGAACCCACATTTTAATTGTTCCAGATTTAGTTGAAATGGACAAAGCAATACAAGCACATTTAATTGAGCATAAAAGAGTCACAGGCCAACGATTAAAAGAAGATATCCTCATACAATTGATCCTGAAATCCATAAACGAATACCAGTTTTAGGTGAATATGTAACGTGCAGCTGTCTCGTTTCAGCTTCAGGCTTAGAAAGAAGAATTATTTGAGTTCAGATCGGTACGTGGCATATCAGTGTGGTTGGGTAGAACTATAGGGATTTACTCTCCAACAAAATACTAATACTAACTCAGATCTAACATTTTCTAATCCCCCGATTAGAGAAGTTTTTTTTGGCGATAGGTGGGACTTGAACAAAGTACTCAGCTTGGGGAAGTTGAAGCTGACATCCTGCCGAACTATATTATAACCGCGCTTTGCTGTTTTTTGTTAGATTTGCGCTGATATATAGTTCTGTAGTATTTGCGATCTTACCTTAAAAGTCTCTCAGCATCAACCGTATAGCCGCAGTTGGTGAGTTCTCGTATGAGGGTAAGTTTCCAACTATCGCGGTCGTCTAGGGCTGTGAATTTGACGCCTTCGAAATCTATTGGAATGGCGAAGTTTGGGCTTTCCCTATAGAAGGCAAGTACTTTATCCTTTCCAAGTTTCCCTAATAGGAAGCCAAACATTAAAGTCACATCTTGCTTTGGGATTCGTTCGCGTTTCGTCGCTTCTTCTCCCTTAGGGTAAACGTAAATGTCAGGCGAAAGCAACACCAAAGCAAAGTCCACATCGGTGTAGTCTGCGAAGCGGTCGACGATTTTTTTGCCTTGGCCGGGTTCTTCACTCATAATTAAGGCGGCGAGGCCGAGTTTTCTCAAAGCTCCAGTGATGGTTTGCTTCATTATTTCATCTGTTCCAGAAACAACGACAATTCGCCGTGGTATGCCATTTGGAGTGAAGACTACCGGTTGAGCTTGTGGGGATAGGGCCGATTTTTTTTGGGTCACGGCCACAAATTCCTCGGTGCATAGGTAAACGCCTTTAACTTTTCCTTTGAGGAGGTTGTCGATGAGGTATTTTTTGTCTTTAGCTGCTATGAGACTTTCATTGTTAGGTAAATGCAGCTGGTCAGCTGTTAGGTAGGACCAAAAGATAACGATTTTGGCAACTTTGATTGGGTTGAGGAGACGTCCCATAAACCAGAAAGGTTCGCAGTTGGCGAAAGGTTCTTGGATTTTTCCTATTAGTTCTACGTGGGAAACGTTGAAGCGAAAGCCGGACTTGTCAGGCTCACTATACTCGATATAGATGTGGTACTTGGGTGTCTGCACGATGATCAAGTGTAGTGTGCGCGGTTTAGGCACTAAAACGTTGCCCCATGCCTTATTCTATGGGATTCCCCAGAATCAACCTGCAACACTATTTTAAATTTAGAACCAAACGGCTTTCTATGGAAACCCAACGGTCAGAAGCCGCCCTTATTTTTTTTTTTGACTAATTTCCTTTTTGGGTAAGAAACTGAAGAGTAATCTCTAAAATTATGGTCAACTCGCACACACGAAAAGTCTATGAACTTAAATCGCATAAATTAAGCTTAGAAGGATTTAATTTTGATAACAAAAATTTTAGTCGGTGTGGATGGTTCTGAAAACTCGGAAAAGGCTTTAGATAGAGCTCTTGAAATAGCCGATAAGTTTTCTGCATCTGTTTTAATATTGAACGTTTTTCAGTTGCCACCAGAGTTTGAATATAACTTTAGCATGTTTCAGCAGTCTCAAGCGTCTGGACCGCCTCAAGAGACAATGGGCTATAACTCGATTATTAATGAATTTAAAAAAGTGCATGAGAAAATTTTGTCTATTGCAATCGAAAGAGCAACTAAGCTAAAGCCTACTCTAAAAATCACCTCAGAACTAAAAGAAGGAGACGCGTCATTACAGATAGTTGAAACAGCAAAAAACGAAGAATTTGACCTAATAGTCATTGGTCACAGGGGAGATAGCAAAATCAAAGAGCTATTTCTTGGCAGTACGAGCGAGCGGGTTGCCCACCAAGCAAAATGCGCTGTACTAATCAGCAAATAAAATTACCCCTCTTAACTAAGTATCTAAGCTCAGGCTTTACTCTTATGGTCGCAAAATTGGGTGAAATCATGTCTATTGCGCGCCTGTGCCTGGACAAACCCCCAGTGGTTTTCAACATAGTGGTGCCGGGGGTGGGACTTGAACCCACGAAGGCCTTAGCCAGAGGATCTTAAGTCCTCCTCCATATCTTAGGTGTAAATTTTCTTTATCTGGCCACCTATTTAGACCTGGCTCGGATACCCCGGCACCAGTATCGATACAGTCAACATTGTCTTGTTTAAGTTTTTTGCATGCATGTTAGCTGGTGTCTTTTCTTTTTGTAGCTTTTAGGTGACAACATAATGTTATATTCTATCGTTGTGAATGTATATTTTGCCAGTTGGGGAACACGCTCTACTGGGCATCAATTCGCCCTTGGAAAAGTCCAATGTTGCTGAGATAACGTCAAAGTAACATTGAAAGAGGAGGCGTATGGTGTAAAGTGGGGTTTTGACTCAACTGGCACTTCATCATTTTAACTGCCTCAGTTAAATTCGATCTCATTTTCCTTGACTAGTAACGTTACTTTTGCAATTCCTTCAAAGTCTGCTCTTTCCACAGACGCTTCTACCTCTATCGGGTATCTCTGCGCCCAAACACAATAAACCAAAACACAGAGAGGATATGTTACCCATAGTTCTTCGGAAATAGCTCAAAAACACGAATTTTATGTTACGCTTATATCTGCCGAATGCGGTATGTTTGTTTCACAAGGAGATGACTTAAGGATGCCCGCTATAGAAGTTGGAAGAATATGCGTAAAGCAAGCCGGTCGGGAAAACGGCAAAAAATGCGTCGTTATCGATGTCATGGATAAAAGCTTCGTTCTGGTTACAGGACCAAAAAAAGTCACCGGCGTCAAGCGGCGACGCGTAAACATCAACCATGTAATGCCCCTGCAAGAAAAAATAGAGGTAAAACGTGGCGCGTCTGACGACGAGGTTGCCCAGGTTTTAGAGGCTGCAGGCAAACTTCAGGAAATGACGCAGACCGTTAAGGTTGAATAGTTTAAGCTTTAATATCTCGTTTCTTTTTCTTATCAACAGTTTAGGATTGAACACTTTATGCCTAGAACAACGCCGCCATGGGAGATTAAACGGGAACTATTAACCAAGGCACAGGATAGCACCAACCCAAAATATGGGCATCAACCCTCGCAAAGACCCGCCGAAGAATACCTCAAATATGGCACGATCAACCTTGACAAACCCGCAGGTCCTACAAGCCATGAAGTTGCAGCATGGGTAAAAAGAATCATGAAGGTAAGCAACATCGGGCACGGAGGGACCCTTGACCCCAAAGTAACCGGGGTGTTACCCATTACCTTGGAGGATGCAACGAAGGTTGTTCAGGCATTTCTCTACAGCGGCAAAGAATACGTCTGCGTTATGAAGCTTCACGGTAACGCAGCGGAACCAGATATCAAACGGGTTCTGGGCGAGTTCGAAGATGAGATTTATCAGCGTCCGCCACTACGATCTTCAGTTAAACGGCAGCTTCGTACTAGGCGTATCTACTACATCGACTACTTAGAAACTGACGGGCGCAATGTTCTCTTTCTCGTCGGATGCGAAGCCGGAACTTACATACGAAAATTGTGCTTTGACATCGGTGAAATCCTCGGCGTAGGCGCACACATGCAGGAGTTGCGCCGAACTCGATCGGGACCATTCACTGAGAACAGCACTTCCACGGTGACTTTGCATGATGTGGCTTACTGGTTTGGCGAGTGGGAAAGCAAAAAGGATGGAGCGATTCTGCACAAGTTTATCGTTCCCATGGAGGAGGCGCTTTCTCTGTTGCCTAAAGTCGTTGTTCGCGACTCAGCTGTAGACGCTCTGTGTCACGGCGCAAATTTGACAGCTCCTGGAGTGTTACAGGTTGAGGCGGGAATCAGGAAAGGTTCGATTTTGGCGGTTTTCACTTTGAAAGGTGAAGCTGTGGCATTGGGCAAATCACTTTTGTCAAGCGAGGAGATTTTGGATTTGAAGCATGGCGCGGTGGTAGGGTTGGAACGTGTTTTGATGGAGCGAGGTACTTACCCAAAGGTTTGGAAGACAGGGTCGAAACATGAACCTGAAAAATGATACGGATCATTATTTCAGTGGCGCACCCAAATCTGAGGAACGCCTCGGGCTGGTTCGAACCTGTCTTTGCGGCAGAAACTTCGAGTTTTTAACCGCTTCGAGCGTTTTTTCGAAGCGACGCATTGACTTAGGCACAAGACTGCTTATTGAATCGATGATGCTGCCCAAGGAAGGCTGTGTCCTCGACATCGGCTGCGGTTACGGGGCAGTCGGAATTGTTGGTGCAAAGCTTAACCCGAAGCTGCATGTGGTTATGACAGACGTGAACATACGGGCTGTCCGCTTGGCAAGGAAAAACATAGAAAAAAACAAAACCTTCAACGCCGAAGTGCACCATGGGAAATTTTATGAGCCTGTGAAAGACCAAGTTTTCAGCTGCGTTTTATCTAATCCGCCTGTCAGTGCAGGTATGGATACGGTTAAAGCAATTATCACAGGTGCCCCCTGTGTGTTGGCTGATAGAGGGACCTTCCAGATGGTTATTCGCTCCAAAATCGGCTCTAAAACTTTGCCCGCTGCTTTCGAAGAGACTTTCGGTAATGTCGAGGTTCTTGCTAGGGGAAGCGGTTTCCGCGTGCTTATAGGAAAGCGAATTTTGTCTTAATTGGTTTTCACACATTCTGAGCTTGATCTTTTGGCCGACAAATGGGGGCTGTTTATCTAACCTGACCTTATGCGCCATTGCTCCCGAATTGAAATTGGGCAAAAGAGGGCGTGAATAGCGACTTTAAAAGTGTCAAAATAATAAGAAGCGTGAACCCATAACTATTAGGCTTACGCAAAGGTGCCTTGATCTATTGATCATGTTAATCGATAAAGGCGTTTACAACAGGAAAGAAAGTCATCCTGATGCTCAGTGTGATATGTTTGAGTATCCTGGGCGCGGAAGGTTTCGCCTGAAAGAAAGCACTCTTTCAAACGCTAAAGAGGAAGACCTCCCCAAAGATTAAACCCAACTCAGCTCGGCAAGGGTATTACGTTTCCCGATATATTCGAAGTTTAGAAATTCCACTTATATTACTACTCATGATTACATTGATACTGGAGATTCGAAAATGAACGACGATGAAATCAATGATGTTTGCGAGCTCGGGGTAAAAGATTCATGCGTAACCTGCGACTACAACGTCTGCTGCAATGGCAAATGGAGCCACCACGGAACAAACAAATAATACGCTGCAAATAACCACATTTTTCAGAATCAATAGGATAGTGAAACGGTTTATGGTTCTTTCTTTCCTCGATATTAGCTTGAGCTGCTGCCAGCAGTGCCAATGGAACCCTATAAGGCGAACAGCTGCATAATCCAAATTTATTCTGTGGCAAAAATGTCCATCATTCCGGGCATCGAGATTGCAGCGCCGCTTCTAACTGAAACAAGAAAAGTTTAAGCGAATCGCGAACACAATAAGAATTTAATCGAAAAGGCGAAAATTATGGTAAACGGAAAATTGGAACTTGTGTTCATCGACAAAGAAGGGAAATATTACCCATTAGACGAAGTCGATCGTGAAGACTTAGCACAGGGTTTAGAAAAAATCTCCAAAGAAGTTGCTAAGAGATTACAATTACTGAAAGAGCAAAGATAGACACATCCATTATAGGCCGCAAATTTCAGGGTTTTGAAGTTTAAATATAACTTGGCACTAACAAGGTAGTGGAGATATTTTTTATGGGTAGTTTTTCCGTGTCTTTGCCTGCAAATTGGGAAGAGTATTTGAAACGTTTAGCTGACGAACGCGACATTGACGTTAGCAAAGTCATTAGTGGATTGTGTGAGTGGACTTTTTCTGTCTCTGACAGCAGAAGGCAGTTTGAAGTTTGGTTAGACAAGGCTTATCCGCCAAAAGGCGAAGCAGAAGACAAGGCAGCGGCTGAAGGCGAAGAAGCAATCGAGTCGGAAGAAGAAAAAGAAGACGAAGCTGAAGAGGAAGTCCACGAGGACAGAGACTACAGTGAAGACAGAGAATTAAAACCCGAATAGTGGAGTGAAAGATAATGAGTGAAAAAGAAAATATTAAAAATATTGAGCAAGAGACGAAGCAGCCACCCTCTTCTCACGAAAAAGATGTGAATAGATACAGTGGTGAGAAGAACAAAAAAGTAAGTACGAAGCAAAATGAAAAACCATCAGGGTCACGCACCCCTCGCGGAAAAAAACAAAGACGCCAATTCAAGCTTGCTCCAAACAGAGGATAAAACGACTTATTCTCTAAAATTGAGTTCCCCCATTTGGATTTGAATTAGTTTCTTTCTAAGAGACGAAAAATTTGGTTAGGAAATCTGCGTCTGAATTGGTATATATAGTTATTTTGCCCTTTGATTTGATAGGTTGAAAATTTATGCCGAAATGTCCGAATTGAACCGCCCACGTGAAAGAACCTGATAAGGAATGGAAATTTGGCCAATTCCATATTAAAATGTACAAGTGTACCCAATGCGGAAACCAATTTAGAGAGTTTTTTAAGGAAAATACTTTGAAATTTGTCTTGAGTGCACACAACGGTAGTTTAGGAAAAACCAGGGCTACCAAAGAAACAATGGATAGGCATAAAATCTATGAGAAAGAAAAGAGCTAAAGCCTTTTTTCCTCTTATTTAATAAATCGTTTTTAACGCTAAACTGACAAACTTGACTATTGTTCCGTACACTGATTTTTATCGGTGACAGCTTGCCTAAAAACTGCGGAATGTAACCCTAAAAGGGACGTATTGCCGAGTTCAAGATTTAGTAATACGTGTTACTGATGCAAGGGTTCATGACCACGTTAAAACAAACATAACTCGATTGGGCGGCAGCAACTGCAAAGCAGAAATAATAAAGACCTAATTGATCCTGAAGAATAGACGGCAAATTCATCTTCGTCCAAGACAATAAAACCTTCAAAACACGGGAAGAATACGACAAACACCAGTCCGAAGTCCACATGAAAAGCAGCGGTAGCAAAGGCTGGTAACTCAAACCTTAGAAAGCATATGTTTCTTCCCTTTTTTCCATTACGCTGGCGCATAAGGTTAACGGGAATCTTTGAATTTAGCACAGCAAAACGGCTCAGGCTCAACGTGATAATGTTTATTTCAATGTTAAAGAAATGTTTATATCGGATAAGGGCGCTTCTGTAAGAATTCAGCTATAATTGCTAGCCCCGCAATTTTCACATGGCGGCGGCTCAACCCGTACCGAAACGGCGATTGCCTTGCAGGGATGATGGTGTTGGCCTCCAGTTGCGGGGACACGTATGTGGACCTGACTAATTGCTCAGTTAGGTCTGAATTGGGCTTTGACGTATATGAGTGGAATGTTTTTCCCTCCAAATCCAGTTAGGCACAAGAATGCGAAATTCGTACCACATCAAAAAACAAGATAGTAAGATCCGCAGAAATCATTACGGAGTGTCACAACTCCGGTTGATCCTGCCGGACCCCACTGCTATCGGGATAGGACTAAGACATGCTAGTCGCGTGCTTCAGCCAATACGAGGCACGGCACACAGCTCAGTAACACGTGGCTAACCTGCCCTCGGGATAGGAATACCCCCGGGAAACTGGGGCTAATTCCTAATAGGCGAAGAACTCTGGAATGAGTCTTCACTTAAAGGGCGCTAGAGTTATGCTCTTTGGCGTTGCCCGAGGATGGGGCCGCGACCGATCAGGTTGTTGGTGAGGTAATGGCTCACCAAGCCTTTTACCGGTGCGGGCCGTGGGAGCGGGAGCCCGGAGATGGGCACTGAGACAAGGGCCCAGGCCCTACGGGGCGCAGCAGTCGCGAAAACTTTGCAATAAGCGAAAGCTTGACAGGGCTATCCCGAGTGCCATCCGCTGAGGAAGGCTTTTACCCAGTCTAGAACGCTGGGGGAATAAGGAGAGGGCAAGTCTGGTGTCAGCCGCCGCGGTAATACCAGCTCTCCGAGTGGTGTGGATGTTTATTGGGCCTAAAGCATCCGTAGCTGGCTAGGTTAGTCCCTTGTTAAATCCACCGAATTAATCGTTGGATTGCGGGGGATACTGCTTGGCTAGGGGACGAGAGAGGCAGACGGTATTTCCGGGGTAGGGGTGAAATCCTATAATCCCGGGAAGACCACCAGTGGCGAAGGCTGTCTGCCTAGAACGCGCCCGACGGTGAGGGATGAAAGCTGGGGGAGCGAACCGGATTAGATACCCGGGTAGTCCCAGCTGTAAACGATGCAGACTAGGTGTTTGGACGGCCACGTGCCGTTCTAGTGCCGCAGGGAAGCTGTTAAGTCTGCCGCCTGGGGAGTACGATCGCAAGATTGAAACTTAAAGGAATTGGCGGGGGAGCACCACAAGGGGTGAAGCTTGCGGTTTAATTGGAGTCAACGCCGGAAATCTCACCGGGAGCGACAGCAGAGTGAAGGCCAGATTAAAGGTCTTGCCAGACAAGCTGAGAGGAGGTGCATGGCCGTCGCCAGTTCGTGCCGTGAGGTGTCCTGTTAAGTCAGGCAACGATCGAGACCCGCATCCACTGTTGCTACTAGCTTTGTGCTGGGCACACTGTGGAGACCGCCACTGATAAAGTGGAGGAAGGAGCGGGCCACGGCAGGTCAGTATGCCCCGAATCTCCCGGGCCACACGCGAGCTGCAATGGCAGGTACAATGAGTTCCAACCTCGAAAGGGGAAGGCAATCTCGAAAGCCTGCCGTAGTTGGGATCGAGGGTTGTAACCCATCCTCGTGAACATGGAATCCCTAGTAATCGCGTGTCATTAGCGCGCGGTGAATACGTCCCTGCTCCTTGCACACACCGCCCGTCGTTCCATCCGAGCGACTCTTGGGTGAGATGCCGTCTTTCATGGCGGTATCGAATCTAAGTTTCGTAAGGAGGGAAAAGTCGTAACAAGGTGGCCGTAGGGGAACCTGCGGCCGGATCACCTCCTAAGTAAAAAGCATTCGAATGCTTAATTGGAGGAGCAAGGAGAACATTAAGAACCTACAGGTGTACGTCAAAGCCCAATAAACATTAGCAATCTATAGCCCGGGTTTCATTTCTTACTTTCAAAGTTCTTATTTAAGCAGAATCTTCGTTAAATCGAAAAGAATTTTGGCTACAAACTCTTTTTAGGAACCTGACAACGTAGTTAATCGATATTTATGTCTCAAAAGGCCTTCATCTCTTATGCCGACGAGGTGCTGTCGAATCTTGTCTGGAAAGGCGTAGAAAAAGAGTCCGCCTCAAAAAATTTGGTCTTAAGCCACGAGCAGATTTCGTTTTCGTCTCCGAAAACTGTAGGCACACATGGACTGGGAAAATTATCGATTTTTCTCTATAACATAACAGTTGAACCAGTTTTTGCATTGCACTACCTTGTTACACCACTAAGTGCAAATGATAAAGACGCTCATTCATTGCTCGAAAAAATAATTCATGTATTTTTTCAAGCATCGACGATTGCTAGTTCAGATGATGACAGCATTAGGGGTTTCAGGGTAAAAATGGATTCACTTTCTGTGGTTGAGATGAGTAACCTATGGATTGCGTTAGGTACCCCACTTAGGGCTTGCGTTAGTTTGACTCTAACTTTCGACGAGACGCATTATGACTCTTTGGCGGTGGAAAAAAGCTCCATTGTTTCGCCTAAAATGTCCACGCCTGAAACAGAACCTGTCATGCCGCTTTATCAAGCCGTGCTCAAAACCTTCACTGAGCAATCCACTGGCTGGAGAAAACGCAATATAGTCTTCAAGCAGTGGGTACTTCAAGATTTCAAGAAAAACGCTGACATGACCGTGGAAGAAATGACCATGGCGCTTAGCAGTTTAGGCAATAAAATAGAAAGACATGAACCAACAGCGCAATTCATAAAGCCATTGAACTTGTTGGCTGGATACTACAAGCACCAGCTTGACCAACTGAGCGGAATGCAGAAAGTATCACGAAACCAAGATGAAAACATAGAATCAATAAACACTTGGATCAAAGACATCGAGAATTTAATTGGTGTACTCGAGGAATAGAGCTACGAAATCCGCTTAATTTACGATTCCAATAAGGTCTTTGTCGCATCCCAGATCTTGTCGCTCACAAAATGCAGAGTTTTAACTATTGGGCCTTTCTTTGTTTGCCGAGCCGTTTCCGCGTTCATCAGTGCTTCGCCAAGCCCCAAAGCTTTCCCATGTTTAATATCTATAACAACGACAAGGTTGTCTTTGCTGAACTCTCCTTCAATTCGCACTATGCCCGGAGCCATCACTGTTGCGCCCTTGCAGACGTATGGTACAGCGCCCATGTCCACGACAATTTTGGGTGCGCCAACGATGTACTCGGTGAAGTGTAGGGTTGGAAAGATTTTGCCGTCAGCTTTGAAGAGTATGGGTTTTCCTTCGATAAGGTATATTTGGCCGACTTCGGATTCGACGACTTCCACCGTGGCTTTGCTGCCGAAAAGTGTTTCGAGGTCAAGTTTGAGGTTAGTTGAAGCTTCGGATAGGACCTGTTTTGCCTCTTTGTTTTTCAGGGGATATCTTCGTTGTTTGATGGTCATGTTGTTTCTCTTACCGTATTTATCAAGCTTAGATTTAACTTTGCCCCAAATCTGCCGGGCAAGTGTTGCGTCGCTTTTTTATATTACACCTCAACCTTTAATTGCAATTAATCAGTTCCAGAAAACAAACTTGGAATTGAGGTCTTAAGACATGGCTAAATGTTACGGTTGCAGCAAAGAATCTAAGGGCAATATGCCGACCGCGAAAATCGGCGGCGAAGAACGATCTTACTGTGCGGATTGCTACTGGAAAGTTGAGAAGGAGTATAAGGGTCTTCGCAGCTGTGAGGAATGCAGCTACTTCACCGAGGAAACCTGCAAAAAACGGGGCAAAAAGCTAAAGCCGGTGACGGTTGGTTACACTCTGTATTTTGTTGAGGCTGAAAAATGCGGCGACTTCTCCAATGACAAAGATGTTGCGGTTGCGGAAATCAAGAAGCTTGAGTCGCAGGGAAAATTTGAGGAGGCAGCCTCTGGGTACGACAAATGGGGTATGGAAGAAGAAGCGGAAGCAGCAAGGAGAAAAATGCCTAAGCCAAATGTAGCTGCTGGAGATCTAGTCAAAAATCTGGCTAAGACGGGGCAAACGCTGACTTATTATTGCCCGCATTGTGGGACGCAGCTTAAGATCGGGGCGAAGGCAACTCAAATTCCAAGGTTCTGCACTATCTGTAAGGGCGATTTGACAATTCTTGACTTAGGCAAATTCATCGAACAACACGCCTCTTAGGAAAAACGATCAAACTTCCCGTTTCCGCCTTTCTCAGTTTTCTTGTTATCTTCATCCAGTGACCTTGCCTAAACTCAAACCTGAGCCTAAACCAAAAAAATAACCCAAATCCGACCGCAAAAGCAGATTTCTTTTGAGATTTAACTCGTCACAACTTCATGCCGAGGAAGGAGACGAGAAATGCAAAAAAATTAAAAGCATCCGAATTGTATTCGTGTCGGCGCAACATGAGTGCTATTGACATCATTCAGAAAATTCTCGCCCAGAACCCTGAGGTTACCCAAGAGCAAGTTCTTGATAGGCTAAAAGATGAGCGGTCGAGGAGCGGCGGTTTATTTGGTGACGAGACGCTTCTTAGGCTCATCGCCGCAAAGTATGGGGTTGAAGTGCAGCAAAACGGCATCAGCAACAGCGGAACCTTATCCACTGGCCAATTATTCGCAGGCTTAAACGATGTTACGGTGGAGGGTCGCTTAGTCGCAGTCTACCCAGTTCGCACTTTCGAAGGAGAAAAACCAGGCAAATACGCGACTTTAATGCTTGCAGACAAAGAAGGAATCATTCGGGTTATGCTCTGGAATGACAAAGCAAGCATAGTTGAATGCGGCGAACTCGATGTTGGACAAGACGTCAAGCTCATGCACGGATACACCAAGGAAGACCGCTTCGGAAAAGTGGAGTTGCATATGGGCGGCAAAAGCAAAATTGAAGTTGACCCCACAGAAAAAACCAGTATTTACCCAGCTGCTGAGAAGTTCGCCACAAAAATAGGTTCTTTGACATGTATATCAGGCACGGTTCATCTTGCAGGCACGGTAAAAGCTGTTTCAGGTTTAACGACGTTTCCTCGAAGCGGCGACGTTGACGGAAAAGTGATGAGGGTTACTCTTGCTGACGATTCAGGACAAGTCGTAACCGTGGTTTGGAACGAGAAAACGGTCGAAATAGAAACCCTAAAAGTCAATTCGCGTTTGCTCCTTCTAAATGCCCGAGTGAAAGAAACTCAAAACGGCGGCTTTGAAGTTCACGTGGACTCATACACATACATCGATGTTCAAACAGCCCAGCAGTTGCTGACGAAAATCGATAAATTAATGGAAAACCAAACCGTTAACGTTCAAGGCATCGTAGCGTCGGCTCCCCAAAACAAGCAAGTAACCACCGGCAAAGGTGAAAGCGTGAAATTAATCGTTTTTGACCTGAAAGACGAGTCGGGCACCGTTCGGGTTACAGCTTGGCGCCAACATGCAGACGCGCTTGAAGCCTTGAAAGCAGGCGACGAATTGCTCCTAGAAAACGCTTATGCAAAGAGAGGCTTCGGAGAAAAAATCGAGTTATCGACTCGTAGCGGAACGACAGTTTCAATAAAACATCTGCAAGCTTCCCTTGGATGACATTGCTGATTAAGAATTATAGTTCGTTTCCCGAAGCAACTTTGAAATCACAGCTCAGGTTTATCGAGGTACCTGTGCCGATAATCTTCAGCGGTCGGGAAGATCGTCTTCACCCTTCCTAAGCGTCTCTTGGAATTCAGTTTATCAGTTAGCGCAACAACGTCTTTTGGTTTACTGAAACATTCTTTTGTACCGTCTTCTCTTTTCCGCTCAATTTTTATGCAGTCGTCAACCATACAGTTTAGCACACAGGCGCCGCAGTGAACGCATAAATCATCTATCACCGCTACCTTGCCGTTTGTCCAGTATAAAGCGTTGGTTGGGCAGGCTTTGATGCAAAGTTTACATTGAACTCCGACGCAGGTGAAATTGTTTATGTCTATCCTGCCTTCGGCGAAAAGGTCTTTTACACCTGTTGGTTCCAGAAGTTCATGTCGCTGCTTCTTTTTCGCCTGCTCAGGGCTCTCTTCTGACATTAAACTGAAGATGTCGGTTGGAGAAGCGGTTTTCTCAGGCATTTGAAACACTAGCAAGAGCAGATTCGTTCTGAAAATAGGGTTCTTTGAATTATAATTACTTATCTAGACTGTTTTTGTACATTAACCATCAACGAAGGCATCTTCAGCCTACCCTACAATTATGTGTCTGCTCGCTCAATTTCTCCGACTGCGCCAGATTTATAAATTGACGCTTAGTCAGTAATTGAGGAAGAAACAGGTTTTAGAGCTATCGAAAAGAGGCACTGGAATGCAGAACCCGAGTAAACCGGTTGAAGTCTTACCCAGGCATAGCAGCATAGTTTTAGGCATCGTTATGCTGGGAACATTGATGGGAGCTTTGGACAGCACCATTGTTCTTTTGGCTTTTCCCACAATAAACGACAGCTTACACTCAAACCTTGCCACGTCACTTTGGATCATTCTGGCTTATCTTCTGGTCTTAGCCGTCGCGACTACGCAAATGGGCAGAATCGGAGATATCTATGGCAGAAGCAAAATATTCAATTTAGGCTTTGTAATTTTCACGGTCGGCTCAGCCCTATGCGGTCTGTCCACTCACATATACCTGCTTATAGCATTCAGAGTGGTGCAAGCGGCGGGAGGAGCTATCCTGCAAGCCACCAGCGGCGCCATAATAGCTGATTACTTTCCTAGAGAAAGACGCGGCAGAGCATACGGCTACAATTCCCTGGGCTTCACGGCAGGAGCATTGCTTGGCATTGTACTGGGCGGAATCATAACCAGCTTCATCAGCTGGCAATACATTTTCTTCATAAACATCCCAATAGGCATAATCGCAGTTATTGTAGGGCTAAAATACCTAAAGGATTCAGAGAAAACAAATGCCAAACTAGACCTTGTTGGAATGGGGCTACTCGCCACAGCACTGGTCTTGTTGTCCTACGGCTTGGTCAATTTCGCAGCTGAGGGTCTAAGCAAGTTAAATTTCGTTTTGTCGGTGATTGGAGCGGCTTTGATACCCGTATTCGCACTTTACGACCGCAGGCTTGTGAATCCTTTAATTGATTTTCAGGCCCTAAGAATCAGAGTTCTTCGAAACGCCATCTTGGCGGCGTTTTTCACCAGTGTCGGCTACTTCTCTGTGATATTTCTTGTAATTATGTATTTGCAGGGAATAAGGGCGCTCACTCCGCTCAATGCCTCGCTGCTTCTGGTTCCAGGATACGTAGCAGGCAGCTTTTTGGGTCCAATAATGGGTAGGCTTTCGGACAAGTACGGGTCCAGAGAAATCGCTACAATGGGAATATTCTTCTTGGCAGTCGCAGTGCTGATTTATTTGACCATGGGTACGATGACCCCGCTTTACATCGTGCTTTTCGCTTCAGCAGTATCAGGTCTAGGAACATCCATGTTTTTCCCGGCCAACAACAGCGCAGTTATGGCTAATGCACGGGCCGGATCATACGGGAGTATATCGGGTTTGCTGAGAACTGTCCAGAACATCGGGTTAGTCGGCAGCTACGTTTTATCAATCTCTGTTGCCTCTGCTTCGATTCCCCGCTATGTTGCTTTCGAAGTGTTTATCGGAACAACAAGCCTATCTGGCGGGGTAAGCCAAGCATTCATATCCGGAATAGACCACGCTTTTTACGCGTCCGTTGCCATATTGGCATTCGCAGGAATACTCTCATACATAAGGGGAAAAGAAACACGACGTCCATCCGCTGCATAAAGATAAAAAGAGTCTCTTTTCTTCCTCCTTTCTTTCAGATATGGGGCGATGCAGAAATCATGTCGAGAACTTAGTTTTATTGCGATTTGTAGGAAACGTTTAAGAAATATAGAGCACAGTTGGAGCGAGAGAGAAATGCTTGAAAATGGTTTCAAGGCAAAATGTGTTTTCTTGGATTTGGATGGCACCATAGTTGACTCTACCGAAGCCTACGTGGAAGCGGCACGAGTATCGTTTGAAGCCATCGGTCAACCTCCTGTACCCAATGTAACTGCTTTGGAAATCCCCCGAAGACTTGAACAGGGTTTGTCAATAAACGACATCACATATGGTGAAAGCAAAAAGTTCCTAAGCGCATACTTGAAAACCTACTACTCAATTACTCAACACAAAACCAAACTTATTCCCAATGTTAAGTCTGCACTAGAGGCTTTGGCAGAAAAAAAGAAGCTCGCCTTGATAACTATGCGGTACGTTCCAAAGCAATCTATCCTGGACGAACTGGAGTTTTTCGGTATATCAAAGTACTTTACCTATGTCGTAACCGCTTTGGACGCGTTCAAGCCTAAACCTTCACCTGAAGCGTTGCTTAGTTGCGTCAAGACTTTAGGCGTTAACATTGCTGACTGCGTGATTGCGGGCGACTCTGTTAATGATGTGCGTGCCGGAAAAGCAGCTGGAGCGCGGACCGTTGCTGTTTTATCGGGACTTTTCCAATGTGAAGAACTTGAGAGGGAAGAGCCAGATTTAATTTTAGACGATGTGACCGCGCTTCCGAATTTCATCGGATGATTCTGCGATATATCGAAATTCGAAATATTGTCTGAAACCATCTTAGCCCTTTATATTTGATAGAAAAAATAAGGTTTATCAGAAACCTTGATCTATGGTCTTAATTGGAGAGGGCTTTGGAGCGGGAATCAGAATGAACTTTGTTGAATTGATGATAGGGGAGAAATTGAAGGATGCGGATCCAGCTCTTGACATTATGGGGTCTGACCGCAAAGTATTGCAAGTGGCTTGCCAGGACTTTACAAATTTCCTGAAGTTTCATTGGGATCTGATTGGAAGAGAGGCTAGCCAATGTGAGTTGGTAGAACGGTTGGAGGCAGTTTTCAAGGAGGATTCCTCAGAGTTAGAAGCGTTCTTGACTGTTTGGATTGGGATTTGGTTTAAGAAATGGAAGGAACGCGTTAAGTTGCTGATAGGCGACCAGAACGCCACTCGATGGAACAAGATTTCCAAGACTCTCACCAGTGCCGAGCCGCTATGGAAACGGATTGATCACAAGCAGGAGCTTCAAGAAATCATCATAACAACCCTACTTAAGAACGGGGAAATCTGTGGCACCGAAATATTGTCTGAGAACCTGCTCAAGATGGAGCTCGGTGAAAAACGCGTGCAAGAACTGAACGAACGCGAGCAAGTGTTCACCATCGTTAACGAGGCACTTCGGAAAGCCCGCGAGATGTCGCAGAGCAAAGGTCCATTGATCTTTGTTAAGGTGGACAAGGGCTACTACAACTCGCCAAGCTAAGCAGGCGCCCTTATCATTTTATTTTTCTTACAGCCTATTTGTTTTTTTCAAAAACTGAAGCTTCCGCTACAGTAATTTTGTCTCTAAAAATATGTTGTTTTGAAAATAAAAAACTGTTTCTTGTCGACGGTTTAAACGACTCTTACTCTTTGAAGAGTCTTGCGCATCCAAGTGTAGTGTCTCATTTTTGTGGTTTCGCCAAAACCGCATGCCGCGCATCGTTTGTGGCGTACGTGGTATGCTCGTCTTCCGCAGCGTCGGCATTTTATATGGACAGTTTTGCCTTGGCGCTTGCCCATTGATGGAGTGCCTTTTCCCATTTAGGTCACCTGGGCGGCGGCGATATTAGGACTACGTTGTCTCCTCGGACGATGATTAGTCCCAGTTTCTTTTGGTTTTCAACTACTGTTGTGTCTTCTGTTTCTTCTAAAACAAGGTTTAAGTGCTGGTCGAAACCCTTCAGTCTTCCCCGTAGGCTTTTTCCGCCTTTAAGCCGTACCAATACAACTTTGCCGAGGTTCTGTTCAAGGATTTCGGTGGTCATTTCGCTCATGGTGTAATCCTCATGATTCCGTTATCTCTTCTATACTTGAACTCTCCCCATTTAACTATTTCGGAGAAGAGCAAAGAAACCAGAAGCCCACCACACCCAGCCTGTAGTCGTTATTTTGTTGAGCTTTTCCTGCTGCAAAGAATAGGTCCTCTTCCAGCCGAGGTCGATGGTACATCGGGAATTAAAGCAATGTGCGCTTTACAAAACAAAATACAGGGTGCCGCTGAAAAATCAGGTAAGCACCCATTGATACCTGATTTGATGAGATCTTTCAAATTCGCAGCTTGCTCAGGCATGGTTATTTCGGTTCGTTTTTTTCGAGGTGGATTAACAGTTTTTAGTTTGCGGTTTCTTGGGTTCATGGGATTCGGTTGTCCATGTTTATTAAAAACGCTGACTCAACTAACGTGAGGCTGCTGGAGGAAAAAGGTTGAATCTAGCGGTTTTCTACGCGGTCGGCGTCGCTTTAATCCTTATCGGAATCGTAGTTATCTTAGCCGTAATCATCGCTGCTTCGACCCGCGGCGGAGACAAAAACCAGGGTAAAGTGAAAGCCGCTGGTGTAATCATGATAGGGCCTATACCGATAATCTTCGGAACAGACAAAAAATCCGTCAAAACGATTTTGGTGCTGGCTTTAGCACTTGTTATCGCCGTGATTGTCGCGATGGTTGTGTTTTACTTTTTGTTGAGGTGAAAATGGTTTGGCGGATGAACATGAATCTGAAGACGGCGGCATCGTTGTTTCAAGCAGGCTCCTTTGGCTCCTCATATTGGGCATCGCATTGGTTTTTGTCGGCGTCGTGGTTTTGTTTGTTGTTTCCTTGGTTTTCAGCAGTTCATCTAGTGTTGGGGTAGTTGTTTTTATCGGTCCGTTCCCGATTGTTTTTGGTTCTGGTCCAAACGCGGGGCTGTTGATAATAATCGGGATAATTCTTGCGGCGTTAAGCGTAGTTTTGTTTTTAGTGATGAATAAAAGACGAGGTTAATTTCGGCTAAAGTGTGCAGGGAAGTTTTAATCTATTTCTTCTTCCTCATCTTTGCCGTAGTATGCGTAGAGGAATATTAGGACTAACGCTATGAAAATTCCACTCATCGCGACGTACTCTAAGGTTACGAAGTATGCGCCTAAATTCATATGGATTCTCCCTGCAATTGCATATTCTTGTAGCATCTAAATATTTAAGGTGTCGCTTTTTTCCACTCGTTCATCAGCATTTCGTAGGTGTCGTCCTCTGCATCGATTGTTTCGAACCAACATAGGTTCTGCGCGATCTTTTGAGTTAGAAGGTGATAGCACATATGGACTTTTTTGTCAAGCACTCGAAAGTAAAAGTCGTCACAAGTGCAGAATTCAGCTTCAGGCATGATAAGGTAGTCTCGTTCTCTGCCCACAACTATCCAAACAACCCTGCAACTGGGCTTAAACGTGTATTTTTTGACTCTGCCCTCTTTTAAGGCGTCAAGAGCTTTTGTGAATCGTGACCCGAAAAGCTCATAGAGCTCAGTCAAGTCAGTACCTGACAGTTTGCCGGCTACCTTTGCTTCACGGCAGATAGTGTTTAACGAGTCTAATTCTTGGTTTTCACCCATTATTTGCATGCAACACTGAAAGATTAATCGGATCTAATTTTGGTTTTTAGCCGATGCCGATGGGCTCTCCCTTCGGCTTGCCTTCTGTTTCAGCCTTAGGCACAACGACTTCTAAGACTCCGTTTTTGTATGTTGACCTTGCCTCTTTAACCCGCACTTTTGCTGGCAACTCAACATCCTTGTAATACTTGTATTGTGGCGTATCTACGGAAATCGTCAATGACTCTTCAGTGCCGTGCAGTTTAATGTCGGTTTTCTCCACGCCCGGCAACTCGACAACTACGTGGATTTCGCCGTCTGCGTCAACGATATCAACGAGGGGTTCGCGTTCCTCTTTAACCTGCGGCGCCCCTTTGAGCCCTTTCTTGATGTTCCCAAACTCTTGGATTTCAGGCTTCCCGTTGGGACCTATCTTCATGCTGTAACCATAAACGAACGGTCCGAAATCCTTGACCGTGCTTCCGTCAGGCAACTTGCGTTCCTTCACATATTCCTTCGGCACGTTATCCGTGAAGTTCTTCAATTTCTCATCCATCATTTTTTCCATTTCACGGAACATGTCATCAATATCCCCAAAGAAAGGATCCTTCGCCCGTTTGCGCTTGATCCACTCAGGATTTTCATCGTCACTTTCCGAAGACATACACATCTCCACGCTAAGCCCATCGTTTTCCGCTCCAATAAGTTTTATGCAAATAAACCCGCAAAAATGACCGTGGTGCCCCCATCGGTTTTTCGCGGTGCCTTGTCGACTCAAAGCAATTGGCTATTGCTGGGCTTAAAAGTTTAAATGATGGAAAATAAACTAAATGGATTCAGCCAACGGAAACGGCGGCGAATTGTGTGCCGGGGTAGCCTAGCCTGGCCAGGGCGCCAGACTCATAATTTGGATACACGCAGTACCCATATGAGAAATCTGGAGTCAAAAGGGGCTAAGCGCTCTTTGCCAGAAGTCGCGTGCTCGAATCGCGCCCCCGGCACCAACCGTTGAAAAAAAGTCTAATAATTCGGACTTTGGTGAGCGTCAAAACTGTTGAAGCTGATTGCATTTGGAAGCACTGATGTTTTAAGGATTCTTGTATAGGTTTCTGGACTAAGAAGAAAATTGGTAAGTCCAAGATTTTCGACTAATCTGCGCACATGGTTTTTAGTGGCGGATGGCTTCTTTTGTCTTAAAAATCGGCGTCTATTTCTTTTTGTGTTGGGTAAGACTGCATTGGTAGCACATGGTCTTTGTGTTTCTTTCCGCTTCAGCTTCTTCCCGCTTTATTACTCTGGATGTTACCAGTTTGCCACAGCGATCGCAGATAAATTGTACTTCTGCGACGCGATCGTTGAATTGAAGAACCTTGATGGTCAGATTTATTTTCCATCCTTTGCAACTTTCTCTTTAGCAAGCAAGTATTCAACGTATTCTCGCATATTGCGTTTGCTTTCTTTGGCTCTGTTTTTAATGTCTTCGTGAACTTTGTCTGAAACGGTTAAGCATTTGTACCCTTTTCGTGGCAAAAACTACCAGAACTCCTTTTCGTACTTTACCGTACGTGGAATATATAATTAACGGTGTTACCCTCTGACTGAACATCTAATCTCGTGATATACAGCCATTAGATAGAACCAAATATCGTGAAACCTTAAATAAATGTACGTTCGCTAACTAACTTAAGAGGGAACCATAACGCCGAAAAAAGGCTACAAAAGCATCACTGTAAAGGCGGAAGTCTATGATTACTTTTTTAGCGAGTGGCTTAAAGTCAAAGAAGAATACATCATCAAGAAAGGCATCCGAAGCTTTTCAGCTTACGTCACCTACCGTCTATCACAGCTCATTGATCAAGAAACGAAAAAGCAAAAATAAGCCAGTTAACAACACAATTTTCTAATTAATTAAACCTTGACAACTTCAAAAGGGTTTTACTTGTCCGGAGCTTTTTTGCCTTCTTTTAATGAATATTTTTCCATGTAGGATTTCAAGAAACCAAAAATTTTAAACCAACCGTACCCAAACTAACATTGTAGCGATAAATGGGAAGGTTCTTCTGAGGAGTCGTTTTGCTGGCTTTTGAAAATGCCGTTGGCTGGTTTAAGCGGAACTGGTTTGAGGTAATCTGCCTATGTGTGATTGCGGCTTTGCTGGTTTGGCGGGGAAGAGGATTTGTTTTCGCAGGGGAGAGCACCTCATCAGCGGCTGTACTCACAAGTTCGGTTGTAATTTATGGGTTTGCGTTCGTCCTCGCGGAGTTTTTTCTAAGGCGCCAAGGCGTTGGCTATGAGAGGTACCTTGTGGCGGTGGCGTGTGTTGCCGCTGGAATCTGGCTGCAACAAGGACTGTACCATTTCGGCTATGCACAAGCTAGGACACCCACAGCAGTTGCACAAACCTTGTTCACTTTGAACTTCAACTTCAATACTTCAGCAACAACTTACCCTCTCTACTGGACACTTATGATGATAAGCCTGCCCTTCATATCCTACAAATACATGACACTCAACAGGTACTTCGTCTTAACCACCATCGCAAGCGGCATAATCTACCTGCTCTGGGTTTACATCGGATACCCACAATTCTTTGCGCCAGGATGGTTCCCCTCATCACCTATCGTGATTCCAATGATCCAGAATAGCAATTCAGCCATCCAATCAAGCGCATACATCTTCAACTCTGCCTTCGTAATTGTTGCCTCATTGCCCGCGCTGCTTTTCTATAAAAAAACCGAGCCCTCCCGCATTTGAAACGCCAAGATACTGCCTTTTGTGAAGTGTTATTAGGTTCATGCGACACACTGAATTCGAAGTGACAAACGGATGGATTATGATAACTTTTTCTTGCCAAGCGGCGACTTGGAGAAAGGTAAGGCGTTCTACCAAGGCGTTTTGGGGTTACGCCTCAAATTTGATTTTTCAGACATGGGAATGGTCGCATTCAAAGTCGGCGAGAACGAACCTGCAATCATTCTCAAAGACACCTGCAAGTTCTCAGCCGCAAAGCCAACGATCTGGTTCGTGGTTGACAACGTGCAAGAAGAGTATAAGCGGCTCGGCGCCAAAGGCTTAAAGTTTCTCTCCGAACCTTTCGAGATTCACACGGGCTTGGCGGTTGAATTCGAAGATCCCTACGGCAACAGACTTGGCATAACCGACTATTCTAAGAATAAGAGACCCCAGTTAGAGTAAGGTTTTAACCTAATAGCTCATAATGTAACGCGACGTGTCTTGCCCCAAAAAAATACCCCCTGGTTTAATTCGTGGCCTGCTCAAGTGCCAAAGCACCTCGAACTTCCACAGGTTCCTCTCCAAGAAATCCTTCACAAAAGCGCCAATGATTTTCCGCTAAAAACCTCCATAATTTATGGCGAGCGAGAAATCACTTATGGCAATTTGGAAACGCTCTCAAACCAGTTTGCCCAATCTCTTGTTAAGTTAGGGGTGAAAAAAGGTGATCGTGTTGCAATTTTTTTGCCTAATGTTCCTCAGTTCCTGGTGGCCTATTTTGGTGTGCTTGGAGCTGGCGCGGTTGTAACAGCCATAAACCCCATGTATCGACAGCGCGAAGTTGAGTACCAATTGAATGATTCAGGATCACAAACTATTATTGTGCTGGATTCTCTTTATCCAAGCATAGCGAAAATTAAGCAAAAAACCAAGCTAAAAAACATAATAGTAACAGGCCAAGACGAGTATTGCTACAAAAAAACGCGTCCCCTTGACGTTCCAAACACTTTAGCTTTTCAAGCTTTATTAGAAAAAGAATCAGCTTACGCTCCAAACGTAAAATTGAACCCAAACGAGGACTTGGCCGTCCTGCAATACACCGGTGGCACAACTGGAACAGCTAAAGGCGCCATGCTAACACATACCAACCTCCTCTCTAATGCACTCGCTTTCGGCGCTTGGATAAGGGGTAGGGCAGCTCAAGAAACCTTCCTAACTGCGCTGCCGCTTTTCCATATTTACGGCATGACAACCAGTATGACTGTACCCATCAGTTTGGCGGCAAAAATGGTTTTGATGCCAAAGTTCGATCAGGCCAAAGCCTTGGAAGCCCTTCAAAAAAACAGGATTACAATTTTCTGCGGTGTTCCCACCATGTACCAGGCACTTTTAGCTAACCCAGAGCTTGGTAAATATGACTTAACATCGATTCGTGTTTGCATTTCGGGCGCTTCACCGTTGCCACCGCAAACCCAAAAACGATTCATGCAAGTCACAGGAGGATTTTTAGCTGAAGGCTACGGTTTAACAGAAGCATCACCAGTTACCCACTGCAATCCCATAGACAGCACCATGAAAATGGTGAAAGTCGGTTCTATCGGTTTGCCCCTACCAGATACAGATGCACGAATAGTGGATTTAGGCACAGGCGCAAAAACTCTTGGTGTAGGCGAGACGGGCGAGCTTGCGGTGAAGGGACCACAGGTCATGAAGGGTTACTGGCACAGCCTTGAGGAGACCTCTTTGGTTCTGCATGATGGGTGGCTTCTCACAGGGGACATAGCACACATGGATAAAGATGGTTACTTTTACATTACTGATCGCAAAAAAGACCTCATAAAATACGGTGGTTTTAGTGTTTACCCAAAGGAACTTGAGGATATTCTCTGCAAGTACCCAGCGGTCAAACTGTGCGCAGTAGTTGGCAAACCTGACCCTCTCGCTGGAGAAGTCCCAAAGGCTTATGTTGTGCTTAATGGAGGTGCAGTTGTTTCGGCTGAGGAAATCAAAGCCTTCGTTAACGATAAGGTAGCACCCTATAAAGCGATCCGAGAGGTCGAGTTCAGAACGGATTTACCGGTTAGCTCAGCAGGCAAAGTTTTAAAGCGGCTGCTGCTTAATGAAAGAAAAGGCCAAATTTAGATTTTTAGGTAATTCTTAATTCAAAGTTTTACAATATTATTGGGGATTATCATGCATGACGAAGTAATCGACGAAAGCGACAGAACATTAAGACTGAGAATTGAGGCTGAAAAGCTTGCAAGGGAAGACGCCGTTAACAGAGCCAAAACCCAGTAGCAACTTTAGAAGATGGCTTAATTTTGAGAGTTAAATTAAACGTCACGGGTATCGTTCAAGGCGTTGGTTTCCGCCCCTTCGTCTTCCGAATAGCAGTACAGAACGGTTTGGCAGGGTACGTCCGCAATCGAGGAGACGCGGGAGTTGAAATCCTCTTGGAGGGTGACGGGCAAAACATCAAAAATTTCACGCGGGATTTAACAGAGAAGAAGCCGCCGATAGCGCAGATTGACAGCATCAAATCCATCAAGCTTCCAGGCGAAAACCAGTTCACCGAATTTACCATTTGGAAGAGTTCGAATGAGGCGAATCTTTTAGGTTCGGTCATCCCGCCTGACATCGCAATCTGCAACGAATGCCTCATCGAGCTGCGCGACCCCAAAAACCCCCGCTACGAATACTTCTTTATCACTTGCACCAACTGCGGGCCGCGCTTTACCATAATTGAGCGGTTGCCCTACGACCGCGAAAATACCACCATGCGAGAGTTCCCCTTGTGCGGTTTCTGCCAAAGCGAGTACGAGGACCCAGAGAACAGGCGATTTCACGCGCAAACTGTTGCTTGCCCATCCTGCGGACCCAAAGCCTACTTGACAGGACGCGACGGCGAACCAGTAGAAGTCAAAGACCCCGTGCGTGAGGCGGGGCGGCTTCTTTCGGAAGGCAATATTTTGGCGATAAAAGGGTATGGCGGTTTCCACATTGCATGTTCAGTGATGTTGGATAAGCCGTTGCGGGCTCTTCGAGCAACGAAGCTCAGGCGGGAGAAACCATTTGCTGTAATGACCAAAAGTTTGGAGGCAGCTAAATCCTTCGCCGAAGTGGGTTCGAAGGAGCAGGAGTTGTTGCAGTCGCCGATGAGGCCTATTGTGCTGCTGAACAAAAGCGTTGGATACAACCTTTCGTCGCTGACTGCGCCTAACCTTCATAACGTCGGCGTCATGCTGCCCTACACAGGCTTGCATTACATGCTCTTCGACAAGGTGGATGACCTCGCCTTTGTGATGACCAGCGCTAATCCGCCCAATCAACCCATCGTTTTCGATAACGACCACGCAATCAAGACGTTGAGTGCTACGGTCGATTATTTTTTGTTTCACAACCGAAGAATCGCCCATAGATGCGACGACTCTGTAATGCGCGTCCATGGCAATCGCCAAGTGTTCATCCGCCGAAGCCGCGGATACGCTCCCGCACCCATAAAGCTCAAAGCGAAGGCTAAACGATGCGTCGTGGGTTTAGGAGGTGAACTCAACAACACAGCCTGCGTCCTTCAAGACGACAAAGCCTTCATCAGCCAACACATTGGCGACGTCGAAAACGTGGAAACGCGTAGCTTTCTGCAGCAAGCAGCAAACCACCTCTACACCCTCACTAACTGCCACGCCGAAGCCGTCGTTTGCGATTTGCATCCAAAATTCACCACAACCGCTCTCGCGAAAGAGATGGCGGAGGCAGATGGAGCGCCGCTCGTCCAGGTTCAACATCATCATGCGCACGCTGCCGCCTTAATGGCTGAGCACAACTTGGAGGAAGCTGTCAACGTTGTCTGTGATGGGTACGGCTACGGCTCAGACGGAGGCGCATGGGGAGGAGAAATCCTGTTTTGCACGCGCGAATCGTCAAAGTTTAAGCGTCTTGGGCATTTAGAGCCTCAGCCGCTGCTTGGCGGGGACATCGCGAGTCGTTATCCGCTAAGGATTGCCGCTGGAATTCTGGCAAAAGCTCACGTCAAAGTTGAGCCTTGGCTGCGAGAGAACAGTGCGCATTTGCCTTTCGGCGAAACCGAAGTCAACCTTATCCTCACACAACTCGGGAAAAACTCTGGAATTGAAACGACAAGTTGCGGCAGAGTTTTGGACGCGGTTGCAGGCGTTTTAGGGATCTGTTACGAGAGAAGCTACGAGGGTGAACCTGCCATGAAACTTGAATCCGCTGCAATCGGTTGCAAAGATGTCCTGAAGTTGAAATCCGCCATTGAAGGTGAGATCTTGGAAACGTCCTCCCTGTTACGGCTGATTTTTGAAAACAAAGCCGAATTCTCCTCTGGCGACTTAGCTTACTCAGCACACGCTTACCTTGGAAGAGGTCTGGGCTCACTGGCGGTTGAAAAAGCCATGGCTTTAGGTGTTAAGAGCATTGGTTTTTCAGGCGGCGCTGCGTGTAACCAGATTCTCGCTAAGGTCATGCGTAAAACGGTTGAGGCTGCTGGATTTCGTTTTCTGGTTCATGAGGCTGTTCCAGCAGGTGATGGAGGGATTTCTTTTGGTCAGGCTGTCGTAGGCGGCTTTTCACGCTTTTAGACCAATCTGTTTTTATCGCCGTTTCAAACGTTTTATTTATTGATAGTTATGTGTTTAGCCATTCCCGCTAAAGTTATGAACCTTCAAGGCGATAAAGCCAACGTGGATTTTGGCCAAGGCGTCCTAAGGGAGGTTAACGTGTCGCTCGTCGAAGCCAAAGTCGGTGACTACGTGTTGGTCCACGCAGGTTACGCTATACAAATAATCGAAGAAGAAGACGCCAAAGAAACCATCAGCCTGTGGAACAGCATCCTTGAAGCAGGCCAATAGGACAGGTAATTTTGAAGGGTCAGCATGGCTGAAAACCTAAGGTTCCGGAACCCCCAGTTAGCTCAAAGCATTGCTGCGAAAATTAAAAGCCTGGCGCCTAAAGCTGGAAAAACCAAAATATGCCATGTCTGTGGCACGCACGAGTGGACAATTACGCATTTCGGGTTGCGCAGCCTCTTACCTGACGGGGTCGAAGTTATCGCAGGTCCCGGATGCCCTGTTTGCATTGTGCCTGCGGCTGAAATCGATGAAGCGGTGCAACTGGCAAAGAAAGGGGTTGTGGTCACATGTTTCGGAGACGTTTTGCGGGTTCCTGGTAGCGAAGTGTCCCTTTTGGAAGCTAAAGCGGTCGGCGCCGACGTCCGAATCGTCTACGCCGCCTCTGATGCGATTGAAATGGCCGAGCGGGAACCCAACAAGCAATTCGTTTTTTTCGCTGTAGGTTTCGAAACTACAGCTCCATCAACTGCGGTCGAAGCGCTTAATAACCCGCCCAAGAACCTAAGCTTCCTTGTTTCTCACCGTTTGATTCCGCCCGCCATGGAGCTTTTGCTTGGAATAGGTGATCTTCAGATTAATGGTTTTATAGCGCCAGGACACGTCAGCGCAATCATCGGCCTCAAACCATATGAGCCTTTCCCTCGAGACTATCACATGCCAACGGTTGTGGCGGGCTTCGAACCCCTTGATGTCTTGATGGCTATCTATATGGTCGTGAAGCAGAAGGCTGAGGGAACTGCAAGGCTTGAGAATGAATATCCACGCGTGGTCAAACCACAAGGTAATCCCAAAGCCATAGCACTTATGAACGAAGCGTTCAAGGTTACAAGCGGCAACTGGCGCGGCATTGGAAACTTGGAAAACTCCGCTCTCGAAATCCGAGAGTCACTCGCTGAACTGGACGCTCGAAAGAAATATGATGTTCATGTCGAGACAGGGAAAGATATAATCACAGGATGCCAATGCCACCTTGTCATTATCGGGAGAATCAAACCTGATGGTTGCTCCTTATTTCTGAAAGCCTGCACGCCCGAGAAACCCGTCGGCGCATGCATGGTCAGCAGCGAAGGCACCTGCAGAGTCTGGGCAAAAAACGTAGCGGTCCAAAATTAGCAAATTCTTGGCACAGGGTCGCCAATTGGTCTTGCGATAATTCTTTTACCGCCGACCTCAGTTTGCATCGCTACGCCCTTGAATTGGCTTGTCGCTTCCCCGATTATTTGTGCGTTCTTCCCCTCTTCCGTCTGCTTCAAAAACTCTAAGGCTTCCTGCGCTTTCTCTTTGACCACTCCGATTATGTATTTACCCTCGTTCCCAACTTCCAGCGGGTCCAAGCCAAGCATGTCGCATGCCGCCTGAACATCCTCGCGGATAGGAACCTTCCCTTCCTGGATCAATATTCCCACGTGGGATTTCTCCGCCCACTCATTAAGCGCGTCAGCTAAACCGCCACGAGTGGGATCTTTTACTGAAATAACCCCCCCTATTTGTCCAAACAAATGCTGAAGCATGCGATTTAATGGTCTTACGTCGGATTTTATTTCGCTGCCGAACTTGAGTCCCTGCTGAGCGGAAAGCACTGCTATTCCGTGGTCTCCGATTGTGCCTGTGAGGATGATTTTGTCGCCTTCCACAACGTTAGAGTCCAGAGTCCAACGGCTGGCAACTTTGCGATATTGGTTCGCCACGCCTAGGTTACTGTCTAAGGCCGGGGTTCGTTTGCCTATGCCTGATAGATTCATGACTAAGCCGCCTAACGCGCCCTTTTCTACGACTTTGGTATCACCCGTAACTATGCCGACGCCAACTTCAATGCATGTGTCACGCATGCTTACCAGAATCCGCTCCAAGTCCGCCAGCGGCAAACCTTCCTCCAAAATGAAGCCGCACGCTAAAGCGTAAGGCATCGCACCCATTGCTGAAATGTCGTTAACGGTGCCTGAAACGGATAAACGCCCGATGTCACCGCCTGGGAAAAATATAGGTTTAACCGCGTGAGAATCGCTTTTAAAAACGATGTCGCCTATTACCGCCGCATCATCCATGGCTTCTAGCGGGACTTCAGCATCATTGGTTAAGCCTCCGAAGTATTTCACAATGTAGTTCTTGACCAAGTTGTGCATGACTGTGCCACCTGCTCCATGCAGCATGGTAATTTTTTCTTCTTTGCTAGCCATTTAATTTTACTCCCAGTTAGTTACAATAGCAAATACCCCTAAGGTGAACATAAACGTTTTAGCAGTATGGAACATTTTGCAAAAATCAAAGCAAGATCGGCGAAGAATAGGATTTGAATCCTTTAACGGCGTTACAGCCTATTGCTTCGATGAATCTTGTATTGAACCCTTTGAGAGTGCTTAAAACATCTGAGCGCAAGGCGCGATAGGCGGGAGGATTTGGAATAATTACCCCCACAACTTCTCTTCTCATCTGGAGAAAAAGGTATGCAAAAGTCTCGGCGCATTAAAAACTCGACTATATAGTAGTAATAGATTTTTTTAGGTAAACTATAAAAGGCGAAAACGTAATCCAGTTTTGTACACCTCACAGGAACGAACCTGCCCTCGTTCAAGGGCTAACTTAAGTAGTCGACACAGTCGAAACTTTTGTTTTGATACGGAAAGCCATATAAATTGCTTTTACGTGTTTGAATGCGCATCGGAGTTGTAAAAATGCCAAAATGGGGATACTCAGTAATCGAGTTAAATGAAGAAAAAACAGCGAAAGCAAGCGGCAGAGAACTTAAAGTATCCCATAAAGCCTCGCGTGAGGTTTGCCACGCTATCAAAGGCATGATGCTAAACGATGCGAAACAGTATTTGCGGGATGTTCAAGCTAAAAAGAGATCAATTCCCTATATGCGATACAACAAGAAATTGCCTCACAGACATGGACAAGTGAACAGTTTCTCGGGAAGATATCCCATTAAGGCCTGCGGAGTAATCCTTAATATTTTGCAGTCTGCTCAGGCGAACGCTGAAAACAAAAGTTTAGATGTTGACCGCCTACGCATAATCCACGCGGCAGCGTATCAAGGCATCAAACTTAAACGGTTTAAGCCGAGAGCACAAGGAACGTCTTCGCCGAAATTTGACACAACAACACATGTCGAAATTGTGCTCGATGAAAAACCGACCTCAGGAGAAAAGTAAATGAGTATTGTCAAACGTTTCATAACGGAATCAATCAAGAAAACAGAAATTGATGAGTTTTTACAGAAAAAACTTGACCGAGCCGGATATGGTGGAGTTAACATTTCTAAAACCCCGCTTGGAACCCACGTGGTTATCTATGCGATGCGTCCAGGCTTAGTCATCGGCAGAGGTGGAGAAACAATAAAAGACCTTGCTTCTTCGCTGGAACAAAACTTCAAAGTAACAAACCCTCAAATTTCAGTTTCTGAAATTGAGGTTCCAGAATTTAACGCCTATGTTATTGCCTCACGTGTTGCTTCAGCGCTTCAACGTGGTGTTCATTTTAGGCGTGCTGGTTTTTGGGCGCTCAATCAGGTTATGGAGGCAGGTGCCCTCGGCGCTGAAATAGTCATAAGCGGTAAACTCACAACCGAACGGGCACGCTTCGAAAAGTTCCGTGCTGGTTATTTCCCACGTTGCGGTGAACCGGCGCTTGTAGCTATGAAAAAAGCTGAAGCTCATGTTCAACTTAAACCAGGTATTATCGGCGTCAGAGTGAAAATCATGCCTCCAGACGCATATTTCCCTGACAGAATTAAGATTTTGGATGCAGCGCCTCCCGAAGAAGCCGTAATGATTTCAGAGCAAGCGCCACCAGCAGAGACTCAAACTGCAGTTAAGACAGAGCAGGAAGCAGAGGCAGCGGAAGAGCCAACGGTCCAGGCAAAAGAGGTTCAGGATGAACCGAAAGGTGAGGAGGCAAAAGAGTAATGGCGATAATTCGACTAAAAGAAATCCAAGGCATGACTTCTGAAGATAGAGGCAAGAAACTTATCGACTTACGTGCAGAACTCGCCCGCATCAGAACCATGGTTAAAGCAGGCGGCGCCGTTGAGAATCCAACACGAGTAAGAGAAATTCGGAAAACAATCGCTCAAATTCTTACCGTTGAAAATGAAGTTAAACTTGGCATCCGCAAGAGCGCTGAGAAAGAAGAGGCACAGCCCAAGAAGAAAGCTGAGACGCCCCCAAAACCTGAGAAAAAGCCGAAGGCTAAGAAAGTTGAGGAGACTGCGGCTCAATGAAAGTGACTCCGGAAATTATCAGCTACGAATTCATCGGTGTTAAAGGTAAAGTCGCAAAAAGTCCACATCTAGATTACGTTGGCGTTGGTGGCAAAATAATTGAGGAAACAAGAAACACTTTCACTTTCCTAGGTGAAGGTCTGAGCCGAAGCGTAATCAAGGAATCCGCCATCTTTGACTTCAATTTTGACGATGGCACAGTTGTGCAGATTGACGGTAAACTTTTGGTTGGTAGAACAGAGGATCGACTCAAGAAAAGCATTAAGAGGTTATGGTAATGTCAATGTCTTTTAAGCAACCTAAAAAAACATGTGACGACCGAAACTGTCCATTCCACGGAACCCTTGCGATAAGAGGACGTGTACTTGACGGTGTAGTTGACACGGCAAAAATGGATAAAACAGTAATAGTGGATAGGGAATTCTTGCAGTTCACTTCTAAATTCCAAAGGTACGAGCGAAGGCACGGTCACATCCCATCTCACAATCCACCCTGTATCGACGTCAAAGAAGGCGATCGGGTAAGAATCGCTGAGTGCCGGCCAATAAGCAAAACGGTGTCGTTTGTGGTTGTTGAAAAACTAGGAGAGGAAAAGTAAAATGGCGGCGAAAGCGAAACAGAGAGCCCTTGTCGCAAAAGGAATGCTTTCACACGGAAACAAAATTAGTCGAGGTCTACTTTCAGGTTCAGAACTGCGTTGCGCCGACAACACAGGTGCACGCGTATTACGCTTAATCCAAGCAATGGGTTACAAAGGAAGACTTAGACGTTACCCATCAGCAACAGTCGGCGACAAAGTCACAGTGTCCGTCAGGCAAGGGTCACCGGACATGCGTAAAAAGATCTTCCAGGCAGTAATCGTCCGCCAAAGAAAATGTTTCAGACGCGTGGACGGTGTCTGGATACAATTTGAAGATAACGCGGCAGTAATCATCACGCCAGAAGGCGAAATGAAAGGTTCAGAAATAAGAGGTCCAGTAGCTCGAGAGGCAGCTGAAAGATGGCCAAGAATTGCAAGTGCCTCCAGCATCATAGTATAGGTGTCAAGATTATGCAAAAGACAAAACGTGTAAAAAATCCTGGCAAACAACGAAAAAGGCTCTTTAACGCTCCAGCCCACATTCGCCACAAGCTTATGTCAGCTCCGCTTTCCAGTGAACTTGCCTCTTCAAGAGGCGTTAAGACTCTACCAGTCAGAAAAGGCGATACTGTCCGCATCATGCGCGGCGACAACAAAGGTTTCGAAGGTAAAGTTTCACGCGTCGCCCTAAAAGAATATCGCATTTACATGGAAGGATTAACACGAGAAAAAGTCGATGGAACAAACATTTTCCTTCCGATTCACCCATCAAAAATCCAGATAAGAAACCTCAACTTAGACGACAAATGGCGCAAAGATATTCTTGCACGAAAGAAAGCAATAGAAAAGCCTGTTAAAGAAGAAAAGCCGAAAGCCGCACCAAAGGAAACCAAAGAAGCTCGTACGAAACCAGCGGAAGAAGTCAGGGAAGTTGAACAAGAAAAACCTGAAGAAGCAATGCCCGTCGAAGAAGTTGCACCTGAAGTTGTAAACGAAGAAGCTCCCGCCGCAAAAATTGCGGAAGTTGAGGAAGCACCCGAAGAAGCTCAGGCGGCAAAGAAAACACGAGCAAAAAAGCCTGAGGCAAAAGCTGCTAAGGAAAACCGCGGCTAAAGAGGTTCCAGAGGAACTGGTAGCTGAAGAGGAAGAATCTGCTCGAGCAGTTGAAGAGAAAGCGCCTGCTAAGAAAGCAGCACAGGCGAAGGCGGCAGCGAAGAAACTCGCTAAGCCAAAAGAAGCACCCGCAAAAAAAGCGTCGGCTAAGGAAACGACGAATAAACCCCGTGTTAAGAGTAAAGCCACTGAAGGAGGACAATAATTTGGGCAAAAAAGGAAAAACTGCAAGATTGAAACGTAAGCCAGCTCCAAGATTCTGGCCAATTCATAGGAAAGAATTGCCGTGGATACTGAAGCCCTCATCGGGTTCACATTCACTTGAGAAATGTTTGCCTTTAACTCTTGTCTTAAGGGACATTCTAGGCGTTGCACAAACACGAAAAGAATCCAAAATGATACTTTCCGAAGGCAAAGTATTGGTTGACGGAAAAATCCGAAGGAAAGACGATTTCCCAGTAGGTTTGATGGATGTTATCTCAATGCCTTCTGCCGACAAGTACTATCGGGTAATGCCATCTCACAAAGGGCTTGTTTTAAACCCAATCAGCAAAGAAGAAGCAAATTTCAAACTGCTGCGCGTCGAAGGCAAAACAACCCTTAACAAGGGCGTGCAAATCGCGTTGCATGATGGGTCAAACATGCTTGTGAAGGTTGCAGACATCAAAAATCCCGTGGAAGTCACTTACGAAACATTTGACATTTTAAAGTTCAGTTACGCAGACAAACTCGTTGCATCCACGTTGAAAACCAAGGAAGGAAACTTGGCTGTGATTACCGGAGGAAAAAACATCGGTAAAAGCGGCAAAATCGTTGAAATAGAAAAGACTGAAGCAAAAAAGAGGCGACAGGCGCTAGTGGTGATTGAAGACGCGAAAGGCGTTAGATATCAAACGATCTTAGACTTTATCTTCTCCATAGGCGAAACTGAACCCCTCATTAGAGTAGTGGAGGAAACACCAGTTGTCTGATGAAGCAATAACTAAAAATTGGGAACAGCATCCGATGCTTATGCCGCGTATCGAAAAAGTCGTGGTTAACCTTAACGTTGGCAAATCAGGTGAACCCCTAGAAAAAGCCAACAAAGTGCTCAAAGAAATCACTGGCCATACTCCAGTCAAGAAAAAAGCTAAGAAAACCATTAGGGACTTTGGCATACGCGAGGGCGAATCAATTGCTGTCGTCGTAACACTGCGCAAGCAAGAGGCAATTGATTTCCTAAAAAAAGTCTTACCTGTCGTGGATAATAAGGTCGCTAAAACAGCCTTCGACCTGCGAGGTAACTTTGCCTTTGGCCTGAAAGAACACATTGAGATCCCAGGCGCGAAATATGACCCTGAAATTGGAATCTTCGGTATGGACATATGTGTGACGGTTAATCGTCCTGGTCAAAGGGTAAAGATTCGGAGAAAACAAAAGCAACCTGTCGGCGCAAACATATGCTGACACCTGAGGAATCGGTCGTTTTCATCAGACAAACGTTAGGAGTAGAAATTGTTTAGGAACAGAGGATGAATGTATGGGAAAGCAGCAAATTAAGAAAGTGCGAAAATACGGCAAAGGTTCAAGACCCTGCGTTAGATGCGGTTCGTATGGACCCGTTATTCGACGGTACAATTTATATTTATGTAGGCACTGTTTCAGGGAAGCAGCCCCGAAACTTGGTTTCAAAAAATATGAGTAGGAGCTAAAAAGTATGGATACTTTAACCAATGGTTTGATAACCATCATAAACAACGAGATGCGGAACAAGCGCGAATGCATAATTAGCCCTGCTTCTAAACTTCTGGGAAGAGTCCTCCGCATAATGCAGCTTAACGGCTACATAGGCGAATTTGAATTTATAGACGATGGACGCTCAGGAAAATTCAAGGTTCAACTACTTGGCAGAATAAACAAATGTGGACCAATCAAGCCACGTACCCCGCCAAAGTAGGCGAATTTGAAGATTGGGAAAAGAAGTATTTGCCATCCAGAGATGTTGGAATAATGGTTGTTTCCACTTCCAAAGGCGTAATAGCCCACAAGGATGCAGAAGAAAAGAATCTTGGAGGAAGGCTTTTAGCCTTCGTTTACTAGAGGTGTAATTTATGCGGCTTCCAGAAATATCCAAAACCATTCAAGTTCCCGATAACGTAGACGTCAAAATGGACGGCAAAAAAATCAGCTTCAAAGGCGAAAAAGGATCCTTAACACGTGACTTCTCCTTTGCTACAATCGCTATAGAAGGCGAAGGCAAAACTATTCGCGTTTGGGCGAAATGGCCACGCAAAAAGGAAGCTGCCCTTGTAGGAACAATATACTCACATATCAACAACATGATAATAGGCGTAACAAAAGGCTACCATACAAGCTCAAAATCGTCTTCTCGCACTTTCCAATCTCAGTGAAAGTTCAAGGCAAAGAAATTCTAATCGAAAACTTCACCGGCGAACGAAGAGAACGCAGAATAAAAATTCTGGGAGACGCCAAAATCAAAATTGAACCTGACGACATCATTGTTGAAGGCGCAAACTTGGAAGATGTAAGCCAAACCGCCGCGAACATCGAACAAGCCACACGAGTAAGAGGAAAAGACCCCCGAGTCTTCCTTGACGGCATGTATGTTTATGAAAGAAACGAGGGAGTAGCCTAATGACAGCTGAAAAAATCGAAAAGAAACCTAAACTTTCACGAGAAGCTCTAAGACTTAGAGCACGCTCAAGAAACAAGAAACCAAAGTTCGTGAGAGCTGAAAGCTGGAAATATGACCGATTCAGCATTAGCTGGAGAAGACCTAGAGGCTTAGACAACAAGATCCGCCGAAAAATCAAGGGTTGGCCACCGGGTTCAAGCACCGGTTACAAAGGGCCAAAAATCGCAAGAGGTCTTCATCCTTCAGGTTACAGGGAAGTTATAGTTTTTAATGTTGAGGACTTATCCAAAGTTGACCTTAACACTCAAGCTGCGCGTATAGCACACACCGTCGGCAAAAGAAAACGTGCCTTAATCATCGCAGACGCCAAGAAACTAAACATTAAAATCCTAAACGTCAAAGTTTCTGCGGTGCCTGAAAAAGAAAGCGGACGAAGAAGAAGCTGAAGGCGAAGAAACAGTACAGACTGAAGACGAGGAAACCGAGGCTGAAAAGGAAGAAGCCCCCAAGGGTACGAAGGACGCAGAAGTAGAGGAAACCGAAACAGAAGAGCCAGAAGAAGCGGAAGAGAAACCGAAGAAAGAAAAGAAACCTAAAAAATCCAAGTCTAAAAAGGATACGGAAGAAACTGAAGAGGAAGGGGAAGAAGAACAATGACTAACCTGACCAGTCAAAGGCGTTTAGCATCTCAAATCCTAAAGATTGGGCGAAACCGCGTTTGGATTAACCCAGAATTCATGGATGATGTTGAAAGCGCAATTACACGCGAAGAAGTTAGAAAGCTGATTCACGAGCGAGTCATCATTTCTCTGCCTGAGAAAGGCGTAAGTCGTTCAAGAGCGAAAGTTATTCGAGCCAAAAAAGTCAAGGGCAGGCGAAGCGGACCTGGCAGCATAACTGGAGCTGCCCACGCAAAAGTTACTAAGAAAGAGGCTTGGATGATCAGGATACGCTCTCTTAGACGGAAGCTCCGCGAGTTAAAAGCCGCCAGAACTATAACAGAAGATACATACACCCAATATTACCGAATGGCTGGCAGCGGAAGATTCCAGTCAATAGCGGAGTTGGAACGCAACCTAAAAGCAAACGATTTATGGAGGAAACGTTAAGTTGGCGACAAACGGTCATTACCGAGTAAAACTTAGGCGTAGACGAGAAGGAAAAACCGACTACCAAGCACGTAAAGCTCTAGTGACTTCTAAAAAGCCACGGCTTATAACACGCGCTTCACTGAAAAACATCACCGTGCAGATAGCGATTGCTAAACCTTCTGGTGACGAAGTGTTAGCGGCAGCAAATAGCCGTGAACTCGGCAAAACCTATGGGTGGAAAGCTCCAACCGGCAACATTTCATCAGCCTACCTGACTGGCTATCTTTGCGGCTTAAAGGCGAAAGCCAAAGGCATAAAAGAAGCCATTTTAGACATCGGTTTGATTGCTCCAACCAAGGGCGCTAAAGTTTTCGCCGCCATGAGCGGAGTTGTGGACGCCGGCGTGGATGTACCTCACAGTGAAGAGAAAATCGTCAAGGAACGAATGAAAGGCGAACATATAGCTAAATACGCCAAAAGTTTAGGCGTCGGATCGGAAGAGTACAACGCAAAATTCTCAAAGTACATCGCTCAAGGTGTTGCTCCAGAGAAGCTGCCAGAGCACTTCACCAAAGTCAAGGGCGAAATAACAGCGGTCTTTAAAGGCGGCAAGCCCGCGGCTGAAACCGAAAATAAAGCTGAAGAGGTTCCGAAAAAGACTGCGGCTAAAGCGCCAAAGGAAAAAGCTCCAAAAGCGGTGAAAGAAAAAGCTGCGAAGGCACCCAAAGAAAAGGCGAAGGCAAGTAAAAAAGGTGGAAAGAAAGAATGAGTCAAACGCAAAGGCGAGATAATAGACAAAGTAACTTGGAAGCATGGGTACCGAAAACCCGTTTGGGCAAAATGATCCAGGAAGGCAAAATAACAACCATAGAAGACGTTTTCCTAAGTGGCATAAAAATTTCAGAAGCCCAAATCGTCGATTCCCTGATTCCTGACTTGCAAGAAGAAGTCATAAACGTTAACTTGGTACAGAAACAAACTGACGCCGGCGAAAAATCCCGGTTCAAAGCCATCGTTGCAGTTGGAAACCGAGACGGTTACATCGGCTTAGGCTCAGGAAAAGCCAGTCAAGTGCGAAACGCCATTGAAAAAGCAGCAGCTAACGCCCGCCTAAACATTATCCCCGTTAAACGTGGATGCGGCAGTTGGGAATGCGGATGCGGCAAACCACATTCAGTACCATTCCAAGTCGAAGGAAAATGCGGCGGCGTCCGAGTTGTCATTGTTCCGGGACCAAGAGGCCTAGGTTTGGTTTCAAGCGAAGTAGCCAAGGTCATCTTGGGCTTAGCAGGAGTGAAAGATCTCTGGATGAGAAGTTATGGTTCAACAAGAACAGTGCCCTCTTACGCATGCGCAATCTTCGACGGTCTAAAGAAAACATACTACTTGATCACTCAAGTGGATTGGGTGCGGTAAAATGGCACAGAAAACCGAAGATTGCAAATGCCTCGTAGCCGTTCGTGTCCGAGGAACAGTAAGCGCCCAAAAAGAAGCACGCGAAACTCTTGAACTCCTGCATTTAAACCACACTAACCACGCATTGCTCCTCGACAGCCGACCAGCCTACCTTGGAATGCTACAACGCGTAAACAACTACGTAACTTACGGCGAACCCACAAAAGAAATCGTCTCGGCGATGCTGCAGAAACGCGCCAAATTGGTAGGCGGAAAAAAACTCACAGAAGAATACATCCAAAAACAAGGCTACAAATCATTCGACGACCTCGCCGAAGCCATCATAAACTGCAAAGTCGCTTACCAAAAATTGCCAGATACACAGCCCGTGTTCAGATTTCATCCGCCAAGCAAAGGATACAAAGGAAAAACCAAGAAAAGCTTCAACGCGGGCGGCGAAGCAGGGTACCGCGGAGAAAAAATAAACGACCTAGTAAAACGCATGATTTAAGTCCCCACTTAAATCAAATTTTTTTATTAATTTCTTTTAAACTTCCTTCAGTTAATTCTTTGCAAGAGTCTTAAAGACTCCCTTCTGGCTTCGGTCCCGGTTGAGGATCAGGTTCCGGTTCTGGTTCAGGATTCGGCTGAGGAAAAGGAGTGGGCGGCTCTTCGGGCAAAACATACGCTTCAACTGCCCTACATGAAAAAAATGTGTCTGAGGTCAGGTTTTTCAAAATATACACCATAAATTGTATAGACGAAGCGTAGCTAAAAAACTAGTTGATGGAGAAAAGAAGACGGCAACTAACTTTATCCAATTTCAGGACGTCGGTGTAACCAGATAAATTGTTGAATATTCACTCCACTATCTTTCGTAGCACTCAAGCCAATTTGGATCAATTGCAGAAAGAACTAAACGAGAAAAGTTAATCTTATCCGAATAAGAAAGCACAATCTCTCTGCTTCAACAAAGGTGTCTGTATGCCTGCTGGAAACTACCAAAACAGCATCAAGAGACAATAAAGAGGAACACTGCTTCAAAAGTCGCAACCTGCAAACCCTTTCTGGTTCCAAACCAAAAAAACACAGTACCGAGAAAAATTTCTACACCCTGAAATCGTGAAGCCTTGGTCAACTGGGACTTCTATTAGCTTTTTTCGGTTTTTATTTGCTATTAACTCGGATCTTTTTCAGTTTTTTTTGAACTTTTCAGATGAATTTAGATGTTTCTAAGATTTTTTTAGAGAACTGTTGCTGCCAATCCAAGCTTTATTCCAAGGAAGCAACTCAAAACACAAAAAGTTTTCACGAAAGTCGCATCATTCACAAAACCAAACATTTCAATTAAGAAATGTGCGACGGCAGATGACCAGAAAAGCTCAAAAGCTGTCAAAGAAGCGTAAGAAAAAGCCAAGGCTGACCTTAAAACCAAGCTCCATTTTCCACAGTGGCTATTTTTGACATAAAACTCCCTCTTTGAAAAGCCGCGTTTATTCATCTTTTATGTGCGATACATTTTATAGTTACGAGTTTGAAATCCGTTAGGTATTGGAGGGGGAAAGACACGAGTGCAAAATGGCGTAGAAGCGCAAAAAACCGTAAGTGGCTAGATTTTAACGACCAACCATCTAAAACCGGCAAATCGAAAACGGTTCGACCCGAACACGCTTACCGATTAAAATCCATATCTGTTCCCGCAAGCTTTCGGCCATCCAAAAACTTCAGCGAACGAAAATTCCAAGAGCAAAAGCCATTAATTGACATTTTCCAAGAAAACAACTTCATAACAGTCGTAGCCGAAATCACAGGGTTTAATAAGGATACCCTTAAAATTCATGTGAAAGACCAGAAAATCACGTTGTCGGCAAAATCAAAAGATCGAAGATACTATAAAAGTTTAAATCTGCCGAAGTTAGTGATTCCAGACGTCATGTACACCAAATTCAAGAATGGTGTGCTCGAAATAAAACTGCGAAAAGCAGAGACAGCAATTGACAAAGAAGCTGACCAAAATGCCGCATAAACTTAGAAAAATACGGAAATTTAGGGGCTCAAGAACGGTAGGCTACGGTAGAATAGGCCAGCACCGAGACTCTGGGTCTAAAGGGCACAGAAAAGTTGGACGACACAAGCATTTGTGGAGCTGGGTTGTAACTCATGAACCTGAATACTTCGGAAAAACCGGCTTCGTTTCACCTAAAAGCCTTCATACACGGGTGAACCCGATTAACCTCAAGAAACTTGAAGAATTAGCCCAAGCAAACCAGCGGATTGATCTATCAGCATTAGGTTACACAAAACTTTTAGGTTCGGGCAAAATCACGAAGGCTTTGACCGTGCAGGTACCCTTTTTCTCTAAAGCAGCAGCTGACAAAATCAAAAAAGCAGGCGGAGAAATAGTCGGCTCCCCAGTCAACGGAGAGTAAAGCTGCTAAATGCCCGGAAGATTCCTCAGCCTCTTCAAGCCAATTGGAAGAGTTCTGCCTGAAATCAAGAAGCCCGAGCGAAAAGTAAGTTTCAATGAAAAAATCTTCTGGACCGGCCTTACCCTAGTCATTTTCCTAGTTATGTCTCAAATCCCGCTTTACGGGATTTCCTCATCAGTTTCAAGTTCATTTAGTCAATTAAGAGTTATCTTTGCTTCTAATAACGGAACCTTGATGCAGCTGGGCATTGGACCTATCGTTACAGCTGGTTTGATTCTGCAGTTACTCGCAGGTTCCTCAATCATTCAATGTGACATGTCCAACTCGGAGGACAGGGGACTATTCACCTCCGCGAGCAAAGTATTCAGCATCGCCCTTACAGGAATCCAAGCAGCCGCATACATCATAAGCGGCATGTTCGGCTCCCTCGCAGGGTCAACTGCACTGATTATCTTTTTCCAGCTTCTCACCGCAGGACTCATGGTCATGCTTATGGACGAACTCATCCAGAAAGGCTGGGGTCTAGGCAGCGGAATCAGCCTCTTCATCATGGCAGGTGTCGCTCAATCAGTAGTTTGGGATATGTTTTCGCCCGCCACAGGATTATTTGTTGGATCACTAGACGCTTATTTACGTCACGGCATGAATCTAGTGACTTGGATAGTCGGCTCATCTTCAGGCGTATACCCCTCTCTAATCGGATTCTTCGCCACAATAGCTGCCTTCCTAGTAGTTATCTACCTAAACGGCGTGAGAATCGAGCTTCCGATGAGCTACGCAGGATACAAGGGCTTCCGAAGCAGATACCCAATTAAACTGCTATATGTTTCAAACTTACCTGTAATCTTTGCATCAGCCCTCTTTGCAAACGTTTATTTCTTCACACAGCTGCTCTGGAGCCAAATGGGCAGCCCCCCACCCTCCGCACACAATCTGCTATTCTCACTACTGGGGCAATTCAACGCAACGGTTAACCCATCAACAGGAAGCACAAGCGTTGCACCAGTCGGAGGGCTCGCATGGCTTGTAACAGCGCCAGCCAACATACAACAAGTTGCACTTGCTCCAATAAGAGCCGCTGCCTACCTAGGGATTCTTGTGGCCTTCTGCGCTGTCTTCTCCCTAATTTGGCTCGAAGTCGGCGGCTTAGGCCCATCAAAAGTTGCACAGCAACTCATGGATTCAGGCATGCAAATCCCAGGGTACCGCAGATCAGGAAAACCCATCGAAGCCGTCCTTAAACGCTACATCCCCGTAGTTACAGTGCTCGGAGGAATCATCGTGGGGCTCGTAGCTGCAAGCGCAGATTTCTTCGGCACCTTCGGTACAGGAACAGGTATACTGCTGTCAGTGGGCATAATCTACCAATACTATGAACTGCTAATGCAAGAACGCGCCGCGGAAATGTATCCAGCCTTCCGACGAATCCTAGGCGAATAGCATAAAATCGGGCTTTTTTCCCTCTTGTTAAAACTTTTTATTTCTAACGTTTTAGGCTAGTTATGCGTTGAATACTGTGACTGCATTGAAAAATGCCTATAGATACAATGCTCGACACAGCGTTCTTTAAAATTTGAGCTGAAAAAAGTTTATAAGAGAAGTTTTAGAAAACATTAGTTCATAACGAGGCCTTTTGGCTCTCGTTTTCAAACAAAAAAATAGGAGAAAAAAGAAATGATTATTAGTAAAAAGAAATCTCTAGCAATTGCTATAGCTATATTCTTCGCTCTTTCAATGGTTACGATATTGCCCAATGCTAACGCTCACACCCCCGCTTGGCAGATTCAGTTCTTCGCTTTCTGCAACGTCGGTCCAAGTCCCATCGGGTTAGGACAAACTGCCACGGTCGGCTTCTGGCTCAACCAACCTCCAATGACGGCAAGTGGTCCCTATGGTGACAGATTCGGCGGCATGAAAGTCACGGTAACTGAACCCAACGGACAAAATGAAACGCTGGGTCCATTCATCTCTGACGACACAGGCGGAACATCCACCCAGTTTACACCTACTCAAGTCGGTGTCTACACATTCCAGATGTATTTCCCAGGCGAAAATCTAACAGGCTCAACCTACAATACCTACGTAGCACCCAGCACCAATGCATACGTCAACGACACAATTTTGCCCGCAACCAGCAACATTGCAACACTCGACGTGCAGCAAAGTCCAGTCGGATCAATCCCAGCAACCCCGCTTCCAACCAGCTACTGGCAGACCCCAATTAACGCAATGAATGTCCAAAATTGGTACGTTCTCGGCGGTCCATACCTTTCTCTCTACACTGGTTATAGTGCGGGAAAAGGCGCCGGAAACTACAATACCACGACAAACTTTAACCCATACTCAACAGCACCAATGAGTTCACACATCATTTGGACAAGACCAGTCGCCTACGGAGGCGCCATCGGCGGAGACGCAGGCGGAACAACCACCTATGGTAACTACTACTCAACATCCCAGTACGAACGCAAATACGACCCAATAGTCATCAACGGCTACCTCTTCTACACAGAGTTTCCAGGAAGCTCGACTACCCCAGTCGCAAACATTTGCATCGACCTATACACTGGGCAAACTGTTTGGACAGACGACAGCAGCAACTATGGCGGCGGTTCTCCACAACAGACTGCTTTAACATCAGCTGGTATAGTCATGCCCTTTTCATGCGGACAAGTACTTGACTACGTATCACCCAACCAGTACGGAGGCATCCCATACCTTTGGGAATCTGGAACACCTGCTGGAATCGTATCAACTGGAACATGCTTGAACATGTTTGACGCGATGACTGGAAAATACATATTGAGCATTGTAAACGGCACAGGCTTCAGCTACGGACTCACCGTCGACCAAGGTGGAGACCTGGTTCATATTACACCAACACAACAGTCGGCACACAAACATACTATAACCCGCATGTAATGATACCTAACGTCGGACCATCACCCACAAAAGTCTCTTTAACCGCAGGTAACACGCTACTTGAAGCATGGAACTCAACACAATGCATCGAACTTGCAAACGGAAATTGGGCTTCATCAGCCTCAGGTTGGCAATGGAGACCCCCACAAGACGGAGTGCTTTCGTTCTCATACGGAATACAATCAGCATGGCAACTCCCAGGTACAGTACCCGTTCCAGCTGATGGAAACGTTGGAACGCTGCCAAACACTTGGACTATTATTGGATGTAACAGCGGCGTAGCCCTTCTTTATTCAGCAGCTAACTTCGGGCTTACAAACTACTTCACGACAGGCTACACAATCTTCACTGGCTACTCCTTAACGACAGGCAACATGCTTTTTGAGAAAAACATAACCCTCACACCTTACGCAGCAGACAACTTAGACAACTATGGCAACGTCGGCGACGGCGTCTTTACGACAGTCATCAAAGAAACAGGCCAAGTCACTGCTTACAGTACTCAGACAGGAAACCTAGTATGGCAAACAACGCTTACAGGTGCCAACGGCGCAAACATCCAACCATACGACACAGTCGGCGGAATCAAAGGGAGCGTCTACGGCAACAGCTTCCTTCTCTTCGGCTTCGGTGGCGACGCCTGGTCACTTGACATAGCAACCGGCAAACTCAATTGGTACACCAACACCACCCAACTCACCGGTGCAGCAGGCTTTAACACTCCATACAACGTATGGCCTATTTGGGTACAAACCGGCATCGGCGGAGGCGGCGGAGTAGAATTCCTTGAAGAAGGTCACGAATATGCTCCACCACTATTCATCGGAGCGCAACTGTTAGCCCTAAACACAACGACTGGAAAACTAATCTGGAGCATTCCATCTATGGACGTTGATTCGAACCCTGAATTAGCCTACGGTATAATGACAACACTAAACGCCTACGACAACCAAGTATATGCTTACGGGCAAGGACCAAGCAAAACAACAATTTCCGCACCAGAAACTGGCGTAACAACATCTACACCCATAACCATAACTGGCTCAGTCACAGACATTTCTGCAGGCGCATCCCAAGCTGCAGTAGCATTAAACTTCCCCAACGGATTACCATGCGTTTCCGATGCCAGCATGTCACAGTTTATGGCAGCAGTATATATGCAGCAGCCAATGCCACACAACGCAACCGGAGTACCAGTCACATTATCAGTCTTAGACAGCAACAATAACTACCGCGTAATCGGCACAACAACAACCAACGCTTTAGGCGACTACGGCTTGACATGGAAACCAGACATCGCAGGCAACTACACAGTCTACGCAACATTCCCAGGCACAGACGCATACTACTCATCATCATCATCAACATTCTTCTATGCAGGCACACCAGCAGCAACAGCGGTGCCAACAGCGACACCTCTCAGCGGCATCGCAACACAAGCCACACTTGAATACTTAGGCATCGCAATCATCATCGTCATCGTTATAATCGGCGCAGTACTAGCACTCCTCGTCACAAGAAAACACCCGTAAACTAAAGGCAAAAACAACAACTATTTCCCTTTTTTTAATTTTTTTTTAAGTTTTTTTCAAATCTACCTGAGGCATGATGATCAGGGTCTTTGTCTTCTTTGCCAGAGATAGTTTTGTGTGTATTTTAGATTGGAAATCCAGTCTTTCAGTAACGCCCTCGCCAGAATATTTTGAATTAGAACCAACCTTGCTTTTTAGTCTCGCCTCATGAATGTATAAGGCGAATATTTTCGAACTGAGCTACCGAAAATTCAGCGCGAACCTTTCAAAGTTATTTGCACTTTAAAAAAAATGCCTTCTATGAATCGACAGAAGCGAAGTTTTCCAATGAATAAGGGTTAAATGACATAGTCATCGGCTTTCATATGGAACAAGAAAGTAAACCCCAACTTCTAAAGATCATGGGCATATTGATTCAAACCAAGTTAACTTATTCGTGGAAATAATAAGACCCTCGAAGATTATGTTTAGCAATGCAGCGCGTGGGCGATAAGCAGATAAGGGATTGTGTAGATTCAAACGTGGGAAAATTAAAGTGTCAATTATATATGTGCAGCCTAGAATTTGGAAGAGCCAAGGCATAGCAGAGCATTCTGAGTATTGTTTTGATGATTTTCTAAGATTTGCCGAAGCAAACGACTGCAACCTTGAACTGGGAACCTTTGCCTACGCTAACGCGTTAGACAGTAATTGGCGCAGCCTCGTGAGGGGGCATCAACGAGCACTATCAACGTTCAAAGGCAAAGTGTCGGTTCATGGTGTCTTCCAGGATATCTGCGTACACAGCAATGACAGCAAAATAGCCAAGGTCTCAAAACAGCGAATACTCAGGAATATGGAAATTGCCCAATTCCTCAACGCCAAATACGTGGTTTTCCACGCAAACTTCAACCCCTTCGTCTATGGCGAACTCTACAAAAGCAATTGGATCGCAAGAAACGCCGATTTCTGGCGAAAAGTTCTCGAGAGCTACGAGACTACAGTACTTCTGGAGAATTTTTGGGAGTTTTCACCCGAAATTTTTAATGCACTACTAAAGGAGGTAAACATGCCTCGCCTAAAAGTCTGCTTGGACACAGGGCACGTAAATGCTTTCTCGAAAGTGTGCATGGACGAATGGGTGGCAAAACTGGGAAAACAAATTCCTTATATGCATTTAAGCGACAACATGGGCGAGTCGGATCAGCACCTGCAGATAGGCTGCGGAAATATCAATTGGCTTGCGTTAACAGAAACCGTCGAGAAATACGAAGTTAACCCCGAAGTCGTATTTGAAACCGAAACAATAAAGAAAACCGTTGAATCGTTGAGATATTTAGAAACAAATAGAGTTTACCCATTCAATAGTCAAGCTTAGTCTTCAACCAAAATTTTTGTCCTCCGTTTCAATCGAAATTCCGGAGGTTTTCTCCTTAAGTTTGATAATGATTTTTCAAAAGAGTTGAGGAAAATTTTGTGCCATGTCGGCTTTGGGAGGAGAGAGATTCATAGAGATTTAAGGAGATTTATAGAGATTTTAAGACTCAACCTACAAACAATCCAAGTCCCAAACAAGAAAAGCAACGCAAAACGCAAAGAAAAAATCCCGAGATTATCTACCATACCTAAGCCTCTACCTGTTTCAAAAGTAACCAAAATCATACCACCTTGCAACGTTTAGAAGCAAAAACGGTTATTAACAAGGAAACAAGTTACGCATTACCCAAAGATAAGAAACCGCGGTTGACCGTGAAACAGGAAGATTGATGCATGAAAGTAATGAAGAAAATGTTTATTGCCTTGATACTTGCGTTGGTTGCAGTTTCAGCAATAAGCCTCTTAACTGCTTCGGCGTCAGCTTCAAGCGGTTTGAGCGCTTCAGCATCTATCTCCGCTAAGTCTTCCGCCGTTGGGCAAAATACATCGTACACGGTTGCAATAACCAACACTGGAACCGACACCATTGGCAGCGCGAACATAACGGTTCCATCTGGCTACAGTAACATCGGCAATTTTGCTGTTACGCAGCCAACTTCGCAGGGATGGACCGCGACTCTGGAAACTTCCAAAACCAGTTCTAAAGAATACATTCTTCTTTATGGATCAGCAACAGGGTTAAGCTCGAGTCAGGGTGTCACTTTCACTTTTAATGCAAGAAACCCCTTGCCTGAAGGGACTTACAACTGGGTGGTTGGCGTTAACGGAAATACGACCTCTACCGGAGTTAACGTCCCACAACTAATTACCCTAACGAAAAGTTCTTCCGTCGCCATAAGCTCGATTACCGCTGCCCTTTTGATATTGGTTATCGCGCTAGGCATCGCCTTCTTAAACACCGCGTTGAACAGAGTTCTAATCAACTATTTCATAGGCTGGGAACAGTACAGGGTTATGCAAAAGGAGATGAACGAGTACAGACAAGAAACTATGGCCGCCGCAAGAAGTAAGGACAAGAAACAGATGGAAAAACTCAAGAAAAGGCAATCCCAAATTAATAACATGCAGGCAAAAATGCTCAAGCCGCAGATGGTTCAACTTGGCGTATCATTTCTGTATATCTTCATATGGATTTTCGTTTTGACACCAACCTATGGAATTACCTCAATGGTTTACCTGCCAGGTCTCGGCGGCGTCTCAGTAGTCTACTGGTATCCAATCTGCTCGTTCTTCCTCGGACTGTTAGCATCACGATTACTTGGAATAATGCCGATTGAACCCTAACTCAGCAAAAAGGTGCCCAAGGATGTCAAAACAATCTGTCCCATGTTTTCATGACACAAAAATGGTAATCTGTATTTCAGGAATGGCTGGAACAGGAAAAAGCACGTTATCAAAGAAGCTTGCGAAAAAATACGACCTTAAATGTTATTCAGGCGGCGACGCGCTAAAGGAGCTGGCAAAAGCCGAGGGTTTGGACGCGTCATGTGAAGGTTGGTGGGAAACCACTGAAGGCTTGAATTTTCTTAAGAAAAGAGCTGGTGACCCTAAATTTGATCAGGCCGTAGATGCCAAACTGTTGGAGTACGCTGCTAAAGGAAATGTCCTTTTGGACAGCTGGACCATGCCGTGGCTGCTGAAAGGCGGTTTTAAAATTTGGCTGATGGCTTCGATTGAGAAGAGAGCTGCCAGAGTTGCCGTGCGTGACGGAATTTCCCCTGAAGAGGCGATAAAGGTTCTGGAAGAGAAGGAATCTAGAACGAGAGCGATTTATCAGAAGCTTTACGGTTTTGTTTTGGGTGAAGATTTCGCGCCTTTTGACTTGGTTTTAGATACTGATAAATTGAATGCTGACGAAGTTTTTGAGGTTTTGTGCAGAGTAATAGGCAGCGTTGTTGTACCGAGTTCTGCGTTGACGCAATGAGACTGTCCACCATAAAGACTGCTGATTGTATATAGACCATTTGAAATACAAAGTCTTAACGGCTTTTTTTAAAAACTAAACCAGCGTTTCTCCATTGGTCAAAAGCTACAGACACATTTCCACGCGGGCCTCCCTGCAGCGAATAAAAAATGTAGCACAAATAATTGCATTCTTTGCATTCTCGGTAGCCTCGGCGTAGGTCTTTAAATTCTTGGCTTTTCCAGAGCTTAGGCAAATCGAACACCGAGCCTGCGAAGTCTTGGCTGTGGCATCCTGCTACTCTGCCTAATGGGTCAATGACGAAAAAGTTTTTGAGTGCCTCGCATTTCCATGTTCTTTTGTCTTCTTGGTAGAAGTTTTTCAGTGATTTTAGCAGTTTTTTTGTCATCAGTATTTTCTTGTTTTTCTTTTTCATTTCAATTATTGAATCCCAGAGTTTAACCATGGCTTGCTTGTCGGTAATTATGAATTCGTCGTTTTCTTTTCCGATTCTAAAAAGTTGTTCTTCATTCGCTGAAGCATCGTACGAGTAGAGCGAGTACCAAACTGGGATTTCTTTTTGGGTGAAATATTCGGTTAATTCGGCAATTTCATACAGGTTTTTCTGCGAGATTGTCGGCGTCACACTGACGTTTATTCCTTCACTGTGTAGGGTCTCCACCGTTTCCATCGCCCTTTTCCATGCGCCAGGGACAGTTTTGATCGAATCGTTTTTCGCTTCGTCCAGACTGTCGATTGAAATGGCGACGAAATCTACGTTTCGGAGAAGATCAATTTTTTTTGCAGCCATACTGCCGTTGTCATAGACTGTTGTGATGAATGATTTTGTGGCGTGATCGATTATTTCGCCGATATCGTCTCTAAGAAGGGGGTCTCCTCCTGAGATAACCACTTCTGCTACTCCAAGTTTCTTTAAGATATCCAACCCTTTTTTTATCTCTTCAGCCGGAAGTTCACTTTCATCATTCTGTTCTTTCCAGACGCTGCAGCCTGCACAGCGGTAATTGCATTTTCTTGTTACTAGCCACTGAGCGTGATGAGGTTTACCTGGTGCAAGTGAGCGTAATGTAACGGATGCTGCTTTTTTGAGGTCTGGACTCAAACAATTATCACGGGCTGCTTATTGGATGGTTAGAGTAATAAAAGTAGGGTATAAAAAGAATTATTAATTATCAATTTTTCTTAACCTATTTTTTGTTTGAAGAAATTTTTCGAGAAGGCGCTTTTTTTGGCAAGCTTTCAAGCGGTTTTTCGAAAACACATATAAAGATGGTTAAGAGAAGTCGGGTGACACTTTTTTCAGGCAGAGTTTTGGATTAGTTTTGCGAGGGTTTTTATAAATGATGTGTACTGGTTGTATGCTAGAATCTTTTCGCTCTTCTCGGAGTGGATGCTGGCGGGGAGAACTTGGCGAATGGCGCGCAAAGCAACCCAGAAATATTCACAGTCAAAGAAAATGTTCCTGTAGCGCAGCCGCCGGTAACCACGGACGAAGTTTTGACTCTGCCCGCGGATGACTTACTGTCCAAGCTTGGGACTTCAACACAAGGTCTTAGCACCGAAGACGCGGAACGAAGAATCAGTATTTACGGTACCAACGAATTAGCGCGAAAAATGAAACGTTCCAACATCGTCAGTTTTCTTCTCCATTTTAAAAGCCCGCTTATCCTGATACTTTTAGCTGCGAGCGCTTTCGCAGGAGCCACCGGCGACATTCCAGACTTCTCCATAATTTTTGTGATCGTATTGATCAGCGTCAGCATCGATCATTACCAGGAGTCTAAAGCTGAAAACTCCGCTGAACTTCTAAGGGAAAAGGTCAGCACTACAGCGACTGTGATCCGCGATAACGCCAAGAAAGAGGTTAAGCTTTCCCAGGTGGTTCCTGGAGACATAATTTACCTTTCTGCCGGAGACATAGCTCCCGCTGACGCAAGAATAATTACAGCTAAAGACCTCTTTATCAATCAGAGCTCTTTAACTGGGGAATCATTCCCAGTTGAAAAAACAGCAAACAAGTTAGCTTCTGTTAATCTATCGTCTGGTTCAATCACAGAATGGGATAACTACTTGTTCATGGGGACTTCCGTCGTAAGCGGCAGTTCAACGGCTGTGGTTGCGAAAACAGGTGGTTCAACAGAGTATGGGAAAATCGCTAAGAGGCTCGTTTCGAAGCCGCCTGAAACTGAATTTGAACGAGGCGTTAAAGGCTTCAGTTATCTCATCATGCAAGTCACTTTTGTTCTTATCATCTTCGTTTTTGCCGTTCTCGCCTTGTTCCACCGCAGTTTGATAGATTCACTGCTTTTTGCTGCTGCTCTCGCAGTAGGGTTGACTCCTGAGCTCTTGCCCATGATTATTACTATGAACCTATCGAAGGGCGCAGTAAACATGTCCAAGAAAGGCGTCATAGTCAAGCATTTGCCTTCGATCGAGAATTTCGGCAGCATGAATGTTTTGTGCACGGACAAAACAGGAACCTTGACGGAAAACAGCATATCTCTTATTATGCATATTGATTTTGAAGGTAAAGACGACGACAAAGTTCTCCATTACTCATATCTAAACAGCTTTTACCAAACTGGACTCAAAAGCCCACTCGACGAGGCTATCCTTATCCACAAAGAAATTGACGTGTCCCCTTTCCAGAAAATCGATGAAGTTCCTTTTGATTTTGTAAGAAGACGTGTTTCAGTCGTAGTCGAGCAGCAACGGGAAAGAATTTTGATAGCAAAAGGAGCTCCAGAAGAGATTTTGAAGGTCTCAACTTATTGCGAAATAGACGGTTTTATCCAGGACATAAGCGAAGAAGTCAGAAAAAGAATAGAACAGAAATACTTCGACTTGAGTTCTGAAGGCTTAAGGGTCTTAGGCGTAGCATACAAAAAACTCAAAATAGAAAAAACTACCTACTCGGTAAACGATGAAACTGACATGGTCTTTCTTGGTTTTATCGCTTTCTTGGACCCGCCGAAGCAGACAGCTAAAGAGTCAATACGACTGCTTGCCAAAGAAGGAATTGAACTAAAAATCGTGACTGGTGACAATGAACTAGTTACAAGAAAAGTGTGTGAGCAGCTTGGTTTCGAAATTAAAGGTGTAGTTCTGGGAGGGGAAATCGCCCAGATGCACGATGACGCGTTAGCCAGGGTCGTTGAAGAGGCTAACGTGTTTGCTCGCGTTACTCCTGTGCAAAAGGACCGGATAATCAATTTGTTGAAGAGCAATGGTCATGTTGTCGGCTTCATGGGTGATGGAATAAACGATGCGCCCTCTCTTAAAACGTCTGATGTCGGTGTTTCTGTTAACAACGCTGTAGACGTCGCTAAAGAAGCGGCAGACATTATTCTTTTAGAAAATGACTTAACGGTGCTAGCCGAAGGTGTGGTTGAAGGTAGGAAAACATTCGGCAACACAATGAAGTACGTGATGATGGGTATCAGCTCAAACTTTGGGAACATGTTCAGTGTAGCGGGTGGGGCTCTTTTCTTACCATTCTTTCCGATGATTTCCATTCAAATATTGCTAAACAACCTTTTGTACACAGCTTCCCAAACCACGATAGCAACTGATAACGTAGATGAAGAATATTTAGAGCGCCCAAAAAGGTGGGACATATCTTTCATTAGGAACTTTATGATTCTTGAAGGGCCTTTAAGCTCAATTTTCGATTACGCAACTTTCTTCACTATGGTTCTGGTTTTTGGTATTCCTCTTGGTGTGACTGCGGCAGGGGTTCCGTTAGCAACGGCTATTCAGCAATCACAATTTCAAACGGCTTGGTTCATAGAGTCACTTTGTACCCAAACAATCGTTGTTTTTGTGATTAGGACTAGGCAGTCGCCGTTTTGGAAAAGCAAACCTGGGAAATATCTGGTTGTCAGCAGTTTCTCAGTGGTTGCCGCAGCCTTCATAATACCCTACACACCGTTGGGCAGAGTGTTCAAGTTTTATCCTCCTCCTCCATTATTCTACGCTTTCCTAGTGACATTTATCGTGGTTTACCTGATGCTCGCTGAAGTTGTCAAACGCTGGTTCTACAAACGCCACGCGTTTAGGATTGAGCAGGTTTTAGTTCCGAAACGGAGAACTTTGTACTTAAGTTCAAACAGAAGGTTGGCTCTAGACATAGCTGCAGTAGTTTGCTTGCGCCAAGAAAACGAGATCTCACTTGATTCTCTAATTGAAGATCTGAAGAGTCTAAACTTTCCCGCTGACCCAGACCGCGTCTATCAGAACTTGCAGCATCTGCGTCGGGGTGGTTTAATCGAGGTTGATTGGCACAGGCGTATAATCAAGAGGACGGGGCCGATCAAAGAATACGTGACCAAGCGCGTCGTAACCAGCGACATTTGGCCTTTGATATTTGACGATTGGCTAAACATAAACAGGGCGATACAACAGAAATATGGCCAGATTAACATTGACTTTCAAGACCTCTTCCCGCCAAAACAACGTTAAATTGGCCGGTTTTTTCGATTGTCGTTTTCTGCGTGGGTCTGCGTGGTTTAGCAACATGTTTAAATGAAGCAACAACAGTTTTCGTTAAACAGACGCTTGAAAATGAAGCTAGACATTCCCGACTGGACTCGTTCAGAGAGATGTCCCAACAGTGTGCCTCTCGAAAAGAAAAAACTAAGTTTGGGTTTACAGGAGGGTTTAACTTGAGTGTTCCTTTTTCCAGAACAATAAAACTTGCCCGACGTAACGGGTTAGCTAAGACGTCCTCAATGATTTTGGCGATAGCACTAAAACGAGTTGGCGAACGCATAAAATACCTACCCGAAGCAACCATTACAAGAATAAATAACTCAAAAATGTTTCTTTTCCCAAGGCAAGGCGGTATCAACTACGATCTTTTTCTGTACAAGAAGAGAGAACCGCTCTGCACCGAGTTTTTGATTAACTCAAAAATCCTCAAAGAAGGCGACACCGTATTAGACATAGGAGCCAACATTGGCTACTACGTTCTAATTGAATCGCAGCTCGTTGGGAAAACAGGAAAGGTCTTTGCCGTAGAACCCGTAACCAGCACCTTTCAATTAATGGAGAACAACGTGCGCCTAAACAACCTGAAGAATGTTTCGGCGTTTAATTTTGCCTTCGGCGAAAAAGTCGAAACATCAGAAATCTACGTCTGTAACGAATCCAACTTATGCGCCATGAATAAAAACGCTGTCGGCGGCAAAATCCAACGCGCGCAGCCAGTGCAAGTTGAAACAGTGGATTCTTTTTGCAAAGGAAAGGATAGTCCCAAACTAATTCGAATGGACGTTGAAGGATGGGAATACCAAATCATCAAAGGGATGCCTGAAACCCTCAAAGGCGACGTCAAAATTCTTGTTGAGCTGCACTATGGGTTGCCGTTTATTTCTCCTCAAAAGATGGATGAGTTATTGGTTATTCTTGAGAAAAACAACTTCCGGGTTCGTTTCGTGGTTTTCGAAGATAAAGTTCGGGAAAACACAGTCGTCAGATCACTTCTGAAAAAGGGCGGATACAAGCTGCCGATTGTTCGCACAAACATTTCGCTGCAGGAACTCCGAAAAGAGTTACAGGCTAATCTAATGAGCCCGAATGTGCTCTTCGAAAAAGCTAATTCGGCGGCTTAACGAACTTCTTTTTGTTTTTTTCACAAATGATCTCGTCCAAATAATTTTGCGGTTTTTCTTGGGTTATAAATTAAAATTGAAACCGTTGCGTGCCAACAATTGTTTATATCCTGCAAACTGTTGAACTTTCTCTTGCGAGTAGTGTTTGGTCATGTTTCCTCGATCTTTTGATTATTTCGCGCCGAAAAGTCTCGGCGAGGCTTTAGAGCTTCTCAAAAATGGCGATTCACAAGTGAAAGTGTTGGCGGGTGGTCAAAGTCTCATACCCGCCCTGAAAACACGCAATTCCACATTGATATCTTCGCTCAAGAGCGTCGTTGACATAACTGGAATCGAACAGCTCAATTACATCCGCAAAGAAAGCGATACGTATAAAATCGGTGCCTTAACAACGGTGAGTACCTTAGAAAACGATTTACCGCTTTCTTCTTCGCTGCCTATTCTAAAGGATGCAGCTTCCGAAATTGCCGACCCGCTCGTGAGAAACCTCGGAACGGTCGGCGGCAATCTTTGCTACGGCGACCCAGTAAACGATTTGCCTGCTCCGATGATCGCCCTTAATGCTTCAGTTGTTTTGTCTTCTTTTGGCGGGAACCGAAAAATTGATGTGGAACGGCTTTACGTCAGCTCTCACAAAACTTTAATTGAACCATGCGAGATTCTCACGGAAATTCAAATTCCTTTGCAAACAGAAAGATGTGGAAATGCTTATCGCAAGGTCAAGAAGGGCTGCGGCGGCTTTACAATAGCTGGTGTGGCAGCAAACATTTCCATTGAAGACGATAATTCGGTCTCATCATGCAGATTGGCGTTGACCGGTGTGGGGCCAAAAACTCTCAGGCTTCAAAAAGCCGAACAAGCACTTGTGGGAAAAAAGTTAGAGCCTGTTCTTTCGGATCTCGCTGCCGAGCTCGCGGTGAAGGCTTCCCAACCGGTCAGTGACCTTTACGCTTCAGCTGAGTATCGACGGAAAATTTTGGGTATTCTTGTGAAAGACGCTTTGGAATTGTCTTTCAAAAGAGCGGTGATGGGAGATTATGAAAAAAGTTAAGACAAATTTTAGGGTGAACGGAAGACCATTTGAGCTTGAGTTGGAACCTAGGCGCCTTTTGGTAAGCGTACTCCGAGATGACCTTGGTCTGACGGGAACCCATCAGGGCTGCGAAACAACAAATTGCGGTGCATGCACAGTCCTGGTTGATGGCAAAGCGGTCAAATCCTGTACGATACTAGGCGTCCAAGCTAACGGCAAAGAAATACTCACTATCGAAGGCTTGGAGGAAAAAGGCCATTTGCATCTTATTCAGCGCGCTTTTATTGAAAAGCAAGGATTGCAATGCGGTTTCTCAACGCCCGGAATGATAATGACCAGTTGCTGGATGCTAAATCAAAACAGGCACCTGAGCGAAGAAGAAATAAAGCACATGCTGCACGGCAACATCTGCCGATGCACAGGCTACCGCGGAATCGTTGAGGCAGTCAAGTACGCTCAAGAAATGATGAAGAAGCAGGAGGCTGTCAAGCAGTGAGTGAATCCAACCTTCTGGTTAAAGGCGCAGGAAGATACGTTGACGACATTAAACTTCCAAACATACTATATATGATGGTTGCACGAAGCCCCTATGCACACGCGCGCATAATTTCGGTAAAAGGCGGCTTGAACGGCAACGAGCTGAAATTGGCAGTGGGTAGCGCAGGTGAGGGAAGCGTCGGAGGCGGAATGAATCCAGCTTTGCAGCATCCAGCCCTTGCCCAAGAAAAAGTGTACTATGCGGGTCAACCAGTTGCCGCTGTTTTTGCAGATGATCGCTATGAAGCAGAAGACAAGTTGGATGAAGTGGAGGTTGAGTATGAAAAACTCAAGCCCGCAATGAACGTGGAGGAATCCCTTGCTGCCAGTCCAATGCACCCTAGGACGCAATCCAATGTTATCAGCCAAACGTGGGTCGGCAACGATTTCGAAGACCCAAATTCGCCAGTAGTGCTTGAGGATGAGTTTGCAAACGCCAGAATAGCCAATAACTCCTTGGAACCCCACGGTTTAATCGCGGATTTTGACGGGTCAAGACTAACAGTTTACATCTCCACCCAGTCAGTCAACAGTATGCAAGAAGGCATAAGCGCTTCTCTAAAAATAGATAGGAAGCAGCTGCATGTTATCCAAGCGGATACCGGAGGCGCCTTCGGTTCGAAAAGCGCCATTTACCCAGAATATATTATTGCTTCATACGCTGCCATGAAGTTTAAGCGACCGATAAAATGGGTTGCAAGCAGAAACGAGGAACTGACTGCTATGCAGCCCGGCAGAGGTGTGCAGGGAAAAATCAAGTTGTTCGCCGACAGGAAAGGCAAAGTGGCAGCGCTAAGAGGAGAAGTAACTGTGGATGCAGGCGCATACGGCGGCACTGCTGGGTCAAGGGCGCCTTTTTTCATTTCAATGCAGATGACGGGTCCCTATGGCATCGAAAAAGCACGTGTTCTCGCAAGGGCGGTTATGACTAACAAGCCTCCACAAGGACCATACCGCGGCGCAGGAAGGCCTGAAGCAGCATTCTTTATGGAACGCATGATGGATCTACTTGCAGATGAACTAGGCTTGGAAGCCGACGAGGTCCGCCTCATCAACACGACAACCGAGCCATTCAAGTCGCCATTAGGAATAGAAATAGATGCTTCACGACCATTCTTCACTAAAGCCGTTACCGACCTCAAATACAGGGAAAGATCAAAAAGCGAGAACGCTGGGCTTGGCTTCTTCACTTTGGTCCCAGGGTTCATTTCGGCCGGAGAGTCCGCACGTATAATTGTTAAAGATGGTAAAGTGAACGTTTGGTTAGGCGGGAACCAACACGGTCAAGAACACTACGTTTTTGTTAGGAAACTGCTCAAGGATGAACTAGGCATCCCTGAAGAACTAGTAATGTTGAACCACGGCGACACTGACATGCTTGAGGGCGGCGTGGGCACGTGGGGTAGCCGCAGTGCCATTGTTGGAGGGGCAGCAATTGTAGCCGCAGCTCGAAAATTGAAAGCGCAGGTTGAAAAGAAATGGGGAAAATTCTCATTGGAGAACTTGCTTTCGGGTGAATAATTCATCTGAAGTGTGGGAGCGGCCAATTCAGCCTCAGTTGAATTCTTTTGGCGCTGAACTGGCAACCGTAGACATCGACAAGTTCGGGATGGTGAAAGTGAAGGAATGCGTAGCATGCTACGACGTTGGCCGGTCGATTAACCCCAAGATGGTTGAAAGCCAAATAATCGGCGGAACCATACAAGGCATAGGACAAGTGCTTTACGAAGAAGTTATCCATGACGCCGAAGGCAATTTGGCTACAAAAAACCTTTTTGAAGCGGGTTTGCCCACGGCTGAAAACATGCCCACCTTTTCGATTCAGATAGTTGAGAATCCCTCATTTGAGCCACATCATGCCAAAGGCTTAGGAGAAGCGCCGACAATAGGCGTTCCCATCGCTTTGGTAAGAGCGATCGAAAAAGTTTCCGGAAAACGCATAAGACACACGCCCGTTAAACCTGAAGAATTAATTGAATAACAGGGTTCAGCGGTAACCTAAAATCAGAAGCTGCAAATAACACTATTGTTGATTTTTATGCCTTCTGACCTTGAGCTTTTGAATGAAGCGTCTCGCCTTCTTGAAAGCCGAAAAAGGCTTGTTTTCTGCACGGTTGTTGAGAAAAAGGGTCATGGACCGAGAGATGTTGGTACAAAAATGGTTGTCACAGAGGACGGGAAAACCTTGGGAACCATAGGTGGCGGCGACTTCGAACGCACTTTGGTTGGCGAATGCCTCGGAGCATTGAGGGAACGGAGGTCGAAAACCGTCACCTTCAGCCTTTCACCGGAGCAGAGGGAGGGCGCAGTTGTAACATGCATGATGTGCGGTGGGGAATTAACCGTTCTTGCTGATGTAATGGAACCTGTCCCTAGACTGCTAATTGTCGGGGCGGGTCATGTTGCCTTGCCCCTAGCTAAACTCGCCAGCCTCGCAGGGTTCAAAATAGTTATTGTTGACGATGAACGCCGATTAGTCACTAAAGACGCTTTCCCGATGGCTGAGCAAGTTATCGCAGGCGACTTCAGCGAGGTTCTCGGCGCTCTGGAATTGGGTTCAGGTGACTATGCAGTAGTAGCCCATGGCGAACCCCAACATGACTTCATGGCCGTGAAAAAGCTTCTTGAAAAGAACCCTGACTACGTCGGGTTACTAGGCAGTTCAAAAAAAGCCGCAAGTCTAACCGAGAAGCTAAAGGCTGAAGGTTTAAGCGATGTTCAACTCCAAAAACTCCATACCCCAGTTGGTTTGGACATAGGTGCAGAGACTCCTGAAGAAATCGGAGTAAGCATTCTGGCGCAAATCATACAATTTAAGCGGCAACAGCAAAAATAAATAGAAAGAACCATTTATCGAACTTGATTTGTTTTCATAAAGTCGCTTATGCGGCGGTAGTCTTCAGGCGTATCTATATCCATAGTTGTCCACTGTGGTGCCTCAATTTTGACCACTTTGTCCACGTGGCGATGAACAACATCGCGGATGGTCTGGGAACTCTTCAAATCTAATATTTCCGCGAAGAGTTGGCTGTGGAAAAGAAGCGGATGACCCTTTTTTCCTTTGTAAATCGGGGCTCACAATCAACGCTATATGGTTTTTTTCCATTAGTCTCGATCAATGAGCGCATAATCTTGGGTCAAAGATGGGTTCATCGCCAAGAACCAGAAACGCCGCATCTACATGCCTCAAAAATTGCAATCCAGTTGGAATGAGGAAGTCATCCCGTGCTCGATAATCCACTGTTTATAGCTATTTGACTTTGTCCATTCTCGGTTTAAGGCTTCTACAACTCTGATCCGGTTTATGCCCCAACACAACCACCTGCTCATCTATGCCCGACTCCGCCAGCGCATCCAAAATATTATCAATCAGTTTCTTCCCATTCAAACTTAAAAGAAGCTTGTTATGACCCATCCTTTCAGATTTGCCCGCTGCAAGAACGACGGCTCCAACAATCATCAATCAACCCGCCTCAGACACAAAAGACTCTGAACTCATTTTCCTGTAGTTCATGCGGAAATATAAATCATTTAAGTACGGATTGTACATGCCCAGAATCGGTTGTATAGCGCTAACTTGTGCGTTAAATGCGAAGTTTTCTGGCTATTTTTTGCGCAAACATTCAACCCTTATTGTTTTGTCAAGCAAGTTGTTTTTTAAGTTGTTTTGCATAGCCTCTATGAGTTGACCGTTAACTTAGCGGTCAAGAAAGGAGTTGGTTGCGTGGACTCGGTTGACGTTGTGCTGTTGACTAAGAACAGCGACAGAAAACTCAAAGAATGCCTAGAATCCGTGTATAACAACGTGCCAGTTGCCCGACTCATAGCAGTCGACGGATACTCAACGGACAAAACCTTGGATGTTCTTAATTGGTTTGACGAAAAATACCACAACGTAAAAATCATAATGGACAAAGGCAACCGTGCCACTGCACGCCAAAAAGGCATAGCTGACGTAAACACAGAATGGTTTCTGTTTGTCGACAGTGATGTCATCCTCTGTAATGATTGGTACAAAAAAGCCCAACAGTACATTAACGAGGATGTTGGTGCGGTTTGGGGAACAGAGATTTGGTCAACAATCGGAAGCTCCGTGACCATGGGCATTTTTTTGCGGATTACACGGAAAATTTTTGAGGTCCGCGGCGGAACCCACGACACCCTCATCAAAACCGAACTAGTTAAAGATATTCAAATTCCAAAGAAACTTCATGTTTACGAAGACGCCTACATAAAAGACTGGATTGAACAAAAAGGCTACCGCGTAATCCCCTGCTACATCCCATTCTGCATTCATTACCGTCCGCCGAACGTTTGGACATTTAGAGGCAGCATAGGGTTGTTTGCTGAAGCCCTTACGCTTGGGGATGTATGGTTGATCGGCAAGTTGCTTGCTGCCTACGCGTTTTACTCAGGCTACGCGCTCTATGAGGTTGCCAGGCGAGAGGGGCAGCGTTAAACTTTACCTTTTTAAGTGCTAAATGTGTAATGCTATACAAAACCCAAACTTTGAGGCACACTGATGGATCAAGTTGACGTGGTATTGCTGACTAAGAACAGTGAGCACGTTCTCAGCAATTGTTTAACGTCGGTTTATGAAAATGTGCCCGTGAAAAACTTAATCGTGATCGACGGCTTCTCAACCGACAGAACCCTGGAAATCCTTGACGGCTTCAACAAGGCGCATGGAAACATTGTACTTATTCAAATTGACGGTTCAAGGGCTAAAGCACGAACCGAAGGCATCCGCCACGTCAACACTGAATGGTTTTTGTTTGTTGACAGTGACGTTGTTCTTTGCAAGGACTGGTACAGAAAAGCGCAGAGGGATATGAGCAATGGTGTTGCAGCGATTTGGGGTTTAAACGTTGATGTTATCCCAAACGTGAGGGATAAGCGGGTTCTTCGGTTGCAGAGTATACTTGCCCGGGAATGCTTCAATTTACGCGGCGGAACCCACGACACTCTGATTCTCACCAAATCGGTCAATGGTATAATCGTTCCCGATCACCTGCAGATCTACGAAGACGCCTATATTATCGAGCATATCAAGGAACAAGGCTTCAAAGTGCAGGTTGCCACAGAAGCATACTGCCTTCACTTCAAGCCACCGACCAGCTGGAACGTAAAAACCGGTTTCTCACAAGCCATAGTCGAATTTAAATGCGGTTTAGTCTATTCACATCTATACGCCTACACCTTGTTCTACCCAGCCTTTTTGCTATACTGGATGTTCCAAGTGCCCCTTAACTGGTTAAGAAACAACTCGATTCCGAAACCTAACCAGCATCAGAGCCCGATCATGACGCAACAAGTGTTCCAACCGAACTCTGATAAGATTGCGCCTTTTTCAGAAGAAACAGTGGCAAGACAGAAAATCGAATCCTAAACGCGGTTTTGTTGTTTTCACTCGTTCGTCAAAGGGTCAGTGGGTTAACGCAATCCATAAGTGGTCTGAGACTGGTCTTGGCAGCATCTTGGACAACTCGTTCTTAAGTATCAGTATTCGCTTTTGCGGGCTCGGGTTGAATTCACCGATTTCTTCCGCAACAATGTGTGCTTGGCTTAATGCATCGAGTATTTTGGGTGCGGTTTCTGGCTCCGCAGATATGAGTAACGCGCCTGAACCCATCAACTGTAACGGGTCTATTTCGTAGAAACGGCAGATTTTAGCTGTTTCAGGCTCAACCGCGATTTTGTCCTCAAAAACCTTTACACCTAACCCTGCCGCATCTGCCAATTCGTGGATGCCGTTTAAGATCCCGCCTTCGGTTGGATCATGCATCGCGTGAACTCCACCCGCCTTATAAGCAGTTAACGCATCTTTTACCACGCTTATTTGATTGTAAAAGTTTCTTGCGTTGTAAAGTAGAGATGGATTGAGGACCTTTTTCAATTGGTCCGCTCGATCAAAAGCCAAAATAGCTGTGCCCTCGATCCCTGCGCTTTTCGTTAAAATCAATTTGTCGCCGCTCTTGGCTCCTGCCGCTGTGACGTATTTGCCTTTTTCAGTTAACCCCATAATACAACCGACAACGATGGGGTTAGTTAGTCCTGGCGTTGACTCACAGTGCCCGCCAACTATTGCGATACCAAGCTCTTTTGCGGCAGCGTTCATTTGGGTTGCTATGTTTTGGACTATCTCGCTATCCGCGTTTTCTGGTAGCATCAGACATGAAAATAGGAAGGCGGGTTCAACCCCGAAGGTTGCGACGTCGTTGGCGTTGACATTGACGGCTTCCCAACCTATGCGTTCAACCGCGCCCGTTATCGGATCCATCGAGACGATTGCATTTTTGCTTCCAACGTCCAAGACTGCGCCGTCTAATCCTGCGGCTGGACCCAAAATTACTTCGCTGCGTTCAGCGCCTAAATTTTTGAAAACGATTTCCTTGAGGATTTCAACCGGGATTTTTCCTGGGGGAAGTTTCATAACTTATCCTCTGTGAAATCTAGCTTTTAAGCTGTCTGAACTGTTGGGGCGGATTTTGGGTTTAGCCAAGCTTCGGGAAGTCTCTTCCAAAGAATTACAGCAATTGGAATTCCGATTACGCCGCCTGCGACTATCTGTAATATGTTGAAGGGCACTTCTGTTGCCGCCGCCCACCCGAGGGAAAGACCGAAGAATTCAGCCAAAAAGTATCCTGACACCATTTCCACGCCCGCCACGGCGACGGCTAAGATGCTTCTTTTTCTGCTTCCCCTTTTAGCGATCAAGCCAACGATGATTCCTTCTGCACCTTTTATGATTAGTGTAAACGGGGCGTACGTTGATGCGTATCCCCCTGCGACGTCAGATAACGCAGATCCAACGCCTCCTGCGAAGCTGCCAACCAATGGACCGAAAGTCAAAGCGCTAACGAAGATCATTATGTCGCCGAAGTTCAGGTACCCCTTTGTGGCTGGGATAGGAACCTGCACTGCATACGTTGCGACTGCTACTAGTGCTGCCATGATTCCTGCCTGTGCAACTGTGAGTGTTATTGTTCGATTAGTTCGGAATCCCATGTTTACCGCCATAGTATAGTTATAACTATATTATAGTTGTGGCTATATTCCTAATAAGCATTCCCAAAACTCACATAAGCAACTGAATCTCATCAAACGCAGCCAAAACCTTCCTTCCACGTTCAGTGATGCGGAAAAACCTCTTCCCATCCGCCTCGTAACCAACCACCAAACCTCTATCAGCCAACTCATTAAGATGCTGATAAACAGCACCACGGGTCATAACCTGCCCCAGCAATTTCCACAAATCATAACCGTAGGAGTCTTTTTCGCTGAGAATCTTGAGAATCTTCTGTTTAGTACTGACCGCAAGTCCCAAGCCAGCCGCCTTCTGCTTTTTATTCAACGCCTGCAAAACATCAGTGGCTTTTAAGCCGCTCCCAGTGATAAGGCACACCACGCTATCGTCACTAGAAACCTGATTGTCTTTCAGTTTCTGTAACGCTGCCACGGCGGCTGAACTTGCAGGTTCAGCGAAGACCCCTTCCAGTTTTGCCACTAAAAGCTCAGAAGCCAAAATTTCGCCATCTGAAACTGTTAAAGCCAATCCGTTCGATTCCTTAATTGCTTTCACAGCTAAGTCGCTTTGCAAGGGTTCGCCAACGAGGATAGCCAATGCACGGGTCGACGGGTTGCACGATTTTGACTGGCGCTTTTTCTTTTAATTTGCTGACTATTGGCGCGCAGCCTTCAGTCTGAACCCCAACCATTCGAGGCAGCGATTTGAGTGAGCCCAAGCTGTTTGAGTTCTTTGAAGCCTTTCCAAAGCGAATAGATTGTACCGCCGCTTCCCATCGGGACAATAATCCAGCCAGGGGTTGACAATTGCTCGTTTATCTCGTAGGAAATAGTTTTTTGTGCCTCAACGACGAACGGGTTAAGTTCTGCGGTTGCTTGGTACCAGCCTGATTCTTTTGCTAAGTCAGAAGCTTTGCGAATGGAGTCATCTACGATATTCCCTGATTCTTCAATTACGGCGTCGTAAGCGATCATTTGCGCCAACTTGCCTACATCGACCACTTTAGGGACCAACACGTGGCAGATCAAGCTTGCTTTTGCGGTGTAGGCAGCTAAGGAAGCTCCCATGTTACCGTTGCTGGCACAAACCAGTGTACCAAAGCCTCGGTCAATCGCGTTTGATGTCAAGAAAGCGGCTGCCCGATCTCTGTAACTGTTGGTCGGATTGCGCGTCTCATCTTTTAAGTAGAGTTCTTTTAAGCCGATTGCTCCAGCAAGTCTCTCAGCCTTATGCATCGGCGTTCCGCCTTCTCCTAAGCTTACTACATGATTTACAGGGGGAAGCACCTGCCTGTATCGCCAGAATCCAAGTTGATCTGAAAAACTCAGTTCCCCTGCTTCTAGGTAAGTCTGCCGTGAATTCTAATGTTCCTCCGCATTTTTCGCAGTTACTTCTCAAGGGATAAACTGGAAATTCACTCTGACAGTGGATGCATTTGAGAGTTGAGGTCATCTTTGGGTATGTTGCCTAAACCTGCTTTTATGTTATACCATTCAGGCAAAAACAGCAAAAAGGGAAAAAGGAGAAGAAATCTATTCGTTAACTGTGATGTATCCTTCACATAAAATTAACTTAGTTTTCTTGAAATGTCAGCATGCAGGAAGTAAGCTGCTGCAATTGTTACTGATATGATTATGTAGACAAGCAGGATTTCGATTGAGAAGCTGATGGTGGGTCCAGAAGTTGAAGTGTTGAATGGACGAAAGGGCTGTTGATAAAGTCGAGGGAAGCCTCGGTAAAGCATATTGAATAGGAAGCGAGCTTGCAGCCGAAGTTGGAAGATACATCTGAACGGTTTTATAAACTACTTTACCCGTGGCCCTAAAGATTGCGCTCAAAAAAATGCTTATAATGTAACTTGAAAAGAAAACCGCTGACGAGAAAATGTACGCAAGAGAAGAGCGCCTGATTAGTTCTCCAAGCATGAAAGCCAAAGAAAAGAATAATAGTGAACTAAAGGCTTGAGCTATGAATAATCCGGGAATTAGGTAAAGGTTGTTTTGGGCGCCAAAAAAAGTGAAGGCTGATGAAATGGATAAGACAAGAGTTAAAGCTAAGAATAAAAAGAAACAGAATATAACCGCCGAGGAATTTGCCAGCGATGTAGTCGCTTCGTCTTACTGGTTTTGACAAAAGAAGTTCGGCTGTGCCCTGCTCGTATTCTTCTGACATCGACCCTGCAGCTATCAGGATTGCAGTGAAGTTTAAGAAGAGCGGACCAACCAGGAGTACTGCAAGTACCCAAAGGTACGAGTAGACATTTGTGGGAATCAGATTGGTTCCTGCTTGGGACAAAGCGTAATATGGTAGTACGCTCAGAAGTATTGTGAAAGCAACTAGAGCCAAAACTTTTTTGCGCGCGATGGCACGCTTGATTTCATACCTTGCAAAAGTGAAAATGACTTCAGCGCGTTTCAAGGTTTGCCACCTTTCGTTTCTTTAAGCGCTTCTATGTAAGCCTTCTCTAGCATGTTTTCACCCTGCTTGATGGTGTAGAGTTTGGCGCCCGACTTGACTACGATATCGGCAATTGCTGGTCTAATATCATGGTCACGTTCACAAACTGTAATTTCGACTGAGCATGGCATCCGCTTGGTCGTTGTCTGCCATGTTTATTTGAGTTATTCCGGGAATCTCTTTTAGTTGTTGGATTGTTTGAGGCGTTAAAGGGCTAGTCTCCAGTTCAACAAGAGAATAATCCAACACTTTTCCAACTACTTCCTCGACTGACCCTTTGAATAGTATTTTCCCATGGTGAATCATTGCTACTGAGGTACAAAGCGATTCCACCTCACTCATGATATGTGACGACATGAATACTGTCCCTTTCCCATGGGCTGCGAAATCCCTGAAAACATCCCTAAAATGAACAACCCCTGCGGGGTCCAAACCGATCATCGGTTCATCCAGAATTAAAGTTTCTGGCGAGCCGACTAACGCTTGGGCAACGCTCAGTCTTTGAATCATCCCTTTACTGAGTTTGCCGACCTTTGTGTCCGCGTAGTCGTGTAAACCGACCAGTTCAATCACTCGGTCTATCTCGCCACTTCTGTTTGCGTTATCCGGGAAATAGAGTTCATGAGAAATTAAATTAAGAAGTTCTCTTGGGCTTAGAAAAGTCTGTATGTTAGGCAACTCAGGAGAATACGCTACGTGCCTTAATGCTTCAACATGGTTGGCAATTGGGTCAAACCCGTTGACTTTCACCATGCCTGAGGTTGGCCTGATTAAACCTAAGATAAGTCTGATGCAGGTGGTCTTGCCTGATCCGTTAGGACCGAGAAAACCCACAATCTCTCCTTTTCTGATCGTGAGATTTGCGGGGCCAATTCGCCTGTTGCTGCCATAATCTTTTACTGCATTGTTTAGCTCAATTACCTCCGAAAAGTCAGCCGTTACAATTCCACCTAAACTTTTATGTTTGATCTTGAACTGCCGCTTTTAGAATAACTCAATGCTAATCAACCCAGTAAGACGGCTTGTTTTTGTCCTCGTTTTCTTTTTTCGCATCGCTTTCCTGATTATTTTTGTTTTCGGCTTCGCACTGTTGCTCTTCGTGTTTTTTCTTCTCTCTTTTGTATATTGTTGGAGCTGCAATTACAACTGCCACTGACAGGGCGGCGCCCAGAACTGAGGCACCAATGGGATTTATGTTGCCAGCTGGCGTTTTAAGTGAAAGATTTGTCGATAAGAGGGCCGCGTTGATTGAACCTGTTTGGTTCAGCGAGAGTTGAACCGTGTCGATTAAGCCCGATGGCATGGTGACTATGCTGCCATTTCCCGAGAATGATAAATCACTGGATGAGTTGACCGCTGAGAAGGCGACTAAAAACCTTGTTGCTTGGTACGTCGCGTTACTGAAGGTTACTGGAGTCTGACCTGTGTTTATCAAGTTTGCGTTAATTGAGGTTCCTTTCACTTGGTATGAAAGTGACTGATTTGTTACGGCGGGCAAATAGGGGAAGATTTCTAGCAGAGAAGTGGCATTAACAACTTTTGAGTAGGTAAGGTTTGCAGACAACGAGGAAATGTCCAGAATGAGGTTCAGAAATCCCGTTTGTCCAGTGGGTTGAACAGACTCGTTTATGATGCCGCTAGTAGGTTGAAAAAAGCTAGATGAACCGGTTGCAGCGATTTTGTATTGCACGTAACCGTTTGATGGCCCGTATGTGAGCGCAAAAATGGTCCCAACTCCACCCAACATCGTTAATATCAACAAAGTGGCAACAACAATTTTGAGAGAAAGCACTATATCATCCATATCATCCACACAATTGGTTTATCTACTTATAATGCCGCAGGGAAGGATAAAAACTGTTTCTCTAAGAATGGTCATTTTCTGGAATGAGTTTTTGAACTATACGCGTTGTCGCAAAATTGATGAACAGGGGATCTCCCGTGTTTGATAGGATTAATATTGCGCCGACTGGGGATTATGCATTAAAACGATCCCGTTTTTATCTCCCCGTCACGCACGTATGTTGCTATTATTACACCCTTTGTTGAAATCTTACATTCGACAAGTTTAAAACCGGCCGGCATGGTGCCGTCTCCAAAGAGACGCTTGCCTGTGCCTATGGTAAGCGGAAATATTTTTAAGCGGAATTCATCGACAAGGTCATTTCGTAGCAGAGTTTGAATAAGATTAGAACTGCCGTGCACCTGAATCTCAGGTCCATCGCGTGTCTTTAGTTTTTTGATTAAATCCACGGTGTCACCTGAAATGAGAGTGGAATTATTCCAATCAAGTATAGTTAGTTTGGTAGAGACAACATATTTTCTTGCTTCATTGAGCTTATGGGCTGGCTCGTTTGTCGCGTGCGGCCAGTAACCTGCAAATATTTCATAGGTTTTGCGGCCAAGCAATAGATCAAACGGTTTTCCCATTTGTATTGCCATGACCTCTGCCATGAAATCGTCCCAGTAGCCAACTGTCCATCCACCGTACTTGAAATTCCCGCTAGTGTCTTCTTCGGGTCCTCCGGGAGCCTGCATAACGCCATCAAGTGTCACGAAAGATAAAACAACAAGATTTCTCAAGTCATCATCCCATTAAAGATTCTTGGTTTAGAAAGCCCCTGCGGCATTAGGCATGTTCGGCATTACTTGTTGTGTAATATCCCAGTACTCAACGATTTTGTCATCTTTGAACTTGAAAAGATGAACTTGCCTCAAACCACCTTCGCTGGGTCTAGATTTGGAGTTCAGAAATTCAGTGTGGGCTGCAACAAGGTTTCCGTCAGCGAGGACATTTTTGACTACAAATTCAGAATCTGTGCTATTTGTATTCATATCTTTACTTGCCGCGATCATTGCATCGGTTAACGTTTCTATGTTGCCAGAAATGAATGGATTATGCGTTATGCAATCGGGCGCAAAAAAACGCAGCCCTTCTTTAAATTTTCCCGAACCCAATAATTTGAGATATTCCAAAATAATGTTCTTAGGCTCTAGCATTTTCTATCAAAACCTAAAAATTGACAATTAATTCAGAGTTTGAAGCTTTTAATAAACGTTTCAATAGAAGTCTTCCGGGAAAGTTAGATCAAAGCTTAATTCACTAGCCGAAAATGGGCGTTCACAGATAACTTGGTAGCATCGCGAAAGGGGAAAATCTAAATTGGAGTTCTCGCAGAATATTGCCTGTGATAAGTCATGAGCGTAAAAGAAGATCCGATTAAACTTCACAAAGACGCTAACGCGATGATGGAAAATGGCAACTACGCCGAAGCCCGCGACCTTTTCATGAAAGTAGCAGAAATGTACTACAAAAGCCAAAACTATTTTGGCTCAGCCGAAATGAACTACAAAGCCGGCGAATGCAGCTTCCAACTAAAAGATTATCCGAAAGCGGTTGAGTTCTTCATGAAATCGGCTGACGTAGCCTTCAGCAAGGGATTTGACCGATACGGGGTCAGCGCGCTTGAACAGGCGAGAGACAGTCAGAACGCTTTAGGCAACACCAAAGAAGTAGAGGAACTTAACAAGAAAATCAAAGAAATCAACGACAAACAAAAGGAACCCGAAGGCGAATCATCGTTCTCAATATTTTCCTGATTGTTCAGAGTTGTCAATCAGATTTTTTCTTTCTTTGATTTCTCGTCCCAGTTTTTAAGTCGTTTGGAATTCTTTTAGGACCTTTCTTTTATCTAAAAAAGTGAAGAGAATCACAAGCAAATAAACAATAAGGATGATTGTTCCGATTGTCGCTAAAATGCCGAGAACCAAAAAGTACCACCTTCCTTTGACAGCGTAATTGTAAAAATTGATCACCACATTGTAAACGAAACCTGATTCTAAAGCTAGCAATCCGATGACTACCAACTGATCTTTGGTTTTTTGGTTTAGCGGCTTCATCTTTATCCCCTCAGAGAACTCGAACTCTTTTCAAATAAAGTGCATATTATATTTTGCCATGCCGAAGATTCACGAATTAACCACATAACTTACCACTCGTCCCGTTTACCTACGCGTTCTTTTTCAAGATCCTTTCCCATCTCTTCATAGAGCCTCTTTTCAGAGCCCAAAATCACATCGATCTCTGTCGAGAGGTTTTTCACTATCGGAATTTTTATGTACCTATCTTGCCTTCGTACTGGAACATAGTTCACGGTTACTTCTTTAGAAGTGCAAGAGAGTTTTTCCTTGGAGTTCCACAACTCATACATTTCAACTCGGATAACGTGCTGCCCAGCGATTATTCCTTTCATGTCTAAAGAGGAAACAGGTAACTCCAAATCGTCAGCTGAAAGTGGACCTTGAGGAATTCGGACTACGCAGCTATTCAGTTTTTGCCCGTCAAAAAACAGTTCTTCAACTACCCTCGAAAAGGAAGACTTAGAAGGAATCAATCTGAACCCAACTTTGAGCTCCAAGTCATCTTCCTTTGTTTCACTGCACACTTCGGTGATCAATATTCTCTTAATGTGGCTTAGATCAGCTTTTTCTGTTGGCTTTTCCCGTTCAACGGGCAAGCTGTCAAATGTGGTTTGCTTGGATAGTTGCACATCAGCAAGCGTTTTTTCTCTTAATCGTCCAGCCTTTGTAGTTTTTCCCATTCAGCTTGTAGGCATTCGTGTTGAGTTATTAGTTTTGCGGTTTAGTCTTTTGTCAACTTTATTTTATAGGCTTCTAAATTTTCAAAATCGCGAAAATTCTGAGAGCTCGCCGAAATGACCTGCGCCCTAGTTAAGCTCTCGCTCTTTTGCATAGACGAATTGTGCCGTTTTTGGGTATATGCTCTATAATCCTCTTAGTTATCCTTAGAAGCAAACGAAACTAACAAGAAATGCTAAAAATAAGCAAATAAATAAGGTGCGAGACGTCTTCTTTTGATAGTCCATTTTTAGGTTCAAATTATGCCCGCGTCTTTTAGATCGCTGTCGGAACTGCTGGAAAAAGTCGAAGCCACAAGGAAACGGCTGGAAATCATAGATTTGACTGCAAACTACCTAAAGACGCTCGATTGGGTGGAGATTGAACCTGCCACGAACATGATGGTTGGCAGAGCATTCCCAAAGTATAGCCAAAAAACGCTTGACGTGAATTGGTCAACTCTGACGCGCGTGTTGGAGTGCGTAAGCGAATTTGACTGGAGTCTTTTTCGTCAAGCCATGGTAGCCACAGGCGACATAGGCTCAGCAACAAAAACCGTTCTTGAACAAGCAAAGACAAAAAAACAAACGCAGCTAACCGAAACCTCGCTTACCATAACCGAAGTAAGGCGGTCGCTAGCAGCCATTGCTCAAACTGGCGGCGCAGGCTCAAGAACCCGAAAAGAACGTCTAATAACCGCTTTGTTAAGCCAAGCCGCTCCAGTTGAAGCCAAATATCTCGTTAAAATCTTCACTGGTGAGATGCGCACCGGTCTTCAGGAAGGATTGATGGAGCAGGCTGTTGCGAAGGCGTTCCAAGTTTCAGTGAAACAGATTCAGAAAGCAAACATGCTTTTGGGTGACATCGGCGAAGTCGCGTTAAAGTTGAAAACCGAAGGGGCTGAGGGTTTAGCAAAAGCAGGCTTCAACGTTTTTAGACCTGTCAAACTTATGCTTGCCCAGACTGCCCAAACCGTGAAAGAAGCGTTGGACGCGCAGGATTGCAAATCTGCTTTTGAATTCAAGTATGACGGCGCTAGGGTTCAGATTCACCTGCAAAACGGTGAGGTAGCGGTTTTCAGTAGGAGACTAACCAACGTGACAGAGAGCCTCCCTGAAATCGTTGAAACCGTAAAGTTCAATGTCAAAGCTCAGTCAGCTATAATTGAAGGCGAAGTGGTCGCGCTCAACAGCGGTGGGTTCCCGATAGCTTTTCAGCATCTGATGCGACGATTCAAGCGGATCCGCGATGTGTCTGGGGCGGCCAAGAAAATCCCTTTAACCCTGTACCTTTTCGATATACTCTACCTCAACGGCGAAAGCCTAATCGCAGTACCCTATGCCAAGCGCAGGCAAATCCTAGTGGAAACCGCAGGCCAAGTACCGTTGAGCAAGCAAATAGTCACCGAAAAAGCTGGTGAAGCTGAGTCTTTCTTCAAAGATGCCATGGCGGCGGGTCATGAAGGATTGATGGCGAAGAAACTCGACAGTCCGTACACTCCTGGGAGGAGAGGAAAAAAATGGTTGAAAATCAAAACCGCCCTTGAACCCTTAGACCTCGTAATAACAGCTGCAGAATACGGCTACGGGCGACGTAAAGGTTGGCTTTCAGACTATTACCTTGCAGCGAGAGACACAGAGACGGGCGGGTATTTGGAGTTGGGAAAAACTTTCAAGGGGCTAACGGACGCTGAAATAATCGAGATGACACGGAGACTAAAAGAATCCGTCGTCGCGGAAGAAGGTCATCGGGTTATTGTTATACCCAAAATCGTGGTGGAAGTGGTGTACAACGAGGTTCAGAAGAAGCCCCAAATACCAAAGCCAAATGGCGTTAAGGTTCGCTCGCATAAGCCGCATCCGAGATGACAAGACGCCGCAAGAGGCAGATACCATCGACAAAGTCAAGGAAATCTATGAAAAACAATTCCTGAAAAAAGGAAAATACGCGGAAAATCCGCGGTAACTCAACCGAAACAACGGTTTTTCTAACCCACTGATTTTGCAGCCGCCGCCAGCATTGAAGCTCCCATTGGGCAGGGAGTTCAACTCTTAAAAGGAGAAGAAGAGTTTTGTTAGGGTCTTGGGTAAAGGGCTGTTATGCTAGCGGCGGCTTTAGGGTAAATGCTATTTTGGCGGTTTTGTCTTTTTTTGTGGTTTTTCGCCGGTTCATTTGCCTCCTTTCTTTCCTTGGCTACTATTGACGATAGTAACTAAAGCGTATAAACTTTTTTCCAATTTGCCCCCAGTTCACTCATGGCTTTAACCAAAAACTGTCCAGCAAATAACTTAACAAACTATAAACCCAGAATATTCGCTAAATTAGATAGAAGCAAAAAGAAAAAATTATGAAAGAAAAGAAGCAGTGACTTAAATGGTGAGTTTAGGCGACTTTGTAACGCAGTTCTATCAACCCTACTTTTTCTACTCTCTGTTTTTCCTCTTACTCTCTTTCATATGCGTTGAAATCTTCCTGAAGTTCAGTTCTTCACTAAACGTGAAAACTCGCAGTATTCTGCACTTGATGCCGCTTTTCTTACCCGTCTTCAGCCTAATATTCTTCCAGCCAAAAACTCAAATTTCTCTGCTGCCGCTGCCGCCACACCCACTTTCGGTTACGGCCAACACTTCAGCCGGCATTGTTTTGGGCGCCGGCAAAATTCCGTTCTTGAGTGTTGTTTCAATCACTGGCTTGTTATGTATTGGCGGGGTGGTTGCGGCCGCTGCGTATTTTACGGTGACTTTTGTTTTTGGGCGAAGAATAGCGATGAGATCTTTTCACGTGGTTATGATGGGTCAAGAGGAATATGTGCTTGTTCAGGAAAAGGTGAAGGCAATCGCTCAAAAAATGAGTATTTCTTCTCCGAAAGTGGGGTTGATTGATGATTTGAGACCTAACGCTTTTACCTTGGGCTATGGGCGGGGAACTGTGCTTGTTTTCTCTTTGGGCATTTTAAAGATTCTTGACACAGAAGAGTTGGAGGCGGTTGTTTCCCATGAACTTTCGCATATTAAAGCTAGAGATTACTTTTTCAAGAGTATTTCGTGCAGCTTGAACTTGCTTTCTTTTTTTAATCCATTGTCGTATTTTGCATCTTCGTATGCTCAGCAAGAAAGAGAGTTTCTCGCGGACGAGAAAGGTGCTACTTTGCTGAGGAAACCTGAACTTATGGCAAGTGTGCTTACAAAGATTGAAGGTGTTCTTCAAGGTTACCCGAGAGAACGGTTTTCAAATAGGCTTTCAGCAAGCCTGTTTCTTGTTTCTCCACTTGCTCGTAGACCCGAAATACTTGCGGCCCATCCTCAGGTCCTTCACAGAGTAAACAAAATTAATGTCGCGACGTCAAAGCAGAGTATTAAATCTCATCGCCGAGTTGCCACCGCGTTGCTTATGGCTATTCTTATTTCTACCGCTATATTGGCGGGGTACGCTGCAGTGAACGCCCAAACCTCTTTTCTTCAAACAAATCCCATATTTCTCTCGCATGGTCAAATTATTAACACTCAATTCACAAATCAAAGCGTTATTGTGACTGGTCCAAATTTTTCAACGCCGAATTTACCAAACCTACAAAGCATTGAGATTTTGGTGAACTCTAACGATTCAGCAATCCCTATCATTCAGCAAGGGTTATTTCCATAGCTGAATGTTACCAAAATCGATGCGCCCCAAAATTCCTCCGACTTTTTTAGCCTGAGGCTTTTTCGACTTCGCTGTAAAGGCAAATATAAGACTGCATAACAACTTCTTTTTGGAGATTGATTGAAGTGGATGCAGCAGACAAGGACGCCTTCGCTAAAGAATTCTACAGTCGTCAAGTCGCAATGAAGGAGCTAGGGAAAAAGGGCAAAGCCGTCTGTGCAAATCCAAAGTTGTAGTGGTCGGCGTAGGTGGGTTGGGCGCGGTTTCTTCGCTGTATCTTGCTTTAAGCGGTGTCGGTTATATCAGATTAATTGACCAAGATACGATTGAAATGCAGAATCTTCACCGCCAAATCCTTTATACGCCAGCTGACTTGCATTACCCAAAGGCTGAAGTCGCTGCAAGACGCTTGCAGGAACTCAATCCGTTGGTTAAGGCTGAGGCTTTCACCGAGAACGTGAACATAGGCAACGTGGAAAGACTTTTGCAAGGTGTAGATTGCGTTGTTGACGGTTTAGACAATATGGTTACCCGTTACCTAGTTAACCGAGCCTGCATAAAGATGAGGATCCCCTACGTTTTTGGGGCAGCAATCGGCATCGAAGGGAATCTCTCAGTCTTTCAGCCACCTCAAACTGGCTGCTTAGAGTGTCTGTTGCCAAATCTCTCCGACAACGATTTACTAACTTGTAGCACACGGGGTGTTATTGGGGCTACGCCGGGAATAATCGGCGCTCTGCAAGCAATGGAAACCATAAAGCTTCTTGCCGATGCGGGACCAACCTTGAAGGGCAAGCTTTTGGTCTGTGACTTTAGAGACATGGATTTCACAACCATAGACATTTCAAAGAGTACCCGTTGCCCCGTTTGCCACGGGGAAATATCCACTGCCGCTGGCGGCGAACGGCTAGTTTGGCTTTGCGGACGCGACACAGCCAACATCAACCCTGAAAAACCCTTAAAACTTAACCTTGAAGAAATCTATCCAGCCGTAAAACAGAAGTTTAATGTCCGTTTAAAATCAAGTTTGGCTCTAATGTTCACTTATAATAACTATGAAGTTAGCTTATTCAACGGCGGGCGAATGCTAATCAAGAAAGTTTCAAGCGAGCAAGAAGCCCTAAGAGTATACAGGGAAATATTCAGCAAACTCAAGTTATCTTAACCGAGTATAATTTTCATCCAAATTTATAGCAAATGGAAGCCTGCGATTAATTCAGCCCACAGAACAGCCGAAGCAATTGCAACCTGTGCAATAGACAGTACAGCGCCAACTTTGAGATATTCTTTGAGACTAATGGTGACTCCTTTTCGCTTCATCGTTTCCAGCCAAATCACAATCGCCAGTGATCCCAGAGGGAAGAAGTGCGGACCCAAGTTGTTTCCGATTATATTGCTAAAAATCAGTCCTGTTAATTCGGATCCAGTCGCTCCTATGTGTTGGATGCTTAGTAGCCCGAGAATTGTCATGGGCCAATTATTCATGAAACTTGCTCCAATCGTTACAACCATGCTTGGCCCAAAAATCCCAAGAACCGAGGGTAACTTGCTTGTTGCAAGAAGTGCAGACGCAATCAAATTCGTGATGCCGGCGGTTTCCAGTCCTTGGACGACCAGAAAAATGCTGAACATGAAAAGCACGATATCCCAGTTGATGTCCCGTGCCAAGCCAACGACCCCTTTTTTCTCACCGTTCACCGAGCCATTCCACTTCAACGTAAACCAGTAAACTGCGACCAGAAAAACCGTTCCGCTGCAAATGATTATTGAAACTGGGAACCGATTCAAAGAGGTCAGTACGTAACCTATGTCGATTGCAACGAGTGTTGCCAAGCTTATCCTTAGAAGAAGGGGAGAAATAACTGGTTTTCCAGAATTTAGTGAATCCGCAGCTTCCATGTTATAGGATTTGGGAATCTGTTTTCTAAAGAACAGGTAAAACAGAAGTAAGCTGCTTAGAATTGTTGCTACGGCTACGGGTCCCATTAAAACCAGGTGGTCGGCGAAGCTGTATTTGAAAAAGTCAGCGCTTAAAATGTTGATGGGATTGCTTGTGATGAGCGGCATTGCAGCTGTGTCAGCCATTAGGCCTGCGCTGAAGAGGTACGCGAGTTTACCCTTTGAGTCAATGCCCAGACAAGTTACAATTTCCAAAACGATTGGGATCAAAATCAAAACTGCGCTGTCATTCGCAAAAAGAATGCTAACGGCTGCAGTGAGCAGGCAAATGTAGATGAAAAGTCTCAATCCGCTGCCACCAGCAATCCTGACTACGCGCAGCGCAGCCCATCTAAAGAAGCCCATCGCATCCAACGTTACGGAGAGCGCTACTATGCCAAGGAACGCTAATGCTGCGTCCCAAATATCGAGGAAAGACCGTGCAGCCTGCCCCAAACTAACCGTGCCTAAGAGGAGCGAGGCGGCAGCGCCGATTCCCGCTGCGTAGCCCAACCGCAAACCGAAGGGGCGCTTAATCATAAGAAAAAGCGTCACCGCAAAGATGGCTACTGCAGCAACTGCGATGTAATCCAAATTTCTTGCCCCTGTCGTTTAGGAAGCGTCGTTTTCAAGTATAAAAAATTAGCTTGCCCCACAAGCAAGATATCGAGAGAATCTTTCAAGCTGTCTTTGTCGACTGGATCTTTTTTCTGCCGCGTCTTAACATCGCGAAAACTATGAGAAAGACCACCATGATGATGATAGCAACGATCAATATGGTCCAGTCTAATGCGCTCAAAAGCTTGTTCGCCGCGGGTGCCGTCGATGTGTTTATGACTTTTATCGTACCGCTTTCTCCGAGTGCAACATAGATGTATGAGCCGTTGGGAGCTACAGCAACAACGCTGGGATTAGCGCCAAGCGGTACCGTTCCCGAGACTTGGTTGTTCGTTGTATCGATTACTGAGAGGGATTGGCTGAATTCGTTCGTGACATACGCGTATTTGTTGTTTGGGCTTACAGCCACGTTGGTTGGGCCCATTCCAACGGCTATTGTTGCTTTGACTATGTTGGTTGCTGTGCCTATCACTGAGACCGAAGCATTCAGTTCATTAACTACGTAGGCGATGCCGTTAGGTGTTATGGCTACCCCGAAAGGCTCATTTCCAACAGTTACCGTGGCAGTCACTGTGTTGGTCGCCGTGTTTATGACCGAAACCGAGTTGCTTCCGGCATCTGTAACGTAGGCGTATGCGCCGCTGTGCGTTATAGCCACTCCCCATGGGTCAAGGAGAACCATTATCGTCGCCGTCACCGAGTTTGTGGCTGTGTTGATAACAGAGACTGAGTTGCTACCTTCATTCGCCACATACGCGTATTTGCCATTAGGCGTTACTGCAACTCCCACTGGGTAGCTTCCGACGGAAATGGTCGCAATTACAGAATTCAAAGTTGCACTTATCACTGAAACCGAATTGCTCCCGCTGTTGGTTACATAAATATTCTCATTGTTTGGGGTCACAGCTACGCCGCCAGGTTGGCTTCCAAGGCTAACCGTCGCCTTCACGGTTTTCGTTGCCGTATCTATGACCGAAACTGAACCGTTGACGTAATGCGTAACATATGCGTGTGTACCATCAGGGGCAAAAGCCACGCCGTCAGGTTGACTTCCCACAGTTATGGTCGCTGTAACCGTGTTTGCCGCTTCGGCTGGTTGAGTCAATAACGCGGAAGCGCAGAAAAAGATAGCAAAAAAGATGCATCCTGCCCTCAATGTTTTTGTTGTTTTCCGATTCATTTTTTCATCCTTGCCTTCACCGTTGCTGACGCCGCGCATTAATCCAGTTTGAAGCGAATACTCAGCGTTGCCTTTCATAGTTAAATTTGTTTGTTCTTTAACGTTTTGGGTTGCTAACAAAAAGCTCTTGCTGTGCAGAAAATACAATCAAAAACATCCATAATGGGTGGGAGAACTTGGCATTTAACGTCGAGAAGGCTTAGTTCAGATGAGTAAAAGATATATCCAGCCAAGCGAGTTATACCTATCAGTCGACAGCGTAAACAAGATACCCAAAAACTGGTTTTGTGTCCTTACTGTTTACAACATTAAGCCACGCTGAAACTCAAATTTTTGGTTCATGTAAGACCTGCCTCAAACAAATCGGAGATGAATATATGCTACATAATGACATTTGCCCAAATTGCAAGTCAACGGCAGAGACCGAACTGCTCATAAAAAACGAGCAAGAGATCTATACTGTTTGCAGCACCTGCAAAAGAATCCTTTCTAAATCATGGCTCTAAGACTATCGCTTAGCCAATAGAGAGTTTTTGGTCCTAAATTTTTTAGGACTAAATCTTTGTTTTTTATTTTTTATAGTATAAATAATAGTCTAAACTGCTCCAAAATTACAAGAGTATAACTAAAGAAATAGAGCGAAGATTACTCTTGCTTCTTCTGTCTTTCCCCAACAATCGGTTGGTTCAATATGCCTTAGACAGGCCAAACCGTAAGGACAATGGGTCGCAACGAAAGTTTAAGTTTCACTTTCAGTCTACCCTCCCCTAGTCAGTAATGTTGGTTAACTGATAGTTTAAATAGGCTAATCAGACGTAACGGGTTTTAGTGAAAGCACATGCGACAGAGCCTAATAATCAAACCATCGATTATGCAAGAACGGTTATTGAACAAAGAAAATACCGTGCAAACTGCCATACGGTTTACTTTTAACATATCTGAAATCGATAATCTTTTTCCAGGATTCAGCGCAGGAGAATTCGCCATCCTCTACGGCCCCGAATCAGTAACTTCATTGACCTCGTTATTCTGCGTTCGTGCCCAATTGCCAGTGCAACATGGAGGATTAGGCAGCGATGTTGTTTTCATCGACTGTGCAAGCAGCTCTTCTTTTTCAAACATCGAACACAACGCACAGCACCAACATTTAGACACTAAAACAGCACTTGATAGAGTGCACGATATGCGCGTATACACAGCCTACAGGCTAACTTCTCTAATAATGGAAAAACTGCAGGAAGTAGTGGAAAAATGCGATGTAAAACTCGTAGTAATCTCAGACATTGCAAGTCCATTCTTACGTGACAACGTGGATGACCAAGAAGCAAGAACAGTCTACAGCCAAATCATGAATTACCTTTCAAACTTCGCAAGAAAACATCATATTATCATAATTGCAACCTATCTTCCTCATGAAAGCAGCAGGAGAAACAGCATCCTGCAAGAAATAACTACTGCAAAAGCAAACACAGTGCTACGCTTTACCAAAACCCCATACTCCAAAGAAGTAGAGTTAGAGAAACACTCCTCCTATATGCTAGGTGTCGCTGATTTAACCTCTGAGAATCAAGCTTTAACTGACTACATGGAAATGGCCGCTGATAGTCAGAATTATTTTTTAATGTAATAAAAAAACTAAAATGAAAAAAGAAGTTTATTCTTGCTTCTTTTGTTTTCCAGGTCGTAGCGATCGGACGGTTGCACCTGCACGCCACATTTCGCTGTTACCCATTTCTTTAAGTTCGTCAGCGAGTTTCTGGCGATAATCTGGTGCTTTGCTCTTTTCTAGCACAATCCGAGTTTCTTCGCCTGCAGCGACAAGTTCGTAGAGTGAGTCGAAGACAGGTTGAGTTGCTTCTCGGAATCGGGGTCTCCAGCGTAGGGCACCGATGCGTGCGGTTTCGCTGCAGTTGCAGTACATCCAGTCCATGCCGTTTTCATCTACTAAGCGAATAAGGCTCTGGGTAAGTTCTTCGACGCTTTCGTTAAATGCTTCACTCGGGCTGTGACCATGCGCGCGAAGGGTGTTATACTGTGCTTCAAGTATTCCTGCGAGTGCACCCATTAATGTGCCCCGTTCCCCTGTAAGGTCGCTATAAACTTCTTTTTCAAATGTAGTTGGAAACAGATATCCAGCACCAATTGCAATGCCAAGCGCTTTTGCACGATCCATCGCTTTGCCAGTCGCGTCTTGGTGGACAGCAAAGCTACAGTTTATGCCGCTACCGTCAACAAAGTTTCTGCGCACTGATGTACCTGAGCCTTTTGGTGCAACAAGAATTACGTCTATGTCGCTGGGTGGTATAACGCCAGTTTGTTCTTTGTAAACGATGCTAAATCCATGGCTAAAGTATAATGCGTCTCCTTTTTTGAGTGTTGCTTTTACTTTTGGCCATACCAATTTTTGAGCTGAGTCTGTAAGTAGGTACATTTTGATTGTGCCTTTTTTGGATGCTTCTTCCATGGGGAAGAGGTTTTCGCCAGGTTTCCAGCCATCTGCAATTGCCTTGTCCCATTCTTTTTTGAATACGCCTTCTTTTTCCTGCCCAATTATTACTTTTATGCCGTTGTCACGCATGTTTAGGGATTGAGCTTGACCTTGAATGCCGTAGCCAAGCGAGACGACGACTTCATCTTTTAGGATTTTTTGAGCTTGTTTTACCGTGAATTCTTCGCGGGTGATGACATCTTCTTTGACGCCACCGAAATCAATCTTCACCATTTCATGTAACCTCAAGCCAGAACCCATAGAAGACGAGGTAATTAAGAATTACTCATTCAGGGAGCAGAAGTAATTATTTTGAATCCATAAAAGTTAAGATTTCAAGGGGGGTTTCTAATGAGTAAGATGAATGAAGATAGAGATGCTTGGATTAATACCTTCGCAAGCGGTAAAACATGGCAAAATAAACTAAGTTGTAAACTGACAAAAGAGAAATTCACAGAATATTTTAAAGTTTATTGTGATGCTGTACAGAAAACCCCAGACCAATTAATTGCACTAAAAGTTGAGGGTTTGCAGAACGTAGGAACAGAAAAAGAGTGGCAAGCAGAGAACCTTTTAGAAAATTATTTCGCTGAAACCCACATGAAACCAACAGCCCGACTTATGCTTAGAAACGCTGTTTTCAGTTTCTACAAACATAACAGGAGAGCATTAGAAGCACAAACAGCAAGCAACGTTAAGAATGAAACCCCTAGAATCTAAAAAGCGCAAGCCAACAACTGAAGATTTAACAGTTTTAGAAAGCGTTTCGCATTCAGCAAGGGATAAAGCATTAATTTGGTTCTTTGGCTCAACATCAGTTAGGGTCGGTACACTTGTTTTATTGAAATGGCAAGATTTGAAACCTACAGAAAACCCAAACGTGCCTTTTGTTATTGAAGTTGAAAGTGCACGACTAAAAGGCTCTGGAGTCGGTAAATACAAAGGCTTGAAACAAATTACGTTTTTGCATAAGTTCGCTTACGAGAAGTTAATGACATACAAACAGGAAGCACAAAAGAAAGGTTATGATTTGAAACCCGATTCTCCGATATTCATCGCATACTGGAAGAAAGGCAAAATTCAAGAGCTAACCATCAAAGGCATGAATGGAATCTTTGACGATTTGAGCCTTGCCGCATGGGGAGATTTGGAAACTAAACGATTTTCGCCACATGACTTAAGGGAATTCTTCCAAAGTGCTTTAGAAAACGCTGGTGTTCAACGCAAACATAATTAGTCCTCATTAATGGCACACAAAGTTAAGGGTGTAGATGCACATTATTCCGAGCCATGACTTTAAAGAACTTACTTCATTAAATATGAAATTGCATTGCCTTACTTGTTGCCCCAAACACCAGAAGCAATTAAAAGTGAACTTGAAGGCTACAAAACTGGACCAACAAAAGAAAATCAGCCATATTTCTTATGCGTTTGACATCTTAATGGACTCACTCAAAAACCGTAAACTACTGCCTAAAGACTACAGTATAGAAGAATTGGTACATGATTCATGAAGTAAGAGCATGAGCAAGAAGCAGAAATTCTTAAAGCAGAAAATACTTGAGATGGTAACTAAACCGTTACCAACAATCGTTAATTTCTCATGCTTTTTCTGTTTGTACTATCACTTTCGCTCTTTTCCTTCGCTCTCGTTACATAAGCAACTCTAATCATTATTAGGTAGCTACTCAAAGTCGAGTGAAGAGATACGTAAAACCTACTACATAGCTGCTCTCGCTGCGCCTTGCAGGCTACGCTCGTTTGCAATGATTATAATAGAATAGTAACCCGAATACAACTTTAATTAAAGTTAACTAACGCCTTACCACCTGTACCATCTTACCCCTTCACGGTTCTAAAACTCCTAATCTCATCATCAAGCCAACATCCAGACCAATGATTGTATGTTGAGTGCTGGTTAAGTGGCTAAGTTTCTGGGATGGTAGGGTGCGCTATTAAGGGGTTAGACGGTAGTCACCGCACCCATGCACCGAAAGCATAGCAGATACGCCTTAGAGCATAACGTACCAATACCGAACAGAGCAGAAACTCAAGCCTTAGTTTTTACTGTAGAGACTCAAAATGGTTCTTATCGAAATGAAGGCTTTTAGCTGAAAGAAGCCATTAGTCCTTAGAGATTGGCATGGGAATTACTGATTGGCATGGACATTACCATGACCCCGTTAGAACTACCCTCGATAATCTCCATGCGAAGGGACTAAACACCTTAATTCTATTCGATTGTAAACACCTAAGTTTTCAACATGCAACCAGTAAACAGAACCCAATCTAAAGAGCTAAACGAATAATGTCCGTAATCAATGGTCAACGAGACAGCCATTGAGGAAAATGGCTGACACTAAAAATAATAAAAAAATAACTACGCTTACGCTGTCTCTAAGTTACTTTTATTATGGCTGTGACTTTCTGAGTGCGTGCCCCTGAGAGTTTAATGTTTGGCTGGAAATACACATAAAAATTTATTGATAATGTGTTAAGTTTCTCTTCTCGGCTGTTTATGCCACTAAGTAAAAAGAACCCCAAAATGAGGCGATAGGTACTGAGTACCTACAAGCTCAAAATGGGCTTTATTTTGATTTTAAACTGTTTTTACAAATATAACATGCATGTAGAATTGTGCCACACTGTACCACTACCTTAATTAAGTGCTACACTGTACTACTATATTAAGGATTGATAAACGTGATAGACAAAAATGGCACTATCAGAATCCACCAATCAACAAAGGATTTGATAGAAAGAAATATGGTAGGACGAGAAACCTTTGAGCAAGCTATTGTTAGAGTTTTCTCTGAGGTTGAAAAAGAGAAGCTAAAGACAACCAAATAGGAGATAATGTTTGATGGATAACCTCAAAGAAACACGATATTGATAGAACTTAGAACGGATAGGGATTCAGTTAGCAAGTATAGATCCCCTCTAATAGAGCCACAAACTGATTATGCTATCAATTACTTATTTGCATAAATGGAGAGTATTCTAACTTGTACAGAAAAAGAAGTTTCAAGATTTACAGTCTCTAATTGGCTAACACTCCTACGAGCAATGTTGTATATGAATGTGTTAAACGATGTCATATCAGAGATACTCACTCATTAGTAAGATGTCATTCTCATTATAGATGCATAGAATAGACCTGATAGTTACGATGACTCTGAAATAGATTATATACTTAGACAGAAATCGAAAGAACTTACAGACTTTAGACCTCATTTTATATTTGAAAATACATTATTCACTATAGAGACAACAAAGGCATATTTGTAATTATTTTCGTTCTTAATGAAACCAATAATTCAAAGCTAATAATCTGTAGACTATTGAAAGAAGACAAAGGCATTGAGTATTTCAGTACCTGTATACCAAACGAAACGAATACCATTTGTCAATACATGTAAAACCACTTTTCACGCTCCTAAACATATCCTATATAATAAGTAAGAAAGAAGAAGAAACAAGAAACATTAATAAAGAAACTTTTCCATGCTAAATCTATCGATTCAAAAGATTTAGAAAATTAATCAAAGAGTCTCCGTTGGCTTAATAAAACACGAAATTATCTATTCCTCAATTAAAGTTATAGATAAAGAACAGCAAAAAAAAGAAGACACAAACACAGATAATTGTGTCCTATGGGCAAGAAAGCTAAAACCACACTTCAGCAGGAAAAGGTATATTGTTCAAATTATGTAAAGGGAAGGCAAGACTAAGTAGAGATGTAGCTACTAAAGGAAATGATTAAATCAATTGAAAAATTGTTAGTCGTGATCGATTAAGCTGATATCTAAACAATGTAACCGTTCTATAAGAAAGCATTTTAAACCTATAGACAACTACCATGCAAATTAACAAAGAGAACCAAGGACTTTTAGGATAAGATACATCAAAGACAACATAGTTCTCGAAATCCTTATAAGGAAAACAAAGACTCCTTGGAAACATATAGACTGTTACTTCTATGACGTGGGATCATTACATCGTCAGAGACTGTTATCTTCTTTAAATTCGGAAATGATAAAAGAATCTCCATTGGATTCAATCTTTCTATAAAACGACTTTGGTACCCATACTATTGAAGGATAATACTCACGATAAAACTTAATAGCTATAGTGATAGTACGTATGGAACAAGCAAACATCTTGTTGTAGTTCACACAGTCATACTAAACAAAGCTCTGGATGAGAGTAAATTAGTAGACTGTGAAACCTACGATTCTATAATTTCAAGGGCATTGAAAGCTCTCAATGCAACAGAACGTTAGAAGGTGTAAGTATTGAGTAAGAGGGTTACCGCTTTATTATCTAATACTAATAATTCTTCTCTAAAAAGAGATGTTTTAGTAGACGACAGTCTAAATTTTGAAAAGCTCATTAAGATAGAAGCAAAATTCACTGACCTAAATTTCTACGATGAAGTTACAGGAACAGTTAAGCCGATTGATATTAGAACGCTGAAAGAAATAGCGAAGGTTTACTTTATCATTACAAGCTTTTCCGATATAGAAGAATTTATAGTATTCAATTACCCGACTAAACCAACGATTTATATTAACAAAAAAGACGGTCTACTCTACGCTTTTAATAATGGTAGAGAAGAGCGAAAACAAGCATGGCACTTATTGAGAGTGCTTGGTAAGTTCGGTTACGTCTCTGATTTTAAAAGAGTGCAACATAGAAAACAAAAAGCCAAAACCGTTAATGGATGGACTACACAATGAATGATAGAATACTCAGAAGAATTAATAGCAAGCACCATTTAAGATTAACCCAGAGCTTGAAGCTTTATCGCCTAAGATGTCAAAAGAAGAATACGCCGATTTCGTAGCAGACCTTAAAAGTAAAGGTCAAAGAGAAGACATTGAAGTTATGTCCGATAAAACCATTATTAACGGTCATCATCGTTACCACGCTTTACATGAGTATTGGTTTAGAAGACTACAAAATAACCTTTAAAGTCTTAAACTTTAGTATCAATCCAAGAGGCTAAAGAATACGCTTTTCAAATAGACGATAAACAAAAACACTCGAACATGTACCAGAGAGTTACTCATGCACTAGCTGTTTATGGAAAGATTGTTATGAAAAAGACATTCCAGATAAAGAAGTAGCAAGTAAAATAACTGGGAAAGTAAGCAGTGAAACAGTCAAAAAGATTAGGAAATTAAACCTCATTTTAGCCTCCTCGGTACTGAGTACCTGCAACCCCGAATTAGCCTCAGAATTACAAAAGAAATGCATAGAAGAAAATAAATGGCATGAGACTTTAGACCTTTTAGAATCTGCTGCTGTGGTTGATGAAAGCATAGCGTTAATCCCAACACGAGCAGACTGGAATCAAAGCGTAACAAAAGATAGACGAGTAAAGCTTCAAGAGAAAATAAAAGCCAAATATGACCCCCTGAAATACAAGGATAAGTCAGCATCTAAGAAGATATTGAAAGAGATACCTCAAGAGATAGAAGCCCTACAACATCCAAAAACTGTTAACACTAAGGCAGAAAGCTACGTTGATGATGTTTCTAAAGTAGCCGAGAAATTTAATCCATTAGCAGCTAAGTATCCAGACCAGATATATCAACTTCAATTAGATACTACGAAAGAGGAAAGCAACTACTCATCGTCTGCGGAAAACATAGCGAAAGACTTCATGTCTAAAATATTATCAACCAAGAAAACCTATTTTATTATAGCGATTGAACTACCAAAGGAGCTTACCCCTGAATGAGTAATTTTATTTGTGTTGTCTGTGGGAACCCCTTCACTGGAAACAAGTATATGAAGCCAAGATGCAAAAGTGGTATGTTGTAGCAAAGAGTGCAAACGAGAGCGAAAACGGTACACTGACCAACTAAGACACTTTTCAAGAACACACCCTAGACATAACTAAGAGTGATATTGAAGCTGAATATACAAAGTTTATTCTTGAGAAACAAGTTAATTAAAAAAATGAAGGGTCATGCAAAATATCTTAGAACTCCTCGAAGTCACATCCAGATTTTAAAAAAGAACAATCCATTTCTCAAAAAGAACGGTATCATAAGGCTAATCCACTTGCTAAATTTAGATACAGCAAACATAATCCTAATCCAAACAAATGTCGGGACAAAGAAGAGAAAATAGAAGTTCATAAGCTAAGATGTAAAGTTTTTCATAACGCCGAGAGATACGAGGTCGGTCAAATTGTCTAACTTAGTCAATATTAGCCCAGTCTCATTCTACATAAGAAATTGTGTCAAAGTGCAGGTGAAGCCTTTCGAACTTATGACCCTGATAAAGTCTCTTGTGGTAAAAGATGTCACCGAGACCATCCTACCCCAAGAAAAAGAAATGCTCAGGGGAAGTTTTGCTAAATGGTCGAAGCTTAGGTCACTTTAGCAGTTATCTAGTAAGAAATGTCTGTATCCAACTTGTGACAAGAAAACAGACGCTAAGTCTTCAGCATAGTCTATTCTTGTGCATCGTATTGAACACTGGATTCTCTTTCAAAGAATTGAGTGCAGAGATAAATTCGCAATACGGATGGTATAACTAATGTCAACAATCAAAAAACACGCTTTCAGACATAATGACTGTGATAAGTCTAAGTGTCCAGTTAGAAGAGAATAGGATTAGCTAAAATCGCAAAGTTAGAAGGAGATATAGCTCTCCTAACTACAATTCGGTTTACCTTCTCCTAAAGCTAAAGAGCGAATTAGACTTCTGAAACGATATTTTCAAGCTCAATGCAACTCGGGGAAGTGCCACTAATGGCTAAAGAATTAAAAGGTTTTCAGTATAGACAGGATACGGATAGGGAGGTTATTCTATTAAAAAGCATGTCCAAACCAAACAAAGTCTCCCGAGAGCTAAGGAGATTAGCATTCAACAGTTAAACAGCAAGTTTTTATCCAATTTCTCTGTTGACTTAGAGAATAAACGAAGTGAGCAATCTTAGTAGCGTGAATGATTTTGATTAATTCTAAACAGCCAACACCAGAGGAATTAGAAGCGCAAAGGCAACAGGAAATAGAAGAAAGAAAAGCAATAGTTGAAGCAGATAAACAAAGACGAATAGCAGAGCGAGAACAAAGAGACCGAAACTTAGCATTATCAGCTAAGGTAAACGCAGAGCAACAACAGAGACGAAAAGAAGCAGAGCGAGCACAATTAACAGAGGGCTTAGACAAATACCAAATAGAAGACTTAGACAGACTATACGAGTTAGACCCACAAATAACACGTTCATCAGGTACAGTATAGAGAAGACCTTCAAACCGAGTACAATACAATTTTACAGAGATTCTTAGCAAAAGGTAGAAACATGGGCACTATGACTTTTGTTCCTATCACAATCTACGTTTCAACTACTGGATACGGTTTACTTATTCCTACTGGAAATGGAAACGCTGACTATCGAGAAGGCTCAATCGGAAGCTTTTACCAGTACTGACAGAATGGCAGAGATAGACCCTAAAACAAAGACGCTTAAGATTACACAGCCAAGTATGATACCAAAAACCAATCTCCCCATTAGCAACAAGTGGACAGTTGTTATCCAAGACAAAGCACCTGAACAAGTAGAAAATAAGCCTTACACGATAAAGTTTCAAACCCCAGAAGAATTAGCAGACAACTCAGACTAAGAAGAAAGTTCTTCTGATGAGCAACAAAGAAGACACTAAAGAAGAAATCTTAACGCAAATAGGGTTAAGTAAGAGAAAACCGTAGAACTCTATCAAGAGCTTTACGGGAACAAAAACCCCAAGTATCATTAATTTCTTTTACCGAGTATTTTTGTTCTCGGTAACATCATTTTTTTTATCTATGTCATTGAACGTCAGGGTGCTTGCTCAAGTTCATAACAGCTTTTTGAATATACTACAATCGGTATAGCAACAAGAATAAGGGCTCCAATCACTATTAAGAGAATTTCAGTAATTCCTATTGTGCTTGTGCTTATTTTGCTCATTCCTTGATTGAAAGAGTATGTTTCATTTAGTATGGTTGTGTGAGTAACATATTTCCCTGTAGGTTGTGAAGTTGGTTGTGGTGTAGGCATTCCATTAACTAATTCATTTAATTGGGTGGCTGTTGGAATATAATTAATCATTATTGTAGCATTCAGTGTAACCCAAGATTCTGGTCCATCATATTCAGTAGCATAAGTAGCGGAAATAAAATAAGTGTCACCAGAAACCAATTTAGAGAAACTAATAACATCAATACCATTAGGTAAACCAAGACCACCAAAATCGTCTGTCCACAGAAAATTAGATGCTTCTCCATTATTCAAATAGACTGAAACGGAAGAACAGTAAATGTTGAGCAGAAACATCAATACCGCTAAGTTCACCATCCCAAAGGTTGAAATCATAACAAGCCATTATTACTAATTACTGTTATCGGTGAAGTTGGTGCTACTGATGTTGGAGTGGGACTTGGAACAGGTAGCTCATACGAAGTAGATGTATGAGATACAACATTAACATTATGAGATATGTAATTCTCTGTTGATAAGCAAATACCAGCAACCCCAATTATCAAGCATAAGAGAGCTACAACACTAAGTTTCTTTAGTTTGGGGTAAGCGCTTTTCTTCCATTGTTCATGTTCGAGTCTTGCTTGTTCTATTCTTCTTAACTTTTCTTTTTCAAATGCCTCTCTTTCTTTTCTAAGTGCCCCTTCTTTTTCAGCAGATAATCTTGCTTGCTCTTGATTATAGAGTATTAGTGCTTGTTGCTCTTCTATGCATTTAGGGCACTCAGAAACGGAATATCCAATCAAATGTTTAGGACAAACTCTAATGATTTCAAGCCTATTTTCTACTCTCTCGTGAAGCGTTCCGCAGTGTTGACACTTAAGTCTGTCATCTAATAATCCACCGCATACTTTACATCTTAAAGGTTCAATTGGCATGTTACTGTGACCGAGGTTAGGTGCTTCTTTACTTTCAAGGCTATTTCTAAGCATATTTACGATTTATGAATTTGAAATGTTGACGGGTAAATAATAGACAATTTTCTTACTAAGAATGTTTTTGTTCGGCTGATTGTGTTTTAAGCTATTGGTCACTCAATTTAGAAGCCAACCAATTAATTATTCTTGTTAAGGTTTCTTCAACTCTTTTATCGGGAACACCATGTGATTGAATCCAATAACGCCAACTAAAGGATATTTTTGCGTTATTCTCTACTATTAAATAGTTTTCAATTAAATCTTTGTCATCTTTAAATTCTTCAGAGTTAGCCATTTCTTTAAGTAACTCTTTTAAAAATTCTACTTTCAAAACTTGTTTAGTTTCTTTCTTGTCTATGTCCATACCTATCATCTACTAACAGACGTCAGATAACCAATTGTTATTTTCTAAAAAAGAAATAAGATTTATGAATTTCTGGTAAGTTATTTTCATAATAAGTCTTAAATCTGTATAGCCTGAAATAGAATTAAGGTGAAAAAATGATGTGTGGACAACGAGATTTTAAAGCAATTAAAAACTAAGAAAATACGCATTGAAGCTAACCGAGAAATAATTAAGAAAGTGATTAAAAAGGAATTTGGCTATGAATTACCACTTGAAAAGAGGTACGTATCTAAATACGAGTGATTCAGGGCGAGAAAAGTTAGAGTGTCGTGGTTAACGTCCTCTTTGAAGCATTAGCCGAAGCTGTAGAAGAAAGGACTATTTAGCTAAGTTTCTAAGGGCTATTACCGAGTACATGAAGGTTAAACAGTGTCTAATGAAGAATTAGAGATTAAGGAACTTGAACTTGAAAGTAGAATAGCTTCTTTGAGGCTTGAAGTTAAAAAGCTGGAAGTATCTTATCGAAAAAACTACTTTATACTTGGCGCAATAATAAAGGAACTTTTCAAGAGGGGTATTCTTAACGCTAATGATTTAAGAGAATTAGATGAGATAAGGCGTAAATCTCCACTACTATAGAAATGGTTAGAGCTATCATTAAGTACATTCAAGGGTTAGTAACTTCGCTATTTAGAGTAGACAAGTCTTAAATCTGCAAAGCTGGAGAGATTTGTTAAACATGGTAGGCTATGACGAGATAATCGCTTTCGATTGTCGCTTTTATTGGGATAGTGCTGGTATCATTGGCGGCTTCTTTAACTTACTATTTTGATAAGAGAAAACAAATCAAATTTAGCGAACAGAAAGAGAATAGAAAAAAGGTATTTGGCTATAGTTATTCAGATGCGAATCAGTGGTCGAACCCGACCAAATGAAGTATTTTAAACACCTTAGACCCGACTTGGTAACCCTTGAAGACTGGAAGAATGAAGTACGTGACAGAATGGTTTAACTTATTACTTTTTGCTTCAGATGATGTTATCAAATCACTAAAGGAATTTATTCAAAAACCTGAAAAATGCCACTTATGCAAAAACGGTAATCGCTATGAGAAAAGACCTATGGAACAAGAAAACAAGTTTGAAACCCGAAGAAATCAACCTTTGAATTTAATAGAAATAATATTTTTAAGCAACTTTCAAGTACCCTCTACTCAGTGACCTCAAAATGCCAAAGGAAATATCTCTACTCCCAGAGAGTAGCAAAAAAAGAGATATTTCTGCTCCCAAATTAATGAATTTAAGAATTATGTTGGTTAAACGAGCGATAATTATGCCCGCCAAAATATAAGCCATCCACTTAAGATGAAACCATAAGCACTAAAATAAACTGAAAAGAATCAAGCCTGAAACAAAAGAGCACGTATTCATGACAAATGAGAGTATTAGCAGTTTTTTGAGGCTTCCGTCTATAGAATAAACCAGCATTCTCCACTCAACGAACACGACAAGTAACTCTAGGAGCAATAGAATGAAAGTATTGATTTGAAACAGATTAAGAATCTTTGTAATAGTGATGAAGCAGTTGAGAATGGGATTGGTTATTAGATTTATTGCAAAAACGGCTAACAAAGCGTTTCTTGTTCTTAATCCAAAGGCGAAGGCAACACTACATTCTATGACGATTGTCAAAGACAAAGCGATGGCGAAATCAAAAAAGCCTGCAAACATCTTGAAAGCAACCCAGTTATTCGCCGTCAGAAAGGAAATAGTTTGCTAGCCCTGTTTTTTGTTGAGGGATCCTTCTCAAAATCAACCAGCCTACAATAGCTAAAACAATGACTACACTCAACAGAATTCCGAAAAATAAACCATAGTATACTATAGGACTAGTCGGAATTGCATCAGCATGGGCTGCTCCAACTAAATAAAACAAGCATAACAGTCCAAGCAACACACATAATCCAGGAAAACTTTTTCTCGTTTTACGATCTCTCTACCCAGAATGCGCCCCTTCTTGGTTGCTTCCAGTTCTCTAGTTAACGCTATTTAATATTATCGCCATTTAACATTTTGCCTGTTTTTCTGCCGCAAGGTACTAACCTTAACCTCTGCCGCCCCCTCTTGGTTGGGATTGTTCCTTTGCTTCTTTCCGTCTTATCTGTCGCTGTAATAGTTCATATCAAAAAAACTCTAGTGAAGCAATGAATTTTTCGATTCGTCATAGCGTGCGCTATATTGCATTGACTTATCGCCAACATACCCGGGATTTAACTGATCCCTTCTTTAGTTGCCCCAAATTTCGTTTTCTCGAATATAGAGCTGTTTATTTAGTATGACTGACCTTTTCCGATGTAACTGCCAATTAAGCGGTTGCTGTATGATTACTATATCTGCATTGCGGTGTTAGTTTATGGTGCTTGACTTTGAAGGTAATGTAGTTTCTATCATTCAAATAGTGGCATTACTATTGCTTACTGTAGGAGTTTATCCTTACAGAATAAGAACCAAGAATAGAAACCTCATAATGCATGGATTTCTCAGCATCTTGGCGCTTGCATTAAACCTTGCCACCGTATTCTACGTAATGATTCCTGTTCTAAGCAGTAATTTAGCTCTCATCGGCAAATTATCAATTGTTCAATCAGCAATTGTTTGGCTTCATGCTGCCTTTGGAATCGCTGCCATAGCGTTAGGTTTTGGCATTATTGTTACGTGGATAAGTCATCCTTTGGGGGAGCTCGGTTGTTCAAGAGCGTGGAGGCTAATGTTACCAGCTTTCGTGATTTGGATTTTCGCATTGGTTCTCGGATTGATTATACATATTTACAACATCGTTTAATGAGAGCTTGTTTCCAAAAAAGTCCAGAGCTATCATGTCTTGTCATTCTGCTTTTGCCTTTTTCCGTATTCATTTTGGGTGTCACAGTTAGACATAGAAAAAATTGCTATCTTTTAGCAATGACCTCTTCCATCCCAACGACAATTACCAAAGATATAAGCTGCGTTTTATGGCAATCGAGCATAGCTTATAACTACTTATTGGAAGTGACATTGATCCTTGGATTTCAAGGCCACGTTTCGACTTGCAAGGAAGTTAGGTTTTTTTATTCTGAATTACTTTCTTAGCGAGAACCACTGCTTCTTCCCGAGTTTTGCCAAACAATGTGCCTATCTTATCTGCGTCTTCCTTTGTGACCGCAGCTCCGCCTATCATTACCGTGATTTTTCCCTTCAAACCCTCATTCTCTATCTCCGCGATTAGTTTAGGTAAGTTTTCTTTGGCTGCTGTTAGACCAACCGTCACCACGAGAATGTCAGCGTTTGCTTGTTTCGCCTTAGCCACGAAAGCATCCGGAGAAATGCCTTTTCCCGCGTCAATGGTTTTGAATTGTGCTGCTTTGAGCGATTTTCTAACCATTTCTTTAGCAGTATCCATAATATCCGGATGAAGCGTACCTAGCACAACTGTTCCGATCGGATTCACGGGTTCTGGTGGCTCTTTTTCTCGCATACCTTTTAACCAGGACATAAAAATCAACTCAACAAGTACAGAATGCCTGAGCCGATAAGTTAACTTTATCCCTTATGTATTCGGGAATTACTGCCTTTGCATTATGTGGGGGATTTCTTGCGATAATTCCGCTATAAATATCTTAAGACAGTTTGCGCTTCACCTTGTTTGCTGAAGGCTGAAAGAAAAGAACAGACTGCTAACCAATGTTTTTTTCATTAAGACCCAAAAAAGCATCGCAAATGAGCAAACAAATATTTAACTCCATAACAAGGCAGTAATCGAACGGGTGGAAAGAAGTGAGCAAAGTTGAGAACAAGTTAAAAGAAAAGATTGATGAAATAATCAGGCGGAAGGCAGAATCATCTGAAACAGATGAGCTTTCAGACTCAGAACACGGGTATGTGGATGCTTTGATATGGCTAAAAGAAGGTTCAATCCAGCTGACTAACGAAGGTATTGAAAAAGAGATGGTGGAGCGAGCGTATGCGGACCCAGACCAAAGCACAGAATACTACGGCGGCTACGACTCTGCGCTTAAACTGGTGCTAAAAACTTTAATTGAATTGAAAAATAGTGTGTTCTAAATGCGCGCTGACGCGTCCCTTCATTACGTTTTGGAGTAAGTTGCTGTGACGCCGCTTCTTTCTTTGTTCTCAGTCGTGGTGATGATGAGGCATCGAAAAACCGTTAACTTGAAGCAATGACCTTTTCAGTTTGCCGTACCGTCTTTAAATTGCTTAAATAATCACGAATCATCATTGATTTCATATTTAGAATTATGTTAGAAACTTCAGCAATGATTATGTTACAATGCCCAAACTCACAGTTGATCTAATTATTAGAGTATTAAATTTCAAGCCAACGAACCGCTTGAATATGTCAATAGTGAAACATGCTTGCTTCGAAAGATAACTTATCATGGTCTGCTATTTTGTTGTGCATTCAAGTTTTCTTTTGGCTTTTTCAATCGCTTCAAGTTTCTGCTCACTTAAGACCGGAAATTTGATATTCAAAGACAATATGCTTGTGGTGATTATATCGGCAACAAGAGAACGAGATAGCCATTTGTAGTCTGCTGGAATGATATACCAAGGAGCCCATTGTGTGCTTGTATTGTTTATCATGTCCTCGTATGCTTTCATGTAATCATCCCAATAATCTCTTTCTTTAATGTCAGCATCCGAAAATTTCCAACATTTGTCAGTGTCGTATAAACGTTCAGCAAAACGTTTTTCCTGCTCTTCTTTTGAAATATGTAAAAAAAACTTTAAAACTAGTGTTCCGTTTCGAACAAGATGATGTTCAAAATTTGATATGTCCTCATAGCGGTTTTTCCAAAACTCGTTGTCGTATTTTCTCGTCGGAAGATTTTGTTTTTCTAAAAGATTTCTATGAACTTTAACAATCAAAACTTCTTCGTAGTATGATCTGTTAAAAATGCCTATGTCGCCTTTTTCAGGTAAAGATACGATTTGTCGCCATAGAAAATCATGCTCCAACTCTCTAGTTGATGGCTGCTTGAAACTTGTCACTTGACAACCTTGCGGGTTAACTCCTGACATTACATGTTTGATAATGCCGTCTTTGCCAGCTGCATCCATACCTTGCAATATGACCAGTAAAGAGTAAGAATTGCTTGCATAAAGTAACTCCTGCGCTTTCGACAATTCTCGGCAGTTCTGTTCTAACAGTCTGCTTGCCATTTTCTTTAGTTTGCCTTTTCCTAAGAATTTGGCTTCCTCATTTTGCGCCCACCCAGTATCTAAGTCTTTCAGTTTTATTTTTGAATTAACTGAGACTTTTCCTTTATAACAGGAGTCGGTGGTGAAACATGCCATTTCTTCTATGTGGGCGTTTGGCTTCGTCAGCATCTTAATTGGCATCTCTTAAGAATCACGTGATTCTTGTTGACTGAACTAAAGATTCAATGGTGCTTAAAAGATGTATTAACCTAGAAAACATATTTAAAATAATTATTCGCCAATTTGGCTATTAAATGACCCCATCGGGACCCTGAATAGTTACTATGCCGAACGAGATTCTTCGCTTTCTTCACGGAATCTCCGTTTTATTATCGCGTAGAGCTAACCAACGTTTAAACTTTAGTCCCGTGCATTTGCCTTTTCCTAGCCAGTTGTCACCATATTTCTTTCTCATTTTCTCGTTGTAGGACTCAAAAGTTTCTGCCTCATTTACTTCTACGCTTTCTTTTTTCTTCAATAATTTGTCTCCATCTGAATCTTATGTTTCTCTCTGTTTAAAGATGAGCGTAACCGTGTTAGTCGCTTAACAACCGAGGCGCAGCGCAAAAACTATTTCAATCATCCAAACTATCGATCCTCGTTGCTTCTGCAATTTTATTATGGAACACCTTGTTTGATGTCCATTTAAATGCGGAATTCTTTTGTTTTCAGGCATTTACATTTCTTATTAAGAATTATGTCGTGAAATCCTAAGATAGTTACCTGTATCACTTGTGATGCTATTTTTTGGCCTTATTTTTTTCAAGTAAGCAAGACTTACAGCTACGATCACAATAACAATTACAGCAATCGTGATGATTATTGAATCGATCGAACTTGGCGATTTGGATAAGACGTTAGCTGATGGTTTGGGTGTCGGTCTCGCGGTGCTGGTTGGAGCTGTTGTTTTTGTTGCGGTTGCGGTCGGCGCGGGAGTCGCAGTGGTTGATTGATATGGGAATGGAAACATCTGCCCCGTCGATGCTGACGGCGTTGAGGTGGTTGGTGTGGTCAGAGTTGGTGTCGGTATTGGACTAAGAGCGTCACTGGTTATGTTTGTCACTATCTGATTTCTGTAGATTGCCCAGCCTGTTGGGAACGTTATGGTCCTCACTATTTGTCCGGCTGCGTTCACATCGATCAAAACAGCTCCAGTATCGTTGAAGTTCCAAGGTTGGTTTTCGGCAAATTGGTGGGTTGGTGTTCCGAAGTCGCCTAGCCAGTCTCCATTTGGTAGCAAGTCTGTTGCCCCCAAGTATGATGAGTAATACTGTTCTGGCGCAGTCCAACTTCGAATCATTGTGGCTGTCATGTTCTTCTCGTTTAACGTAAACTCTATCATCTGGCTGTTTGCGTCGTTGTAGTTTGTTACGTTGTCGAAATCGTCGTTAAACATCGTGAAAACGTTTGGCGCAACCTGTTCAAGATCATGACTGTGATACCAAAGGCTTTGTCCGTTTGGAAGCACAGAACCGTTGGCATCCACAAGCGTAAAGTTGCCAAATTGACCGCATCCCCAAATTATGTTTCCAGTGGTCTCGTTTATTTTGTAAAATGTGTTGGTGTTCCGAACGTTCAGATAGATTATGTCGTTGTTGTAATCCCAGAGAAGAGCGTTAGTGTGGGTGAAATCTATGACTGGCTGTCCGTTGTAGACCGATGTGTTATTGAAGGGATCGGCGTCGCTCAGAGGCAAATAATTATACGCGTCCCAAGTCCACAGGACGTTGCCTTGGGCATCAACCTTTAGTATTTTGTCTATCAGATAAAAATTGTTTCCAACTTGCCTGACGTAATCCTGCAACGTGAGAAATGTGTTGTTGATCGGGTTGTAATCGACATCGTGATGCGAAATCACGTTTGGAAAATCCTGTGTTGTGTTTGAGGCGACGTTCCAGATGTGTGTTGCCCAATTAGGTGCGATTTGTGCCCCTCCGCTTAGCTGTGGTTCGCCTTGAAATAGAAAAGTGTTCTGAGCAATGTTTTTTACGGCTCCATAACCGCCAGTTGAGGTTCGAAGATCCAGCAACGTTCCGTTTGTATCCATTATAACCAGATAGTTTATTCCGTTAGGTCCTGATAATCCAAAAGCTATGGGCCCATCCCAAGCATTTCCGTAAGTGTCAACCGTATAGGGCAAGGCTGAATTTTCGGGAGGGAGTGTTTCAATCACGTTTTTTTGAGGTTTAAAAAACCCCATAGCAAGGACAAGAATCACGATAAGTGTTATACAGACAAAAACGACTAAGCCTCTGCTTTTCCTAAAAATTGAGAACTCCTCCTAACATAAGTCTAGATTAAACTTCCTTTTACGCTTTTCCCCAAAATGCTCAAATCAATATCTTTGCAGCTATAAGCCGCAAAGTTTGCTAAAAAAGAATGGATATCGGACCTCTAAACAACCGCCGACTTTATGATAACCCGTTGTTTCGCCGTCGCGACCGCTGAGTTTATAAAACGCTTCAGGCTTATCCAAAATGTTTTAGTATGCTTTATTTTTGGGAGCGAAGTGCTAGTAGGTCATGAAATTAAAGATTTTAGCCGTTTTTTTAATCTTGACTTTTTTCTTGGTTGCAGGAGTGACGACTCCCATTCATCTTTCGAGCGGGCAAACGTCGAAAATTCAGCATTTAATATTCATAGTTCAGGAAAACCACTCCTTTGACAATTACTTCGGAACTTATCCCGGAGCCAACGGCATTCCACCCGGTACTTCCCTTCCAGTTAGCCTCTCTGACACGTCTATGGGGTACGTACAGCCATATCATCTCAGCGCCACTGTTCCTGTATCAATAGTTGGTGACGAGCTTCCGCCCGGTGTAGCTGACCCAGATGATCTTCCGCAGGAAGCTTTCGATTCGGTCTCGCCCTTTCATCTGAGCGCCCAGTCGACCGCCAATCTTGATCACTCCGCAGAAGTGGCGCAAGAAGATTATGACAATGGAAAAATGGATGGTTTCGTCCAAGCCGAAGGAGACAGCTTAACAATGGGGTACTATGATAGAAGCGACATCCCTTACTATTGGGACTACGCAGACAACTATGTTCTTGATGACAACTTCTTTTCTTCGGAAATGGGTCCCAGTTTTCCAAATCATCTTTACATTGCCTCAGGCGCTGACGGCCCGATCAACTCAAGTGAACCTTGGGTCTCAAATGGAAACATTATAGAAAACCCTCCCAGCGGTCCATTAGACTCTCCTAACCAACTTGAAGTCGAATGGCCCGGTGCTAGCCTGACCTGGACTACTCTTGCTGAAGAGCTTTCTCTTGCAAATCAAACTTGGACATGGTACGACGGCAATGCAAATCCGACGACGCCGACGATTTGGGATGTTCTTCCATTATTCAGTTACTTCCAACAAAACCCAGACCAACTTACTGAGCACGTGAAAAGCACCTCGGACTTTTGTCTCAGATATCGCAAATGATAGTTTACCAGCGGTGAGCTGGATAATGCCTGGGATGTGGCAGCCTCCTGGCTTTCCATCAGCATTCGTCAATCAGTCTGTGAGCGAACATCCACCTGCGCGTCCTGACGCCGGAATGGATTACGTTTCCTACCTTGTAAATCAAGTAATGTCTAGTTCGTATTGGCAATCTACGGCAATCGTGGTAACTTGGGATGATTATGGAGGTTTCTACGATCATGTGGCGCCTCCGCAAATAGATTCGAGTGGCTTAGGCTTCAGGGTACCAGCGCTGGTTATTTCTCCGTGGGCAAAACATAATTTCATCGATAATACCCAGTACGAATTTTCGTCCATGCTTGCTCTAGCGGAACACACATTCAACGTTCCAACTTTACATGCTAGGGACGCTATCTCCAACGACATGAATGCTTCCTTTGATTTCAGTCAAACGCCTCAATCTACACTTATTGAACCAGCAGATTTCGTCGCTCAACCTCCAGAAGCAACTCCAACGCCCACGCCTATTCCTACTTCAGTACATCCAGAAACCCCGGGGCCGACTTATCACCCAACATACCCGCCTACCGCTTCTCCGCTTCCAACTTACGTACCAACCTCAACGCCTACTCCAACTCTTTCGCCTTCGCCTATAATTTCACCCTCAAATTCACCGATCCCAACGCCACCGGCGTCAAACAAAAACCTTGAGATTGCGACTGCAACAATTCTTTTCGTAGTAGTTCTGTTAGCGTTAATTATCTTGGTGACTAGAAAACGCTTGATTCGTTGGCGCAAAGGCGCCTAACAAATTGAACTCGTAAAGTTTTTTCCAAGAAAGCTGACGCCAAAGGTTAAAAAAGAAATTCAAAAAGAAAATCGTACACGATAAAACTCCTAATTTCAGTTGTTATCTTCTGTTTTACCTCTTCTTAAATTCGTCCATTGTTATCCAATTTAGCCTCTCAGTATTTTTACGGTAATGATTGGATTTTGTTAGTTCCATGAGTGCTTTCTGAGTCTGTCGGGGTCAATTCTAATTTATTATGATGGCAAATCGCCTAAAGAAGAAAACGACAAAAATGTTAAGTCCTGTCTGATCTAATGCTAAGCTATGAACAAAGAGCCGTTTGATTCCGAATTAGTTGCTCCATGCGGCATGAACTGTGCCTCATGCAAAGGCTACATAGCTTTCACGTATGGTCTTCCGCGAAAGAGAGGCCAAGTCACCCATTGTGCAGGCTGCATGCCCAGAGCCAAAAACTGCTACATAAAAAGAAACTGCAAACAACTAACCCACCATGATATCAAAAGCTGCAGCGAATGTAATTCGATGCCATGCGAAAAACTAAGCCACCTTGACAATCGTTATCGGGAACGCTACGGGATGAGCATGGTTGAAAACCTGAAAATGTTGAAAACCAAAGGAATGGACGTGTTTCTGAAGGATCAGGTAGAGAAGTTTCGATGCCCAACCTGCGGCGGCGTGGTTTGTGTCCACAATGGAAAATGCTACGACTGCGGCTATATCAAAAAGTCGGTGTAAGCATAAATAGGATCTTACATCGAAAGGTCTCTGTTTTTGACTTTTCATAGATTCATCGTGAAGCACTGGTTTAACTATATTAATTATTTTGTGCTTTTATGATTATGCAATAACAACTTATGGCAAGCCTGCCGCTAATCGCTTATGACGTTTAACCGCTAATGCTTCAACGTTCTTTACTGCCGTTTTTCAGTGGCTTCCGCCGTATTTTTCCACGATTTCTTTTATTATGTTCATGTTGCGAGTGGTCGTTTTAACTTTTAGCTTTGACTCCACATAAGGGTTGGGCAATGCGCCTTCTCCGCCGCCATGAGTTACGCTGAAAACCTCCAAGCCCTTAACTGAAATGATTTGCGCGGTTGATTTGGGAATAATTACGGGTAACTGCAAAGGGAACCTGTCGGGCGAATTTGGCAATAAAGTGACCAAGAAGCTGGTACCTTCTTTTGGCAGCCCCTTAAATGGGTCTGAACCAATAATGTCCTTAAGCTCGGGAATTGTACGAACAAAGACTGCGACGTCATAACCGAGCAATGTGCGAAGTTTTTCACCAATTGTCTTTTCGAATTCTTCCGGCCTTGTTGTTTGCGTTTCGAAAACTACGTTGCCGCTCTGCCGAAAAGTAATTACGTTTTGAAACCCCAACGACTTGAAGGCTTCTTGAAGTTGCTCCTTCTTGACAACGTGCCCGCCAACGTTTATTCCTCGTAGGAAAGCCACAAGCAGAGTCATAAATGGTATTGGGTTTTGGATTAATAATAAATTTTCCCCTAAACTAAACATTCACCAAGAAAGCTACGAAGGCAAGCCAAAATGGTCAAGCCTTCATGAGCGTGAGCAATATTGCCTTTGCTGAGTACAAGCGGTTCTCAGCTTGTTCATAAATCACTGACTTCGGGTTCTCGATGGCTTCTGCGCTTATCTCGTAACCGCGGTGGATCGGCATGTCATGCATAATGTATGAGTTGCTTCCTTTGAGCAGTTCAGCGTTAATTTGATAGGGCATCATAAGTTTAATCCTCTTCTCTTTTTCATCTGCAAACTTTGGGTCGGTGAAAAACTCCATATCAATCCAGGTATCGGTGTAAACGAAATCAGCGTCTTTAACTGCTTTCGTCGCATCCAAAGTTGATTGCCAAAGACCCGTTTTCTTTGCTTCAGCCAACAACTCATCGTCCCTTGCGGCTTCATTGAAACACGGCGTCACTGTGGTAAGTTTTACTCCGGTTTTGGTGCAGCCTTCAATCAGGGAATTGCATACATTATTGTGCACGCCGATGTAAACTAGTTTGGAGCCTTTTAACGTGCCATTCTTTTCTTTTATCGTTATTAAATCTGCTAAAGCCTGGCTTGGATGATACTTTTCGTCGCAACCATTGATCACTGGAACACGCGAGGCATTCGCCATCTTCATCAAATCCGTATTGAAAAGCAATCGAGCCATGATGCAATCAACATTCCGGGACAAATAGCGGACCTCATCCGAGATATCTGCCAATGTGAAATTGGTTGTTCGCCAGTCAATGAACAAGCCGTGACCGCCAAGCTGAGTCGTAGCAACTTCGAAGGCAACTCTTGTCCGAGTTGAGGTTTTCTGGAAAATCAACGCCGCGGATTTTTCCTCAAAACCTTTTCGGTACTTTTTGGGTTCATGCTTGACTTCTAATCCTAGATCAACGAGTGCGTTAAGATCTTTGGCTGATAGCTCTTTGAAGTTGATTAGGTGCATTTTTCGCTTACCCAGTACGCTGAACCGAGCCACAAATAATAAGCTTTATGGATAACCTAACTGGCGAAAGCCAAATCCTTTCATTAATTTGCTTTGGTAGTTTAACAACGTTTTAAGAGGGAATAAACCAAGAGGTAAGCGGAGTTGTTTATATGATCCTGCTTGTTCACTCAGCTCGCGATGTGGCCGGCGTCAACATAGCTAAAAGCATCTTTCAGCGTTACCCATTTGCAAAAACAACCCATACGTATCATGGAAACCAAATCTACAGATTTGAAATCAACGGTAAGCAGATCGATTTCCTAACGCTTGTGCAAGAAGCAGTCAACGCTCAGTACCTCGGAGAGGACTTTCCAAACGCAGAGCTGGTTGTTTTCATTTCACGCCATAGCAGCCAAAGCGGCAAACCAACCCTTTCCGTTCACACGACGGGAAATTTCGGCGAAGCAGGTTTGGGCGGATTGCCTCGCACATTATCCGTCGCACCTGCCACGGCCATGCAGATTGCCCTCAAAGAACTAAGCCGTCAAAATATGGGAATGAAGCTTGGTTACGAGGTTGCCTATGAAGGGACGCATCATGGTCCAACTCTTGATGTGCCCGTTATGTTTGTTGAGTTGGGTAGTTCAGAACCTCAGTGGAACGATTCAGCGGCTGCACAAGTCGTAGGGGACGCCGCGATGACTACGATCTCCAATTTTTCAACTTCAAACGATGAAGCTGTTCTGGGCATCGGAGGACCGCATTACAACCAAAAGTTCACTCGCATGGCTCTGGCTGGCGAAGCCGCGTTTGGACATATGATACCAAAGTACGCCGTTTCCAGCGTTGATTCCGAAATGATATCGCAGTGTGTCAAGAAGACTTTGGAAAAGGTTTCACTTGCGATACTTGACTGGAAGGGAATCCTGAGCCATGACAAACCTAAGCTGCTGGCTGCCCTGCAGGAAGCTGGTTTGCTTTTCAGGAAAGCCTAAAAAAAGGATAAACTTTTTTTTTACTAAATTATGCGGAATTCTTCGAAGATGCCACTGTTGTTTCAGAAGCTAAGATCGCGGTGATTTGTTGACATTTTTGGTTAACCAAGCTCCAAAACGTCTCAAGCTCGTCTATTGCGTCAAGTTTCGAATCCCCCGCGGAGGGATTTCTTGGATCTAAAATCAAACTGACTTTAGCTTCAGCTCCCCGTCGAGGATGGAAAGGGTTCTCTCCGCAGTGATTAACCCAATGTGTAAGAATTACAATTCTAAAATATCTTCCTTCGTGAGCGTAGGGGTCACGTGGAAGAGGCAGCCACCGTTGGTCTTTTGACCTAGTAGTTGGATATAACTGACTTAACAAAGATCTGATTGGGTCATTCATTTCCAATCGACAGAAAACTGACCTTACCCCCGCTCTTTCTGGGTCCAAGCCAAGGTTTCTTTGTTTATTAATTACTTGTGCAAGAATCTCGATTGCGCCGACAAGGTGAAATAAAAACTCTTGAGTAAGCATTTGTCGATCTTCAGGTTTTGCATTTGCCAAATTTCCGTTATTAAGCGTCTTTAACTCATCTAATCTTCGATGAGCAAACAATAAGCTTTCTTTTACAGTGTCAACGTTCACGAGTTTGCCTCTTAACCAGTGACTTGTGCAGAGGTATTATGTTTAATGGTACATTTAAAAACGACAAAAAATGTAACCTTTCATATGCGGCAAATGTAATGAAAAAGCCCACGGTAAATGCCGCTAATTGATATCAACCAAAAAGGCGCGTCATTTTTTTAAGGAAACTTTAAAAGGCTTAAGGAGCTTGTTTTTAAACTTCAATTCACAGTAACGTTTATTATTGAATAATGAAATGTTGAGTGTGCGATAGATATGGGTATGAAATCTTGGTTAACGCAAGCTGGAAGAACCTTAAAATTATCCCAGAAGCCTGGGCGCGAAGAGCTATGGCTTTCAATAAAAATCAGTCTTCTCGGCATAGGCATAGTCGGCGTAATCGGCTATATCATTAAACTTCTGTCGTGGGCTCTAGGATCCTCAGCTGCATCAAGCGCTACAACTTAGAAGGATTAGCTGATGGATAAGAAAGAAGAGCAGATGGACATCAAAATTTTTGTGGTTAAAACAACCACTGGGCAAGAGAGAAACGTGGCCCGGTTAATCGCTTCAAAAGTTGAGATGAACCACATTCCCATCAAAGCTCTTCTGGTACCTGATACGTTGAAAGGATACGTGTTCGTTGAGGCTGATGGACCACATTTAGTCGAAGAAGCCATTTCAGGGTTAAGGCATGTACGCTCCAGAATCCCTGGTCTAGTCAGTTTCGCAGAGATAGAACGGTACATCGTTCGCAAACCCGTTATGGAAGATCTTGACGAAGATGACGTCGTTGAAATCACAGGCGGACCCTTCAAGGGCATGCGAGCTAAAATCACAAGACTCGACAAAGCAAAGGGCGAAGTTACCCTTGAACTGCTTGAGGCAACATTCACTTTGCCAATCACGGTACATTCAGATTATGTAAAACTAGTGGAAAAAGCAAAATAAACAAACAAAACTGGTGAAATTATGAGTGAAAAGAAATCTGTTGAACTACTCGTTAACGGCGGACAAGCCAATGCAGGTCCTCCTTTAGGGCCAGCTCTTGGGCCTTTAGGCGTCAACATCATGGCTATTGTCACTAAAATTAACGAACTTACGAAAGACTACGCTGGAATGAAGGTTCCAGTAAAAATTAGCGTTGACACTGAAGATAAAACTTTCGAGGTTACCGTAGGTACCCCGACTGCTTCGGCTTTGATTGTTGCTGAGTTAAAGGTGGAAAAGGGTTCAGGAACACCTAACACCGTTAAAATCGGCGACTTATCACTGGAGCAGATGGTGCGCATCGCCAAAATTAAGCGCCATGAACTTTTAGCGCCGACTCTTAAGAAGGCGACGAAGGAGATGCTTGGCACATGCGTCAGTTTAGGCGTCACTGTTGAAGGTAAAGATCCGCGGGAAGTCCAAAAAGACATCGATGCGGGAAACTACGAACAACTGTTTGGTAACGAATAATGATAAGCGAATATTTTTATAATGGGTTTCCAATCCCTCATTGGCACGAGGCTTAAAAATGCCCCTAGACAACAAGACGATAATGGAAGCAATTAAACAGGCAAAGACGAAGTCTGGCGATAAAAAATTCAACCAGACGGTAGATTTGATCTTAGACATCACAGAGATCGATATGAAGTCCCCGGAAGGTAAAATCCAGGAGATCGTTGAGCTTCCACACGAGACGGGTAAACCGAACAAGGTATGCGTTATTGCTTCTGGAGAATTTGCTTATAAAGCCAAAAACGCTAATGCAGATTACGTTGTTGAACGAGCAGAGTTAGATGGTTTAAACGGGAAAAAGAAGGATCTGCGTAAACTTGCTGAGGAATATGATGTTTTCATTTCTGAAGCTCCTCTCATGCCGCTTGTAGGCAGGATTCTTGGTCCCGTATTGGGTCCGAGAGGAAAAATGCCTATTCCGGTTGCACCTAACGCCGATATTGCAGCCTTGGTCAATAAGCATCGTAAAACGGTGGTTGTGAGAATGCGTAATCAACCGATTATTCAGGTTTCAGTTGGTTCGCAGCAGATGAAGGATGAAGATCTTGTCGATAACACCATGACTGTTCTCCGTGTTTTAGATGGGAAGCTTAAGCGTGGGCTCAAAAACGTAAAGTACGCTTTCATCAAGACATCTATGGGTGAGCCAGTTAAAATTAAACCGTAATGAGTTTGAGAAATCATGCCGTCCCAACAAGTGTTAGAGGAAAAGTCCAGCGAAGTAGACGCGATAAAGGACATACTTAAAGAGTACAAGTCCATTGGCATCGCTAGCCTCAAGAAGGTTCGCGCTTCCCAACTTCAAGAACTAAAGAAAACGATGCAGGGCAAAGTGTACCTTCGAGTTTTAAAGAATACCCTTATGAGGATAGCTATTGACGAACTTGCGCAGGAAGACCTCAAGAAGCTTGAGGATTACTTGGATGGTTCAAACGTTTACATGTTCACCGACCTTAACCCCTTCAAATTGGCTTTGCTTCTCGAACGGGGCAAAGTTAAGACAACTGCGAAGGCAGGCGACACAGCCGCGATGGACGTTATTGTTCCCACAGGTAATACAGGTCAGCCTCCAGGGCCAATCATCAGCCAGCTTAACAGCGTCGGTTTGCCGACCCGTATCGAATCAGGCAGCGTCTGGGTCAGCAAAGACACGCTTGTTGTTCGCAAAGGCGAAGAAATCAACGAACGCCTCGCAGGTGTCCTCTCTAAACTGAACATTAAAGCCGTTGAACTCGGCATTTCAATGCGAGCAGTATTCGACAACGGGATAATAATCGTCGGTGACCAACTCAAAGTCGACGTCGACGCAACGAGAAAAAGCGTTGAGCAAAGCCACCGGCAAGCCTTCGCATTGGCCTTGGAAATCGCTTACCCCACCAAAGACACAATCAAACCGCTACTTCAACTAGCCCACCAGAAAGCCATCGCATTAGCCGTCGCAGGAGCCATCCCCACAAAAGACACCATCGGCGATTTGCTACGGAAAGCCAACGCAGAAATGACAAGCCTCAGTGGCGCAGTCGACAAAGCCAAACCCAAAGCCGCATAAGCTTTTTTTCTTAATTTTGCTATTCACCACTATTGTTTAGTTGTAAATAGTTGTCCCATTCCGTTTTTTGTTTTTGGGCTGCTTTTAGGTTTGACGCTTGTGGCTCCTTGGTTCAAAAAGGGATCGAAAACCTTTGGAAAAGATCCAAAAGCTTCGCAACAAACCATCTTTGTTTGCCTTGAACAGAAATAAGCAAAGCTTTTTCGGATTCAAGGTTTATGCTTACTTGAAGGTGCTTGGTTATTAGTGGAAAGAGTAAGGTTTGTCTTGTTTCCTGTAGTGTCTTAAAAGACGAACTCCAATGTCTAGTCCGAGAAGGTCGCCTTGATGCGGAGCTTGTTTTCGTCAGCAAATATTTCCATGTCGACTACGAAGAGGTGGAAAAAAACCTTCGAAAAGTCCTCGAAGCAACCCTCAAGCGATTCACCGGCAAAATAGTGGTGGTTTATGGCGACCTCTGCCTTGGACAAAACGGCGAAATGAAAAAACTGACTGACGCATACGGTGTCGCAAAGGTTGACGCGGCAAACTGCGTCGATTGCCAACTGGGTGGCGGAGGAAAATTCTTTGAAGTAGACCCTGAACACAACCTGCTGTTTATGGGTCCAGGCATGATCGAGTTCTTCAAGGGCATGAAAGAGAAAATGCTGCGGCAGGGAGTCGACGAAGCGGCTTTTGCAGGCATGTTCAGTGGAATCAAAGGCATCGTGCTTTTAGATACATGCGGCAACGCCAAAAAATGCCTCGAAGAGCTACAAGCTTCAGGCTTGGGTCTTCCTATTCTTGAGGTTAAAGCGGTGGGACTTGAAAACGTGCTACGGGTAGTTGATGAGGCAATCAACAAGAGCAACGACCAAACCTAAACGTCTGAAATTATTAAGAGTGTGGAAATCGATTTAGGGGTTAGAAAATATTGACGTTTGTTTTTTGATGCATTTATGCAATTGGTACGCGCCAAGTGACACTTTTACGGCTTGAAAGTTGAGTAATTGATTGCTTGATGGGTTATGGAGATAGCGCAAATATTAAAGAAGCATCCGCGTAATTATGGAACCAGTGGGTGTAGATGTGGCTATGACGCAAACTTTTGCTTCCCAGCCTATGAAAAGAGTGGAAGATTGGAAGTCAAGATTAATTGACCTTTCAAGAAGAAACAACCTTCTATACTTCCATAAAAACAAGCGAGGAAGCCTACCGATTACCCAACCTGACATGCAAATGGTTTTTAACTCGTTGGTTTTGAAAAAGAAAAAATTGGAATTCTGGATACCACCTGAGGAAGCGCAAAAACTGGCAGAAGGCGAAAAGCCGAAAGGAAAAGCTAAGGGCAAAGCCGCCAAAACCGCGAAAGCCGATTTTAAAGCCTCTGTCAAAGATGCACTAGCAGTGCCTGAGGCACCTCAACGTCCTAAGGTAAACCAGTTGGTTTGCGGAAAAATGTCACGCACAGAACTTGAAAGGAACCTCAAAGGCCTGCAGTGGCGTTCGCTTCTGGATTACCGTGAACGGGGTGTTCGCATTTTGCATGCGGCTTTTGGTACTCTTAACTGGGTTGATTCGGAGACAAAAGAGCAAGTTCAGTCTCCTTTGATTCTTGTGCCCCTAGAACTTACGAGAGACACTGTACGTCAACCATACAGTGTGGGCTTGCCGCCTGTTGAGGACGAAGAGGTTTTGAACCCAGCCCTGCAGGTCAAACTGAAAAACGACTACAAAATCGATTTGCCATCTTTGCCTGAAGAATGGGAAAACCTTACTCTGCAAGATTACTTCGACAAGGTCAATCTGGCGGTTGCTGAACTGGGCTGGAAAGTTGAGTCGTCAACTGACCTTGGGCTTTTCTCCTTCCAAAAACTGGTTATTTACAAAGATTTAGAGTCGAACTCCGCGTTAGTTACGCAGCACCCTATCATAAGGGCAATCGCAGGCATCAAAGAAAACAACCTGATTCTTAGACGGGTTGCCCGACGAGAAAGACGTTGACAAAATCGAGCCGCCAGACAAAACTCACCAGGTTCTAGATGCCGACAGCAGCCAACGAGTCTCCATAGAATACGCATTGCGCGGACAAAGCTTCGTCATGAAGGGTCCGCCTGGCACTGGAAAAAGCCAAACAATAGCGAACATAATAGCAGAATGCATTGCAAATGGGAAATCTGTGCTTTTCGTCAGCGACAAAATGGCAGCCCTAGAAGTCGTTTACAAACGGCTCAGCGAAGTTGGGTTGGCTCATTTTTGCCTTGAACTTCACAGCAGCAAAGCCAACAAACAACAAGTTGTTGCCGAGTTGAAACGTAGCCTTGACGAAAACCTGATCCCACGAAAATTGCCCTCCGTCCACGAATTTGAAAGAATGACTGAATATCGGGAAACACTAAACGGTTATGTTGCCGCTTTGCATGAGACGCGACCGTTCCTGCAGAGGAGTGCCTACGAAGTTTTAAGTTTGATTTCCAGCCTTGAGCGGGTTCCCTTCGTGCCCGTCGGGTTAACTGATTTGGGAACTCTGACCCCTCAGAAAATGCATGAGTTGGAAGCTCTCGTTTCTCAACTAAGCAAGGTCTGGCAAGTGATAGAAGAACCCGACTTTCCGTGGCTAGGCTACCGCGCTGACTTCTACAATTTGGAGCTCCGCTCAGAAGTGCTGACGTCGCTCGAAAACATCAACGAAACCCTGGGGGATTTGAAGCTTGAAACGGAAGATTTCTCCGCTAAACTGGATGTTTTTCCGCCTAAAACATTTTCGCGCATCAATTGGCTTTTAGAAGTTAGCAAGTTCTTAACTGAAAGCCCCAAGCCTGAAGCTTATTGGATGACTAACTCAGAAACCGGAAAACTCTACAATGAAGCCAAAAGCTACAATGAAACAACTCTATGGATAAAAGAAACCCGAATAAGCCTCATGGAACGCTACCAACCTTCCCTGTTCAACTTGGCTCTTAACGCGTCAACAGAATTAAAACGGCAACTCGATGCGTTAAACAATTTGATGCCTGGGGTCCGGTTGGAAGAGAACGAATTCTATTCCAAACGCGAAAAACTTTTGACTTTCATAAAGAACACCGAGATGGCTGCACGGAAATGGCGTGAAACCTCGCAGGCGCTTGCTCCAACCTTGGGGTTGGACAGCGACGGGTTGACGATTACGCAAGTAAAAGAATTAGCCCGTATCGCTTTGCTTTGCTTCAGCCAAGACAAGCCTGAACCGCTGTGGTTTGACAGCAAGTACTTCGAGCAAGTTGAGGAAATATTGCCGAAAGCCAAACGGCTATATCAAGACCACAGTCTTCTAAAAAGCCGCTTGGACGGAACCTACAATGAGGGGCTCTACAAGCTGGACCTCGACGGTTTGATCGCGAGGTATAATGAGTACAGTCAAGCCTCGCTTAAGATTTTCAACTCAAGCTACCGCAACGACCAAAAACAAATCGCTGCGGTCACCGTCGACGGCAAAGTTCCCAAAACCGTGTTGACCGACCTTGTTGGCGCTCGGAAAGTCAAGAAGTTAGAGACAGAAATTGATGAATCAACTGAAACCGTCCGAACCTTGCTTGGCCACTACTATCACAAATCCAAAACAGACTTCAACGGCGCTGAAAAGGCCTTGTTAATAGCCGCGGAAATCCGCAAGCTTTCTTGGGCAACAACCATCCCCGAAAACCTGCTCAAACTCGTAACTAACAATTCCACTCCGTCGCCAATGATTAAGAATTTGGGTATGGAGCTTCAAGAGTCGGTGGTTAAGTGGGAGCAGCTGCTCAAAGACGTCGAGTCACTTATCCCGGCAAGCATGACCAAATCTAGCGCCGCAATTACTTGGACACCGATCCCGATGGTTGAGGAATGGCTGAACGAAACAGAAAGGCAACTGACCCCGCTTAAAGGATTGACAAGGGAAACTCTTGCAGTCAGCAAGGAGGAACCATCAAACTACAAGCAGCTTATAGATGACCTTCAAAACGCGGAAGAAATACGCAAGAAAGAAGCGGCTATCATCGGTGAAAAGGCGCAGCTTCAAGAGAAGTTTGGCTCACGCTTCAACGAGCTTGATACAAACTGGCAAGACATCGTTGAGGTTATTGAATGGGTGAAAAAGGTTCAGGCAGCATTCCTTGATATTCCTGTTCCATTTGCTTTCGCGCAAATCGCGGCTCAAGGACCAACTGCGGCTCCATCAAGCAGGGAGCTAACACAAAAACGCGATGCATCCTTAAAAGTTCTTAGCGATTTTGAGGCTCATTTTGAAGCGCCGATGAAATACAAAAACAATCTCCTGAAAGATTTAGAAATAAGTGTGATCGGTGAACGAATCCATGCATTACGAAACCGTGTTGACGACATTCAGGTTTGGGTTGACTTTAAAGACATCAAAAACCGCTTTGCGCTCCGCGGCTTTGACCAGTTCTTCAACCACTTAGCCGAGCAGAAACTTTCAGCAGCAGACTTGGTGGATGTTTTTCGAAGAGGCGTGTATCAAGAATGGATAAATAACCTGTATAATGAAGACCCCAAGCTGGGCAGGTTCAGATGGGAAAACCAAGAGCAACTGATCGCAGACTTCAAAAAATTGGATCAGGACCTCATTAAGCTGAGCTCCAGCATGGTTATCGAACAGGCGAACAGCCGCAAACCCCAAGACATCCTAATTCAAGCAGCCGACTCTGAAGTAGCCGTTCTACAAAAAGAAGCCTCAAAAAAGAGGCAGCTGATGCCGATCAGGGTGCTTTTCCAAAAAATCCCTAACTTACTTGGTAAACTCAAGCCTTGCCTATTGATGAGCCCCATAAGCGTAAGCCAGTTCCTGCCTCCTGACATGAAGTTTGACTTGGTTTTGTTTGATGAGGCTTCACAAATTGTTCCTGAAGACGCCATTGGCTCGATTTACCGCGGAAAAACACTAGTCGTTGCAGGCGATAACAAGCAGTTGCCACCCACGTCGTTTTTCCAGAAAAGCCTCTTCGACGATGTAGATTGGGATGAACTCAACGACGAAGACGTTGAAGTTTTCGACAGCATCCTTGACGAGTGCCTCGGCATCGGGTTACCAGTCAAAACGCTGCGTTGGCACTACCGCAGCAAGCATGAAGGGTTAATTGCTTTCTCGAACCACCGCTTCTACGAAGATGAACTCGTCACTTTTCCCGCTGCAAGAGCCCAAGACGACGCTTTAGGCGTAAAATTGGTTTACGTCCCAGACGGCGTCTACGTCCGAGGCGGAAAAAGAAACAACATCAAGGAAGCAGAAAAAGTGGCTGATCTTGTCTTCGAACATTTCCGTCTCTACCCGAAGAAAACCCTCGGCGTAGTAACGTTCAGCATAGCCCAGATGGAAGCTGTTGAAGAAGCCATAGATAACCGACTAAAAATGCAGCCTGACTTCGAACCATTCTTTAAAGAGGATCGTTTGGAAGGCTTCTTCGTGAAGAACTTAGAGAACGTTCAAGGTGACGAACGGGACGTCATCTTCTTTAGCGTCGGCTACGGCTTCGACGAGGGCAAGCAGATGGCTATGAATTTTGGTCCACTTAACAAGCCTGGCGGTGAGCGGCGTCTAAACGTTGCAGTTACCAGAGCCCGGGAAAAAGTGGTTCTTGTAACATCGATTAAGGCAACTGATATCGACGCTGAAACAAAGGCGCTTGGAGTGCAAACGCTACGTTACTACATAGATTACGCTGAGCATGGGACTGAAACTTTGGGGTCGGTGAAGTCGCGGGAAGGCGAGTTTGAATCGGCTTTGGATGAGGATGTGGCGGAGGAAATTAAGAAGATGGGTTACGAGGTTGTTCCGCAGGTGGGGTGCAGCGGCTACAGGATTGACATCGGCGTTTTAGACCCAGTGAACCCGGGCAATTTCTTGCTCGGCGTGGAATGCGATGGAGCCTCATATAGGTCAAGCAGCAGCGCGCGGGACAGAGACCGCCTCCGTGAACAGGTATTGCGGCAACTTGGTTGGCGGATTCACCGCGTTTGGTCTCCTGCTTGGGTTGCAAGACGCGACTCTGAAATTCGGCGCCTGAAGGAAGACTTGGAACAAGCAAGTAAACAGCAGTTGGACAAGGATTCACAGAAACCGGTGATTGAGGTCAAGGAAGGGATGGCTCCGAAAACTGATGTGCAGAGAAACGAGTTTGCAGGAGTCGAAAAAATCGGAGTTCCCTACAAAACCTACGCGCTCAAGGCAATGTTCAACCCGTACATAATGGTCGCAGGGGCTCGTGGCTCAGTTGATTCTAAACAAAAAAACGAGTTCCACTTTCCTGAAAATAGGGAAAACCAAACCAAACTCCTATCTGAGCTTGTGCAAAATGAAGGGCCAATTCACTTTGAATACGCAACGGAACGTTTGGCAGCCGCGTGGGGAACCAAACAGGTGACCCCGCAGATAAGACATGCAGTGAAAGGAGCCCTAAACAATTTGTTAAAGGAACAGAAAGTCGTTCTTAAAGGAAGCTTCCTTTGGTCTCCCACTCTTAAGGAAACTCCGATAAGGGTTCCCGTGCAAGGCATCCCCGAAACTAAACGCAAACCCGAATACATCGCCCCTGAGGAAGTGGAAGCGGCTATGTTGCTTGTCACGCGGTATGCGCTGGGCATCAGTCGGGAATCGTTGATTTGGGAAACGGCTAAGGTTTTTGGGCTTAACCATTCGGCGGAAGGCACGGAAGAGGTGTTTTCGGAAATCCTCAAGCGGCTGGTAAGAGATAGAAAACTTGTCTTAAAAGACGATGTAGTTACGGCTGCTTAAGGCTTATTTATTTCTTTGATGAGATGCGGTAGGTCACTTAGCGAAGTTATGATGTAATTCGCTGAATTCTTTTTAAGTTGATCCATTGTAGCTGTTCCAGTCGGGATTCCAACCGCGATTGCTTTGAGTTCTTTGGCGCTTTGCATGTCAGCAACGCTATCTCCGACGACGACGGTCGATTGAGCTTGGATTCCCAGCACTTTAAGCGTCATTTCAAACTGTTCCGTATGTGGCTTGACGTACTTAACTTTTTCTCGTGGAACAACTGCGGCGAAGAATTCTTCAATTTTGAAGCGTTGAAGAATGTACTTTACTGCTTTTTCATTGTTAATGGTGCATAAACCCATCTTTAGATTCATCGCTTTGAGCTCTTTCAGCGTCTCAACGGCTCCTGTCTGCAAACTTGTTGTAGAAGCAGCTTCCATCTCGTATTTTTCAGCGATAGCTAAAGCTTCTGCGCGAACCGCTCCAAACACGTTGGCCGAATTTGATTTGTCACCGTTCTTGAAGAAAATCTCGGCTTTTCCCAGCATTTCAAAAATGCTTTCGTTAATGTTTAAAACCGAAGCGGGAACTCCTGCTCTCATAAGGAAGCCTCTGATTTCAGCGCGCAGGGCTTTGTAGTCCAAGTTGAAATGCGCAATTGTCCCGTCTAAATCGAATATTACCGCTTCTACAGCCATACTCATCGGCTCATGGTCAAACTAAAACTGGGTTAGAACTAACTCTATGAGCAATATACTTTGCGGTGTTCCGCACAACATGGGTATATCTTAGAAACCTAAATGTACAGAACAAAAAGCACTTACCAACATGGAAGTATTCCTCAATAGGCTCAACAAAAAGACCACTAAAAGCACATACAAGAGAGGCAACGCGGACATACTATTTGATGTTTGAGAGTTTCGAATTGGTCACTGGCAGGTGAAAAAATAGGAGTTGCTGGAGTGTTGGTGCTCTTACCTGCTAGTGACCCAAAAGGATTTGCTCGGCAAACAGAGAAAAGTCAAAGGTGGAGATAAAGCAACTGTACATAGACTATGAAGACAATAGTTTTCCATTCATGTCTCTTGATTTCACTTCTTCAGTTTTTTGAAGCGAACTCTTCCAAGTCTTTTTGTAACTTCAGGAGCATTCCTTGTTAATCTTTTCAAAGAACTCCACAAATGTTTCCTCTGACTGTGCTCCCGTGATTCTGTATTTGCCATTTACAATGAATGTTGGTACACCGCTAACATCGTGTTTTCTAGCTTCAGCACAGTTATCCGCAAAACTATTTTGATACAACGGGTTTTTCAAGCAGTCTTCGACTTCTTTCTTAAATAAACCAACTTTCTGTGCAATTTCCAAAATAACTGCTTCTTTCCCAATATCTAAGCAACCTTCAAAGTAGGCTTTGAATACCTCATGGGTGAATTCTGCATTCTTGCCGACAGTTCTAGCATATTCACCGACTATGAGTGCTCCTCTTGAATTCGAGAGGAGTCCAACATCACAGAAGTTAAGACCATACTCTTTTCCTCTACACCTCAAATTCTCATACATCTCTTCTATTCCGTAGATTCTTCCTCTCAGGTCTACTCCTTCTTCTGGTGTCTCAGGGTGGATTTCTATGCCGATATGTTCCATTTCAATGGCGTATCTGTTTTTGAGTTTTTCAATTATTGCTTCACCGAGATAACAGAAAGGACAGATATAATCTGAATACATCCTGATTTTTATCTTCATCTAATCACCTTTAATCTGTTAGCTTTATTTTTGAAGGTTAAGCATCTCCTTAACAAGAGCCAAGCCTTTTTGAGTTATGATGTAATCTCCTTTCGATGCTTCTTGAGCAATCAACTTCGCATTAACCAGTTTTTTTAAGTGAAATGTGAGATGACCAGCTTTGAGGTCTACTATTTTTGACAACTCTGAGAAACTCTTTTTTCCCTCATATACAATAGCTAAGATTTTGAGCCGTGAATCATTTCCTAAAGGTTCAAACAAGTTTTGCAAAAGAAATGGAATATCCAAAGACCGATTGTTAACTATTTTATCGTTGTTAACGTCTTTGACCAAGAGTATTTCTTGGAACGCTCTTTTTTCACGCTTTAGCTTCTTATCAAAGTTGGAGAAACAGTTTCCGCATTGCTGACCTTTGGTCTTTTCAACCATTAACTCGGTTTCAGCTATTTTATCATCAAAGTCTGCAAGAGCTTCTTTTGTTCCAGACTGTTTGATAACTTGCGTGTTTTCTTCTATTGTGTTTTTGTAATGCTCAAGACATTTGTCTCTGTTTTGGCAATCTTCTTTGAGCAACGTTGCAATGTCTTGATTTAGAGATTGCGACCTCTGACCAGCATAGACCAATAGGTGATTTTGTATAAGAGTATCTTCAATTGCACGAAGACGTTCCTTCAAAACGGTTTCTTCTACCCTGTTCATGTCTGCTCTTAAGCCTTTAATCTCCATCTTCAACTCAGCGATTGCACCAATTAGGTAATCGGATGATGAATCCTTGCCTGTGTTAGCCAAATACTGTACTTCCCTTGCATTTGCTGAGTATATTCTAATTCCCTAAAAGTATATTAGAGTATTGCAGTTATGTTTCCATTAGTAGGAAGTGTGAATTTTGGTAAGTATACCTAAAGAAGTAATGGATGTTTTAAGTGCAAGTGATTCAGCGAAAATGATTGCAACAGTAGACGCTAAAGGCATTCCAAACGTAGTTCCATTATGGAGCTTTGTAGCAGTAGACCCCGAAACTATTGCGTTCGCAGAAGTTTTCATCATAAAAACAAAAGAAAACCTTGAAAAAAACAAGCAAGTTGCTATTGCAGTGTTCAAAGGACCAATGACAGGCTACCAACTAAAGGGAACATTCAGTGGTTTCCAAACAAACGGACCAATTTTCGATAACTTCGCAAAGAAGAGTATGGAAACCTCGAAAATGAAAATAAAAAGTGTTGGAATAATAAAAGTCACTGAAGTCTTCTCCGCTTCGCCCGGACAAGGTAGCAAAAAACTAGCATAGATGCAAACGTTTTACAAAACTCTCAAACACTTTTTTCTTTTTGTTGTCTATTTTAGGTTCAATATTTAGGTGATTTGAGATGTCAGGTGAAATAGAAAAACAAGTCGAAGAAATCGTAAATGAAAAAGCCACTGTCGAAAGAATATCAAGTGTAATAGACGTTGCTGGTAAGGAATTTCCTTGCTTAACATGCGCTTCGAGAGATGAATGTGGAAGTTTTAAATGGTTTACCAAGTGGTTTGGAACAAAATTTAACTGTGGACAGTAATAGTCATTTCATTAGTCTTTTGTGGTTTATCTTTTATTTTCAAAGCGAACTCTTCAGCATGTTTGAGATCTTCAATGTTTGGTCTATCTTTCTTAGTGCCACCCACCAGTTTTAATGGACCCCACCAGTTGAATCCAGCACAATTAAATTCGTCAACAATCGTATATCCTCTTGATTGGAGTTTTTCCCTAAGAAGCGAGTGGAATTTGGGTGCGTTTTCAGTATTTGCAGATGTGGAGAAGATAAATGCTTCCTTGTTGATTTGCTGTGGGAGCTTTTCTGCAAGTTCTAATCAAGAAGGTGAATTAGCAGTTCGCTTACTCTATGCTTTTCTTGACTTATGCCTGAACAAACAATGCGTTTAGTAGAGAAAAGTGCTTCAACTAATCACATAGGCGCTTTTTCTACAACATGATGGTTGAAAATAAAAGAGTAGTTCTGACGGAAACTTACATTGCACATAGGACACTTCAAAGGTAGTTTCTTTTGCAATAGATTGTTCAACTATATTTCTGAAGCAAAGTAGATGTTGCATTTTAGGCAGCATGCTCCAACACCGACAGGAGTGCGACCATAAGCATCTCAAAGTTGAGATAAATCAACTTCCATAGAACTGTAATGAACATGTGCAATTCACAAGCTTCTTTTGCAAAAGGGTATTGAAATGATTACTTTCAGTACCTTCTGCGCTTCTTAGCCTCAAGCGAAGAATGGTTACTTCCACTCATAACACGCAAATTGCTCCCTCTGTTGTCGCTCCTGTCTCCATTAACGTGGTGAACAACTCTGCCTCTTCCTATTGGACCACCAATCTTTTTCGATGCTATAACCCTATGCTCCAACAACCCACTATCACCGTATCTTTTGTAACCCTTCTTGTCTGTGTGCGTGCTCCCCATATTCACACCTACGGAGACTATTTGTTGTTTTTGCTTAAAATGATTGCACTGTTTCAATTATGATAGAAAATTCACTCACAACAGGGAAGACGTTGATAAAAGTGAAAAGAAGGGAGATTCTTCAGTCGGTCGCTGTTCATTTTAGTGAACTGAATCTTTACCGTTCAGATGGTCATCCACCCTTTCTAAGTAGGGTTTAGGAATTTTTCTATGACATATTTAACGCCAACTACGAAACCCACTTGGTAACCCCATTCTTCACCGTCTGAAACATACAAGTCCTTTTTACAATACTCCACCATTTCTTTTGGCAGTATACGGTAAAATGCTTTCATGCACTCTTCTTTAGTTTCAGGTTCTTCATTTTCCATAAATTAACCTCAAAAACATAGTCTATAATAGACGCATTAAAGTGACATACAAATTCTGAAACACCGCAATAGGACTTAAAACTCGCTAAAGGTCTTCCACAGACGCTATCCTACCCAAAAGTTATTTAGTAGTCGCCATAGAATGAGTGAAGAGTGTGACAACTATGCAAGTAGTTAAGAAAAGAAAGTACAATGTTATACCCACGTCACACGGGATACTTTGCGGTAAAATTTTGGCTGCGCAATCTCGCATAGTTTCGTTAAGGTTCCATAATTTGAATTGAAAAAAATAAGTTTTCAATTATTTTTTGTCTTGGGGATGCGTATGAAGAATTTTGTGCCTTTCCCCACTTCGCTTTCAAATGTAACGGTGCCGCCTAACGCGTCGGTCATGCGTTTGACCACGGCTAACCCAAAACCTTGGCCTTTAGATTTAGTAGTAAACAAAGGCGTGAAAAGTTTAGTGGATGCATCCTTCGGAATCCCGCATCCTGTATCATCAACGGTCAGCACTGTGTCCCCTGCGTCAGGGAACGCACTTATGCAAAGCTTTCCGCCTTTAGGCATAGCCTGAACCGCATTAGTTACTAAATTAATCATTACCCTCTTTAAAATATCAGGATCAGAAAACAGCGCTTTGACGTCAGGTTGTATTTTGCAGGAGACAACAATATTTTCTGGGACATGAGTTTTCGATAACAACTCCCTGCATACATTGTCTAAGTCGATTTCTTTTAGTAACGGCTTGATTGGCTTTGCAAAATCCTGAAGGTCTTGGACTATTTTGTTAACATAATCTATTTGACGCTCGATAGTATCAAGACTCTCACTCAAACTTCTACGAGGTTCCCCATCCGGTAAATCATCCAATACGCCCTTTGCCAAATAAACTTCGCCCGCAATTGTTTGCAGCGGATTACGAATGTCATGTCCAACCATGCCTGCGGTAGCTCCAATTGCAGCTAGACGCTCAGCATTTTTGCGTTCAGTTATGTCCACGTCGGACTCGAAAATTTCAACCATTCTACAGTTCTCGTCAAACTTGGCAAGCCAATAACTTTGAATTGACAGTTCACGCCCAGATTTGGTTTCATGGTAGAGCTCACCGGACCATTTCCCCTCTTTTTTGAGCTGTTCTTCTATGTTTTCAAATGGAGAAGCAAATTTTGTTTTAAAAAGCGTCCGAGATTTTTTCCCAATGGCTTCTTCTTTTGTGTAACCGTACACTTTTTCTGCGCCTAAACTCCAGAAGGTTATGGTGTCATCAAGTTTTTTTGTTATAATTGCGTCTGGGCTGAGGTCGATGAGCGCAGCTTGCCTCTGGACCGCTTCATCTAGTTTTTTTCGTTCAACCGCGTAGGTTACGGCGCGGGCTAAGAGAGGTCCTTCTATTTTTCCTTTGTTTAAGTAATCCTGTGCCCCTCTGCGGACGGCTTCGACACCTTGCGCGTCATCTTTGAACCCAGTCAAAATAACGATGGGTACTTGCGGGGCTGCAGCATGTATTTTTTCAAAAGTTTCGAGTCCTTGGCTGTCAGGTAAACCAAGATCGAGCAATATGGCATCAACGGCGCCTTCGGATAAGCGGTTTCGTCCCTTTGTAAGCCTGTCGACGTGCTCTACGTTTTCCACTGAGAATTTTTCTTCTTTAAGCATTTCCAAAATTAGGCGAGCATCGCCAGGATTATCTTCAATTAAGAGAATTTTGATGATTCTTACTCCTTTGGCGGAAGTTTAACTATTGTGAACCAAAATTCGTTTAAAATATGTATGATTTCTGCGAATCGGTTCAGGTCAACCGGCTTCGTGATGTAAGCATTGGCATGCAGGTTATATGTTTTAATTATGTCTTCGTCAGCTTTGGAGGTCGTCAAAACAACAACTGGTATATGCTTCAGAATTGGGTCTTCTTTGATTTCAGCTAGCACTTGACGGCCATCTTTTCTTGGCAAGTTCAGGTCAAGCAGTATTAAGTCTGGCAGAGGTACATTTGAAAACTGGCCTTTTCTATGCAGGAACTCCATTGCTTCAACCCCGTCTCTCGCAATGAAGATTTCATTCAGCACTTTTGCGTCTTTTAGAGCCTCTTTTGTTAGGCGCACGTCTCCAGGATTATCTTCAACAAGCAATATGTCCACAGGTCTAACTTCATTCATAATATCACTGCTTCCTTTTACTGAGTGTGAAATAAATAGTTGAACCTTTCCCCAGCTCAGACTCAATCCAAATGCGTCCCCCATGCCGCTCCACGATTTTTTTGCACACTGCCAAGCCGATTCCCGACCCTGAATATTCTTCTCTCGTGTGCAAGCGCTGGAAAATCTTAAAGAGGCGGTCGAAGTACTGTGGATCTATGCCGATGCCATTGTCGCATATAGCAAACTGGATCTCCGCCCCATTATCTTTAGCTGACACATGCACGCTGGGCGGATCTTTGCCGTGGAATTTGATGGCGTTAGCGATTAAATTCTGGAATAACTGTACAAGCTGCCCTCCGTCAGCACTGATAACTGGGAGTTTGTCGTGGGTTACGGTCGCGTTGTTTTCCGTGATTGATGCCTGCAAATTTTTAAGTACAATGTCCAACGTTGATTCCAAGTTTGTCCGCTCAAACGGTTTGCCAAGCCTTCCAACCCGTGAATAGGTTAGAAGATCGTCAATTAATCCCCGCATTCGATTGGCGCCGTCCACCGCGAAGCCGATGAATTCATCAGCTTCTTGGTCAAGTTTTCCTTGATATCTGCGTTGAAGTAACTGTACATAGCTTGCAACCATTCGCAACGGTTCCTGCAGGTCATGGGACGCAACATAGGCAAATTGCTCCAACTCAGCGTTAGATTGCCTTAGTTTCTCCAGTGTTTCCCTAAGCTCGTTCTCCATAGCTTTTCGCTGTGTGATGTCTCTTGCTGCCGCGAAGACGCCTTGGATTTGTCCTTGGGTATTTCTAAATATTGATGCGTTGTATATGACGTCGGTTATTTTTCCAGATTTGTTCGTTATCGCTAACGGGTAATCTTTCACGAAGCCGTCTTTGAACACTTTTTCGTATCCTGCTTTGGCTCTTTCTGGTTCGGTGAAGTAATCTGAGAATTCAGTCCCGATGAGTTGCTCCCTGGAAATACCAGTCACTATTTCAGTAGCTTGGTTTACATCTGTGATTTTTCCTTCATCATCAATGGTTACCAGTGGGTCTAAGCTGGCTTCAAGAAGACTTCTGGCATATTTTGAAGCGATATTTTCAGCCTCGCTTTTTCTGGCTTTTTCTTCAGCTTTTTTGCGGTCTGTGATGTCTCGGTTGCTGACACGACGACCCAGCCACTTTCCTTGATCATCAAAAGCAGGTTGACAGGTGTGCGCTAGCCATTTTGTTTCTCCTTTCCGTGTAATTATGCGAAAGTCAATTTCGTGTGTCTTATCGATACTCGTAAGCTTGAAATGAGAATCAAAAAGGTGTTTATCTTCTGGGTGGATGATGCTGGTGACCAGCGTTGGGTTTTCGATAAATTTCTCAGCCTTGTAGCCTGTTATTCTTTCGCAAGACCGTGAAACATAAACTAAGCTCCCATCTGGAGCCAACCAATACTCCCAATCATAAAGGAAATTGGCTACCGTTCTAAACTTGATTTCACTTTCTCTAAGTGCCTCTTCAGCTTTCTTACGTTCAGTGATTTCCGACCCATAAATATTGACATACCCTTCTGAAAGAACTGGTGCTAATTTAAACTCAAACCAGCGTCCTTCATCGTTTTCCTCAAAATCCAACCTGCGGTTAGACGTAAAGGATTCTGATACATGCTTAAGCCAATGCGGACTGACGACGTGACCGATTTCTGCGCTAATTGATTTCGGCAGTCGCTGACTTTCTGCATTAGCATACATAACGGTTCCGTCCTTGTCGATTCGAAGCACGGCAAAAGGATTCTCTGATGGAAACTTTGCGAGATTAAACAGATCCTTTTCTGCCTTTTTGCGTTCTGTTATGTCACGGAATACTAGCACTACGCCTGAAGTTTTTCCATCTTTATGTTTTATGGGTGCTCCGCTGTCGTCAATAGGAATCTCGTTTCCGTCTTTTGTTATCAGTATTGTATGGTTGGCTAACCCCACCGTCGCGCCTTCTTTGAGCACGCGCGTGACTGGGTTCACAACTTCTTTACGAGTTTGTTCGTTAACTATATGGAAGACTTTTTCCAAAGGTTTCCTTGATGCCTCATTCAGAGCCCATCCTGTTAACGTTTCCGCTACATTGTTCATGAAGGTTATTTTGCCAGCCGTGTCAGTCGCTATAACGGCGTCGCCGATGCTGCCTAAAGTGGTTTGCCAGCTTTGTTCTCGTTCTTTTAAGGCATCTTGCTCTTTCTTGCGTTCTACTGCATTCTCAACCAAAACCCATTCTTTGCCTTGCTTAAGCAAGGTACCAACATGATTTCTGACAACGTCAACAACGTCTGTTCCACTTGCGTTTTTGAGGCAATAAGTGCATAACGCCAGCATCCTATGTTGACCTATAACTGCATTAACTGCTTCTTCGTAATCCACAAAGCTTTTCCAAAGGCTGCGTTCAACCCAAAAAGTGTTTCCAGTCAGCCGAAGCCCATCAAAACCATGACTTAAGGCTTGGGTCTCTTTTTTCACCCAGCTTTGAAGCACCCGATCTGAATCAAACTTGCCTCCTAATAGGTACCAGTCAGTGTAAGAAACTATCTCAATTTGACCATTCTGCAAGTACCTCTGTAAGTCGGGAACTGCTTTTCTTAATGCCTCTTTAGCCTCTGCAACTTCCAGAGGCGGGGATGTAACCCACATGCAAAACTCATTATTGTGTAAGCCTTCCTTGAAGTAAGGCACCAGAATTTCGATTAAATCTTGTTTTGACTCATAAAATTGGCAAAGATGCGTTCCCCATGGAACCGAACCAACAAGGTCAATGCCGAATTTTCGAAGAGAAGCATCAATATAAGATTCCATTTATAATCCCCTGATTGGGTCGAATTTGTATATCCTGTCTTTTCTTAACTAAAAAGCGTTTCTGAATTAACTGAAAAAATCTTGAAGATGGTAGTTTGCTCTGGAGATTTTCTAATTGATTTGTCTGCTAATAATTAACACCCAAACCGAACTTTAAAAACATCTGTAAACTAATAAAGAGAAGTAATCCGAACAAAACCCAACGCAACGTTTGGTTTTTGGTGATAGAGCAAAGATAAGCACCAAGCAATCCTCCAAACACAGAGCCAGATCCTATCAGCAATGCATAGTTAACATTTATGTTGCCGAAACTGATGTGTTGAACCGTACATGCCAAAGAAATGAAAACCATTGTGAAAACCGAAGTTGCTGCGACGGTTTTAAAAGGCATGTGTAAAACCAAAGCCATAATCGGCACCAACAGCACCCCTGGAATGCTAAGCAAACCCCCAATTAAACCAGCAAAAAAACAGAGAACGACCCCCAGCAAAACGGTTCTCTGTTGAGACAGCAATTCTTTTTCAGAAAACCCTGAATCCTCTTCTGAATTTTCACAGTTATTTTGGGTGCCTTTTTTATAGACTATTTGCCAAGCTACAAAAACTAAGAAAATACCGATAAGCAATCCTATTGCCTTTCCAGGTATTTCTGTTGTTAAGTAGCTTCCGAATATTGCGCCGGGCACTGAGGCTGCAGATAAAATTAAGCCCATTTTATAGTAGGTTTGCTTTTGTTTTGAATAGTATGCAGAGGCAACAGCTGTCGTCATTAGAATTGTTGCTAAGCTGGTTCCAACGGCATTCGCTGGGGAAAAGGCGTAGACCAAAGTCAAGAGAGGCACGACTAGAAATCCGCCTCCAAGGCCAACCATCACCGAAACCAGCCCGATTAGAAATCCTATAATGGGCAAGAACGCTTCCCACACAAGCGACCCTTCTCCTCATAATTTACCTGATTCTATTATAAAACCTTGATTTTCCGGCAAAGACCGTTTAGAACACCAAGAAAACAACAATTGCAATTCCAAGGTTGTTGTTGTTCTTTTAAAGAAAAAAACTTTGGTCGAAGAGGCCTACGCTGTGATTATGACTTTCAAAGGTTTCTCTGCCGGATTGTCAACGGTTTGCAGCGCTTTCTCGAATTCATCAAACTTAAACCTGTGCGTTATCAGGCCTTTCACGTCAACCAGTTTTCTAGCGATTAACTCTACGGCCGACGGGTATTCGACAGGCGAAATGTAAATTGTGAAAAACAACGCTTCATCCGCATCTTCTAAGTTCAAGTAACCTTTTGACTCGCCGACCAAAGCAACTTTGCCCGCCTTCCTAACCAGAAAAGGCGTTTGTTCAACCGTTTTACTTGTTCCAGCTGCTTCAATGACCAAGTCTGACCCATGCTTCGTCAGTTTCCGTACAGTTTTGATTACGTCTTCTTTCTTCGCGTTGATAACTGCATTTGCTCCATACTTTAGGCTGAATTCAAGTCTGTAATCCTCAAGATCAACTGCGATAACGCGGCATCCTTTCAACTGAGCCACCCGCGTCATAAGCAAGCCAATGGGTCCTTGCCCAATTATCGTCACCCAATCGCCTAGATTAGGCTTCATGTAATCGAGTACGCGAAGCGCTAGGGCAACAGGCTCCACTATCGCCGCTTCCTCATCAGAGACACTTGCGGGAATTGGAATTAAGCTTCGGGGCAACATTGCTTTAGACTCAGCGAAGAAGCCGTCGCGTGTCAACCCGTAGAATTTTCCTTTTGTGCAATAAGTAGGTAACCCCCGCAAGCAAAAATAACAGTGCCCGCAGTTGACTATGGGAACCATGACGACGCGTTCGCCAGTGTCTTCGCGGACTCCCCATGCGTCATGTCCCAGAATCATGCCTTTCCTCATCCATTTCCATTCACCCCTATACAGGTGCATGTCGGTACCGCAGATGCTTCCAGCTTTGAAATGAACAAGAACCCTGTTGCCTTTCAACTGCGGCTCAGGAACCTGTTCAACCTTGATCTCGTGGGGTCCACGATAAACAACAGCCTTCAAAAAAAATCCTCCTCTATGAATCAAGCAGCAACGGCAAAGTATTAAGTTTGTCGTAATCTTTTTTTCCGGGCCCTATACGCTAGGTTAATAATCGTAATACCCTAATGCATGTTTGATTGCACATGGCTTTGGAAGATTATTCAAAGGAGAAGCTTTGGCAACTGCTTGTTGAAGCAGTTCACGCTTCAGTTATGTATCCAACCCATAAGGCTTACACCCGATCCAACATTTTGCCTCAGAAAGCGGACATAACTGCGCCTGAGCTTGCTGAAAGGCTCGGCATGCCACTAGGAGAAGCACTAGTAATTCTGGGCGAGTTGACGGAAGAACGCAAATTGCCCGTTTAGCCGCCCATGCTTGTAAGGATTTGGTTGCTTTTCTTGAGCGATACATTGTTTAGAGCGCTTAGTTGTCGTCATGTTTAAATATGCATATCGTTTTCCCTAAAAACAGTGAAAAAGATGAAAAGTACTTATGCAATTATCGCAGCAATCGTAGTAATCGTCATAATAATAGGCGGAGTTTTCGCCTACATATCCCTCTCAGGTTCACCAAAAACCACACCTACTCCATCCCCTGCTCCAACAGCTACTTCATCACCGTCTCCAACTTCTTCCCCCACACCAACTACCAAACCAACCGCAACACCCACGCCAACACAGATGGCGACCGCGAGCCCTACGCCATCTCCAACACCCTCCCCATCTCCGACTCCAACACCAACCCCCACTACACTGACAGTAGCAACAACCACAAGCCTTTATCAAACGGGACTGGAAGATACTCCAGAAGTTTTAGCCAATGGAACGACATTAAAAGACGACATAAAAGACACGTTCCAAGCTACCTATCCATGGATAACCATCAACTTTGTCGCTGTAGGGACAGGAGTCGCCATTACTGATGCAGAATCAGGTTCGGCTGACATGTTACTAGTCCATTCCCCCTCACAGGAACTGCCTTTCCTAACCGGAGGATACGGGGTTGACCGCAAAATCGTTGCATACAATTTCTTCGTTATAGTTGGGCCCGCAAGTGATCCCGCACACATCAGAGGCTTAACCAATGTTACTCAAGCTATGATAGATATCTACAACGCGGCTCAGGTTCCAAACAGCAACGTGCTATGGTTCTCAAGAGACGATGCTTCAGGGACAAACACCAAAGAGATTTCCCTATGGACATCCGCAGGCTACAATTATACTCAGCTTCTAACCCAAACCTCATGGTTCAAATCGACAGGCACTGGCATGGGGCCAACTCTTCTGGCAGCAAACTACTACGGTAACATTGGCGGATACACCCTTTCAGACACAGGAACCTATTATGCTTACTATGATCGCGGGGACATACAATCGCAAATCCAAATTCAAGCTCAGCAATCACTTCTCAACGTGTACAGCGCAATAATAGATAACCCGCAAAACTCTAAATTGGCAAATACAAACTTCAACGCTTCAATGACTTTTGTCAATTGGCTAGTCTCTGATGCAGGTCAACAGACAATAGCAAACTACGGTGTGGCAAGCTATAACCAAACACTGTTCAATCCATTCGTGGCCTTAGCAACTAACCCTGCTATAAACACCACTTTATACGGATGGATCCAAAGTTACGCTTACATCAATTCAGTTCCCGTCATCAATGCAAATGGAACCGAATGTCCACCACAATACCGGTATGACGCAGGCAACCTCTATACAGCTTCATACGACGTGCAAATGGCTAACATGATTCCAAATTCCTCTCTAAGCGACGCGAGCTACCTCTACGTGGACATCCAAAAACCCATTAATACACAACTCTTAACCTACAGTCAAAGCAAAGGCAAAACATTAGAACAGTAGCGCATGGAAAAGCTCAAATAAAATTTCCCTTATTTCTTTTTGTGATATGCATGGCTGATATTATCGTAAAAGCCTTTGAGGAAGCCCTAAAACTAATCGTAAGTGGCAACCCTGAAGTTTATGCAACAGTCTACAGATCAATATACGTTGCTGGAATTGGAACTTTATTGTCATGTATCTGGAGTATTCCAATTGCTGTAGCTTTAGGCTTGTATAATTTTAGGGGAAAATGGTTTGTCAAAGGCGTATTCAACGCGTTAATAGGCATCCCCACTGTTGCATTGGGATTGCTTCTGTTCTTGTTGTTCGTCAGGGACGGAGAATTTGGATCTTTCCACTTACTCTACACTCTAAATGGTATCGCGATCGGCGAGGCAATTCTCGTTTCCCCAATCATAATAAGTTTTACAGCCAACGCTTTAGGCACAGCAGATACTCAACTGAGAGATTTAGCTAAAACGCTTGGCGCATCAGGGTTCAGAACTAACCTAACGCTTATTCGGGAAACAATCTGGTCAATTGTACTTTCTATAACCGCCTCGTTTAACAGGGGTTTTGGCGAGCTCGGCATCGCCACAATCGTAGGCGGAAACTTACTCGGAGAAACTAGAGTTTTGACTACCGCAATTGCAACCGAGATAGACTTCGGCTACTTCGATATCGCCATGGCATACGCCATATTACTCATGGCAATAGTTATCGCTCTGGCACTAACTATCAGCCTTGTAGAACGCTTAAGAAACGATGAAGGCGATCGGAGAAAATTCATTTTGTGGCGAGGGTTAGGCGGGAATTAAGGACTTGAGCGTCAGCCTTCAGTTAATAGACGTAAAAAAGAAATATCGCGACGTTGAAGCGCTAAATTGCGTGTCGCTTGACCTGCAGGGAGGCAAAATCATTGTTCTCTTAGGCGTGAACGGCGCAGGTAAAACAACGCTTATGCGGATTATAGCTGGCTTAGAAACCGCTGACGCGGGACAACTATTGCTCAACAATCAACTCATCGACTGCAAAGCTCTCCGCAAGGTCTCCACGCTCGTTTTCCAAAAGAGCATAATGTTCAGCAGCAACGTGTACGATAACTTAGCCTATGGCTTGCGAATAAGAAAAGTACCCCGGGATGAAATCGCAAAAAAGGTGTCTGAGGCTTTGCAGTCTGTGAGGCTTTCAGGGTTTGAGAAGCGTAGGGCAAGGAAGACTTCAGGCGGTGAACAGCAGAGGATCGCTTTAGCCCGAGCTTTTCTTGTTGAACCTTATGTTATGCTTTTGGATGAGCCGACAGCTAATTTGGACCCTAACAACGCAGTCATTATCGAAAAAGCAATTGTCAGTAGAAAAAATGCGCAGCGCATCATAATGATGGCGACTCATGACCTCACGCAGGCAAGAAGACTTGCGGATGAAATAGTCCACATCTACAACGGACAAATAGTTGAGGTCGCCAAGCCAGCGGACTTTTTTGAAAAGCCCAAAAGCGAAATATCACGCAAATTCATTAACGGAGAATTGGAATTCTAATTTTCATTTTTCTTAGGAAATTTTAAATCTTAAAGAAGACAGATTTAGAGAAGGCGGTTTGAAACGGGCAACTTTCGCGTCATTATAATTAGTGTTGCATTAGCTTGGGCAGCGGCGATTATTGCGTTGTCGACGGTTATGGAAGGCACGAATTTTTCTTCACAGGTGCTTCCGATTCTCAGCGGAGGCGCGGCAGGTATTATAATTGTTTTAGGCGGAACAAAAACAAAAAGAAAACTCTAAAACCCTTCTTGCAGCGTCCGATTAGATTTATATCGTCTTTTTTACTTATCCATAAATGGAATGTCAACTGAGAAGAAACATAAGCTCTCATGCAAAGTCTGGTTAGAATACAAAGATGCGCCTTTGATAGGGAAAGGCGGAGCAGAAATTTTAGAAGCCGTCGACAAAGAAAGCTCAATTTCGAAAGCCGCTGAAACCTTAGGTATGTCCTACCGTTATGTTTGGAATTATCTACACGATATCCAAGGAACACTTGAGCAGCCGATAGTCGAAACCTACAAGGGCGGAAAGGCTGGAGGCGGCGGCGCGAAACTGACTGATTTGGGGCGGAACTTGCTGGTTGAGTATAGACAGGCTGAGAGCTATTTGGGGAAAGTTTTGTCAAATTCCGGAAGTTTGGAGGTGAAATCTTTGAAGTTAAGTGCAAGGAATCGTTTTAAAGGAAAAGTTGTGGCAGTGGAAAAAGGCGTTATAACGGCTAAAGTAAAGGTTGAAGTGAAAATGCCCATCACCGTTACTGCCGTAATAACCAAGGACGCCGTTGAAGACTTAGATCTGAAAGTGGGTGACGAAGTAGAAGCAATCGTGAAGTCAACGGAAGTCATGATTGCCAAATGATCTTTCCCGTAAAAAAAGACCATAGACCTTTTTTTTATCTTATAACCGTAACTTCACCGTTTTACCCCTAGGTAACGGTAATTAAGTCTGAAAAAACTTCAAGAATCTGCTCAGTCTTCTTTGGAAGAGCACACAAATATTCATTTCCGCTCTTCTCAACAATCATCCTCATCTTGGAAAGAGCAAACAATACTTCCCTAACAGAAACCTTGCCAACCAAACCCTTCTCTCGCAACCTCTTCAGAATCTTGAAATAGATCCTCATAGCCAAAAACACAACCACAAAATACCCCCTAACCGCCTCGTCCCTGCTCAGATAGGTCTTGTCAGCCTCCAAATCATTCTTCATAAAATCAAACGCCTGCTCAATCTCCTCCCGCTCCTTATACTGCTCATAAACAACCTGCGCCTCAACATCCAGATCAGACACGATACCGAAAACCCCAGCCATACGCCGCTCCAACCGATACTCGTCCATAGTCAACTCGCCCCTATTCACCTGACCCAGCAAAAACTCCTCTCCCTCTTCACGCAACACAGGATCCTCGAAAAGATACAGAAAACCATATGGCCTGTTGCTTTTCTTGCAAAAAGCGATCATTCTCTTCTTCCCATACTCAAAAGTCCCAGTCATCTTGGCGGAGGTTGGAAGCAGCTTAGAATTCTTCATCAACGCCGCGATGTAGTGGATATGTTCCTTTTTCAAATCCGCCAGCAGCTCATAAGACTTAAAGCCTCTGTCCATCACAAAGCCCAAGTCTACTCCCGGAAACCTCTCTACAAAATATTTGAGTACCTTTGTCTCTTTAAGCGACCCATAGAAAACATCCACGGCTACGGGTAGCCAGGTGCTGGTCGAGAACGCCATAGCCACCTTAACCTGGCTCACCTGCTCCCAGTCTGCGTTGTAGCCCCGTTCGGCAAGCGAGAGCTTCTTGGAGTAAGAGAGTACCGAGGTTAAATCGTAGAAGAGCATGCCGCCTTGAGGTGAGAGGTTGGCGAAGAGCTCGTAGGTTTCTTCAACCATGTTTCCTATGGTTGACAATGTGTCTGAGACGTTTTTGGGTGAGAGGTTAACGTCTATTTTCTTTGAGGTGTAGGTGTCTTCCCAGACCGATTGGGCGAGGCGAATGGGTCCGGGGTTGATTGCTCGAATGATTGAGAGCGCTAATAGCTCGTTTTTTAAGGGCAGGTTGGCGGTGGCGTTCTGGACGTCTTGGCTGAGTTTTAGGCAGAGTTCTGCGTTGCCGTATTCGTAGATTTGCGTAGTTGAGACCTTGGTTTTTTGTCGTTTAGGTTTGAAGGTTCCGTCTTGGGTTATTGAGCCTATGATCTGTGTGATTTTTGTTTGCTTTTTCTGTTGCTTGTTCCATACGTTGCGTGCTTTGTATAGGTAGTAGTAGCCGTTTATTCTTCTTAGTTCTAGGCGCGTGTTTTCTTTGGCTTTTATTTCCTGAAATGTTTGAAGTATTGGTTCTGGCGCGCCTTGCATAGGGGTAAATATAGGGGTAATAGAATTTAAGGTTTGCGCTTATACACCTGAAATAGGGTGAAATCAAGCGTAGAATCCACTTTCTAGGGGTAAATTTGCAGAGTTACGGTTATAACAAAGAATCTGTAGATGCACAAGATTTTATAGCCCAATAAAATGGGATTGTGGGATTATTTTTTATTCTACTACGTACCTGTAGGTTAAGTGTTCGCCGGCGGTGGTGCTTTTTCTGGTAATTCTGAGTATGTCGCCCGGCTTCGCACCGATCGCTTTGACTGCTGGGTCGCCTGACTTTATCTGCGGCATTTGGTAAGGCTTAACTTTGTATTGGGTTAGAAGCTGTGTTTTTTCTTTTTCAGTTAGGATTTCATGCAGCGGCACAAGGGCGTGTTCGAAAATGTCAAAGACTGGGAAAGATTTGGGTAGCAGTTCAACCGCTTTCTTTTTTGCGCCGAGTTTCACCGCATGCGTGTAACGTCCTTCTGTGACGACTATTGCGCGATCAATTTCTTTTTCCTTCATCACTTTATAAAGGGTGTTCATTGCAGCGATGCCAACAGTCGCTTCGCCCAAAATACACCAGATCAACGCTTTTTCTTTGTCCTGCGGAATATCAATTATGTAGGATATTGCGCCTTCATACTTGCCTTTTTCTTTTTCAATAAGCTTGTATTTTCGAAGTTTAATCAGGACTTCAGCCTTACGCTCTTCAATTGATTCAAGTTTAGTTGCCAAACTATAAACCTCAAAGATTGGGAATACGGCAAACCATAACTTACTTTAACCCTTAAACTTTTCCCTCAAAAACTAATATCCCAAACCGCTTTCGGGTATTCTTTTACAAATCTCTCGGATATTTAGGAAAAAACTGCATTAATGACCTAACTCGGCAGGACTGTCACGAATCCGCCCATGAAGCCGATTTGGTCGGGTTGGCCATCGCTGCCGGTGGTCATCGCCCAGCCTCCTGCATCAGTGTCGCATGGGAAGGTGCAGTACCAGCGATAGATGCCTGCGGTGGGTTCGCTAAACTGGAAATTAGACACTTTGGGAACTCCTGTGGCGTTGCTTGGTGGTATAATGAAGTTCACTCCCAAGCTTGGGCTGGTAAAGGAGTGCTCTCCGTTGTCATAATTTACGACCGTGAGGTTGACTGCTTGATTTGCGTAGACGGTGAAGTCACAGGGAACAAAGCTGTCATGCAGTTTGCCATCAGGACCCAAAGTTAAATCACTTTGAACCACCAATGTGATGTCTGCGGTTTTGCTAGTAGAGCTGCCGCCTGCAGTTGTCGGCGGTTTCAAATTGTACCCCACGATTATTCCAAATACGGCGACGGCTAGCAAAACGACAATAAGCGCGGCTACTGCGAAAGTTTTCGGAAAATCACTGCTCATTTAACTCCGCCATACGGTTGACTGCGATGACTCTAAAGTGGCGTACGCGGTTAAAATAGATAGTTGATTTCGGCGATTTCTACGCCAGCTTAAGCTTTGACCAGTCTGTAGCCTATTTTTGCTCCCATCCCGTAGCTGTAGGCCAGTTGGATTATCATTATTCCCATTGCGTCAAGGTACCGGGCGGCTTTGAGGGGTCCGCAGTCCACTGGGTCGAACCCGATGTCCCGCGTTAACTCGGCGACTGTTTGTTTAGCTTTCGCGTCATCGCCGGCGATAAAAGCCGACAACTGTTCTTGACCAACTTTGCCCGTGCTTTGGTTGCCTGCGAAAACTGTGTTGAACGCTTTGACAACCCGCGCCTTAGGCAGCTTTTTCTGTGTTTCCTCCCCAGTGGACGTTGTGCAGCTTATTCCCAGATCTCCGTTTGATCCTACGGCGTTCGTGACGTCGATAACCACTTTTCCGTCTGCGTAAGGCTTAATTTCTTTTATCGCATCATCGGCATTGTTGTGTTGCACCGCCAAAATTATTACCTCTCCCCATTTTGCTGCGTCAGCAACTGGCTCCTTGGGGTCTCGGTGACCAAATTTCACTTCATGTTTGCCACCTAAACCCTTACCTAACGCGCTGCCAACGTTGCCTTTTCCGATAATTGCGATCTTCAAAATTTTTGCCTCAACTTAAAATGGGATTTAAGTGAGGCTCTTTAGAAGTTGTGACTGTGCGATGCCTACAACAAGCGCCTTCTATGGGAAACCAGGGGGTTAACCCTTGGAGAAATTAGCTTCCACTGTATGGTTTGTCGCCGATCAGGTTTGAATTGTCTATGCTGTTGGGTTCTGAATTTTGAAGGATCAAATTGTAGGTGTTGCCGCTGATTTCGTTGTTTCTAAATACGTTGTAGGTGGAGTTTACGAGAAGGATTCCGATGTAGTTGCCGGCGACTAAATTGTTAGTTATTGAGCAGTTATGGGCATTTTCAAGAAGGATTCCTGTGCCCACTGTAGATGTGGGGTAGGGGCTGTTTTCCAACGTGAAACTATATAAGGTGACGTTGTCGGTACTAATCGTTAGGGCGGTTCCGTTATCGAAACCTTCGATTATGGTGGACTGGTTGTTTTGGCTGGTTAACGTTAAGGGTTTGTTGACTGCAACGTTTTCCTGGTAGGTCCCAGGCTTAACCAGCAGGGTGTGGCCTTCGTAGGTTGCGAATGATGACTCGGCGTTTTGGATCGTGTTGTATCCTAAACTGTTATTCAAGTCCACAACCTGATAGCTTACGCCATTTTCAAAATCTTGCGGCCAATAAAGGATTTTTTCGTATTCGCTTTTTATCGCATTTAGGAACTGCGGGTCGCTGTAAACAATGTCTACGCCTGATTTTTTTGAGGCGAGAAGGCTTGTGATGTTGAAGTAGAGTTGTTGGGACCAGCTTGTGGTAGTGTGATATTGCCATACTGAATCAGTTTGGCTTCGGAACCCGAAACCGTAATCTTGCGGAAGTACTACTGCAGTAGTTGCTTTTTGGCTTCCGTGTTCTTCTGGATTCTGTTGGACATAATTCCAAAAATCCTGCAGCTTGCTGTAATACGCTGGGGTCAAAGTGGTGTTAACGTAATTTTGGGTTGAATCATAGATAGATACGTATGATGCACCGCAGTTGTAAGCCAAAACCATATCGCTGTACATCTGCGAAGGTGGCTCCAAGTAGGTTCCCCCATTCATCGTTCCATTATATGTCCAGGTTACAATTGCGCCCCAACTTTGGTTCTGAGCCTCTGATGCTCCCCGAACCAAACTGATTTGCATAGGTCTGCTGTTGTTCCAGCCGAACTGAGCCAAAACCGTGTTGTACCCCAGTTCATAGTCGAACCAGTACAAGCCGTAATCTGAAGTGAACAGCGAAGAGTTTGCGCTTCTAAAGAAACTGGAAGTTTCAGCTAAGCCACCGCCGCTGCCATGGGTCCAAAGCCAAGAGAAGTAGTTGGTATAGTCCAGGTAGCTTTTTGCTGGGGACGTCGGCGTTATGACTGGATTGTTTTTTATTATTTGGGTGGTGTCCAGTTGGCTTCCTGCTGGTTCATCATAATAGTAGACGCCTAGGAGATGGTCTCCATACCGCTCTTTAGCTGCAGTGAACCATTCGGAGGGAATATAGCCTGTGTCGTTGAGGAAGAACTGTTCGTAGAACTCCGGCATAAAGTACAATCCAGCTGCGTAGGCGTAGTCGCACACTTGGTTGAGCGCAGTCTCGTTCTTGATGACTTGCGGCGACGCAATAATGTACATGTTGGTGTAGCCTTTAACTTCGTCAATAACCGCCTCACATTGCACAACCGTGGCGTTCCATCCTGTCTCAATTCCCACGTAGAAAGGCTTAGGCGAAACTAGGGTTTGCTTTGCGGGCGCAAGCAGATTTGACGCTACAAAAAAGGATACAGTTATGATTGCTATAAGCGCTAGAGCAACCGCAATTTTTCTCCGCTTCATGAAGTCTGCTTCACCTGAACAAATAAGCCATTTTCATCCACTTATCTACTTCTGTTTTAGAATTTTTGGCAATAATTAATGACTTAAACAATCGAAAAATCCGGGGTGTCACAAAAGTTTGATGCAATGTTTTTAATGTTTGCGTCACTTTGGATAATTAGGGTTCTATTTTGAATTTGAAAGAAGCATTCTCCGCCGAATTCAAGCCTATCCCGCCTTACAACTTCGAATTGACAATGCGGAAACCCGCTGGATGGTGGTGGTCAACACCCGACGAAGTATTCGAATCCGGAGTCTGTTGGACTCTGACGCGGTTCAATAGTGAACTGTTAGGGTTGAAGATTTGGTCAACAGGCACCGCGCGAAAACCCCAAATACAATGCATTGTATATTCCAAAATCGACGTTGCTGCCTCGGAAAAACAAGGAATAAAATGCATGTTAGAGCGTGCTTTGAAAACGGAAGAAGACCTTTGTGAATTCTATGCTTTGGCTGAAAAAGACGACATTTTGGGTGGCGTTGTCAAAGATCTTTGTGGGATGCATACGGTCGGTTGGCCTGAGCTGTTTCCCGCTTTGATTTTGGCTGTGACTTTACAGATGGCGCCGATGAAACGCAGCAACCAAATGATGGACTTCTTAATTACCGAGTTCGGTGACAAAGCCAGCTTCGAAGGCAAAACCATGCGTTATTGGCCATCGACCAAAACAATTGCTGAAGTGTCTGCTGAAGAGTTGATGTCGAAGGCTAAACTGGGGTACAGAGCTAAAAACCTCAAAGCAATCGCGGAAACTCTAAATCAAGGCTTTCCTTCCATAGATGAGTTGTCGCTTATGCCACCTGAAGATGCAAGAAAAGCGCTTCTTACCCTTCGGGGAATCGGCGATTATTCTGCGGAGCTTGTTATGCCGCGGATGGGTTTTCCGCTTGATGTTTGGAGCGCTAAGATCTTCAACGTCTTGTTTGAGGGCAAGAAGCCAAGTGAGCCTCGGGAGGTTATCCCCGCCTTGAGAAAGATTGCGGAAAACAGGTGGAACGGTTGGGTGGGTCACGCCTTCGTATATATCTTGAACGATTTGCCCAAGTTGTCTGAGAGGTTTGGAATTGACTTCACGAAATTTTGAAATCCCTAAGTTGTTAGGGACAATGACTATCTGGAATGAAGCCGAAGTGTTAAACAGGGACAAAATATGAGTCAAAATCAAATGTTCTGTTATCAATGTGAACAAACATCTAAAGGGCAAGGCTGTACAGTTGCTGGCGTATGCGGAAAAACCGCTGATGTCTCTGCACTTCAAGACTTGCTAGTCTACATGCTCCGCGGACTGGGACAATTGTCAACCGAAGCACTAAAAGCAGGCGTAAAAGACGAAGCCATTGACCTCTTTACAACCGAGGCACTATTCGTTACTTTAACAAACGTCAACTTCGACCCCGAAGCTATAACCACCTACATCAGGAAAACAGCGCAATACCAAGAGCAACTACGCAGCAGAATAGTCGCCATGAAAGGCAAAATCAACTCAACATTCAATTTGCAACTCGAAAAAACCACAGCGGGGTTGGTATCGCAGGGAAAACAATTCGGGATAAACTCTGGCCCAGCCATTGATCCAGATCTGCATTCGCTTCAGTGGCTACTTACTTACGGGTTAAAAGGAGTCGCTGCCTACTCATACCACGCTGCACTTCTGGGTAAAAAAGACGCTAAAGTTTTCGATTTCGTAAATTTGGGACTTGCTGCTCCGCTTGACAAGTCTCTCGGGTCTAACGAGTTTGTCGGTTTAGTTTTCAAATGTGGAGAAATCAATGTTCGCGCAATGGAATTACTAGATGCGGGAAACACTGAAACCTATGGGCATCCTGAACCGACGAAAGTTCCGCTTTATCACAAAAAAGGCAAAGCAGTCCTTGTCTCGGGACATGACCTCATCGACTTAGAGGCGATTCTTAAACAAAGCGAAGGCAAAGGAATCAATGTTTACACTCACGGCGAGATGTTACCGACACATGGCTATCCAGCCCTCAAAAAGTACCCTCACTTCTTCGGTCACTACGGAACTGCATGGCAGAACCAGCAGAAAGAATTCGCGGCTTTCCCAGGAGCAATTTTGATGACGACCAATTGCATCCAAAGACCTGTCGAGAGCTATTTGGGCAACATTTTCACTACTGGACCCGTTGGATATCCCGGTGTACCGCACATAAGCGGCAAAGATTTTTCACCAGTAATACGGAAAGCCCTTGAAATGCCAGGGTTCCAAGAAGACTCTGAAGGCAAGACAGTTTTAGTCGGTTTCGGCAGAAATGCGGTGCTAAGCGTTGCAGATAAAGTCATAGCGGCAGTAAAGAGCGGTCACATCAAACATTTCATTTTGGTTGGCGGATGCGATGGAGCGAAACCCGGCAGAAGCTACTACACGGAATTCGTTGAAAAAGCACCCAAAAACACAGTCATCCTGACGTTAGCATGCGGCAAATTCCGTTTCTTCGACAAAGATTTGGGCTCAATCGATGAAATCCCGCGATTGCTGGACATTGGGCAATGCAACGACGCCTACTCCGCGGTTAAGATAGCGCAAGCATTAGCAGATGCTTTCGACGTGTCAATCAATGAGTTACCGTTGTCGCTTGTGCTGTCATGGTACGAACAAAAAGCTGTAGCCATTCTGCTATCACTTCTATACCTCGGCATAAAAGACATCCGCATCGGACCAAGCTTACCCGCCTTCATAACTCCAGGCATACTCAACGTACTCGTAGAAAAATTCAACATCATGCCGATAAAGACACCTGATGAAGACCTCAAAGCAATCATGAAATAAACTTTTCACATTCTTTTTGCCATTTTTTGGCAAATTTTTTTTGAATTTTTGGATGCTAACCATGCTCATCAATGGAGAACCAGACCAAGACAGCAAAGAAAACTTTGTGTGCACCGCAATCTAAAATAGGGAGTTCGCATGAAACTTCGAGACTGTGAGTCTTGTAGGAGAAATTAGTTCTTGACTGTTTACTTGTCCAGCATAGTTGGAAGCGCAAGCATAGGCGTTTACACCTTGGCAACAGAAAAGGTAGTTATGATTCCACGGATGGTTCCTCTGGAAAAAGCCCAGGAAATTGCTGACTGGTTGAAAAACAAGCTCATCTATACCTCTATCGGCGGCTCAGTTCTCTGCGGAGCGTTGGCATGTGCAAACTCCAATGGGATGCTGCTTCCAAACTACGTTCGGGAAGAAGAACTAAAACAGATTAAATCAGTCTATGAGGGAAACCTTACAATCATGGAAACGAAAAAGACTGCTTATGGCAACCTGGTTCTTGTGAATGACAACGGCGCAGTAGTTGACCCTCGTTTGAAGCCAACTGAGATCAAGCAAATTAGTGAAGCCCTCGGCGTCGAAGTTGTTCCTACCGAAATAGCTGGACTGCCCTATGTCGGCTCACTTGCTGTGGCAACCAACAAAGGATTGTTGGCTCATCCGTTGCTTAAGGATGAAGAAAGAAAGATTTTGGAAGAAGTTTTCAAAGTTCCGGTCGACGTCGGTACGGTCAACTGCGGTGTCCCCTATGTTGGTACAGGGTTGATTGCTAACTCGCAGGCTTCCGTGGCTGGTTCCATGACGACTGGACCTGAAATGTTCATAATTGAGCATGCTTTAGGCACCTTATAAAATCGCAGTGTTGTCAATCCCATCACCACTAATTCTTGAACATTCTTTGGCTTATTGCAAACGACTTAGTTGACCATTTTTAAAGCTGGTTGAAATCTAAGCGACTTAGTCCTTCCATTTTTTGGTGAATATGTTTATTATTGGGAACGCAGTGGTTGTTGTGCGGAAAGATGAAAAATGAAAGCTTTCAGAGTTACCGGCAAAATCAACAAGCCGCGGTTAAAAACGCCGTTTGCTAGAGAATTGTTAGCTGACAAAAGTGAGCATGCGGTCGAGAAGGTTTACGCTGAAATAGGAAGCAGGCACCGCGTGAAGAGATGCCACATCAAAATAACCGAAGTAAAAGAAATTTCTGCGGACCAAATTGAAAATCCAATACTGAAGAAAATAGTTGCGGAGCAATAAGGAGAGTTAACCCTTGTCGCAACCCAATAAATCTGAAGAGGAGCTAAGACGCCTAAGCGTAGAGATGCGGTATCTTGAGCAGACTGCTGAAACTCTGCAGCAACGCATCAGCATGGTCAACGCCGCTATCTCAGACTTAACCTATGCAAACATGACGTTGGACGGGATAGAAAAAGAAAAAGAAAACACTGAACTTCTTGTCCCTATAGGCGGCAGCGCATACGTCAAAGCGAAGCTTGCCGACACAAACACAGTTATCGTTGGGATGGGCGCTGGGGTTTCTGTTGAGAAACCGTTGGCTGAGGCAAAAGCAACCCTTAAAGAACGGTTAGATGAGTTGGAAAAAACCATGAATGCAGCTCAGCAGCAGTTCAGTCAAGTGGCTGAGCGAATAAACTCGGGCAGAAGCAGGCTTGAAACTTTGCTTTCCTCTAGCAGAGAAGGGAAGCCTTGAAGCGATGTTTGAGAAGCTAAAGTCGGGTTTTAAAGGCTTAATAAATAAGGTCACCACAGCCGAGTTTAAGCCCGAGAATCTAGCTCCCATATTATCAGAATTTAAGATGAGTCTCGTTCAAAACGACGTTGCTTTTCCAGTAGCTGACAAAATCAGCGAAGACCTCGAAAAACGCCTCGTCGGAGTCCAAGTTAAACGATTGGATGACAAGAAAAAAATCGTTGAGGAAAACCTCAGACAGGTCCTTTTGGAAGTCATGATGACCAACGTTCGGGTCGACTTGCTAAAGTTGGCTGACGAGAAGCGAAAGAAGGGTGAACCGTTTATTTTGATGTTTGTCGGCATCAACGGCACTGGCAAAACCACGACGGTGGCCAAAGTTGCGCAGTTTTTCAATGATAAGCGTTATTCGGTAGTGCTTGCGGGCGCTGACACTTACCGCGCTGGCTCAATCGAACAGCTTGAGGAGCACGCCAAACGCCTGGGCTTACGTATCATAAAAAGCAATTATGGCGGCGACCCAGCGGCAGTCGCCTACGACACAGTTAGCTACGCGAAGGCTCACGGAACCAACATTGTCTTAATCGACACGGCAGGCAGAATGCAGACTAACCAGAACCTAATGAATGAGCTAATTAAAGTGAAACGTGTTGTTGAACCCGACTTGACTATTTTAACTGTGGATTCGCTGATCGGCAACGACGCGGTCATGCAGGCAGAAGAATTCAACAAAGCCGTCGCCATTGACGCAACAATCTTAACGAAGGTTGACGCTGACGTGAAAGGCGGCTCAGCTCTTAGCGTGACATACGTGACTCAGAAACCCATTCTTTTCATCGGTGTTGGCCAAACGTACAAGGACCTAGAGCTGTTTAACCCCGAAAAATTCGTAAACATGGTTCTGCGTTAGGGTTCTTCAAGGTCGATTAGTTCAAATCGGATCTTGCTTGGATAAACCCAATAAGCTTTGATGAAATCTTCAATGTTTTGCTCAACGTCTATAGCTTCAAAGAAGTTCAGGAAGTCCCCCTCAACGTCTCCAAGATCTTTTGAAGTATAAACCCTGAGGTTCGCCAAATACTCCTTCTCAACGCTGAGCTCATCCATCGAAACCATTTGCGGCACTTCAATCGCAAACATCAGATTAGTCAAAACGTCTAAAGCAGCGATTTTTCGCACTCTTTCACTCTTGGTTTTTACAACAATTAACGTTTGTCAAAAACCCTAAAGTTCCAGTTACCCTCAATATCTAAAGAAGCAGACATAAAACCACATTAAAACTAGATGCTTACATCTTAAAGAACTTAAAGACACCCAGCTATTGAGTTTCTATAGATTATTTGTGAAACTATTAAGAGCGTAAAAAAGGATTATTTCATTTGCCGAGAACAGCGCAAAGCCGATTAGAAAAAGGTGTTCAGCGAATCGGCGTTCAACGAGCCCGCCCATACGTAAATCCCCACAGGATTCCCAAATCTTGTCTACCACTTGTTGAACGTTTGGTTCGCTGAACAATTCGTTCTTCTTGGCAAACTTTCTTTTTTTAGGGCTGCTTGCTGTCCGCTTTTTTCCATTTAGCGGGGTCACGCAAATTCTGTACTGGCGAATTTTCCGGGTAGCCTTGGGTTGCCTGGGTTTTCTGCTTGTAGGTTTTCTCTGCTATTTTGGCATTGCTTTCTTTAGAGCTAAGCTCAACGCTCCCCTCAAGTTTCCGAATTGTTCTGCCAATTCTACGTTGACCCTTTGTTACCGTGCATCTTCCCATTTTCGGTCAATGCTAACTAAGCGAAAAAGTTAAAAAACCTTCCCACACTAGTTTTATTAGTGACGTTTTTTATGAAAGCAAAAGTTAGAACCATAAAGCAAAAAGTCGTTATTCCAGCTTCTCCCAAAGACGTTTACGACGCCTATGTTGACCCAAAGAAACAAAGCAAATTTACCGCAGCCAAAGCCACGGGGAAAGCGGTCGTGGGCGGCAAATTTACAGCTTGGGACGGATACATTTTTGGGAAATATCTCGAGCTTGAGGATGGGAAACGCGTGGTTCAAGAATGGACATCGACGGATTTTCCAGAAGGCTATGGCCCTTCAAGGCTGGAGTTGTGTTTCAATAAGGCGTCTGAGGGAACGGAGCTTGTTATGGTGCACTCAGAGTTTCCCGAAGAGATAGCAGACGACGCTGCAGAGGGCTGGGTAGAGTGGTACTGGGATCCGCTGAAGGAATATTTTAGTAAGAAGCCTCAGGTTAAAGAAAAAACCTGAAAAGAACAGCAATTTTTCTCCATTAAAGGGATTCGGCACGCTGAAAAGAAAAAGAAACGGAAGACGACCTGACTCGAAGTCGGTCGTCTTGAAACAGCTCTTAAGTAGGGTTCGGCAAGAAGTAAGTTAGGGTGCTCCTGTGACTTAAGCGTGTACCTGGTTGACAGCTACCTCAAAGAAGCCGATGCAAACGTCGTTTCAGTTAAAGACGGCAAATACGTGGTCTTAGACCAAACAATCTTCTACCCGAACGGCGGCGGACAACCATTTGACACTGGAAAAATCGTCAGGGACGGCAAAGATTTTGGTGTGGTCTACGTTGGCAAGTTTTCTGGCGCGATTTCTCATGAGGTTGACCAGGCTGGTCTTGAAGCAGGCGACATTGTTCATTTGGTTTTAAATTGGGAGAGAAGATACAAGCTTATGCGCAGTCACACCGCCGCTCACGTTGCTGCTTCTCTGCTTAACCAGGGAACAGGGGCGCTTATCACGGGTAACCAGCTCGAAGTAGACCACATTCGATTTGACTTTAACTTGGAAAAATTCGACCGCGAAATCTTGGAGGCCTATTTGGAGAAGGCGAATAAGCTTTTTGGCACCGATGTGCCCGTGAAATGATATGAGCTGCCATGGGCAGAAGCCATGAAAATTCCTGGCGTAGTCAAAATGGCTTGTGCGTTCCCACCAGATTTGCCTTCCTTGCGAATCGTGGAAATCGTTGGCGTCGACAAACAGGCAGACGGCGGCACACATGTTAAGAATCTGCGTGAAGTTGGACAAGTTCAGCTTTTGAAAACAGAAAACAAGGGCAAGAGTAACAGGCGTATCTACTTCAAGCTTAATTGAAAAAAAGAAAGAAAAATAGTGTGGGGCTTTCGTTGGCTATGGTGAAACTTCATCTAGCCTTTTGTTTGCGGTTTTCGGTCCAAACTGAGCGATAACTGCAGATATAACCTGGAACATAGCGATTATGATGAAGAGTACAAGTATTGATGCGACTGAGCCCGATTTCATTATTGATAGAAGTGCTCCGACGATTATCAGTCCTATGCCGCCGCCTAAGTGTCCCAGTCCATCCGCCATTGCGAATCCAGTGGCCCTTGCGCGCGTTGGATAGCTCTCCGTGACCCAAGTGTAGGTTATGGGAACAAAGAAGTCCATGCCTATGAAAATGAGTAATGCGCCTACTGCTGCAAGACCTAAATTGCTGATGCCGAAAGCTACTGAGTATACCGCCCACTAACGTGATGGCCGCGGAGATGGGCAGCCAAAGTTTCCTCTCCATTTTGTCTCCCAAGAAGAAGGCCATTACGCCTGCAACGACGAATCCGAAGATACCTAAAGCAACGACTATTCCGTTTTCTGGAAAAGCGAATCCTGCCCCCGCAAGAATTGTTGACAATCCAGCGGCGTTGATGTAGACAGTCATGTAGCCGAAGAACCAAACGAAGAACAGAAGGATGGTTCTGTTTCTGTAGAGTTTGTTTGTGAATATTTCTCTGTATGGAACGGGCTGCGGCTTCTGTATGATTGGAAGTGACTCGGGCAGGGGCGGAAGTTCTTCCATAGACTCCAAGGCGCGGGTTTCCATTTCCGTAACAATTCTATCGGCTTCTTTGGGGCGACCATGCGTTATGAGCCAACGAGTCGATTCAGGCAACCCAAATCTTAGCAATACGCCTATGAGTGCAAGGAGGCCGCCAATTGCGTACATTACTCGCCATCCGTTTGTGGCCAAAAATGTTCCAGCGTTTGCAAGCGCAAATGGAAGACCGTTGGGGAACGAAGTGGCTGGCGTGGTCAAAACGAGACCAATCCATACGGCTAAAACGGTTCCGATTCCTGCAAGAACGAATAAGAATGACGTGTATTTCGCTCTGCCGTTTTTAGGCGCTACTTCATTAACATAAGAGTTAACGATGGCGAGGTCTGCGCCTACGCCGATGCCTGTAATGAACCTTGCAGCGGCAAATTCCCAATAATTTGTGACGAGCGCGTTGAGAATGGAGCCGATTCCCGTTATTAGGAGAGTCACTATTAGCATTTCTCTTCTTCCGAACCTATCGGAGAATGGGCTAAGCGCCAAAGCACCAATAACATAGCCGATCAGGTTCAAAAGGACGACGAATCCTTCCAGGCTCGTTATCGTTGAAGATGTGGGTGAAGTCGCCCAACCAAGTGTGAGCGCCGTCTGAATAAAAGATACATTGATGTTGAAAATATCGAAAAATATGAAGATGTAACCTATTCCCAAAATGCCTAAGAACAGGTAAGAAAGAGACCAAATCGGGATCCGGTCTTGACGTGCAATTATTTTTGCGCCGTCTAATTCGTCTTGAGTCGGCGTTTTAGCCACTGCATCAGTCAATTAACTCGATCCTCCGCAAGCTGTTAAGGTAACTTTCTGCGAGAATATCGTAAAAGCAAATTGTTGCGCTAAACTATCCGTGTTCCTACCCTGCATTTTATGCAACATAGTTTTAGAAATATTGCGTCGCTCAATATTTAAAACTAACCCATTGAAAGGTATGCAAGCAAGACAACGCACGGTAAAAGGTTTGACGCTCGCCAAGAAGAAAATAAGAGCGGAAACCCAAAGATATGCTCCAAAAACGTCCTTTTCCGAAAATATGTTTTCTCAAATCCAGCCCTTTCTTCGGAAAACCGAAATAAGTACCACTGCAACGCCGATCATCACTGCAATCATGACGTAAAATCCGTAGGTGAAATTTGAGCCCGGCACTGAGAACCCGCGTCCGAAGTTTGTCCCATAAATCCCCGCTATCAGTGTGAGCGGCAGGAAAATGGCTGAAATTATGGTGAGTACCCTGATGATGTTGTTGGTTGTTAATGTTTGGGCGTTGATGATGAGGTCGACGATGTCTTGGATTTCTTCTCGGTGAGTGTCCACGACTTCCATAAGCGAGATTGTTCTGTCGTAGAGGTCTTCAAAACGGGTCAGCGTGGCGTTTGAAACTATGGCGAATTCGCCTCTTGCGGTTCTTCCAACAACTTCGCGGAAGGGCCCTATCGCCTGCCTTAGAGCTATGACTTGCTCTCTGGATTTGGCTATGTCTAAGTCCAAGTCGTCTGCTTGAGTCGTTTGGTCTTTGTTGTCTGAAGCGGCTTGCAGCTTCTTGACTTAAACGCTGAAGTTGTTCGTGCGCTAAGTCAGAAACGAGAAAGAACTCGTTAAGGATCAAATCTAAAAAGATGTATAGCAGAATGTCGGTGGATGGTTCAAGTGAAAGGGCGAAATAGCCGTGAGTGCTGATTTTCTTGTAGATTTCACATGTGATTTCCGAGTGACCCTTGTGAACGGAAACCATCCATCGGTCACTAACTGTTAAGGCGATCCATTTCGATTTTGCGTCGGGAATAAACTGTTCGCTGCTGGGATAACTCACAAAGCAGGAAACACGATTCTCAACTTCTTCAACTTTTGAGCGTCGCCCTGGCTCTTCAAATTCCTTCAAGTTGAAGTTAACCAACTCAAAACGGCTTATTAGTTGGGATGTTTCTGCCTCTGATGGATCTTCAGCGTCAACCCACAAAATTGAGCCTTCGGCAATTTTGGCGGGCAAAGTCTCCAAACTATCGGAGCGCCATTGTCCACTCTCGTTTTTCCTGAGTTCAGTTATGGTTAGCATCTTGTAGTTCCATTTATGTTGGGTACAACTATTTCTCACTTATTCTTGGTTGCTCGATTATTTAAGAAATTGCCGCATCGCCAAAGGCATAATAAGTGTCTTGAGCGCTGTTCCGAATCTTTTAGCTGGAGTTGGCGGCGTAGTTGGATGTTACGTCTTGGTATCGGTTATCTTCAAACGCGTAGACCTTAACTGTTGATCCGATGTAGGGTCCCCAATCCCAGCTAAGGTATCTATGTGGGTTGTCCCAAACTTTATCTGAGGGATCTACGTGAACCCATTCCCCGTTGTAGTAGTCTTCAGCCCAAACGTGTATGTAGCCCCAACTTTGTGTGTCAACAGCCACGACGAGCCTGCTCTGGTCCCCAAGTGCTAAACAAGCTGAAACATAGACAATGCTCCATTGCACACAGATGCCTTCCCCGTCATTCAGGATTTGAAATGGATCCTCAAAGGCGCCTGCTGGGTCACTCGTAAACTTCATCTTGCTGCCTTCCCAACTGAAAAGTTGAGTTTGGTTGTCGCTTGGATTGAGCAACGCGAGCATTTTGGCTTTTGTCTCGCTCGAATTCAAATTTTTCATTACTTCGATGTAGCGACTTGTGAAAGCTGTAAAAGCTGGGCTTGCGTTCGCGGGGTTCGCTTGACTAATTACGGAAGTCTTGTAGTCGGCTGTAGGCCAAAAATGCACCGTGGCAATCACCGTTACAATAATTAGCACGACTGAAACGGCGGCAATCCACGTTCGAGTTTGCTTACTCTTTTTTGGCGGAGCTTTCCTGGTGGCGTGGCTCATAGCGCTATAATGCACAAATTCGACGTAAAAGCATTACCGTTTCACCTTGATGCTTCAGATCGGCAGGTCAAAGGGGTGCTTCTGATACCTCAAAAATGCATGTATAACTGATTTCCATAGAAGCTTTAGCCCCTTAACGAGAAAAAGGGTACAAACACAAAAACGGCGTAAACAACCAACGGCAAGCCGGAACGCAATAAGGTTAATATCGGGAAAAATCTTTCTTGAAACAGGTGTTCTTTCTGGTTTTTCGTAAACAACTTTCTAGCGAAATTCTGATTAATTCTTCCCCCGAAAGTGTTTGGGCGATAATCACGGATTTTCCGAGTTACCCAAATTGGAATCCTTTCATCAGGATGGTGACTGGAGAAATCAAGGTAGGCTCAAAACTGAAAATTTTCATCCAGCCTCCGGGAGGCAGAGGCATAACTTTCAAGCCTGTTTTGCAGAAAGTCGAGGCTAACCGTGAACTGCGCTGGCTTGGAAGACTTTATCTTCCTTGGCTGTTCGACGGCGAACACTCCCTAATAATTGAGCCCTCACGCGGCAAATATGTAAAATTTATTCAACGTGAAAAATTCACGGGTTTACTTGTACCCTTTACCCGAAGCCTTCTAGGCGGCACAATAAGAGGATTCGAAGAAATGAACGTAGCGTTGAAGCAAAAAGCAGAACAAACGGCTCAGTCAAACAAGCTGCTGTAAATGCGATGTAGGCTTAAGTGGCGGTTTTTAGATTTGGGTTGGTTTTGGGAAAAACGGATTAAGTAGGAGATTATGGTTTATTTTGTCAAGTGACTTTCAAGTGCAAACGTTCGTGGCTAAGCTGCTTGGTTGGGGTTGGTAGAGCCTGGCTGACAAAGCTGCTGAGATGGCTAAGGTTTCGGCAAGGGGCGGTTTTCAACTTTTCTGGGGTATCGTTGCATCCACTATGATCTCAGCGGCAGGAGTAATTATTTTAGCTAGGGCACTGCAGCCGCAGGATTATGGTTTATATACAATCGCGTTGGCTGCGCCTAACTTGATCGGCACCTTTCGCGACTGGGGTATGGACTCGGCAACCATCAAGTACACCGCACAATACAGCGCCGAAGCGAAGCCTGAGCGTGTGCGAAGTATCATCTTAGCTGGTTTAATCTTTGAGTTGATTATGGGCCTATCACTTTCTTTCGTCTCTTTCGCTCTTTCAGGCTTCATCGCAAACGACATTTTCAAAAGACCCATAACCGCGCTCATTCAGATTTCATCTTTCACGATTTTAGCCGGAGCCTTCTTAAACGCTTCAGAGGCGGCTTTTACAGGGCGTGAACAAATGAGACCCAACAGCGTAACCCTTGTGGTTGGCGCGATTTTTCGTTCGCTTCTGGCGCCGGTTCTGGTCTTTGTGGGTTTTGGGGTTTCAGGAGCAGTTGTCGGGTACTCGGCAGGTATTCTCGGCGGCGGTTTGGTAGGAATTATCTTGATGCTGGCGATTTACAGAAACCTGGGAAAACATGTTTTGGAGAAAACCTCCAGTGTCTGGCAGACCATGAAATTCATGTTCCGCTACGGTTTACCTTTGTCCTTTTCTAGCATATTCACCAGCTTCCTCTCCCAATTCTACAACTTCATAATAGCCATTTACGCCTCAAACTACCTTATCGGCAACTACGCAGTGGCCAACAACTTCACAGTTCTCCTTGCTTTTTTTGCCACGCCCATAACAACAATGCTCTTTCCCGCTTTCTCAAAACTCAACGCTGAAAAAGACAGGGAAACACTGCAGATTATTTTCAAAAGTTCTATAAAATATTCTTCGCTCCTTGTGATCCCGCCAACAGTCGCGATAATTGCACTGGCTAATCCCTTTGTTTCCGCCCTTTTCGGAGCAAAATACGCGGATGCCCCACTTTTTCTTTCTCTTCTCGCATTCAATTACCTTTTAACCGCTTTTGGCCAATTGAGTACACTTAACCTAATTAGTGGACAAGGGCAAACACGGTTCTACCTTGAACTCGCCGTTGTGAACACGTTTGCAGGAATTGTTATGGCAGTTTCGCTTGTTCCAGCCTTCGGAGTGATCGGGTTGATCGTAACTTTGGTTTTTGACGGGGTTCCAGGGCTTATGATTTCGCTTTATTGGATCAAGATGCGTTACGGCACGGCTGTGGATTGGGTTTCATCGGCGAAGATTCTGGTTTCATCAGCGGCGGCGGGGTCATCGACGTTTTTTGCAGTTTCGTTCATGAGTTTAAGTGACTGGCCTAAGTTGATCATTGGGTTGATAGTTTTCGCAGCTACTTTTCTCTTAAGCCTGATTGCAACCCGGGCATTAAAGAAACCCGACATCGAGAACCTTAGATTGATGGCCAGCGGATTGGGCCCACTAAAAGGCATAGTCGACAAACTTTTGAACATTCTGGAAACAATGGTGAGCTCATCCGCTTCATAGTGCATTGGCCACAACTCATCAAGGTGCCCTGCAAAATAGCGTAGCGCTATTTGGATATTGCCCAGAGACTGTAGGTACCGTTAACGTCCAAGGTTATGATTGTTCCCGCTAAATTCTGATTTGAATTGTCTTGCAACACGAAATAGCCGCTGTAGAATCTCTGCTGCCCTCCGAATTCCAGTGTAGAATCCCGATAGATGATGGCAGCCAACTTATCATTTGCCAAGACGCTGCTGACGAATCCACTCGTCAATGAAATGTTGAGCCGCAAGTTGGCTTTGAGTAAGAGACTATTCAGCGTTGTGCTGATCGGGTTTGTCGCGTTGTTGTAGGCGTCGCCGAACTCAAGCAGCTCTGATGATCCGTTTTCGTAAAGATAGGTTCTGCAGTACGAAATCAAAACGTTGGGGTTGCTGGTTTCGGAGTCATTGGGGTAAGGAGAAGCGTTGCTGACCGTTTGGTTGAGGCTTGTAACCCATGACGCATCAATTTGAGGATTGCCGGCAAGCTCGTGAGCCCTGGCGTCGCGATTTATGCTCACGTCAAAGACAAAAATCAAAGTGAAAACTGATAAAACGAATATGGAAACTAAACCGATAGCGAGTCTCTTCTTTGGGTTCATAAAATTGAAAGATTGCCGCGCCACTATTAATTCTACATTTTAGAACAAGCTATTTGCATTTTAGGACAGGTTATTTTTTAAACGCTAAACCTGTGAAGAAGGCAACCATTTTCGCTTCGTTCTTAACCGTGACTTGGTATAGGCCTGTTGTTTTTCCATCTGAAACCCGTTCTGCCTCAGCCACTAAGACATCCCCTTCGACGGATGGCTTTAGAAAGTTGATGCTTACTTGGACTGCCACCGCGACGTTGTCGCCAAAGTTACATGCGTGTGCGAAGGCGTAGTCTGCCAATGAGAAGATTGCGCCGCCATGAGTGAACCCGAGGGCGTTGGTGTGGTTTTTTTCAACTTTCATCGATACTTTGGCATGTCCATCTCTAGCTTCAATTAATTGGATTCCTAACGCATCGGCAAAATGGTCATTTCCTCTCATGCGAGTCGCCTATAAACCGAGCTAATATGAGGTATTCTAAATAAAACCTTGTGTTGCAAGTTGATTTCTTGGTATATTTGTGTCGCCGACACGTTCTGTGGCGCGTAATTTTTGGCGTTCGACATATTTTTCCCTGCAGAATAATCCTGAAAATCAAGTTAGTTGTTGTTCTGCTGTACAGTTGAGTTTGGGCTACTTTTGTGTTGGAGCTTCGTTTTTTTCCGTTTGTTTTTACATGTTGACTTGTAGCTGTGTTGGACAATTGGGGTTTTGGGTATGCTTTGATATGTTTTGGTTATGTGCGAGGGTTTATGTGGCGGTTTAGCCACTATGAAGACATAAGAAATGTGTCTTGAAAAGACATATCGTACATGTGTACGACAAATCAACAGGAGAGAAAAAATAAAATGATCAACAATTACCAAAAAGAAACCCAAACAAAACTCACGAAAGGACTCCTAGACATGATTGTCCTTCGGTACCTAGACAAAGAATCAATGCATGGATACCAAATCATCACTAAAATCCGCAAAAACTACGCCGTCTATTTCGGACCCAGCACCGTTTACCCACTACTAGCACTTCTTGAGAAAAAAGGCTACGTGAAGAGCGCTTGGAACATGACTTCTGAAAGGCCACGCAAAATTTACGGTCTTACCAAAGAAGGCAAAAATGTTTTGAACTTCACAGAAAACTCATTCAACTTCATCTGCAAAAACCTGTCAACAGACAACAGCATCGGAATGCAAGTTGCCCCGTTCGTATCAACGGGAGCACGTCTTCAATGAGAACATTTGCCCCTTAAAAGTCCGTGATGAATCTTTAGCTGGCTTCGGCGTAACATTAGTTATTCCGCAAAAGCGAAAATCCCCGAAAAAGAGGACTGTATGATCGCGCAAAAGCAAATCTACATGGTCAGCTTAGAGTTGTTGATTCACAAACAAATTCTTCAGTTTGCTGTAGCCTGACCTCACTTTTGTGGCTTAGTAATTTTAAATAAGGGCGGTACCAAACGGTTTGTGATGATCACGTTTGCCTGAAAAAGTTTTAGTTACCTCCGCTTGGCCATACATCAATGTGACGCCGCATTTGGGTAACCTCGTAGGCTCAGTCCTATCCGCTGATGTCACAGCACGCTATTATCGGTTGAAAGGCGACGACGTTTTGATGGTTAGCGGTTCAGACACACACGGCACGCCCATAGAGGTTGAAGCTATAAAACAAGGCATCACGCCTAAAGAGTTAACCGATCGCAACCACGCCCGCGTCGCAGAGCTCTTTAATCGATGGGAAGCCTCATTTGACAATTACACAAGCACAGAAAGCACAATACACCGACAGTTCGTCCAGAAAACACTGCTTGAAATCCAAAAAAACGGGTACATCTTCGAGCAGGAAACCCAAATGCTTTACTGCGAGCATGACCAGCGGTTCTTGCCTGACCGCTTTGTCGAAGGCAAATGTCCGTACTGCGGCTGCGAAAAAGCCCGTGGCGACCAATGCGACATGTGCGGCAGGCTGCTTGAGCCAACGGCACTCATTGAACCGTACTGCGTTATCTGCAAGAATAAGCCAACGGTTAAAACCACGCGGCACTGGTATATTGATCTCTCAAAACTTTCCGAACCTCTCTCAGAGTACCTTCGAGGCAACCAGCAGCTTCCAAGCAACGTCAAAACCTTTAGTTTAAACTGGATACGTGAAGGCTTAAAACCTAGAGCAGTCACCCGAGACGTTGAATGGGGAATACCGGCGCCTTTTGCAGGGGCTGAGGGCAAAACAATCTACGTTTGGGTCGACGCGGTCTTGGGTTACATTTCAGCCACAATCGAGCAGTGCCAGCGGATGGGGCAGCCGGAGAAGTGGCGAGAATTCTGGTTCGACAAACAGGCCAAAACCCTGTACTTCGTCGGAAAAGACAACATCCCATTCCACACAATAATCCTTCCCGCATTGCTTTTGGCTTCAGGCGAAGGCTACAACTTGCCATGGAACGTTTCCGCCACGGAGTTCCTCCAGTTTAAGGGGCAGAAGGCCTCAAAAAGCCAACGCGTCGGCATCTGGATAGATGAAGCACTAGACATGTTCCCAGCGGATTACTGGCGCTTTTTCCTCATCGCGACAAGACCCGAAAGCAAAGACACTAACTTCACATGGAGCGCCTTCATCGACAAAATCAACGCAGACCTTAATGATACCTTCGGCAACTTCATCCACAGAACTCTAAGCTTCATAGCCTCAAAATTCGACTCCACCATCCCAGAACCCACAAAACTTGACAAAGATGATGAGGCGATACTTCAGGCAATCAAAGAAAAAGTGGAAGCGGCCGCCCGAGAAATCGAAACCTCAAAACTTCTTTCCTCTGCAAACACGTTGATCTCAATAAGCAGAGTAGGGAACCAGTATCTCAACGACAAGGAACCGTGGAACCTGATGAAAACCGACAAAGAAAAAGCAGGAACAATCTTTTACGTTGCCGCCCAAGTCGTCAAGGCTGCAACCGTTGTTTCAGCGCCTTTCATCCCTGAAATTGCAGAACAACTCTGGCAAACACTCAACCTCCCGGGAAACATCCAAAAGGCAAGTTGGACTGAAGCCCTAAATCCAATTGAAGCTGGGCACAAAATATCCAAGCCTAAACCCTTATTCCACAAGATCGAAGCTGACGAAGTCAAACTGGACGAACAATTATCTGAGATCAGGAAGAAACAGCCGAATCAGCCAAAATAAAGCAGGGATAACCCATGCAAATCAACGCTGATCTTCATGTTCACAGCAATTATTCAAGGGATTCGCTCATAACTCCCAAAGACCTCGTTTATTACGCCAAAAAACGAGGTTTGACGGCCGTCGCAGTCACCGACCATAACCAGGTTGATGGCAGTTGGAAAATAGCTAAAGAAACGGATTTTCTGGTCATTCCAGGCATGGAAGTTTCTAGCGGAGACGGTCACATAGTTGCGTTAAACGTTAAAGAGTTGATCCCCCGGGGATTGAGCGCGGGGGAAACCGTTGATAAAATCCACGCGGCTGGCGGAATAGCTATTGCTGTTCATCCCTATGCTTGGTTTAAGGGCAGCTTGGCAAGCCATGTGAAAGATGCGAAATTTGACGCAGTAGAAACTTTAAATGCCAACGCTTTCCCGTTTGGTCGTTGCAAACGAAAGGCAACGCAAGTAGCGCAGAAACTTAACATGCCCCAAACTGGAGGGACCGACGCGCATTATGGACCAACAATAGGTTACGGCTACACGGCAATCAATTCTGAACCCACAGTTGATGCCATTGTCGAAGCTATTGTGAAGGGAAACTGTTCACCTTGTGGACAGTCGATCCCACTCATGTTTACTTTGCAGCGGCAGTACAAACTCATAAAACGCAAATTTTACCGTGTTTAGCGTCCATGCGGAAGTGTCGATTTTTTGTTCTTTAGCTTAGGAATGACGTTGATTTTTCAATTGTGCGAAAGAATCTTACGCTATGCGGAAGTGGGGAACTTTTATCTAATAGTCGCATAAATGTTTGTAATCTGAGGACTTAGAAAGAGGGGTACAAGAATGGTTGACGGAACATACTGGAACAAAAAAGTCGAAACCATGCCTGCTCAAGAAATAAAGCAACTTCAGCTCAAACAGCTTAACGAGCTTGTGAAGCACTGCTACGAACACAGCTCTTTTTACAGGAAAAGACTTGACGGCGCAGGTTTCAAACCCGAAAGCATACGTTCACTTGATGATCTCAAAAAAATCCCTTTCACTTTAAAAAACGACCTGAAAGACAACTACCCCTTCGGAATGGTCGCCGTTAAACCCGATGAAATTGTGGAAATCCACGCCTCCAGCGGCACAACAGGCAATCCAATCGTCGGCGCATACACCAGAGGCGACATGGATGTTTGGCAAGAACTAATGGCAAGATCCATCTACACCGCAGGAGGACGACGCCAAGACACCATACATATCGCCTACGGCTACGGCTTATTCACAGGCGGTTTAGGCGTCCACTACGGCGCTCAAAAAGTCGGAGCAAAAATCGTTCCAGCAAGCGGCGGCATGACCCAGCGCCAAATCAAACTCATGAAGGACCTTGGTGTGACCATTTTGGCCTGTACCCCGAGCTTCGCAGTTTATTTGGCTGAAACGATGGCTCAGGAAGGCGTTGCCCCCAGAAAAGACCTTAAGCTAAGGCTTGGGATTTTCGGGGCTGAACCTTGGTCGGACAAGCTTCGAGAACGAATAGAGAGCGACTTAGGGATTAAAGCTTTTGACATTTATGGGTTAACTGAGCTTTGCGGTCCAGGAGTCGCAATCGAGTGCCCTGAACATAAAGGGCTTCACATTTGGGAGGACCATTTCATCGTGGAAACGATTGATTCTGATACTGGCGAGGTTCTAACTCCAGGCGAAGAAGGAGAACTTGTTTTCACCGGCTTAACCAAGATGGGGCTTCCTATGTTGAGGTACAGGACCCGTGACATCTCAAAAATAGAGACTGAAATGTGCGTTTGCGGACGCACTCACGCAAGAATGATGCGAGTTCATGGTAGGTCAGATGACATGTTGATTATCCGGGGAGTAAACGTGTTCCCGTCGCAAATCGAGTACGCGGTGATGTGCTTCTCCGAGCTTGCAACTCAATATTTGATTGTCATCGATAGACCGGGCGCCTTGGACACTTTTGTCGTTAAAGTGGAATTATCCGATAAAGCAGCCAAAGACCCACATGTAGATGTGAACGCGTTAAAGAGCGGTATCCAAAAACAAATTCATATCGTAACCGGCATCTCAGCCGACGTGGAAATCGTGAAACCGGGTGAACTTCCGCGAACTGAGGGAAAAGCGAAAAGAGTTCTGGATTTACGCAGAGGCAAAATGTAAAGGACTAAACCTAATGACTTCCAAAATTGCTGCAGATAAGCCAGGCAGTTTTGCATTGCTTAACGGCGATGAAGCAGTCGCGAGAGGTGCCGTCGAAGCCGGCGTTAAGGTCGCGGCTTCTTATCCTGGAACACCAGCTACCGAGATTTTGGAAACCCTTGCTGAAGTCTCCAAAGAGTTTGGCATTTATGCTGAATGGAGCATAAACGAAATTGTAGCCGCTGAAGTAGCTGCAGGCGCTTCGATGACAGGGGTTCGCTCAATTGTTTCTATGAAGCATGTTGGCCTGAACGTTGCCGCGGATGCCGCTATGACTTTGGCTTACACGGGCATTGAGGGCGGAATGGTGATTGCTGTCTGTGACGATCCGGCTTTGCATAGCAGCCAAAACGAACAGGACACACGATACTTTGCGGTTCATTCAAAGCTGCCTTTGCTAGATGCTGGCAACCCACAGGAAGCCCTAGACATGGCTAGGGAAGCGTTTGAACTAAGTGAGCGGCTGCATTTGCCAATCATTCTGCGTTTGACAACGCGGGTTGCCCACGGGAAGGCTCGAGTGAAACTTGGTCGAATGCACGTCTTGCGTAGGAAACCGGATTTTGATAAGAAAGGATCAAAATGGGTGATGGTTCCTTCAAACGCCATTCGACAGCATAGAGTTTTAGAGGTTAAGATGGCGGAGGCAAAAGCTCTTGTCAACCATTCAAAATTCAATTACATCGAAGACAATGGATGCGACATCGGAATCATAGGAAGCGGCGTAGGATACTATTACGCGCGTTCAGTGCTTGATACGAAAAAGTTTTCTTGGTTGAAGCTAGGTTTTGTCCATCCTTTTCCACATGAGATCGTCCAAAGATTCGCAGTAAAAGTTAAAAAACTCATAGTGATCGAGGAGCTACGCCCCTATCTCGAGGATAACATCTTGCGGCTGGGCCTGCCTGTTAACGGGAAAGGTCAATTGGAACTTGAGGAAATCGGAGAGCTAACACCTGATAGTGTACGTGAAGCTCTCTCAAGTCTAAAACTAACCGATAAAGCTGAGGTCCCAGACATTTTGGATTTGCAGCCTAGACCTCCGACTCTTTGCCCAGGCTGTCCCCACAGAGCGTTTTATTACGCCTTGAATATGGTGAATCAGCATGTCAGCTGCGACAACGACAAATGCGTCGGATGCAGCATCTGCGAGTACGTTTGCTCTTTTGAGAAAGAGGGCGTTTTCAATCCGCTTAAATCGCGGATTCGCTCAGTTAGGCTTGGTCAAACATTCAACACGGCGATAACCTGCAAAATTTGCATTGAAGCCCCATGTATCAGCGCTTGCCCAGAAAAAGCGTTGAAGCGGTCAACCCAAACTGGAGCCATCCTTGTCGACGAGGATAAATGCAAAGGCTGCGACTGGTGCATAGAAGCGTGCAAATCCGGTGCGGTAACTTTGCATCCGCGAACGGGTAAAGCATTGATTTGTGACACGTGCGACGGGGAACCTAAATGCGTATCCTTCTGCCCCGAAGGTGCCTTGAGTTTATCAGGAAAATCGGATGATAAAATCGTGACAGGCGACATCGGCTGCTACACATTAGGTGTTTTGCCGCCCATAAACGCGGTTCAATCGTGTCTTTGCATGGGCGCGGGGATTTCGCAGGCTGCGGGGATGGTTCATGCTGGCGTGAAAGATAAGGTGTTTTCGGTTATTGGTGACTCTACGTTTTTCCACGGGGGAATGCCAGGGCTTCTAAATATCGTTTATAACCGGGCGAACGTGTGCGTGGTCATTTTGGATAACAGCACGGTTGCGATGACTGGTCATCAGCCGACGCCAGGCTCAGGTAAAACGGCGATGGGTACAGACACAAAAATATTAAAGCTCATGGACATCGCAAAGGGTCTTGGAATAGACAAAATCGCTGTGGTTGACCCGTACGACATCGAGGGCACAATTTCTGCCTTGAGGAAAATCATTGATCACAACGGTCCATCAGTTATTATCTCACAAAGAGCTTGCCCGCTTCTGGTTGAACGTGGCAAGCCCATGGAGGTCACAGAGAAATGCAATGACTGCGAGGTCTGTACAAAAGCCTTCGGTTGCCCAGCCATCTATAAGGTAAACGGCAAAGTCGAAGTCGACGCGTCGCTTTGTAGTGGATGCGGTGTATGTGAGGTCATCTGTCCATTCAAAGCTGTCAGGAGGAAGGATTGATGAAAAATCTTGACACGGTTTTTAGCGGAGTAGGCGGGCAAGGCGTTGTGGTTTTAAGCGATATTTTCTGTGAAGCCGCGATTTTGGAAGGCTTTGATGTGGCGAAGGCTGAAATTCACGGTATGGCTCAGCGTGGAGGCTCAATTGTGGCTTATGCGAGGATGGGTGATAAGGTGGAGTCGCCGCTGATTGAAACTGGAAAAGCCGATGTTCTCCTGGGTTTTGAGGTTCTTGAGGCTGCTCGAGCGTTGCCCATGCTTAGGAGAAGCGGCGATGTAGTTGTCAATATGAAGTACATTCAGCCATGTATCGCAGGTTTAGGTGTTAAACCTAAGAATGCTAATGAACTGATTCAAATTCTAAGGGACAAGGCGACTGTGCATGAAGTTGATGGGCAAGGCATAGCGTCTAAGCTTGGGAACATGCTGGTTGTTAACACTATTCTGCTAGGGGCGCTCTCAGCGCTTCCAAAAGTTCCCGTTAAAGCAGAGTCTTTTAAGCAAGCAATCGCAGGCAGACTAAAAGAAAAATACATCAACGTCAACCTAAAAGCGTTCCAAGCGGGAAGAGACAGCGTTCAATCCAGCTAGTTTAACTCTGAAGGCAAATTGAAATGCCCCAAAGACAACATGGAATGAGATTCTAAAGAGGACTACGAAGAACACTGCAAAGAAGACCATATGGACGAAAAGAAATGGCAAAAATTAAGCGAAAGGGCTTTTCGCCCTTTTCCTCTTAACTTATTTTTTCTTGTGGTTCTTGGAATAGCTTCTTTATTGCGCTAATTCTTGCTTTCTGAGCCAGCACGTCGCTTGTTACTAAGGTTAATGCTTCTTCAGGGCACCATTTGACGCATTGGGGTCCATCGGCTTTGTCTTTGCAAAGGTCGCAGACGTAAACGACTTTGGTTTCGGGATGCAGCATGATTGCTCCGTAGTCACAAGCTTCGATGCACCATCCGCAACCGTTGCATTTGTCTTTGTCAAGAACAATGTTTCCAGTGTCGGCTGATTGTGAAAGTGCATCCCTTGGGCAAGCTGCTACGCACGCTGGGTCTTCACATAGCCTGCAGGTTACTGACATGTTGGCGACTTGGTTAACACGGACAACACGTATGCGTGACTTGAGCGGGTTAAACGCTTTCTCTTTGGTGAATGAGCAGGCGTACTCGCAGATTTGGCAGCCTACACATTTTTCGGGGTCAACTGAAACGAATTTTCTTTCGTGAATTTTGACCATTTTTAATCATCTTTTCCTTTGATTATGTCTGATAAATCTTCCAGTCCAAGCTTGGTAAGAACGTCTTTGGTTGGCACTCCGTTGGTTGTCCAGCCGCGTGACATATAGTAATCGTCGAGAAGTAAATCAAGTTCTTCTTGAGTTACAACAGCGCCTTTGGCTGGGCCATCGTCAAGAATTGGTTGGTTCATAACTTTCCACGGAAGGGTATCGTCTTTTCGGCTAAATCCTTCTCTGATGTTAATTAGCCGTGCAAGATTGTTTATGCGTTCGCCTGCAAGGCTGAGTTCCTGTGGAGTCATCTCGTAGCCTGTTACCAACATGTAGAGTTTAGACATATCAGGCATCTCTTTGTAGAGTGTGCCTCTTGCGTTCTTGCAGATAATAAGCGAGTCAATTAATGAGTAGACATCTTCGGAGTCCTTTACAAGTTTGCCTCTGCCTTTTTCGGCTTTAAGACGGTCGACTTTACCTGAAATGTCAAATGTGTAAGCGCCACTTCGATTGTGATCTGCACCACGGAAAGAAACTGCAAATCCTAAAGCCGCGGTTTTTAAGCATCTTAAATCGTAGCCTGTAACTTCTAAACCCTTAATGTTTTGGGCAAGTTTGTCTGAGTCTTTACCTATTTTTGCTGCGGCTGCTTTAACCCCGTCTGCTAAGATTTCGCCGATTCCCTCTCGCTTGCCTATTTTCTCAATAAGCTTCAGAAGTGCTTCTGCGTTGCCGAAATGAGCGTCGATTCCGAGGAGATCCTCATGTGTTAGGATTCCTTTTTCGTGGCAATCCATTACGAAACTGACCGTTACACCTGTACTTGTAGCGTCCAATCCGTAATAATTGCACAGTTCGGCCGCTTTGATAATTGCGTCAAGCTTGTCGACGCCGCAGTTGGGACCAAGCGCCCAGATGTTATCATATTCCATTCGTGCCATGGTTCCCTTGTAGGGTCCTTCGTGGACTATGACTTCATGTTCACACCGCATTGCACACGAGTTGCAAGCGATTATTTTGGCGACGTACCGTTCGTTGAGGGTTTCGCCGCTTACTTTCTGAGCGTTTTCAAAATATGAGTTGTTAAAGTTGCGTGTGGGCAAGCAGTGGAGTGAGTTCTGTATCATCACGTTTTCTGATGTCCCTAAAGTTCGGTATTTCTGTGCAGCTGGCCCCTTCATTCGCTCATGAAACTCTTTGACCATTTCAATAAATTCTTCAGGTTTGGCAACCACTATGTCGTTGGTTCCACGAACAGCGATGGCTTTGAGGTTCTTTGACCCCATCACTGCGCCCAGCCCTGTTCTTCCTGCCGCACGTGTTTTCTCGTTTATTATGTTGGCGATTTTGGATTGTTTTTCACCTGCCAATCCAATGGATGCGACACGTACATAGTAGTCGCCGAGTTCTTCTTTAATTGCATCTTCGGTTTCGGAGGGTGATCTGCCCCAGATTTTTTCTGCATCAAACAACTGGACTGAATCATCGTCAATCCAAAGGTAAACTGGTCTTTCGGATTTCCCGACTAGAATTAAGGCGTCGTAACCTGCTCTTTTGATTTCTGCGCCGAATGTGCCGTGGCTTACGGCTTCGCCGACGCCGCCTGTCTCAGGTGACTTTGAAATGAAGGCGTGTCCGTTTCCACCTGTTGGGAACATTGTTCCCGAAACTGGACCCACCGCTAAAACCAGCGGGTTTTCAGGGTCGAATGCGTCAACACCTGCTTTTGAGTTAGAGAGCCAAAGTTTCATGCCTAAGCCTATACCGCCAATGTATTTTTTGGCGGTTTCTTCATCGAGTTTCTCCACAGTAATCTTCCCTGTGGATAAATTAACGCGTAGAATTTTTCCTGCGTAACCGAGCAAACCCGTGTTCCTCCGTTAAATTTAGCTAAATACTCAGTTGAACAGTATATTAAGTTAATGGGATTTTACTTTTGAAATTCATGGCTAAAAAAAGCGTTTTAAGGTTCCCATCTGTACTCGCAATAATAACGTTTTTTCGAGTTTCGCAGGTGAGAAGCTGTTTTTGGCACAGAAAAAAGATAAGAGGTGCCTCTATCAATCCACTAGAACGACTGCAGTGGTAGAAATGAAAGTTAAAGTTCACTACTTGAGCCTAGTCAAAAGCTTCACGAAAACGAGTCAAGAGGAATTCGACCTAAAACAAGATTCACTCCTATCTGAGTTGCTCTGTAGCATTGCGGAAAAATATGCCGAACCATTCACGCAAGAAGTCTACGATCCAACCCAAAAAGAAATGAAGCCAACCTTTGTGACAATGGTCAACGGCGTCTTAATGGACCAACTTCAAGGCATCAACACCCCACTTAAAAACGGCGACAACGTAATCATAATGTCACTAATGACAGGCGGCTAGCGCCCGAATTTTATGAGGCAGGAACGGCATGGCTAAAGATGAGGAACCCAAAGCTGTCTACTGGCTGGACAACAAACTTTACCTAAACATCACCAACCGCTGCTCTAACCGATGCTTTTTCTGTTTCAAAAATTTCAAGCGGGGCGTCGGCGGATTCAACCTTAAACTTGTTGAAGAACCGAACCTTGACCAGATTACATCCGAGCTTGAGAAGGTGTTGGGCATGCGGAGCTGGGATGAAGCGGTTTTCTGCGGTTTCGGCGAACCCACGGAGCGGCTCGATCTTTTGCTGGAGGTTACACGGTGGATAAGGAAGAACTATTGCAAGCCACTTAAGATTCGCGTGGACACGAACGGACACGGTAACATACTTAACATGGGCAGGGATACTGCGACTGAACTGAGGACAGCGGGCGTTGACAAGGTAAGTGTCAGTTTAAACGCTGGGGACAAAGAAACCTACGTGGAAATTTGTAAGCCAACATTTGAGGGAACTTACAAGGCAACCGTTGATTTCATACAGGGCGCCAAGCATATTCTGGAGGTTGAGACGACGGCTGTCAGGATGCCGGAGGTTGACTTGGAAAGAGTAAAGGCGGTTGCGGATCGGCTAGCCGTTGGTTTTAGCGTTCGCGAATATATTCCGTGCTTTTATTAATTTGCTAACACGTTCTAGGAGTTAAAATTGTCTAGCCGGGCTTTTTAGCTCTTAGTTTAAAAGAGCAAGTGTTGGTCGGGTCACGACTTTCTGCGATCACTACATGATGCAAGTGGTGAGGAATGGCCATGTCCCCGCCATGACGGGTGTCCACTGAGCCACGGAGCAAGTTATGTATTACTCGTTGTGCCGAACCTTCCTGCAGCAAAAATCTTAGGCTTAATCCCGAGAAACAAAGCATTTTTAACAATTTTTGATTTATTCTTTTTTCAGAAAGTTAAAGATTATTTTTAAGAAAAGCAGATAAAAAATGAGGAAGATTGTTTTCTTTGTTTTATGTTGTTGCGGTTACACTGTAGGTTTGGAAGCCTTCGCCCGTAAGCTGGATGGTGTATGCATTTCCCACAATCGGGGTAGTTGTCAATGCTGATCTATAATCGAAGTTTTGCCCTTGCTGGTTACCGATGACTCCGATGAAAGTCAATGTGACTGTTTGGCCTGGCTGCAGAGCCAAATATGTTGTAGCTGGAGTTCCCGGTCTGTCGTCATCTCCGCCTTGGGGACCATTAGGATCTTTGCCCATGCCCATTTCACCAAAGCCCGAGCCGACGCCTTGGTTACCGTATCCCATTCCTATTCTCATGTCGAGCGGCTGCACGAGGTTTGCTGCTTGAGTTATCGCCTGTGGTCGAACATCCTGCGGAATCATAGGCTGCATTTGGAAGCTTGGTCCGAAAAGCGGAACTAAATCGGTGTTGTTGATTTGGAATGGAATTGTTTCTGGGTTGCGGTATGGCATTTGGAAGTCGTGCGCCCAGTTAACGGTGGAGTTGAATTTGCCTTGGAGGGTTATGCCAAAGATTCTGAAGGTTACGTCTGCGGTGTTTGTGAGGGTTACTGAGAGGTTTGTGGTGTTGCCGTTGACTGAGAGCGAGGCGGAGGAGATTGTGACGTTTTGGCTGAAGTTCTGAACGACGCGTTCTACTCCTACCTGTCCGTTTTGGCCGATTTTCACGATTGTACCAACTTTGACTTGCGCTCGGTCTAAACTGCCGACGACCGTTGCGGTTGCGCTTGGGGCAAGTACATAGTAGTTGACCGGGTTTCCGTTTGCATCAACGGATTGTATCTCGATGAGTGTGGGGTTAAAGTCAACCAGTACGCCTGAGAAAGTTTGGTTGATTCTGCTATTAGCAACCGACATTACAAGAGTGTTTGAAAGAGTGGTTACGTTGTAGGTTGTGCCATTAACTACTGCCGTTACGTTTGCAATTGTAAACTGGATTTTGTTCACGGTGGAGTTGGTTGGGATAGTGGTTGATGCGATGGTTTTGGTCATGTTAATCAATGCGAAAGAGTTCACTGTTCCTGAACCTCCCACAGAAAGCCACGCAGAAGTTCCATTGACGTAGCTTATGTCAAGTGAGATGTCTGAGTATGTGAGGTTGAGCACCGTTGTTCCAGCTGGCACAACTGGTGGATCCGTAAGCATAACTGCGAAGGAGGATTTTCCCAAAGCTTGCTTGGGTATGATGCTGGGGTTGGCGACAAAGACAATCGAAATTATCAGTGCGGCTGCGAGTATAGCTGCTATACCATATTTAGTAGTCCATTTTAAAGTCATTTTGCATCGACGGAAAATAGGCACGAAAGAATAATAACCTACATTTTTTAAAGGCTTTTAAAAACCATTTAATGCTTGTTCAAAAGCATTGAAAAAAACCTTGGAAACGTTCTGCTAAGCCGTGAGTCTTCGCCAAAGAATCAATGTTTCATACCAGAATACTGCAACCATGGCACTGCAGAGAATTACTAACCAAACTGTAAAATTCGAGCCATAAAGAGCTTCAAAAGAGAAGACGGCGGCTACGATAGTGAAGAGTAGCGAGAAGAAGAATAGTTGAGGCACAACCGCAGGGCCGACTTTGGAGTAGCCTTCGAGAACTTTAACTGAGGCATCTTTGACCGCGTAGTATTTTCCCTGTTCATCTTGCTTCACATAGTTTGCTTCTGCAAGTTTCCCAAGATGATACGACGCGAGAGAAGCTGATGACAAGCCGAGACCTCGCTGAACCTCCCGCAGCTCGCAGGGACCATGTTTGAGAAGGTACAGATATGCCTTTAGCGTATTGCCTTTTATTTCCTGGTCTTTCGGCATTGGTGGGAATACTTAGAAGGCGGCAATTTAACGATTGCGCCAGAAACTTCTAAAAGAAATTAACCAGATTGCGTACAAATTTGGGCAAATACTTCCAACTTGCAATCTGAAAACAAAAAAGCAGGGATGAACATTCGCAGCTATTGATAAGAGGCTTTTTTAGCAAAGCATATATTGGTTGGTCGGTAACGAATTAACCAAATATCGCTGTGAGGAGATAACGTTATGGTTTCTCTTAGAGCTTTAGCCCCATCTTTAACAAGAATAACAGTCGCGGGCGCAGTAGGCGCCGCTTTGCATGTAGGTCAAGGCGATTGCGACTTAATTGATGCAAAGGCCGTTGAGTTTTCAAGAGCAGTGCTTGCCCAAACAGACGTGGAAGGCGAAGTAATCTGCTGTGAAGGACCCAAAGATCATGCACCCTCTTTTGAACGCCGAGAAAAAGTCGGAACAGGCGGAGGACCAAAAGTCGAATTCATCGTTGATCCCGTCGACGGAACCACCGCTGCCAGCAAAGGCAGAAAAGATGCAATTTCCGCTTTAGCATGTGCACCAGCAGGATGCTTCCAAGTGCTGCCTGACGACGGATACTACTTTAAAATCGCCACAGACTACCATTCAATGGGGAAAATATCCATGGACATGCCCATTCCAAAATTGGTTCGGACAATAGCCCGTGAAAAACGTATCCCTCTATCAACCTTCACCGTTATCATGCTTGAACGAGAAAGACACAACACTCTGCTCGCACAACTCAGGAAACTAGGTGTGCGAATCCTACTTATCCCAGACGGAGACATTGCAGGCGCCGTAGTCTGCTGTCTACCAAACAGTGGAGTAGACATGCTCATCGGGGCGGGAGCCGGACCCGAAGCCACCATAGCCGCGACAGCAGTGAAGATTTTGGGCGGAACCATGCTTGCGAAGGTTTGGCAGGATAAAAAAGACGATCCCGAACGCCTAGATCGCCTGCGGGCGACTGGCGTCGAAATCGACAAAACATACAATCAGGATGAACTTGCAAAAGGGAAAGAACTGGTTTTTGCAGCATCGGGTGTCACAAAAGGCGAACTGTTAGACGGCGTAAGGGTAATTCCAAATGGAGCTATCGTGAATTCGATTTGCATGCGGCTGCCCAGCGGAACCATTGAAACATCAGAAACCACTTTGCGGTTCAAAGGCCACCCAGTATACCAACAGTTCCTTCCTTAGATGCGGTGTTTATTAAAAACCACCGTTTTTTTCACAAGCATCTTAATATTTGCTGTTTTAATTTTTCTTTTTATTAGGTAAACGATGACTTTTGAGGACAAAACCTGCGTTGAAAAGCCCACGCAGAAAGAGGAACAGACCGAAAACAAACGTGTAATGGTTACGTTCGCAGTTTTACTAGGCTTAACCATCACCATAGGCGGCTTGCTTACCCTCCTTTACTCAGGCGTACCCCTTAACTTTACCATTCCGCTCGTCAATTTCAAAGCCACCCTGAGCATAGTCCTGTACTATGTAGTGGTGCTTTTCGCATCCATATACATCGGCGTCGTCGGGCTGAGAGAGCTTTTCTTGGAAAAAAGGTTCTCCGTCGAATTCCTAATGGCTATAGCTGCCCTTGGCGCACTATATCTTCACGCGTTTTTCGAAGCCGCAACCGTTTTGTTTCTATACTCAATCGCCGAATACCTTGAAGGCTACATCGAGGACAGGGCAAGACGAACCGTTGAGAAACTGTCAAAGTTCATGCCTGACAAAGCCAGAATTTTCGTCGGGGGAGAAGAAAAAACCGTCGGTGTCAACGAAGTCGAACCCAACATGATTTTGCTTGTCAGACCCGGCGAACGTATCCCTTTAGACGGCAACGTTACCGAGGGCTTCTCCCATGTTGACCAAGCACTAGTGACCGGCGAATCAGTGCCTGTTACCAAGAGAATCGATGACTGTGTTTTCGCTGGAACGTTGAACATGAGCGGCATCCTGAAAGTTTCAGTTACGAAAAAGGCAAGCGAAACCCTTGTCTCAAGAATCATGGTCCTCGTTTCTGAATCAGGCAAACACAAGGCTTCTATTGAGCATCTCGTCGACCGATTCGCAAAAGTCTACGTCCCAATAATCATCACTCTAGCCGCCCTAACCGCTGTTGTTCCCACATTAGTTTTCGGCGCGTCCTTTAATACGTGGCTCTACCGTTCCCTAATCCTCATAGTGGTGTCCTGCCCAAGTGCCTTCATCATCTCGGTTCCCGCAACCGTCTTCGTAGCTATAACCATTGCAGCCCGGAGAGGCGTACTTATCAAAGGCGGTGTTTATGTGGAGAAACTCGCTAAAGTCAAACGGGTAGTGTTCGACAAAACCGGCACATTGACCCTTGGCAGACCCGCCGTCCATCAGGTGAGGTTGACGCACAGAACCGAGAAGGAGGCTCTGGCGCTCGCAGCTGCCCTTGACCAATTCTCAAATCATCCAGTCGCCCAAGCCATAGTCAGAAGGGCAAGAGACGAAGGCATCGACCTGAGCAAATACAAAGTCACCGACCTAACGGAAGTCCCCGGAAAAGGCATAATCGGAAACGTAAACGGCAACTTCGTCGCAGTCGGAAACACGGAGCTAATGAAACAGTTCGACTGTAACTGCGAAGAAGCCATGTCAATTGATGAAGCAGACACACACACTTCAGTCTGCGTTTCCGTCGGAAAAGAAGGGTTCGCAACAGTCTGCGTCGTAGATCAAGTACGGGGAGATGCATTAAAAGCCGTAAGCGACCTAAAGAAAAAAGGAATAAAAACCGCGATGCTAACGGGCGACAGGGCAGAAATCGCCAAAGAAACCGCTGAAGCCCTCAAAATTGACGAAGTCTACGCCGAACTTTTCCCAGAAGACAAACTCAAATGCATCGAAGAGATGAAGGGCAAAGACGGGCTTGTGGCAATGGTCGGCGACGGCGTCAACGACGCACCTGCACTCGCCACCTCGGATGTCGGGATCGCAATGGGCGCCGCCGGGGTTGATGTTGCTTTAGAATCGGCGGATATCGTACTTGTAAAAGACGAATTGGCGCAAATCCCCTACCTCATCGCGTTAAGCGGCAAAACCATGAGCATAGCCAAACAAAACATAGCAGCATCACTCGTCATAAAACTGATTTTGGGGACATTAGGGGTGCTTGGGGTAACTGGTTTGCTTGCAACCGTAATCGCTGGCGACGACGGAGTCACCATGCTGCTTTTGCTTAATTCTCTGCGGCTTGAACGTGTTAAATAACCTCTTGAAGAAGAATTAGCCTAAAAAAGAAGTTTTGAAGGATGGAAATCACCGCTTTATCTCGTCATTCCCATTCCGCAGCCACGCATTATACCTCCCATCCCGTGGCCTGAGTTACCGTTGGACGGATAGTTTCCGCCAAAGCCATAAACACCGTGGTTTGCGGTATTGCTGTTAGGATTATTGTTGGTGAGAACGTTTGAGCCGCGTTGTAATCGTACGATGGCTACTGACAACTCACCATACGGATGACGAGCGTCCTTTGCAATTTTCTCTGCCTGACTACTTTTTGATTTCGCCTCGAGTCAAACTGTCAAGAGGCTAAGTCTGAAACACCACTTGACCCTGAAAGAGTGAGCTCCAAATTGAAAAATTAATAAGCCTCAGATGGTGACCTTAACTTCATGCCTAAAACTTACCCGAAAAACCATCCCAAAAAGACTGACTCAAAGATAAAAAACAAAGTGCAGCCTAAAACCACAAGCATAACATCAAGCAAAACCTATTGGCTAATGCTGACCGTGACGATGGTTGTTTTCGGGTCAGTTTACGGGTACACGATGAAAGTCGCTGCAGCAGGGATAGGGCTTTTGCTAGGAAGCGTTCTTTTCATAATAGGCTTCGCCTACTACCTAAAATTCACATCATCGTCCCTAAAAATTTCTAGCAGGGCAACGTTTCTTTTTGTCGGAGCATCCGTCATCGGGTTTTGCATTTGGGCAGCCATAGTGCTTTTTTCAAATGCAACTGGCCTTCGGGTTCAAATCGCGAGTTCTATAGGAAACAATTTTTTCGCCACGACAACCCTGATCATCTGCTTGATTTCGGGAGCATTTATAGGGGACGTAATCGGCAAGAACAAAGAAAAAATAAGTCTTTTCTTCGAAAGCAAGTTTTAGCAAATAACTTTGCCTTCCTTTTTTTGGTCACAGAACATTTAAGAGCACAGGCAATTAAGCATCTCTTCAAGAAAGATACGCAAGGATTAGATCCAACTTGAGATTTGGAATAATGACCCGTAACCCCGAAGCATGGAGCAGCACCCAAGTCCGGGAAGCATTAACCAAAAGGAGCATCCCATACGAATGCTTCACTTTTCCACGACTCGTCGCAAGACTCGCCTACAAACCCTGCTTCAAAGTCAACGACATCAGCCTACTGGACGACTTGGACGCCCTCATCATCCGCCCAATTGGACGCGGTTCTCTTGAGGAATTGGTTTTCCGAATGGACATGCTCTACAAGCTTGAACGCCAAGGCTTCTACATGGTGAACCCGCCCACAGCTATTGAGCACTGTGTAGACAAATATGACATATTGGCGCTTTTGGAAGACATCGGCGTTCCCGTACCCCGTACCTTAGCAACTGAAAGCGTCAACGAAGCTCTCAAAGCCTTCGATGAGTTAGGCGGCGACATAGTTGTTAAACCCATTTTCGGCTCACGCGGACAAGGCGCAACAAGAGTAAACGACGTAGACATCGCTGACACAATCTTCAAAGCCATCACCTTCCACCACGGCGTTATCTACATGCAGGAATTCGTACCCCATGGACACTCAGACATTCGCGCTTTTGTGATCGGTGATCGAGTGGTCTCATCCATGCGTCGTGTCGCGGAAGGATGGAAAACCAACTATAGCCGAGGCGCCAAACCCGCACCCGCTACAATCAGCAAAGAATTCGAGGAATTAGCGATTAAATCCGCCAAGGCAGTGGGATGCAAAATTGCGGGAGTGGACATCCTTGAAGGACCTCAGGGACCGAGAATTGTAGATGTTAACAGCCAGCCAGGGTGGAAAGGGCTCCAAGTCGTTGCCAAAGTTAACATCGCCGAAGAAATCGTGAACTTTGTCTTATCAGAACTCAAAAAATAAGATCATTTGGAAAGGTCTTTCGAGCTACCTTTTCTTCCCATATTTGCTAATCATTTGTTTAAATTCTCTCGCGGTTTTCCGCGGATCCTTTGACTTAAGAATGGCTGAGGTGACTGCGACTCCTTCCACTCCTGCTTCCAGAACCAACAGAATGTTTTCTAAATTTATTCCTCCGGCTGCAAAAATCGGAAGGTTTGTAGCGGATGCCGCGTTTTTAACGGTATCTAAAGGCACTATTGGGCATTGATTGCCAGGGCATTGATGAAAAATTGAACAAAACGAAACGTAATCTGCACCTGCATCTTCTGCCCATTTGATTTTTTCCAAATCAACGTTCACTGTATAACCTACTATGGCTTCACTGTCGAGAAGGCGTCTGGCTTCTGTTGGGGTTACATCAAAAGCATCTAAGTGCACCCCATCAGCGCTAACCTCTTTAGCCAACTCCAAGCTGTTGTTAACTAGAAATGGGATCCCATGCTCCCTCGCCATGTCTACAAGCTTGGTTCCCAAAACGTGCAGACCCGGCGTTTCTTTGCCTGCTGAAAGCTGAAGAAGATCTACATCTCCATCAAGAGCCATCTCCGTTGCAAAAAGCAGTTGCTCGTCAGGCAAAATCGGTGAAACGACAAGATACAAACCCCCAAGCTTAGGGTAACCTTTCATTTCCACCCCTCTCTAATTGCCATAGAATAAGCTTCCCAATACGGGTCAGCCTCAGGTTTGCCCAGAATCTCGCTTCTGTCTGCGTTTTTGGTCCACTTGCCATTTTTTGCATCGACAATTTTTCCTATCACCGCGTTTTTTATTCCTTTCAAATCTAGGACTTGCTGAACAGCTGAAGCCATTTCGGGTTTGACTGTCAAGATTAGGGTTCCCTCACTTAAGGTGTGGTAAGGGGATATCTTGAAAAGTTCACAAATTTTGGCGGCTTCATCAGTGATAATCACTTTGGAAAGATCAACTTCTAAACCCGTGTTTGACGCTTCGGAAAGCTCGTATAATGCTCCTAGCAACCCTCCTTCAGTAACATCATGCATCGAGGTAACCCCTTCGTCCCTCAAGCCTATGGACGCCGCAATCAACGCGTCTTCAACCACGCTAAAATCATAAAGGTAGTGCTTAGCCTTCTTCAGAAAAGAGGATCCGTAATTTTTCTCAACTGTTTCGGAAAAGACCCTTGAAAGTATCCCGGTTGTTGCTATCGCAACTCCTTTGGTCATCATTATAAGGTCACCGGGTTTGGCCATCGTTGTCGCTAAGTACTGGTTTTCCGGCGCAATTGTCATCATGACTCCGCCGCCGACAACGGTGTATCCTGATCCAGGGTATCTGCCCGTGTGCCCACCGACAATCGCGACGTTGAGCTTTCTACATTCTTCATCTATGGTGCTCCAATACGTATCGAAATCTTCATCGCTCATTTCAGGAGGCAAATTAAGATTAACCATAAAAAATTCGGGAGAAAAACCACAGGTCGCTAAGTCTGAAGCAAGTAAATGAAACGAGATATACGCTGAGTTCTTTACTCCCAAAGCGGGTATAACTGAGAGGGGGTCCGCGGTTGCCACTAGAACTTGACCACCTTTCAACTTGACGACTGCGTTATCATGCCCCGCGCCTGGACCTACAAGCACCTCAGCTCGGTCTGCACCAAGTTTAGGGTAAACGAGCCTTTCAATTAAGTCATAAGAAAACTTTCCAGTTTTACTCATCAAACCCCTCCAATCTAACTGCTATTCCAAGAAGCCCCCCAAAAGGGAAAACCGATGACTCTTTGCTGCTGAATGGCTTGGAAAAAACAGTCGTACTGCAAAAAACAATTTCGTGCTCTTCGGGAAGAATTTTTTCCATTATTGTTTTTATGTCTGAAAGGGAATAAAACCTTGCCTGCTTGTAGAATGAGTCGTTTAATGTTGCAGCTTTTAGTCTTTTTTTCAGGGTGCTAAGGCTATTTTTGTTCATGAGACCCAGATTTATTCCAACTCTCGCCACTCTTGCAGCTTCCTTGAGCGCTCCAACAGCATCTGAAATAAACTCCAGGCTAGTCATAAAAAACACAACATCCACCGATTTGTCTTTGAAAGGCAAACGGCTACCTTCCCCCTGAGCTAAGGCTATTTGGGGCAAAAAGCTTTTGGCCTCTCTTAGCATAGCCCACGAGGTGTCAACTCCGACAGCTTCTAGGGCTATGGAAGATTTCAGCCATCCTGTGAAGTGTCCAGTTCCGCAGCCTACTTCTAAAACATTTTTTGCGTTGGGAAATTGCGCAAAAAGCTGGGTTATCAGTTTCTTCTCAAGCACGTCTGCTTTTTTGTATTTGGTTTCGTAGTACGCTTCGTAGTCTTTTGCGGTTCGTTCCTTCTCAAAACGTGTATGACTGCCCATTTCTCGTCATCTAATTTAGGTACTTTGTGTCTAAAATCCTTCTAACCGCAATAAGCACCGCCACGGTGATGGGTACGAACACTAAGTCAACAAACGTTCCCAAATCAAAGACAGCGAAGCCTATTCCGAACAGCACGAAATCAATAGAAAAGAAAACCGCCGTTTCAATAACAACGCCCAGAACCATGCCTGCAACTTCGCTCTTCTTTCGTAGGCCACCGACAGCTAACGCCATGGGACCGCGTGCAGCCACCAACCCAACCAAGTAAATATAGAGAAAACCGGGTGGAACAATTATTGTTCCCAGGCTCGTTCCCGCCAAGTATCCGATGCCGCACCCGATCACTGTACAGGTTAATCCTACCCATGGTCCGAGAAGTATGCAAACCGTGAATATTATTACCGGTGCCAAATTGATTGTTGAAAGCGGCGGCGGCAAAGGTATGGCAACTATGGTGGTCACCGCGATTAAAGCCGCCATAACTCCTGTTAACGCTACCCGTTTTGTCTGAGAAATTGGTTGGTCATTAGTTATACTTAGTATGTTTGGATCCACTTTTTTCCCTCCGCCAGCATTATCTGGTTCAGGTTCTAAGGGTCGACAGCACATAGCCGTCCTCTCAGCCAGGTCAATTTCCCAGCTCCCCAGATTACCCTACAAGAAATAATCAGTGTATACTGCTTTATTTTTAGCTTTCCGAAAAGTTTAGGGTTTGGTTAGGGCGGATTTTAGCCCAGTTATTATTACTTGTAAGCCCCAGTCAAAGGTTTCTGTGGGAGTTATTTTGCGGTATTCGTTCATAAAGGCGCTTAGGAATGTGTCGTCTTCTGAATTAGTCCTGGTGGATGGGTTGGCTAAGTACGCTCTAAGTGTTTCGGGTTCAGGACCCGCTTGCTCTTCAATTACGAAGCCCCAAACGTAATCGATTGTTGTGGCGGCAGCTAGACCTGCAGGAAAGCTGTCAAACCCAGCTTCGTTTAAAACCCTGGCAATTTGAGCTAACATTTTTTCTAAAGCGTAAGCGCGACCAAACGATGCTCCCGCAACAACGCGACCGCCGTCTCTGTGAGCAATTAGCGCGTTACGTAGGCAATGCATTAAGTCCGCTAGCCATTGAGGCCAATTGTTGATGTCGGCTGGTGGGGTAAATTTGTCGAGTTTTGCGTTTGTGAGGATGGTTTGGGCCATGTCTTCTGTAATATCTTGTTTGTTTTTGAAATGCCAATACAGAGCGGGCGCTTGTACGTTTAGTTTTGCTGCTATGCGTCTTAGGGTTACGTTGTCTAAGCCTTCAGCATCTAATATTTCCAAAGCTGCTTTTATTACGGCTTCAGGCTGTATGCCTGTCGTTTTTGTCTTTTTGGGTTTCATTTGAGTAAGATTGTGCTTTAGCTGTTTATATGTTTAACCATGTTAAGTGATTATTTAACACAGTTAAGCTTTTATTTAACGTTGTTAAGTTGGTTTATTGGTGCTAAACAAAATGGGCGAAAACAAAATGCAACCAATCATACAAGTCAAAAACCTAACCAAACGATACAGCAAATCAGAAAAACCAGCCGTGAACGGCATCAGCTTCGATGTACAACCCGGCGAATTCTTTGCGTTCCTCGGTCCCAACGGAGCGGGAAAAACAACCACAATATCAATCTTAACTACAACACTGGCAAAAACAAGCGGAAACGTAACAATCGCCAGCTACGATATAAACTCTCAAGCAAAAGAAGTCCGTCAGAACGTAGGCATTATTTTCCAAAATCCAAGTTTAGATCTCTATCTATCTGCTGAAGAAAATATCCGTTTACACGTGAACCTTTACGGCGTCTATACATACAAACCTCTCTTTCGGCTCATGCCTCAGGAATATCAAAGTCAAGTCCTGGAGATGGCCGAATATATGGGCATTCGGGAAGACTTGTTCAAGCCCCTTAAAACTTTCTCAGGTGGAATGAAGCGTAAATTGGAAATCATTCGGGGGTTAATGCATAAACCCAAAGTGTTGTTCTTAGATGAACCAAGCCAGGGATTAGATGCTGTTTCCCGTAGAGACCTATGGATTTATTTGAGAAAAGTAAGCAAAATCCAAAAAACTACAATATTCCTAACAACACACTACATCGAAGAAGCCGAAAATGCCGACCGAATATGCATCGTCAATCACGGTCAAATTGTTTTTCTGGGTACGCCAACGGAGATGAAAAATCGCCTGCTTGAAAAATATGTGCTCCTAGATGCTGATAACCGCAGTGAATTACGCTCGCAACTTGAGTCTTTTAAGCCAGAAACCACTGAAGACGGCAAGTTCAAAATAAGCTTTGCACAGCAGACCCCCCAGCAAATTCTAAGCCAAATCAAGACGCCCCTGATCTTGATGGAGATTCATACACCATCCTTAGAGGAAGCCTACATGGATTTAGTAGGCGACAAAAATGGGAAGATGGCTCAGTAATGTCATTTCAAAAAGAATTCAACGCGATTGCAGTCATTGGTGCCCGGGAGATAGCCCGTTTCTTCAAAGACTGGAAAACCTCGCTTGCTTTTAGCCTTATGATGCCCGTGCTTTTCCTAGGCATTTTGGGCGGCAGCATTGCACAAAACCTTAGCAGCGGCTTGGGCTATAACTATTTGCAGTTTGCACTCATAGGGATGGTTGCAAACACGCTTGTCATGAACACGATGATGAGCGTTACATCTTTAGTTGAAGACCGCGAAAATGACTTCACACAGGAAATCTTTGTCGCGCCAATCTCTCGCTACTCCATCATCTTGGGCAAAATCGTAGGAGGCACCATAACAAGCATACTACAACTATTTGCCTTTGTTATTGTGGCTTTAGTTATGGGCATATCCGTGGGGTTGTCAACGATTGGATGGATTCTTCTGTTGGCGCCCATTATCTGTGTAGCAGGTGGCTCATTAGGCGCTTTGATAGCTAGGATATTTAGTAGCAGTCCAAAGACGGCGGATAAAGGAGTGATAATGATTGCGTTTGCTCAGATGTTTCTCTCGGGTGCAATTATCCCTATAAAAGATTCAACCGGGGTTTTAGGCGTTTTAGCTCATGCCATGCCCATGACCTATCTAGGTAGATTTGCTCAGAGGACTAGGTATATCAAGGAACACCAGCTTACAGCCACATAGTTCTATACAGCCCCATAGCCGACTTAGCAATAATCACAATCTTTTCGATAGCGTTCTTTGCAGTTGGAACTTTCCTTTTCGTTCGAAGCGAAAGAAACCGGTAGAAACACCAATTATTAAAACAAGAAGGGGTTTTTTCTGGGCTAATCCCAGAAATTTCCTATGTCAGGTTCTTCGGGATTCTATGATCCCTCTGCATTTGTCAGCATACTGGCAGTATTCTAGGCAAGCGGCTGACTTGTCAGGGCGTTTCCACTCTGCTCCGCAACTTGGGCAAACTGTCTTGTCTTCGTCACTCCAAATTTCCAGATCGCCGCCGCAGACATGACATTTAATGTAGGCTGGTTTAGGTTGTAGCAGGTCTCGAAGTCCAGGGCATGTTTGAGGGTTCTTTTCCATGGGTTTATCTTTAGAGCTCAATTATTTCGCCTCCAATTTTTATCTCATACTCTTTAACTGGGATTTTCTTGCCGGATAACTCAAGAGCTTTATTTGTCGCCCACTTTAAGCCGACGCAGCATGGGACCTCCATATGGGCAACGGTTACGGATGCGATGTTGTTTTGTTGGAAGATTTCTGCTAGTTTTTGGGCGTATTCTCTGGCGTCGTTGAATTTTGGGCATCCGATGATAACTCGTTTTCCAGGCATAAGTGTCTCATGGAAATTTTTCATTGCAATAGGTGCGCAGTCAGCAACAAGTAGAAGGTCGGCATTTTCAAAAAATGGCGCCTTTGTCGGAACAAGATTCAGTTTTACAGGCCACTGGGGCTTCTGTGGCGTCGAGTTGGCTGGGCTGCTTTGTGGTGGCGAAGGGATTGTTTTGTTCTTGAGGTATTCGTGCACTTCTTTTTCGTCGAAGGGTTCCGCCTCACGTTCTGTCACGCTTATTGCTCCTTGAGGACATTGCCCCAAACAGGCACCCAAGCCATCGCAGTAGGTTTCTTTGATTATTTTTGCTTTACCGTCTACTATTTGGAGGGCGCCTTCCGCACATTTAGGGATGCAACTGCCGCAACCGTTGCAGAGTGATTCGTTTATTTTTACTATTTTCCTTTTAATCATGATGATTTTGCTCCATTCAAGCATTTTCCGACGGACGGACAGAATTTCTGAGCATGGTTCTCAATAGCTCCGAAAATGGGCAACAGAGTTTCTTCGTTGACGGTGTAGATGTGTTTTTTGCCTTCTTTTTTTATGGCGATAAGGTTGCATTGGAGGAGGGGTTTGAGATTGTGTGAAATCATGCTTTGTTCTTGTCCAAGCGCCTCTGCAAGTTCGTTTACACTCATAGGTTTCTCCAAGAGTTGCTCTATCGCAGCCAGTCTGGTGGGGTTTGCGAGGTTGGTGAAGAATCTGTAGCAGATTTTCGTTAGCTCTTTTTTCATTTCTTTCCTGTCCTGACCATGATGTTATGAATAATCATTCATATGAATAATTATTCATATTAACCTTGCGGATTAAAAAACGCATTCAACAGACGAATCTTTCGGCTACCTCATTAACCTATTCTCGCGATAATGTTTCAAGATGTATTTTTAGTTTTTTTTACCGCCAACTTTAACGGCTAGGCAGCAAAATGGCATTGTGAAGGCTTAACGCATGAGTGGCAAGGTAAAGAAAAAGGTTGGTTTGATAGGATGCGGTGCGATTGGCACGGTTCTAGCTGAAGCTATCGAACGGAAACTTGTTGTCTGCGACGAACTCGTAGTCTACGACATTGACGATTCAAAAGCGCAAAACCTCAAAGGCGCGCTCAAGTTTCCTGTTGAGATAGCGAAGAACGTGGATGAACTTCTCGCCCAGAAGCCGAAGGTTGTGGTTGAAGCCGCCTCTCAGCAGGCTGCGAAGGAATATGTGCCAAAAATTGCTGCGTCAGGAGCTGAACTTATAGTGATGAGTACGGGTGCGCTGCTTGGGTTGGATGTTGATTTGAGGCGTGTTCATGTTCCGTCGGGCGCCATCGGGGGTTTGGATGCTTTTTCCAGCGCGGCTTTGGCGGGTATCGAAGAGGTGACTTTGACTTCACGCAAGAACCCCAAGGCGCTTGGCAAGGATAACGCGGTTGAAGACGTTGTTTATGAGGGGTATGCGGAGGAGGCGGCAAAGTTGTTTCCGCGGGAGATGAATGTTGCTGCCACTTTAGCGTTAACGGTTAAGCCTGCCAAGGTGAAGGTTCGTGTGATTTCCGACCCAGCTGAAACGAGGAACACGCATGAAATTCAGGTTCGATGGCGGTTCGGCGAGATGTCTCTGCGTTTTGCAAACGACCCTCACCCAGGCAATCCGCATACGAGCGCGTTGGCGGCATGGTCAGCCATCAAATTGCTGCAGAATCTTCTTGAAACCTAAGCGGCCAACAGTCCCGGTGAAAACGGATTCCAAAATAAACCGGAAAAAGCGGGGTTCCACTGGAAGCAGGGGATTCAACGGGATCCCACGGGAAGAAACGTGACTTTCAAACGCTTCAGCCCCAAACAGCCAAAGCAACCCAAATCTTATGGAACAAATTCTCTTAGAAGTGGCATGAAAAACCTTTTTTCATAACAAAACACAAACAACAAAAAACCAACCCATCCCTCAGCCAATCAATTTTATAAGCAAATTCAAACAATGTAATAGTGAGCTGTCTGTATGCATGTTTCACTTGGGTTACTCATCGGCGTCCTGATAGCTGTCGGAGCCTTCCTCGTATACGTAGCGCTCGTCGGAATAAGCTTCATCGGACTATCCACAGCAGGCGAAGCCGCCTTGGCAGCAACCCTGTTCGCGGTCGCAGCAATCATAATCGTCATATTCGCCGAAGGATTCGGAGCCCAGTTCAAACGTGTCAAAACAGGCAAAGAAGCTTTAATCGGCGCCGTCGGCACGTCGACTACGGGCCTCAACCCAAAAGGTGAAGTCCGCGTGATCGGCGAGTTCTGGGAAGCCACAGCCAAAGACACAAACATACCCGCAGGCACCGCGATAAAGGTCGTTGACATGGATGGCTTAACGCTTGTGGTTGTGGCAGCCGAGCAAAAAGCTTAATTCTGTAGAGCGCTGAATACGATACCGAGGTTGTTAGATAATGGTAAGTGAACTTTTAATTGGCTTAATAGCCTTCATAGTTTTCATCGTAGTCATATTCCTGCTAAGCGGAATACGGGTGCTAAGAGAATGGGAAAGAATGCCTGTGCTGCGTCTGGGACGCTACGTGGGGTTGAAAGGGCCCGGCTTAATCTACCTTATCCCCATAATCGATAGGGCACCGCTGAAAATCTCAACCAGGCTCGACACCATCCAGTTCCGAACAGAATCAACCCTGACCAAAGACAATGTCCCAGTAAATGTGGACTCCGTGCTTTACATGAAACCTGTGGACTTAGAAAAAGCCGTCCTGCAAGTGGAAAATTACTACCAAGCAACACAACTCGCCTCGCAGACGACTCTGCGGGAAGTCATTGGCAAACAAAGCTTGAACGAGCTGCTCGCTGAACGGGAAAAAGTCGGAGCTAAACTGCGCGAAATCATCGATGAAAAAACTGAGTCCTGGGGCATCAAAGTCACTGCGGTCGAGGTTCGAGACGTCATAATCCCCCCCAACCTGCAAGACGCCATGAGCCGCCAAGCACAAGCGGAAAGGGAACGCATCGCAAGAGTAACCTTGGCCACAGCCGAGTTTGAAGCGTCACAGAAAATGATTGAAGCAGCCAAGGCATACGAGGCAAGCCCAGACGGACTAAGACTCAGATGGATGAACATCCTCTACGAATTAGGACAGCAATCACAAACAAACACAATCATGTTAATTCCATCGGTTATGCCTGAAGCAGGTTGGCCTCCAGTTGGAACGTACGGCTTCAAAGACCTGACTGCTGCACAACAGGAACATGCAAAGACAAGGCCGCCACTGACAAGATCGCAACAGCAGTCTTCCCAACCGGAGACGACGCAAGAATAATCATTGAACGGCTTTCACAGCCTCAACCGTTCGTCTGAGTAGTAGCGTGGCTGCTTCTTGGCTGGGCCACCCGCCTAAACCGCAGTCAGGACCGGTAAAAGTCATCCGGTCGCCATATTTTTCCTTGGCAACCCTAAACCTTTTCTTTATTATCTCTACCCCCTCAGCTATCTGATCGACTGAAGGTTTCACGACACCTTTCTCGTAGAGTTCCGCCAATATTCCGTCGATGTCCGTTCTAGCGACTCCAACCCGAATCTGCTTGTCCATGCGATCAAGCATGCTTTTTGGAACTGCCTCAATGTTTTTCGGCGATGCAGCATATTCAAAGGATAGGACATCGAGGTTTTTTACGCAAAGCAAGTCGCCAACTCCGGCGGCTGAGTGCAGATGAATCTGCCGAGTCGCGCCTTTGAAATCGAAGGCTTTCTCCAGCACACCGCAAACCACGTCGGATGGGGCTTGGATGTTGTTGAAGCCGAAGCTTGGCTCATCAATCGAAACCACCGCTGTCTCGATGTACTTGCTGTTTAGAACGCTGTTTTTCGCAAAGCGCTGAATCGTCCCTGCCAACCCTTCCAGGACATCTTGGTAGGGCGTGGTTCCTATTTCATGCAGATAATTCTCAAGCGGACCAAAAATTGATACTCGTAACTGTATCTTTTTACCGAATTCTTCGCTTAAGGCTTTGGCTTCCTGATTGATTAGGTATACTTCTGGCAAAACCGCAGTTTTTTGTTCAACGAGAAAAGACCCTTGCTCCATCGCAGCATGCAACACGTCTCCAACTTGCCTCATCCCATCATACTCCTGAGGAAAATTCGCCACATCTAGACCCGACATGACTTTCCGCCTAAAAGAATCGAGCACGACTGAACAGAAGTTCTTCTCTAAGAAAGCATCTTCTCTTAGGTTTTTCCCATCGACAGCCGCTGCCCTGGCCTGACGATAGGCTTCGCTGAAAACCTCCTTATTCACGTTGGGCGGCAGAGGAAAACTTCCGACATCGTCAACTAAAGTATCCATAAAAGAGTAAATCGAAGGAAATTCTATTAAAGCTAACCCCACTTTTAAACCGCTGAAAGGTATGAGTGATGTCTGAATCCGGATGTACATTTTGCCAAATAATTCGAAGAAATGCACCTGCAAGCATAGTCTACGAAGATGAGCAGGTCGCTGCTTTCTTAAGTAACCGCCCGGTGAACGAGGGGCACACGCTTGTTGTACCGAAGAAGCATTACGTCAACATCTATGTAATCCCCGAGGGCGAAGCTGCTTACCTCTTTGTGGTAGCTAAAAAAATCGCACACGCCGTGTGCGAGGCAACAGACACAGAGGCTATCCGAATAGTTCAGAATAACGGAGCGGATGCTGGCCAAGTTATATTTCACCTGCACGTTCACGTTATCCCGATGAAGCCGCAAAACCCATTCAAACGTGAACTAGATCTGTGGTCCACTGAGCAGTTAGAAAAGGAATCTGAAAAAATCAGAGCAAAATTAATTCACTGACTATTTTTTAGCCCTGCGGCTCAGAGAAACACCCGCTTTTTCCGTGGCATAAATATAAAAGAGGGAAAAACAACATTGCTCATCATTAAAGCTGAATAACATGTCTGAAGAACCAAACGAACCGACCACAAGCGAAACCCAAACAGAGAAACTTTTAATCGACGACACCTCAAACTTCCAGTTTCATGCTGCATATCTCGTTTACTCCGAAGCTTTCGACCATGCGGGCGAAGACGCAAAAAAAGAATTGAACCAGGATCTTGAGGATTTAAAATCTAACAAAGTAGACCTCGAAACATTCTACGTAAACGTTTCACGTTACCGCAAAGTTGAGCAGATGCCACGGCAAGGCGGAAAATTCACTGTTGCGACCCAACGCAAGAAAGATTGGCGAAAGAAAACGCAGCGGCAGGAAAGAATCAAGAGGCATAAGAAGTAAGAGATAATATTAAATCAGGCTGACTTTTAAAACCAGATAAGCCACGTCATTATAGGATTGACTTTGATGCCTGGGAAAAAAATAAAGTTGATTGCAAACGTAAGCAGCGCCAACCCGCCAGCAATCAAATCCGTTTTAGAACGAAAAGTCGGTAGCAACGGCACAATAAAACCAACCAGCGACGGGTTTGATGTAACTGCTGAATTCCAAGGCGAATGCATCAAGGACGTAAATCGGATGCTGCTTTCGGAGTTGCGCAGGGCCGAAAAGAAAACCAGGCTGCGGGCTGAATGGTCCTGTGAAGGAACAACTGAAAAGTACTTCGATTACGTCCTTAAGAAAACAACCAGAACTTAAGTTGACTGTTTTTGCCGCATAATTCTTCTGCGTATCACATAGAATACTGCGCCAGCCGCCAGAATCAATAGTCCAACTGCAATGTATTCAGGGGATAAAGCAAATGCTAGCCCTAAACATCCCGCGAGTCCAGCTACTGCAAGAGCGCGTGGGAAAGTTCTTTGTGCGTTTGGCAGTTTAAGGGCTGAAACGTTGGTTATGGAGTAGTATAGTAGTGTGCCGAAGCTGGATACCGCCACCGCCAATTCCAGCGGGGCAAAAGCTGCAACAATCAGCGTGACTGCTCCGACAAAGATTACGCTTCTCCACGGGTTTTTGCCAGCACCAAGTTTTGCTAAACCAATAGGTAAGTCGCTTTCCCTGCCCATGGCGAAGGCAACGCGAGAAACTCCTAAAAGATCGGAGAGCCCCTCGTTGAAGGTTGTTAACAATGCGCCTCCCGCCACCAAAGCCACGCCCAAGCCACTTCCAACAGCTATCATCATAGCTTCCAAAGGCGAAGGTGAACCTGCCAAGCCCGATGCTCCCAAGACAGCAATTGCCGTTCCAACTACAAAGAGATAAAGGAAGGTGACGCTGCCGAGCGCTATCAAAGAGGCTCTCGGGATGGTTTTCTTCGGATTTTTCACTTCTTCTACCAGAGTTGCGATTCTGCTGTATCCAGTGTAGGCGAAGAAAAGTAATCCTGTGGCGCGCAATATTCCAACGACTCCGCCTGGGGCAAACGGTAAGAAATTAGCTAAATGCGCAGATGGGAGACCGATCACAGCGACAGTTAGGAGGGCGGCAATTGACAAAATGACTATTACTCCTGTCACTCGTACTGATCTGCGAATTCCTACGGCGTCAAGAAGAACCATAACCACTGCAACGCCGATTGCTGCTACTTGGCTTGGAACAGCGGGCCAGACTGCGTGAAGGTAGCTTCCGAATGCTATAGCGCTTACGCCTGGTCCCACAGTGTTTGCCAAAAGGAACATCCAGCCTGCAATGAAACCCCACCAGTTGCCCAGCATTCTCCTTCCAAACTCGTAGGTGCCTCCTGAACGGGGGAAAACAGCGGCTAACTGGATTGACGATGACGCGTTGCAAAACGCCACGAACGCCGCGATGCCAAAGGATATCAAGATGGCGGGTCCAGCTAGTCCTGCCGCGGGCGCTATTACTGTGAATATGCCTGCGCCGAGAATTGCTGCGAGACCCGTGACTATGGCATCAAACAACGTAAGCTGTGGTTTTAGAGCGGCGTCTTGTGGTTTACCCAAAAAGAACCTGACCAATTAACTATTTGGAAGACAAGAAATTAACCGTTTGCTTCAAGCCGGGGATAGCAGTTCTGCAAGGCCTTTAAAGCCCCGACCCTTAATCCCAAACCTCAGTTTTACTAAGTACCCTATTCGCATCAGTGAAGTTGCTCTTTTTCTTCAAACGCACGGGAAAAGTCAAAGCAGGTTCCATTGAACTAGCTTCAGAAAAGTTATAACCTTCAAAACTTACATACTTGCAACTAAGAAAAAGGGTGGTTACTGTTTCGAGGATCTCTCAGCCACTGGATCAAGAAAAAATCGTCAAAGTTGGGCTAATTCAAACCGCTGCTTCAGACGTCATAGCCGACAATATGAAAAATGCGGTCGAAAAAGTTGAAGAAGCCTCAAGCAGGGGCGCTCAAATAATCTGCCTACCCGAGCTTTACAGATCACGGTATTTTCCGCAGACCGAAAAACAAGATGCAAGCGGTTTGGCTGAAACAGTTCCCGGCGAAACTACAAGAACATTTTCGACGCTGGCGAAAAAGAACGCCGCCGTCATAATTGCGCCTATTTTTGAGAAGGCTTGGAATGGGAATTTCTACAATTCAGCCGTTGTAATTGATGCAGACGGGAAAACCTTGGGCGTTTATCGCAAGATGCATGTACCCTGCGATCCCCTGTTTTACGAAAAAAACTTTTTTGACGCAGGTGACACAGGATACCGTGTCTTCGAAACCCGTTACGCCCGCTTATCGGTGCTGATTTGTTATGATCAATGGTTTCCTGAACCTGCAAGAATCAATGCTTTGAAGGGTGCGGAAATCCTCTTTTACCCAACGGCGATTGGCTATATCGAAGGCGAAGTCTCATCGGATGGCGACTGGCATGACGCTTGGAAAACTGTTCAGCGCGGTAATGCTATCGCGAATGGCGTCCATGTGGCCGCTGTGAACCGTGTTGGTGTGGAAGGGAAACTTGGGTTTTGGGGCGGTTCATTTGTATGTGACTCGTTTGGCATGATGCTTAAAGAGGCAAGCATGAGGAAAGAGGAAACTTTGGTTGTTGAGGTTGATCTTGCAAAAAACAAGAGGATTCAGGATGGCTGGGGTTTTCTTCGAAATCGGCGACCTGACTCTTACCGCGAACTCGTGGAGGACACCTAAGTTAATGAAGAATCCGCGAAATGCCCAGGAAAAAACGCCTCGAGAACTTGGCTACTGCATGCCCGCTGAATGGTCAAAACATGAGGCAATCTGGCTCGCTTGGCCACATGACCCTACAACATTTACATCGGGGGTTGAAAAAGTTGAAGAAACATTTGTTCAAATCATCAGCTTGCTGCACAAGGATGAGAACGTTAATCTTTTCGTAAAGGACCCGTGCATGAAGGAAGAAGTATCTAGCCTGCTTCAAGCCCGCAATATTGACCTGAAGAGGGTACGTTTTTTTGTGTTCGGTTATGCTGACGTTTGGTTCCGCGATTACGGTCCTATTTTCGTTAAGCATGACGCAGATTTGGCGATAGTGCATTGGACTTTCAATTCTTGGGGAGAAAAATATGAGGAACTTATGAAGGATGCGCAGATACCGCATGAAATCAACAAGGCTATGCAGCTGCCATGTTTTGAGCCTGGAGTCGTTTTGGAAGGCGGTTCCATTGACGTCAATGGAAAAGGAACTCTGCTTACCACTGAACAATGCCTCTTGAACAAGAACCGGAATGGATGCCTTAAGAAAGAGGAAATCGAAAAGTTCCTGATGGATTATTTGGGTGTCACTCACGTAATCTGGTTGAAAAGCGGTATAGTTGGAGATGACACCGATGGGCACGTTGACGACTTAGCGCGTTTCGTGAACCCAACTACAGTTGTGTGCGGCTATGACGATGGAGACGACGAAAACAACGAAGCTTTAAGAAAAAACTTTGAATTATTGGAGCAATCAACAGATCAAGAAGGGAACAAACTCGAGGTTATCAAGCTGCCAATGCCTGGAAACGTTTGCTACGATGGGAAGAGGTTGCCTGCGAGTTACACAAACTTTTACATAGGCAACCGAACGGTTTTGGTTCCGACTTTCGAAAGCGAAAACGACAAAATTGCGGTTAATATCCTTCAGAAACTTTTCCCAACAAGAACCGTTGTAGGTGTAAACTGCGTCGATTTGATATGTGGGTTCGGCGCGATTCATTGTATCTCGCAACAGCAGCCCGCTTGACCGCGAAATCGGCGGCTTAGGGCTTGTTTTCGGAGGATCATTAGTCTTAAGGCGAGTTGAATTGATTAGCCTTCTTCTTTATTTGACCCTCCTCACTTGCAAGAACAAGGAGAAAAATGGCAGACATCTGGATATTTGTTCAACAAAACTTTTTTTCTCAATACATAGGTACACTGGTGTAGCTTCACGGAAGTATTAAATACGTTATGAAGGCATAAGAAAGCTTATTGGGTAAACAGCTAAAGGCTTTTTGCTCAATCAAATAATAGAAAATTAAGGAAGAAAAGAGAAAAATGATAAACACAAAAAATAAAATTGCAGCGATAGCCATCTCGATTGTAATGATATTCATCATCAGCGGTACCTCAGTACTTATCCCAAGCACAAATGCACAGACAGCAGGCAGCATCATTGTTCCAACAATCGCTTATTGCAACGTTGCACCTAACCCATGCGGTGTCGGACAGGTAGTCACTGTAGGCTTTTGGCTCGCAGACCCGATGTTTGACAGCGAACACGCAGTTGGCTTACAAGTCTACGTTACCACCCCCGCGGGAGTAACAAGCACCTTAGGAAACTTCACAGCAGACTTAACCGGCGGCACATTCACCACATACACTCCAAGCACAGTGGGCAACTACACATTCTGGATGGTTTATGGAGGACAGCAATACACAGGAGCTAATCAGGCATACTACAACCAAGGCAGCACAAGTGAAAAAGCAACTCTTATCGTAACCAACGAGCCAAGAGGCGGCTTACCAGACACACCACTTCCAACAACGTGGTGGCAAACACCAGCCAATGCAGAAAACGTCCAACTATGGTCCGCATTAACTGGATCATGGCTCGGATTCGCAGCAAACACATTCGCAGCAACAGGAGGCTACAACTTCACCGGCAACTACAACCCATACAGCGCTACTCCAAAAACCGCCCACATCATATGGACGAAAGTTTGGTGTGCAGGCGGAATTGCAGGCGGCGAACTCGGCGGCAGTGAGCAATTCAGCAATTACTGGGTAACATCACAATATGAACCCAAATATGCCCCCGTCATAATCAACGGAGTAGAATACTCAACATGGTACACAAGCAGTACAAGCAGCGAACAAGGAATCATCGCAATTGACCTATTCAGCGGCCAAACCCTTTGGGTAATGAACACAACCACCATCCTCAGATGCGGCATGGTCACAGACTTTGAAAACATCAACCAATACGGCGTTACAGGTCCCTTCCTCATCACCACAGGCACAATGCCCGCATCACAGACAGGCGGAATGTCACCAAGCTGGCACAACACTGGAACTGAATTCAACATCTTCGACGGCTTAACAGGGCAATTCCTCTGTGCAGTCGTCAACGGAACAGCCCCAGGATACCTAGGTGAAGACGCGCACGGAAACATCATCGGCTACGGCACAAACAGCACTGCTGGATCCATGACCGTAACATGGGCTGGAACCGCGCTACTTGGAACCACGACAACTACTCATACTTTCGTTGTGAACTCTACTTTAGGACCCAACCTGTACCTTTGGAACTTAAGTCTTGCCTTGAACTTCAATGCGGCATTCAACTTCGGCTTCTCTTTGAACTCAGTGTTCCTCTGGAAGAACGGCGTCATGTGGTCTAACCCAATGGGCGCATATCTTAACGGTGCACTCGTATCAGGCTTAACTGGAGGCGGCTTCGGATTCAGCGTCTGGGGACAAAACACCATAGTCACATCAACCGGAACCGTTTCAGTCGCGGAACAAAAAGGATACCAGGTTGAAGCAGGCTTTAGCACAAAAGACGGACACCTCGAATGGATATACAACCGTACAAGCTCTGACACACCCATGCTTAACCCATCATACACCAGACTAAGCAACACGCCATCATTAGCCGACGGAATCTACGTGGAAATTAACCAGAATTCATACGTGGCTGAAGGCTTCAACGTTGACACAGGCAAATCTGTTTGGACAAGTAACCTTAACGTTCCAATGGCTGACGGCAACATGCCGAACCCATATGACTCATTCGACTTCGAAACTGTACCTGACACAACAACCGGGGTTCTGTACGTTTGGGCCTTAGGAGGCGACGTATGGGCACTCAACATAACTAACGGCGCAATCATCTGGTCATGGAGCACCTATCAGCTTCACGGACCTGCAGGCACTGAATCTCCATATGGCATTTACCCGATCTGGGTCTTCTCTGATGAAGCCCTAGCAGGACAAGGCGCAAATACCGTACTATACCTATCTGAAGGACACGAATATGACCCACCGCTGTTCCATGGTGCACAAGAACTAGCCTTTGACGGAAATACAGGCAAACTGCTCTGGAGCAACCTAGGCTTTGACGACACAGCAACCGCAGTCGCAGACGGCGTCATGACAACACTCAACGCATACGACGGACAAATCTACGCGTACGCACAGGGACCAAGCAAAACAACAATCAACGTACCTGCAATCGGCGTAACTACAAAGACCCCGATAGTCATCAGCGGCGCAGTCACAGACATAAGCGCAGGCGCATCACAACCAGCGGTCGCAGCGAACTTCCCCAACGGTCTGCCATGCGTATCAGATGCAAGCATGTCCGGATTAATGGAAGCAGCGTACGAGCAGCAGCCGATGCCAAGCAACTTAACAGGCGTTCCAGTTACAATCTACGTCTTAGACAGCAACAACAACTACCGCGCAGTCGCCACAACAACCTCAGACGCAAGCGGATCATACAGCCTAACTTGGACACCCGACATCGCCGGCAACTACACAGTCTACGCAGTTTTCGCAGGCACAAACGGATACTACGGATCATCAGCCACAGCGCACATGTTCGCAGGCGAACCGGTAGCATCAACAGCGCCAACTACAACTCCAGCCACTAACTTAGCATCTAATAGCACAGTTGAATATGGAATCGTTGCTATTGCTATCATCATAATCGTTATCGGCGCAGTTCTCGCATTGCTCGTCACAAGAAAGCATCCGTAAGTTGAAAAAACCTAAACAAAAAAATCATTTCCTTTTTTTATTTTTTTTCGAGTCTTATGAAAGCAGCATTTAACCTACCGGCAATTATGTCTTTTCGTCTAAACTTAGGGTTAAGCCAATTTCGAAACAACATGTTTCTTTTTGGTTAAAAACCTGCGTTGATCCCTATTACCAGCTTGATAAGGAACGCAAAAGAGAAGGTAGACCAAGTTCATGTAGTGAACACTATACGTGAGAATATTTCACGGTTATTCATGAAAATAATTTTTTCCCACGTTTTTTGGTGCAAAAGCGAAATAAAATGAGGGGGAATGCTTCAAAAAGCGGACGCAAAACATGCATCCGCATAAGTTTTATATAGTCATTGATCCCACAAGAGGACTCGTTGAGTAATGACATTAGATCACTTGCTCAACATAATTAAAACAAAAGGATGAAAAGAAAAAATGAACTCAATAAAAAATAAAATTGCAGCAATCATTATGTCGGTTCTTATGATAACAGTTATTGGCGGAGCAGTCGCAATGGCAGCACATGCACAAACCGCGGGCAGCATAGACGTTCCAACAATCGCTTTCTGCAACGTTGCACCTAATCCATGCGGTGTCGGGCAAACCGTGACAGTTGACTTCTGGCTAGCCGTACCACTATTCGACAGTGAACGTGCTGTAGGCATGACAATTTACGTTACCCCTCCAGGCGGAACACAGACATCACTAGGAACATTCACGACTGACACAACCGGTGGCACATTCACAACCTATACACCGACTACAGTAGGCAACTACACATTCCAATTGAAATATGCAGGACAACAATACACTGGCGCAGATTCACAATACTACAACGAGCCCAGCATAAGTGAACCAGCAACTCTGATCGTGACATCAACTCCGAGAGGCGGTTTAGCAGATACACCCCTCCCAACAAACTACTGGGAAGCACCAGTCAACTCTGAAAACGTCCAACTTTGGTCTTCTATTTCCGGACCATGGATGGGATATGTAGCAAACACATTTGCCGCTACAGGGGGATACAATGAAACAAGCAACTACAACCCGTACACGGTCGCGCCATCATCTTCACACATTCTATGGACTAAACCATGGTGTGTCGGAGGAGTCGCAGGCGGACCATACGGCAACAACGAACAATCCAGTAGCTACTGGACAACGTCACAGTACGACCCCAAATACGCACCAATAATCATGGACGGTATAGAATACTCAACCTGGTACACAACACAAACTGGTAGCTCGCAAGGAATCATGGCGTTCAACTTGTATACTGGACAGACTATGTGGATAATCAACACGACACTTACGTTGAGATGCGGCATGATACTTAACTTCCCAACCATCGACCAATACGGCTGTGTCGGACCATACATTATCGCCCAAAATGGAGGCGGATTGTTCTCCAGTCCAAACGCATGGACTATTTATGACGGCTTGACAGGTCAGCAAGTCGCGACCGTTAAAAACGTTCCCGCGTGGACCGCGTTCGGTGCCGACTCAAACGGAAACCTGATTGGATACATCGCAGCAACCAACTCATCTGCGTTCGGACCAACTTATCCTACATTGACAGTTCAACAGCCTACGATAAACGCTCTTGGTCAAGTCCAATACAAAGCTGAAACTTTCAACACCGTTACTCACGGACCTGTACTGGAGATGTACAACTTTACACAGGCGATAGTTTATTCGGGCACAATGTCAGCTTTAGGCGGCTTATTCGACTGGACACTTCCTGCAGGCACCGTATTCGACTTTAACACTGGACTACAATGGGCAGTCTCAGAGAACGCCGTACTAAACGGTGTAGTCGTCCAAGGACTCGGCACCAGCGGACTAGTCGCAACAACTTACTGGTTTGGCAACACTCTGGTAATGCAGCAAGGAACAACTTCAGTCGAAGAGCAACAAGGTTGGCTAGTTGAAGCAGGATTCAGCACAGCTAACGGACAACTGATGTGGATAACCAACAGAACTGGCGGCGTATTCAACCCGGCTTACACGAGAATCAGCAACACACCAGCTGGATGCGACGGAGTGTACTGCGAAATAAACTATGACTCATACGAGATCGCTGGGTACTCACTGGTTACAGGCACACAACTCTGGACAACAAACCTTAACGTTCGAATGTCTGACGGCTTTATGCCAAACCAATACGACTCTTATGGCTTAACAACAACACCAGATACAACAACAGGCGTCCTATACATCTGGGGCTTAGGCGGCGACGTATGGGCGGTCAACATGACCAACGGCGTTATCATGTGGTCTTGGAGCACATACCAGATTAACGGACCAGCTGGAACAGAATCGCCATACGGAACCTATCCACTGTGGGTCTTCTCAGATGAAGCCTTAGCAGGTCAAGGCGCAGACACAATCCTGTACCTTTCTGAAGGGCACGAATACAACCCACCGTTGTTACACGGAGCCTTAGAGGTAGCATTGAACGGCAACACTGGTCAACTAGTCTGGAGCAACCTAGGCTTTGATGACACGGCAACTGCAGTAGCATACGGCGTAATGACCACATTCAACAGCTACGACGGACAAATCTACGCATACGCACAAGGACCAAGCAAAATAACCATTAACGCACCTTCAATCGGCGCAACAACAAAGACTCCAGTAACCATAACAGGAACCATTACAGACGTTTCACCAGGCGCTTCGCAATCAGCAGTCGCAAAGAACTTCCCCAACGGCTTACCATGCGTTTCTGACCCTAGCATGTCTGGTTTGATGGAAGCAGCATATGAACAGCAGCCACTACCAAGCAACACAACCGGAGTACCAATCTCAATATACGTCTTAGACAGCAACAACAACTACCGCTCAATCGGACAGACAACATCTAACGCACTAGGCGACTGGGGATTAACATGGACTCCAGACATCACGGGCAACTATACAGTCTACGCAGTTTTCGCAGGATCACACGGATACTACCCATCATCAGCCTCAACATTCCTCTACGCAGGAGCACCACCAGCATCAACAGCTCCAACTACAACTCCAGCCACTAACTTAGCATCTAACTCCACTGTTGAATATGGAATCGTTGCTATCGCTATTATCATAATCGTTATCGGCGCAGTTCTCGCATTGCTCGTCACAAGAAAGCATCCATAAGCTGAAAAAACCTAAACAAAAAAATCATTTCCTTTTTTTATTTTTTTTTAATTTTGAAAACGCAGAAAATTGAAGTTGACCCGCTGTTCCAAAAGTTGCAGAGATTAATTGAGTTTCTTCGGAAATAGTCTAATTTGAAATACAATATTCTTTTCTTTAAGAAAAAGAAAAATAATGTTTCCTAAGAAATTGGCGGGAAACTCAGTACGTTTGTTTCGTGTTTTTCTGCTGTTGCGGTAGTGTTACCGGAATAATTGTTGCTTTCGCCAGGTTTTCCTGTTCGTTAAGAATAAGCGATATGGCTTTGCCTTCGGGAACAATAATCTTTGTATTGTTCTGCAATGACGACACGATGGTGTCCAGTTGCTTGTAGACGACGGCGCTGTCTTTGAAGTACGTTGTCAACGCTTCATTCCTAAGCTTGGTCGCCTGCGCATCGCCCTCAGCTATCGTAATCGTAGCTGTCTTCTGACCTTCAGATTGAAGGATAGCTGCCTGCTTTTGACCCTCCGCAACCTGGATCGCAGCGTTTTTCTCTCCGCTCGCCAAAGTGGCCTGAGCTATAGCTGTTTTCTCAGCTGCTTGCCTTTCGTTATCGGCTTTAAGCACAGACTCCATGGATATTATTAGTTCTCTCGGCGGCTCCAAATCTTTGATTTCTGCCCTCACGATTTCAATGCCCCATTTCTCTGTCTGCTGATCCAAAGCCATCTTGAGGCTGCTGTTAATAATAGGCCTAGAAGTGTTCGCAATCGCCATGTCCATCCCGCCTATGATATCCCTCAGAACCGTTCGAGCCAAAGTGTCAATTTGAGCAGAAAAGTTTGCAACGTTGTATTGGGAAGCCTTAACAGAAACTTCGTCTGGCTTAATCTTGTAGAACACCACGGCATCCACACCCATGAAAACCTTGTCTTTGGTGATGACATCCTGGCGCTGAACAGGCGTCATACGTTCAGTTATGTTGACTTTTATTATGCGATCCATAAAGGGGAAAAGAAAAGTTATTCCACCCTCCACAAACCGGTGGTACTTCCCAAAACGTTCCACTAAACCCTTGTCGATAGGCCTGACGATTCGAATAGACAAAACAAGCGCATAAATAACTATGATGATAACGATTATTGGCAAAACAATAGCCACTAATTCAAGTGCACTCAACCCAATCGCCCTCTCGTCTCACTTATGCGTTCAAGAGCTTTTAAAATTTTCTTAAAAGCAAAAAGGTAAGTCTTTTGCCATTGACTCCCGTATTCAACTTCTCAAATTTTGGATGCCCCCGAACTAGCTCACGTATAGACGCAAGTTGTCGATGACTTCCGCATACGCTTTACCTTCTCTGGGAACAATTATTCAAACGCAAAAAAGGGCAAAGACAATTAATTTTTGGCCCAAAAAAACCTTCAAAAAGTACCATAAAAAAACCTCGATTGAAATTTTACGTTTCAAGCGCTTTTTGGGAAGCGTTTGCGTATGTTGATCCGAACTTGTTGATGAGGTCCTTTTGCGTGTAAACTGAGGTGTGCAGTTGGAAAAAATTGCCCATTCTGGCTGTCTCCACTCCTATTCCGATTACGATAACTCCTTTTCTCATCATATCATCCACATTTTCCTTCAGAGCTATTGGCATATTCGCGTATCCGTATGGCCAGCCGTCTGAGATGATTATGAGGCAACGTTGTTCCTCGAATCTTTTAGCAAGCATTTTTCCAGCAATCTGAACTGCGTCGGCTATGTATGTTAGTCCTTCGAATTTTAAGCCGCCAATTCTTGCTCTAACCCGCTTCGAGTACGATTCCGTGCTGTCCTTTAAAATGTGGAGTTTGTCGTTGAACGCGAAGAAGGTCCAGGAAGTCGGGTCCGTCATCAATTCTCTTGCAGCTTCAGCGACAGCTATCGCCAAAGCCCGACCATACTCGCCTTTCACTTGCATGCTGTTACTCACGTCAAACAGAAGTGACCAAGCGAAGCTTGGCTTAAGGTACTCATCCAAAACAAACACATCTGTCGCCGGCTTGTTGCTTGCCAACGATTGAATAACTGCCGCCAAATCCAGTTGACCCATTTCTTGCCTCGGATCTTCATCCAGATAATTAAAAGACGACCTGAGAATATCCAAAAGCCGCCGAGATGCTCCCTGAACTAGGTTCCTAGCTCTCAAATACTGAGTGTAATCTTCCTCTGGAATGTCAACACCTTTGAATCTAGTTAAGCTCACATAAGACGAAATTTTGGCAAGAATCTTTTCTTCGCGCAACTTTTGATAATTGTCTGAGTTAAAGGCTTGAAGGGATTCAACTTCTTGTTCAGGTCTCCAACATTGGTCAATATTGTCTACGGTAGGTACGGTGCCGCCCATTGTCATAAGAGATTGCACAAATAGACCTTCAAAATCTTCTTCAACAGTCGTTTGCGCGTCGCTGTAGATACTGCAGGGACCGTTACTTTCAGTGTGCCTAAGCGACGGAGACTCCAGGAATGGACCAAAAGGCTCGAGCAAACCTTTTATTTCCTTCACTTTAGCATCGAACAAATCTTCCAGATTAATCTGTTCGCCTGCCATCGACCCCAAAAAAGTGTCTTTAAGAGCTGTTAACTCATTGTAAAGTTGATCAACTATTTGCTCTTCCTCCACACCTGGAGAATTCTTGATTAATCCCACATTAAGCTTAGTCAATAAAGCCGTCATAAGCCTTGTCGAAGATGTAAAAATTCTCCCGGACGACTTTATTTTCTGATAAGCCAACGCATTTGCGTAAGCAATGTCAAAAAACCTGTCTGGATACCAGGCTTGAATGTAAGCATTAACGTAAATGTCATTAACTAGCGACTTTGCAAACGCCGCAACAATCGAATCTGATGCATTAGGCGTAATTTTGTCTTTTTGAAAAGGCTCCAAAGTATGTGTTGTTAGATGCAGAACAGATGCTCGAAATAATCGTCCCACCCTTGCTTTGCCTTCGTTGGTTCCTTTAAACTGGTGCCCAAGAAAAGAAACATTTCCGTCTTCCAAAATACGGAAGAGAGGAAGCTTAATGGTGTATCCAATTTCGTCACTTTGTAAAACGGGTTGATCTAAGCTAGGGTCCTGAAGTATCTTAACCTTGGTGTTATCTTTTTGTAAGGAAACCGACCAAGCGTAATCAATAAAACCCAAATCAATGACTCCAAGGCACTTTAGGAAACATGCTGTTTTGCATCATCCATTCAAGTTGGAGTAAAGTGAAGATCAAAGTGAACTTATGCTTTTGTGTGTCATTCCTTGTTCACTTATCGCTCATCTCGGAGCCTCAATTTTTGCCACATTAGCAATTTTCCTAGCAAAAAATAATGGACCTATGAAAAAGAAAAACCTGCGGTAAAAAAAGAAAATGTTTGGCAGAAGAAACTGTAAGAAAAATTCCCGAAAGAACTATTTTTTTTTAAGTGATGCACTCTGAAATTTCTGGGTGCCTGCTTAATTCGTCAAGAGTCTTGTTTAACAAAACATTGTCACCAATGTAGAAATTAGCGAGATAGGAACACATACGGTTGAGCTTCTAAATCTTTTTTTGAATCCAAGATCTTCAGATGCTGCTTTGGACAGCTTAACATGCAAATTGATAACTTGCCAATTGTTAGTGTCCAAGTCTATCCCATTAATCTCTCCGAGGTCGAAACCGCCTGCACAAATAACAAACATCCCAGAAAGTTTATCAAAACTAACTAAAACAATCACCATTTTATCTTAACCAAACCAAAAATATAACTCTTTCCACAATAATTTGCTGTGGACCAAAAATATCCAGCAGACGCTATCCCATTAAATTTAAGATTTGTCTTCATGGAAAACCTAGCAAATTCAAATATGAAGAAAACCTTTTATCTGCTGAAAATACTTGGTTAACTTAGGTGTCCACTGCTTGATTATCCAGCGAGCACAATATTTGCTTGCCTTTATCAGTTCTGCTATAATGTTGGCGGTTCTTTTTACAGTGTTTTATGGTATCATAGTCACATTGTGGCAACAAGGGTATTATTCACAATGTCTACAGCCATTTCTCGGTAGCGCGGCAGTCCTCATAATTTTTGTAGGCTGCACATTAAACTTGGCAAGAAAAGACTAAGGCGAAATTTATGGACCTAATTTGAATCGTTTATTTTGTGTTTTGTCCATACAGATGTTATTGTCCAATTGGTCACTGTTCCGTCATGGTAAATATCCAGATTGACCTCTGCGGATTGTCCACTGGATAGATTTCCGAATTGTGGCGAAGATGTGCAGTATGGGTCAAAGCTGTAAATGTAAGAATAGATTGCGGCATTGGTTCCAAACTCTCCGTAGGTTAAAGGAACAGTCATGTTAATTTCTAAGGTTCAATCTGCAGCACACGCCAGAACCTGTAATCCCACATTAAACGCAAAGCCTGACCCATTATTGGTAACTGAACCCTCAATGTAAAGCCGATTGTAAGCTCTCGATACGCTTGAGGTATTGACGACCTCCGCAACCCCAATGGCTGTCACAAGATTTGTTGAAGTTAAGTTTCTTATCTGGCTGGTTTTTGCAGTTAAGTTTGTTACTTGACTGGCTAGATTTGATATTTTAGTATTCAGGGAAGCGATTTTGGAGTTTTTGTTTTCCAATACGCTGTTGTGATAAGTCACTGTTCCTGCAAGAACAGTTGCTAAAAGTGCTACAACCGTTACGAGTACCGCTGATAAGTGAACTGATACCTTCATCGTTTGCTCCTTTCCTTAAACAAATGAAGTGCCAGCTAACTTTTAGTTCTAATCATGGAACACCTGCACAACTGACCGTTCCAAAGCTGGAACACTTGTACAGGTTATTTTGTTCGGTTAGCGGTTTTTCAATGCCCAAGTTTTACTGCGACAGAGAATAATGAAAGAAGCAAAGGCAGAATCATCCGAGCTAAGATTACTCTGGAACGGTAGGGCTATGTTGAGGGATTTGCACTTGCAACAGTTATTGTCTGATTATGCTCCAATCGCTTGTATTGACTTCTATTGCCTGTGCGTAAGATTGGGGTCAGAAGATGTTTCGGTGGCTAATTGCATAAGTAATGGTAAGATACCCATAACTCGCTTGAATTTGATAATCAATTTGAGCGTTTCCCGATGCACCAAGCCGAACTTCGATGCTGCTGAATCGGTACTGCGACTCTGTACTATCATAACCACTTGTTTCGCTTGAGAAGCTACTTATTCCATATTGATGAACAGCAACCGTATTATTAGTCCAATTTCGTGAATCAAGGCTTTTTATCTGAATGCTCTTGTTGTTTTCGTTCTGTTTGTTCTCGCTCTTCTTTTTCTGTTTGTCTAGTTTGTGTGCTTTGCTTTTTGTTTTCCCCTTTGTTTTTTTGCCATTTAATTACTACTGCTAATGGTCCCAAAAAAATCCCGATAATTGCGATCATAAATACCAAACTATAGTTAATAAATTGTGAAATTGGCGAAAGCGTTGGGAATAAAGTCGGGGTAGTTGTCAAAGTTTGAGCAGTGGAAGATGTTGAGGATGGAGTGGTTGAAGTTATTGTCGATGCTGAAGTAGGTGCGAGTGTGGGAGTCGTTGTAGACCCTGGCGTAGGGAATGGAGAACCTGTTGGAGTTGGGCTCTGCATTAAAGTTGGTATTGGAGTTGCGGTTGGTGTGGGCGTGGGAGTAGATGTGAGGACTGACGTCGATGTAGGTGTTGGGGTTGGTGTTTGAGCTGGAGTTGGAGAAGGCGATGGCGTAGGTGAACCCAACGCATAAACTGCGCCATCATCCGACCCGACATATAAGACGCCATCAACTATTGACGGAGACGAATCAATAATGCTGTTAGTGGTGTAATTCCAAAGTTCTGCTCCACTATAAGCATCCAAAGCACAAATGCTGCCATTTACGGTTTGCGGGCTTGCATTAAAACTGAATCCTACGTAGACTACTCCGTCCACAATTGCGGGTGATGACCAACCAATCTGTCCTGTAGATGCGATGTTGAAGTTCCAGACTTTACTGCCGTTTTCGGCGTCCAAAGCATAAAGGTTGCCATCGTATGAGCCTACATAGATGATACCATTGGCGACTGCTGGTGAAGAACCGACCTCGCTGCCAGTTGTGTAATTCCAGACTTGATTACCGTTATTAGCATTCAAAGCAAATACTTCATCGTCATAAGAGTCAACATAAACTAGTCCATTTGCAACCGCTGGAGATGAATTGATATAGTTACCATGGGAAAGTATTGGGTAATCAGGAGTGGTGTAATTCCAGAGTTTGTCACCGTTTGCTGCATTCAAAGCATAAACATTGCCATCGTCAGAACCTACGTAGACTACGCCATTAACCACAGCCGGCGAAGATAGAACAGAACCGTTAGTAGTGTAAACCCAAAGCTCCGTACCGTTCGTTGCATTCAACGCAAAAACCTTGTCATCAGAGGAGCCTATATAGACTATACCGCCAACGACAGTTGGAGACGAAGAAATCATATTGCTGCCTTCTATTCCGGGGATTGGTGGCGTGGTGCAATTCCAGATTTGGTCACCATTGATAGCATTATAAGCATAAATGTTGCCATCTTCGGAGCCTATGTAGACTACGCCGTTAACGACGGCAGGTGACGAATACGTAAGGACACCAGTAGTTTGATTCCAAACTTTTTCACCGTTAATGGCGTTAAAGGCATAAAGATTGCCGACATTTGGCATCGGGGGCTGGTTATTTGGACCCACGTACTGAGAAGTTCCTATGTAGACTATACCGTTAGAAACAGCCGGAGACGAATAAGCTTCGCCTCCCGCAGAATAATTCCAAAGCAAAGCAGGTGTGAGCACTGCATTACCAGTTCCCTCACCACTGTGAGTTGGGTCTGTGTGGAACATTATCCAATCTCCGGAAGTACCACTTTGACCTTTGCCAAAATGCAAAGTAACAAAAGCTAATCCACTAATCATAATTATAATCAAAAGAACAGTCAGCAGCGACTTTCCCATGCATCTCATAGATTCCACAGGTACAATATTATCTTGTTCTGGTTTATGATTTGTGTAAGTTTTTTCACTTTCTGAAAGCTTCATTTATTTACTTCTGATTTGTCTAAAAGTAAAAACTTTTAGTTCTCAACTAAATAGATTCTTACGCCATTGAAAGCCTTTTTAAGCCCAAAATATCGTTGAATCTGTAAACGGAGTCAGAAATAAGTGACTTGCTCAAAAGAAATAGAATATCTTTGTTCTCCCTACAATTTCAATCCAAACTATAGTTATTTCCTGAAACATTAAATCAAAAAGAAAGTTAAGTCTTTATCAGATGAACTTACACTGCTTAGCCATGCAGGGTTCTTGAATAATCTGTGAAAATTTGCTAAGAACCTTAGAGATTTCCTAACGCTCTAAAAAACCAAATAAGCTCAATTCAAGTCGAGTTATTAAAAAGAGAGCGGGTCCGGTGGGATTTGAACCCACGACTTTCAGCTTAGAAGCCCCTAAAACAGGCGTTTTTGACAAAAAGAACGTGGATTGGGTTGCTTTTCAGAAATACCTAAAAACGCAGAATTACCGCCATAATTATGATAGACAGATCTCCAGCGTAGCGATGCGGTACTCAGACATCTACTTTTCAAAAAATTTTTCACCGATTAAACAGTTCTCGCTAAGCGCGCAGTCCAAGATTATTGCCGCCTTTTCAGCGTTAGCCAAGTTCCAGGGGTGCCATGAAGAATTCCAATATTTAAGAAAAACGTACGGTTTAACGTGGGTTAGCCGTAGCGTTGACGATTTGATTATTGAGAGGCTTTCGCGTTCGGATGATTCTGAAGATATTTTTCAATGGATCAGGACCGTTAAAGAGGCCTGTCCACAATACGCGATTTTCATGGATCTAATTGCATCGACAGGACTGAGACTTTCAGAAGCAATAAACGCCTACAATTTGATTGTACAGCTATCGAAAGAGGAAACTTTAGCCAAAAAATACTATAATGCACAGACAGGTTTCCTTGAACATTTCAGGTTTAGGAATGTTTTCATAAGGAACACTAAGAAGGCGTTTCTTAGTTTTGTACCTCTTGAACTGTTGGATCTGATTGGAAAGCAGAGTCTCATCAGTGAAAACCATCTCAAGAACAGGGCTTTGGAAAGGAAACATATTCAACAGAGATTTGGCGACGTTAGAGAAAACCATGCGTCTTTTGTCACAAAATGGTTACGACCGGAAGAGATTGATTTCCTGCAGGGCAGGGTTAGCGCGTCAGTCTTCTCCGCACATTATTATAATCCTATTTTGGTGAGTGATCTCAAGTTGAGAGCTGCTCAAGCTACACAAGCAATTCTACTCAAAGTCAACAGTGAACTTCTTTTAAAGAAAGAGCAGGGAGGTGATTTGAATGGAGAAATCTAAGGTTAGAAAAGTGTGTGTCAACAAAGCAACCCATGATAGGCTAAAGGCGATTGCTTTGATTACAGAAAAAAGCGTCGATGAAGTTGCAAATGAAGCCACTGCAGGATTGCTTAAAGAATGTAAGGCCGGTCCTGCTTAACTTTCTAAGCTAATACCCTGGCTTTTTTCTTCTATTTTTGTTACTCTCGGTCCAGGTACTTGTTAGGTACACGGTGAATATACTTAGCGAGGGTCCTCGGATCTACCTGGACGTAGTTGGCAACTGCGATTAAGTCATAATCCCATAGGCCGTAGAGCTCGTTTTCTCCGTAAGCACGTAGCCAATGAGGCGGGACACCTAACTTGGTCTTTATGATTTGGTCGACGCGGCTATTTCCAATATTGAAAATTGGAACCGTCTCATATTCCTTATCAATCAAAAGGTCCAGGTACTGCTTGATTAGGCCGCTGATCTGGCCGCGATACCCCTTCGTTGGCAACCTGATCTCTTTCCGGTAGAGGTCTTTACGAGTTATGACAAGGCCTGTTTTCTTGTTGTGCTTCTCGGCCTTCGACAGCTTGACCGCTACTATTCGGAAGGGTTTGTCTTTGAACTGTGCTTTGAGAAGGCGCCTGGCCTCGGAGATCCGGAGCTCGCCGTTATAGAGGACCGCGGCTAAGGCCCTGTCCCTGGCCAAATATAGCTGTGACTTGTGAGTGAGATCTAAGTCTTTGCTGTATGGCCAATCGGTTGCAGGATCCAGAATCTTTGCTAAGATCTCTTTCGGCTCTGGGTACTGCTCTATCATTCTTAGAGTTCTTCGTCCTTTTCCTGAAACTTGCATTCAACCCTCACCTTATTTCATAATATACGTCTATTATGTAACCGCACATACAAGGCACTCTCTCAATAACTCCAGTATGGGAATATACCTCAACTAGTGTACGTGAGATGTGAATTGGAAAGTAACCTGTTTCTAAGTTATTTTTGAGTTTCATTAGGGTTTTTTCCTTCAAAGCTGATTAGTAGCTGCTTAATTCCCTTCTGAAGCACTCGATGCGCCTGCTCAGGATGCTTTAGGCCAAATTTCTGCTTAATACCGGCGCAGGTTTCACCCTGCACATATAATCTGCAGGCCCTCAAAGGTAAATCTTCGTTGTTAACTAGTATTTTATCAATTTCTTCTGTAATATTTACAGAATTTTCATAATTTAATTGTAATTTATCCAACTTTGGAAAGAATTGATATAATTCTTCCTTAAAATCCCTGAATCTACTGAAATAATTCAATGAATAGAACAGAGTCACCATGGATGCTGTGCTGAACCCTGCCAAAAACCAACCGATCTTAGTTATGAAAAATAGGATCACGCAGGTGACAGCGGTTAAGGATCCGAGATTGATCTTTATGAAGCCGCTGAAGAAATCGAGGTAATGATGATAGAAGCCTTCCGTCAAAGTTTCTTGGCCTCAAACTCAGCGATTGGATCCTTCACTCTAAAGATCTTAGCATAGAAAGGCGCGCACCGGATCGCCTGGTCCACTTCCCGAATATACGTATAAAAAACAAGAGGTTTCCCCGTTTCAGGATCCAGGATAACTATCTTAAGTTGCTGACGCTCACTTAGCGAAATCTTACCGCATACTTCCAAACTTAAGTTCTTAGTAGCAGACATGGCTAACTCTCCTGCGCGCCGAGGTAACTGTAGCCTTTACAGCTGCAAGGCAACTCTGACTTTTTGTTTAAACTCTGCCAATTCGGAGCCATGCAAGAAGGCCTATCAAAATTTTTGCACTCCTCAGAACAAAAACGGTTAGGATAGTTTCTTGCTACAGATGCTACACTTGCTACAGGAAAATGGGTGTTTATACTCACCTCATTTTTAGATATCTCGGAAATATCGCGAGGTATAACTACCCCTTCTCGTGTAGCAAGTGTAGCAAGTGTAGCATTTTGAGTAATTTTTCCGTCGTCGTCAATGTTTTTTAGGCCTAACCCTTTCCATGCACGTTCTTGTTTTGGGATTCTAACGAAACAAACACTTATTTTTGGGGTATTTTTCAATCTTTGAGTAAATTTCTTTTCAGGTTCAGGATCTAAACATAGGACATCACAATAGTTTTTGTAAGCTTCGAAAGCCTCATTTCTTGTAGTTACTCGGTTTTTGTCGAGAATTGCCATTTCAGTTAGGAAGGCGCTAATCGTGTCACTTGCTCTGAAAAATTCTATTTCTGTTTCCAGCTGTGTTTTGCTCTCGGTAAAATAACCTTGAGAGAGTAGTCTTTGAAGGCCTTTAAGCATCCAGTTTAGAATACCGGCTTTTTCATCGTTGATAACAAGCCAGTTTTTTTCTACGTTCTGAATTTGGTCTTTTCCAGTGAATTCGTTTGGAAACTTGATGAAAAGGCGTCTTTCTTTGAAGGCCGTGGTTGTATCAGTGACTTTTGGAAATTTGTTGGCCAGGACCGTTATTTTTGAGTAGTTCCTAAACTGGATTCTAGCCTGTTTTCCTTTGATTTCTGCCTCTATCGTGTCTTGGCCAGTGGCTTTTTTGAGCAGAGCCGTTTGCAGGATCCTGTTGGTGGTGGGCTCGCTGCAGGGATTAAACAGTTTTCCATAGAGCTGTGTTAACGCGAAACGGTGTGTTCCATCAAATTCTTCGAGGCCTACGCTTGAAATGTTGCTTTCTCCCAGGATAGCTTCCATTGTTCGCTGCCAAACTCCCTTTCCGTTTCGTCCGGCGCCATGAACCCATAAAAGTTTATGAAAACGATAATCCGGCAAAAATAGGAATCCGCTCCACTCTTGGATTGTGGCCAGATCATCAGGGTAAACTACCTGGCTTATGAATTGTTCCCAATTAGGACACTCAGCTGCAGGGTCATATTTTACTGGAATTTGGTGATAGGCCATTTCTTCTAGGATGGGCTCTGTTAACTCTCCCGTTTCAACGTCCAATAGTCCGTTTTCAACGGCTAATTTTTTGCTGAAAACTATGTTAGTGTAGGTTAAGCCTTTTAGGTCATGGAGTACGTTTGTGTAGATTGCCTTTGTGTTTTCTTCACCCAAAAGTCTGCTTAAGATTTCTTGTAGGTAGATTTCGCCTTTCGGTTTCCACGTTTTTGTTGTTTCGTCACCATAATATAGTATCTCGGTTGCTCGGTCGATTTTAAAGTGGTAATTGTCATGTAGGTACTGAGCCACTAAGGCAGTTTTGAAAATGCCTTTTTCATTATAAAATTCTGCCATGATTCCCTCATTTTGCTCTGCTTGTATTTCAACCGCGTCTCTCAAGTTGTTCTGCGGTTGGTTCTTCAGTCATTGGTGTCTGCCTTCTTTGATTTCGTCTAATAGTTGGCGTGCTTGTTTGGTGTCCTTGTTCGCATTTATACCACTGAGTCTTAGCATCGTCCATATGGGTGGGAACTGTGGGTTTTCCGCAGGTGTCGCAGATCGGTATTTCTACGTCTGCTACGGGGTTTTTTTCTGCTAATCGGATACGTTCTTTGCATGCTTCTTTGAATTGGTTAACTTCAGCTTCAGTCATGGCCGTGGCCTCGTGCGCGCGGATCCCTGAGGACACGCTTTAGAACTGGAGTTTACTGCATAGCCGAGTTTGCAGCTGCTTTTCTCAAAATTTAGACATTGGCCGCAGCGTTCTACTTTAGGAGATAACGTAAATTTTTTAAGGTTTAGCTGTGTTTCTTTCATATCGAGTAAAGCCCACCACTTTGCTCATTTTTTTTTAAGATGAGCTCAAAAATTGGTCTAATGCAGCATGTATGACGTCAGATGTGTTCTTGAGTTTCGGATAGTCTTTTTTGATTCGCTGCTCAATTTTTGTTTTGTCAGTTGGCCTAATTTGAACGGTTATTCTACATCTTTCCAAATTACTCACTTTCCTTAATCGCTTGAATGTCCGAAAGTCTTATAAGTTATACGCGTGCGTAGAAGTACGCGTAGTGTGAAAGTCTGACAAGGATGGTTAAAAACGACAAAAAAACAAGTTCATGGAATCGGAAATTGTGATGTTTGCAACGACGTCTTTCAACTCCTTATTAATAGAAAGAAAGTACGGTCATCTGAACTTACTGCATTAGCCAGGCAAACCATCAACCCAGGTATGACAGACCAGATTGTTTATCGACATCTCAATGGCCTTGTCAAGAAGAAACAAGTCAAAAAGACCACAATTAGCAAGTATAACGTGGAATATTCTTTCGTTCTTCCTAAAGATGATCTGGAGTATAAGAAAATTCTTGATAATTTCAGTTCCTTACCCCTTGGAAATCTTGCTGCTTGGTATGTTGAACTCGCTGGAATAATGGCTTATAGACATCTTGAAATTTTCATGGAGCGAACGCTTGGAGAAGGAAAACCTGAAGAGCTTAACAAACGCATGGAAGAAAACACAGCTTCTTTTAGAGCTCAATGGGGTTTGCTTAGAATTGTCATGAGCCAGAAAGACAAAACAGAGTTTAAAGAGGTTCTCCTGCGACTGAAAGAAAAATTGAAAGCAGATGGGTTAGAAGTCTAATGAAGAAAGCTGATAGTACAGAAAAAGACGTGCAAAACGGTACAGATACTCAAAACGGAGAAAAAGTTAAGGTCTCCATAGCAATTTCAAAAAGCGTTTATGAAAAAGCGCATTCTCTTGGCATCAACGTGTCAAAAGCCTCTGAAAACGTTTTGAAGGACCTGATCCAAGCCATAGAGAACCGCAACAACCTGAATTCCCCCTCTCTTGCCAAAGATTCTCTCGGGAGAGAAGCTTTAGCGGGTCCGGTGGGATTTGAACCCACGACTTTCAGCTTAGAAGGCTGACGCGCTATCCGTACTGCGCCACGGACCCCTTTTCTAACTAAAAACATTCCCCTTCCTAATAAAATTTGAGAAAGCAAAATGGCTCCTGATGAGTCATGTGCTTCTGGATTTTTGGAAGGCGCAGGTTTATGCTCAAACTTACATTTTTTTGGGCAGACGGGAAGCGAATTTGTCTTGAGCTGGATTTTCTTGTTTGATTTATGAATCAGGGAGTATGTTGAGGAAATGGTCCAAGCTATATGGGCATTGGTTGCGTTTAGGGTTTTTTAGGTTTCTGGTGGTTGTCTTTATAGTGGTTCTATGGTGACGTCTAGGAGGTGGTTTTCGAGGTTTGGCATTTCTCCTTTTAGCAGAAATAGTGCTGCGGGTGGGATTGTGATGCATCCGTCTTTTCGCATTTTTCCCATAAAGCGCTCATTTACGCCTAAGCTGTTCGCATGGCTGATTGTTACGTTGAGCGTTTGAGTTGTTTCCAACTGGAACTGTTCCTGCATGATTTTTGGGATTTGGATGCGGCCTATTTTACGTAACGTGGCTTTGAAATTTAGGCGTTGGTTTAGAGGCAATTTTTTCGTCTCCTTTTTGTTTTCTTTTCTTTGAGAGGTTACTGGATATTCCTAGAGATTTATGGAGCTTTCTAGAGATTTATGGAGATTTTAAGACGTAACCTGCAGTCAATCCAAGTCCCAAACCAAAAAAGCAACCCAAAACACAAAGAAAAATTCGCAGAATTTCCCACACGGTTTTTAGTCAAAATCATCCAAACAGAAAAAGTAGAAAGAGACTTGGAGTAGCGAGTTGGTGATTGCTAGGGTACAACAACAAATCTATTTAAGAATTAAAAAGAACTTTAATGTAAAGAAAATAATCTTTTAAAACAGGAGAATTTTTGCTATGCTAGATGGTATAGAATGGCTTATTATCGGCGCAATCGCCATAGTTGTGATCCTTTGGGGTCCAGCGAAAATCCCCGAGTTTGCTAAAGCACTAGGTAGGGCTAAGGGCGAATTCACTAAAGCACAGAACGAATTCACGAAGGCAGCGAGCGAAACACCACAGACAAGTTCCGTGACAACTTTTAATGTGCCTCCACCGCCTGCTTTGAAGAGCAGAGACGAAGTCTTGATTGACGCAGCAAGAAGCTTGGGAATATCCACAGAAGGTAAAACCAGAGATCAGATTTCGGAAGAAATCTCGCTGAAAGCTAAGCTACTAAACTCAGATTAACCCTGCTTTAGCCACTTTTTTCTTTCATCAAAAAACTAGGTGTAACCCTAAAACCAACTTGGCAAATCAACCTCAAACTAATTGACGCTTTATTTTAGGTGCCTAAGGCTCTGACTTATGGAAAACGTAAATAAACCCGTTAGGGTTCCTAAAACCTTGGACGATGAGAAAATCGAGGTACGATGAAGCTGAAGGCGGGGAATTAATGCTGGAAGCTTGTGAAGTCTTTTTCCGCTATTGAGTCCACAACAACAAAAAATGCGTTTAACGTCCACCGCAGGGTGCGACCAAGAAACCTTTTTTCAAACGAGGATGATCAAAATAAGTTTAGGATTTGGGACGAAGTAATTCGTTCCATCTTTCTTTTTTAGTTGTTTCCAGCATGCTGGCATTATGTCCAGTTTGTTTCTTCTTTCCATTCAAAAAGGATAGCGTGAAAACAACTGCACTCCCATCCTTTTTTTCAAATCGCGGTTAAACAAGCGAAAACCTTTATTGCAGCAACGAGTGAAAAATCAATTGTGATCGGTTATGCTTGTAGGCGCAATCTCAGATACCCATGACAACCTGCCTCAAATCGAGAAGGCAGTGAAATACCTTAATGACCAAAAAGTTGGTTTAGTCCTTCACGCAGGCGACTACGTTGCAGGCTTCGTTCTACCCAAACTAAAACAGCTAAATTGTAAACTCGTTGGCGTCTTCGGTAACAACGATGGAGACCACGAACTCCTCAAAAGACGTTTCAGCGAAACCAGTAACTGCACAATACACGAAAGATTCGCCAAAGTTGAGGTCGAAGGTTTCAGAATCGCGCTTCTACACGGGGAAGAAACCGAGCTGCTCAATGCAATCATTGAAGGCGGAATCTTTGACGCAGTTATTCATGGGCACTCTCACTACAGCCGCGTCGAAAAAAGAGGAAAAACACTCGCCATAAACCCTGGAGAACTCTGCGGCTACCTAACTGGAAAATGCACAATTGCTCTGCTGGACACGGCTAAGCAGGAAGCAAAGATAATTGAGCTTTAATTCGAAAAAACGTTTTGCTTTTGATTAGCTGCTTTTATTATAAGGCTCTCTTAGCTGATTGGCTTGGACAAACAGTTGTCTCAATTGTAGATCGTTTGCGCCTTGGCGTATCGGTGTCAGGATGTCTGTTAAGTTGTCGTTTCTCATTAAGCAGGGTTTTAGTTTGCCGTCGCTTGTGACGCGCATACGAGTGCAGTGCATGCAAAAATCTGTGTTTTCGATAGGGTGCACAACTTCGACAGTTACGTTTGGCAGATGGTAGATTAGGCGGTTATGCATGAAAGGTCGGCTCTCAACAGTCAAAGCCTGCTCTTTGAGGAGCTGTTCCTGATCGTCTAAGCTGCGGTGATGCGTCAAGTAGTAGTCGCTGCCGACGTTGACTGGGTCGAGCTCAATAAGTTGCAGGACAACATGGTTTTGACGTGCGTACTCAATCAAGTCTGGAACGTCTCCTACGTTCACATCCTTTAAGATAACCATGTTAAGCTTTACCGGGCAGAAGCCCTCCTCAATAGCTGCTTTAACCCCTTCCAACGCATCTTGGAGTTTGCCGCCTGTCAATCTTCGGTAAGTTTCCGGTTTGAGCGAGGGCAAACTTATGTTAACACGCTTAAGTCCGCGTATATTCAGGTCCTTCGCCATCCCGCCCAGCAGCAGACCATTAGTTGTTAAAGATAGGTCCTTCAAACCCTGAATCGCTGCGATGCCTGAAACGATTTCTGGGAGGTCTTGGCGCATGAGCGGTTCGCCTCCAGTCAACTTTACGCGTGCGATACCAAGGCTAATTGCTATTTGTGCAATATGAACAATTTCTTGACACGTCATTTGTTCGGCTGAAAGGTTAGCTCGTTGAACTTCCCCTTCGCGGTGACAGTATGCGCAGCGGTTGTTGCATCGCTGGGTAATTGAAATCCTAAGGTTAAGAAGGGGTCTGCCGCAGTTGTCGGTTAAACTCATTGGTTATTCACGTGAGTGTTTAACGATGTGTGGCGACTCGGGCAAAATAAGCATTTCTGCCGCAACCCGCACGGCATCTGGCGAACCTGGAATACAAAACAGGGCTTTCCCATTAGCAACGCCAGCGGCGGCGCGGGATAAAACTGCGGCGGAGCCAACCTTACTGAAGCTTATGGCCCTGAAGAACTCACCGAACCCTGGCAGAGTTTTCTCGAAGAAGGGTGTAACAGTTTCGATCGTGATGTCAGTGTGGGTGATGCCTGTTCCTCCTGAAAAGATCAAGACGTCTAAATCGGGTATGTCTAAGGCTTCCATTACAGCTGCGGAAATCAGCTCCTTGTCATCGGCGATTATCCGCTTAAAAAGTACATTCTGCTGTGCCTTTTTGAGGAGTTCAATCAGTGTGTCGCCGCCAAGATCATCGACTTTTTCACCCTTTTGTACAAGCGTGTACCGCGAAGTGCTGCAGATGTAGATTCCGAAGTTGAGAGTTTTTGGCGCTTTAGTCTTATGTTGCTTTGTGGTTTCGCTCATGTTTTACACCTGCTGTTTGAACTTTCGCACAACGTGAATGTTTTCAATAGCTGTTGACGGGTACTGTCCAGCTGCGTCTTTTTCATACTGCTTTGTCATGTCCCAAACAGTTAGCAAACCCATAGAAACCGCAGCCAGCGCCTCCATCTCCACGCCAGTCTGCGCCTTGGCTTTCACAGTCGCCAAAACCTCAACTGAGCCTTCGCCTGACACTTTAACCTCTACTTGCACATTAGTCAAGGGAAGAGGGTGACAAAGAGGAATCAAACTGCTTGTTTTCTTCGCCGCGAGAACACCAGCGATTTTAGCAGTGTAGAGCGGGTCGCCTTTAGCGATTTTTCCAGCCTTAATCAAGCCGATTGTCTCGGGCTTCAACTTTATTGTTCCCGACGCGGTCGCTTCCCGAAAAATTTCCGCCTTATCTGAAACATCAACCATAGCCAAAGTGTTTTCCTCTGTAGCGTTCTTGTTCTAGTTGATAATTCTGTTTTCCTTTCTTGTATGTCTTTTTGTTTTTGAGTTGACCCTGCTTGATCAGGATGGAAGAAAAACGATTATGACGTTATCTGTTTTGTTCCCATGCCTCTATGAGATTCTTGACTGCTTTTGCTTTGGCTGAGGCTTCGTTGAACCTGTACAAGCGAACCCGACCGTAAGTTGTTCCCTGCAGAATCCCTTCCGCCTCCAAAACTTTTAGATGCTTAGAAGTCACTGCGAAATTGCTGCCCAGACGGCGGGCAACATCCGAAACATTAACGTAGCCTAAACCGTAAAGCATTTTTAGTATTTTCATACGCAGTTTCGATGAGAAAACCTCTTCTATTTCCATGCTGCATCACAGCCTTTCTTTCTCTGAGGTTAACGAGGAGCTTAATTCTTTTTCAAGCTCAAATGCTGGAATAGCTGGCAGAGAAACTTGGGTTGATCTTCCCCTTGAGGCTGAGGATGCAACTTCGATTTTGATGACGCCCAGCGACGAGAGGTACTGCGCATAGTTCCAGATTTGCGTGTGACTGTTGGCTTTCTGATTGAATTCTTCGCAGACAATCAAATAGGCTTTTTCAATTTCTGATAACGTCGCGTAAGCTTGCTCGTTCTCTTTGAAGAAGCGTGCGACGGCTAGGAGGAACAGTTTTTGATGCAGTCCCAAAGAGGCTAAATCGCTGCGTCGCATGCTTGGGATGATGCTGGAAACTGCCATCCGGACGCATTCTGCTTCAACCATCTCGGCGTCGGTGGAATCGGCGTATTTGCCCGCGCGCCATAATAGTTCGATTCCGAAGCGGGCGTTCCCCGTTTCCTTAAAAGACAACTCAGCAATTAATCCGACGACGTCTTCTTCTACAGTGCCAAGTTCAAACGCCATGGCTACACGGTCGCTGAGTATATCGATCAGTTGTTGTTTGCCATACCGTTCAAGGCAAATGATGCTGCGTTGAAGGGTGCTTTTTGAGCTCGCGTCCAGCTTCTCCACCGCTTTTAGGTCGCGCATGATAAAAATGAATGAGAGCCGCTGCGGTTTGCCCTGCCGCATCTCCTGCAGCCTGGTCAACTTGTATACGGCGTCTGAGCCTTCGTTTTCGATGACGCTGTCAAACTCATCCAGAGTCAGCACCACGGAGACCTGTTCTTCGTCTAGAACCTGCATCAGAGCGGTGAGAATTTCCTGTTCTGAGTATCCACGGGCCGGGTAGGTGGGGCGGAAAGCGGCGAGTGTCTGATGAATGATCTGGAGAAGGTTGCCACGGAACTCTCGACAGTTGATGTGAATATATCGGAATTTTACGCCTCGTCTGTTAGCTTCTGATGTTATGGTGGCGCCGAAATGCTGGGCAAGAGCTGTTTTTCCCGTTCCCACATCGCCTGTAACGATGATACGTTGAGCCATACGCTCTGGGCAATGGATAACGAAGCTGAAGAACTCCGTCAGCAAACGAAGCTCCGACTCTCTGTGGGGAAGCTTCTGCGGAACGTAATTTATGTCAAGTCTTGACTCATCTTTGAATACGCTTTGGCGCCTACGCAATCAGTTTCCCAGCCGAAAGATTCCCAATCCGATTTAACACTACTGTTGCATTAGAACCCTAATAAATTCATTTAGCAAAATCGCATTCGTTTTTCTTCACGCATGTTTTGATAAGGCTTAAAAGCTCCTAGGTTGAGTACATTCCAATACGTGACCAGTCATGGTTGATGTTTGGCTTCCCTACGGAAAAACCGACGTTTGCGTCCGAGTTCCAGCCCGAAACCTGCTTGGCACAATTGAACCCGCTGACCGACAAGGAGTAGCCGACGCGAAAGCAGAAGTTGAACGAGCCCTCAAAGAGACCATTCCAGTTGGTTCAATGCGGCTTAGCGAAATCGCCAAACCTGAAAGCAAAGTCGCAATCGTTGTTGATGATGTAACCCGCAAAACGCCAACCGAAACGATGCTTCTGCCCGTGCTCGCCGAGTTGAGCATCGCAGGGGTCAAAGACGAAAATGTCACGGTTATTTTTGGTTGCGGCACTCACCGAGCGGTTAAACCTGAGGAAGCCGAAGCTCTGATTGGTGCGGACGCTTTGAAACGGGTTAAAGTTGTGAGCCATGACTGTCGAGCGGCCGATTTGGTGAATGTTGGCACAACAAAGACACATGGCAATAAAATTATGGTTAACCGTGTCTTTGCAGATGCAGATGTACGAGTGCTTTTGGGCGATGTCGGCTTTCACTATTACGCTGGGTATGGCGGCGGAAGAAAAAGCGTTCTGCCCGCAGTGTGCGGCGAAGAAACCATCAAGCAAAACCATTCGATGCTGTTGCATGCAAATTCTCGAACGGGAAACTTGGAAGACAACCCAGTGCATCGGGATATGACTGAAGCAGCTCAACTTGCCAAAGTTGATTTTATCGTTAACGTCGTTACAAACAAGAAGGGCGAAATTGTAGAAGCTTTCGCCGGCGACTTGGAGCAAGCGTTCTTGGAAGCCGTTAAACTTGTGGATGATATGTACCTCGTTGAAGTGGATCGCAGAGCTGAGATTCTCGTAGTGAGTGCTGGTGGGTCCCCGGGGGATGCGGATCTTTATCAAGCTTACAAAGCGTTGGACAACGTTTTGGACGCTGTGAAACGGGGCGGCGTCATTATTCTGGTGGCGGAGTGTCCTGAAGGGCATGGGAACCAAGCGTTTTACGATTGGATGACCCGTTTAGGCGACCTCAAAAATGTGGAGCGCGAAATCAAACGCAACTTCGTCATGGGCGGACACCAAGCATATTACCTCTTAAAAGCTCTGCAAAATCACCAGATAATACTGGTTTCTTCGCTGCCCGACTATTATGCCACAAGCATATTCAAGCTAAAGACCGCGCGTGCAGTAAACGATGCGTTGGCTGAAGCATTCAAGATTGCAGGCTCCGCTTCAAGAGTTTGGGCGGTACCTCAAGGCAGGTACACTTTCCCAGTGTTTAAGTCCCCTGAAGAAACTAAAGCTTAAGTTCGTATTTTTGTCGAAAACTGCGTTGGTGATTGTTAAAGCGGGAATAAGCGTAACATTTAAGTTTGAACGGTGAAATCTCCTTTAAGGACGCGTAATAATGCAGCAGACATTCAAGCTCCGCAAATTTATTCCTGACGATCTGCAGAATGTAATGCAGGTAAACCGTGTATGTTTGCCAGAAAACTACACAGACTTCTTCTTCATCGACTTGCACCAAAGGTTCCCAGAAACCTTCATTGTGGCGGAAGAAAACAGCGAAATGGACGGTTACATCATGTGCCGCATAGAAGTCGGCTTGTCAAATTACGGTTTCGGCGGCTTGATTCGCAAGGGACACGTGGTATCCATCGCAGTTATGCCACAGCACAGGCGAAAAGGAGTCGCTAAAGCGCTCATCAACAAGGCTATGGAAGGCATGGCATACTACAAGGCAAAACAATGCTTCCTCGAAGTCAGAGTCACCAACGAGGCCGCAATTTCTCTTTACAAGAAGCTTGGGTTTGAAGTTACCCGAACATTAAACGGGTACTACTCAGACGGCGAAGACGCTTATGTAATGACTAAAAGGCTCTGAAACTAACCTTTTTTTTCGCGTGTTTTTCTTTAGTTTATTTTATTCTTCCAAGTTTCAGTTTTTCTTGAAGCCACTGACACTAAACGGGCTTGAAAAAATAAAGGATCAAATTGGAAATTGCCAATTTTAGTTCGATGATACTTCATCCCGCATCTTAATTCAACTTTAAATATGAAAAGGATACTCCATATCCACAAACAACTTACAATGGATGCAGCTTGGATGGATCGGAAAGATTACCTGCAAAATCCAGTTGAGCACATAAAAGTAGTCGGCGTTCAAACCGTCGACCAGCTGATGCAGCAATTCAAGAAATCAGGTTCACTTGGGGCTGGCAGATTGGCGACGGCGTGCGACATCTACGAGAAAATGCTCAGGGACAAAGACTGCACCATCTTCTTGGCGCTTTCAGGCGCCGTTGTTCCCGCAGGAATGCGTACACTTGTTAAAGATTTGATAAGGAAACATTTGGTCGATGTGATAGTTAGCACAGGCGCATGCATGGTTCATGACGCCATCGAAGCCGTCGGCGGTCACCACTACAAAGCTAGCTGGACAGCCAACGACACGGAACTCTACAAGTATCATCTTTTTCGGATCTACGACATCCTTGTCCCTGAAGAGGATTACGTTCGATTGGACGTAAAAATGTCAGACATCTATGATGACATCGCCCGTGAACGTAAAGGCGAAAGTTTAGCTTCCAACGAGTTTACCTTTGAAATAGGCAAGCGCCTCACAGATGAAAACTCTATTCTTCGAGCGGCGTACGAGGAGAACGTGCCAGTTTTCTTGCCCTCCGTTAGAGACTCAGAATTCGGGTTTATCCATTGGCTTCACGCCGCGCAGGACAAACCAAAACCTGTGTTGCAGTTGGATGCTTTTAAGGATGTGCCGACAATCTGCGGGATCTGTAGCAAGTCGCCTAAAAACGGGATGATAGTTATAGGCGGCGGTGTGCCGCGTAACACGATCCAATCTTCTGCCGTGGCGTCTAAGAAAGGCTTGGACTACGGCATCGTCATAACGTTAGATAGGCCTGAAACAGGCGGTTTGTCGGGTTCAACTTTAGAGGAAACGGTGAGTTGGGGAAAAATGAAGGGTGAAGCCGCCCACGTCATGGTCATCGGCGAGGCGCTAATGATTTTCCCGATTCTTGTTGCCTGTGCTACTGAGCGTTTGGGCGATAACTTTAATCGAATGCCCCCTCCGCAGTTTGAAAAAACAGCTGTAAAAGGAAGCTAAAGAGATGGTTCAAAATTCAGATGGCGACGAACACTGCGGCAACTGTGATAGCCACAACAGTTACGATTACCCCACGAAGGTTTTTTGTTCGACCCGTTATGGCCAAAACAAAAGCGCGATCGTTGACACGCTATGGCGTTGCGAGAGCTACAATAGGGTTAGCCAAGAATGCTACTGCGTTCGAGAAGCCTTGAGGGCCAAGAATAACGGCGACGCAACACAACATTAAAGTTAAATATTGTGAACCACGTTTGTGTTGTGCTTAAAGCCCGGTGGTGTAGCGGTCAAGCATAGGGGCCTCTGGAGCCCTTGACGAGAGTTCGAGTCTCTCCCGGGCTACCAAGAACTCCTTTCTGTCTTAGTCGATTCCAATTTTTGAAGCACCCTCGCCGACCGGGACAATAGGGAGTGTTTTACGAATGCAAGCGGGCCTGGGCGACCACTTGTGACTTTCTTTTGTTGACAATGAGAGTACTTGGAAGGTAGAAAACTGAAAGCTTTGAATTTTTTTCTTTTGTGAAATGGGTTGCTTTTTTGGTTTGGGGCTTGAATTCTCTGCAGGTTGCGTCCTTTACCGTCCTTTAAAGTCCATTACCGTCCCTTGCCGTCCTTTACCGTCTTTTACCGTCCCCTACCGTTCTTTACCGTCCATTACCGTTCACTAAAGTCCACTTAGCAAAACCTGAAAGGAACCTAAAAATCTAAAATAACCTAAAAGTCAAAACCCGTCAATTGCTCATAGAAATCAAAGAAAGCGAGCAAAGTTCTATTTGGCGGCGTCTTCACGATTTTTTGGTTCAGAAATTTTTTGTTTGTGTTTTGGGCTGCTTTTTTGAAATGGGGCTTGGATAGATTGCAACTGTGCGCTAAAATAAGCTATTTTAAGCTAAAAAAAGCTAAAATGCGCTAGATTAAGCTATAATAGCTAGAATAATCGCTTGAAAATTTCAAGACAGAAGCCTACAGAAGGGCAAGCCGATGGTTTCTGGACAAGATTTTTTTCCATTGTGTTTTAGAATGGTTTTTTGGTATAGGGCTTGAATTGTTTGCAGGTTGAGTCTAAAAAAGACAATATTATACACTTTCATACACTTTCAGACACGTCCATACGCGTCTGTACACATTAATACAATATTATACACTTTATATATTGGACACGCCCAAGATAAAAGCGGGCGAAAAAACATGCCGCTAACACGAAAAGTAGCCTTCAAAGCATCACTCCAGAAACATGAGCGAATACAAATTCCAAAACTAATCATTGTCGAATTCAAACTAGAATCACACCAAACCATAAAAGTCGGCTTCAGCATCCCAGACAAATTCAAAGGCTGGCAATTCTACTACGCAAAAATGGAAAAAGCCGGACGCATATCAATCCCAAAAGAAATCTTATCAGTCTGGCAAGATGAAAGAGCAAATCTACCGGGTTGCATCGTTGAAGTAACGCTTGAACCCGTATAACCCTCGACGTAACCGAGCTTCACTTTCACCCCCTCTCACTACTATTGCTTATTGTTGTTTCTCAGTTTGCTTTTTAAACGGCTTAGATATGCTTTAAAACCCAGCCGTTTACAATAAGGTAAGGGCAAAGCATGAAGCAAGCTAAATTGTTTGGTTCAGATGATGATCAAGCGATTTTGACTTCGCTCGAATACACAAAGGCAGAGAGAGTTGCCCTTCAAGTTGAAGAAGCAATCAAGCCTTTATGCATTAAACTGAAAATTGTGGGAAGCATTAGACGAAAAAAGCCACTGATTGGCGACTGCGACTTTGTCGTGTTAGCAACGGATAGTAACTGGGCAAAAATTGTTCCGACGCTAAGAAAATCCAAAGTCATTTGCTCTGGTCCAAGTTTGACGAAAATTAACTATCCATTTGAGGATAGCCTTTTTCAAGTTGATTTTTACCGAGCAATACCGAAAACTTTCGGCATACAAGAGCTCATTCGGACGGGATCAGCAGACCACAACATGTGGCTTGCAGGCTACGCCATAACAAAAGGGTACAGACTAAAGTACAGCGTAGGACTGATAAAAGATGACGTGGCAGTGGCTGGAGAAACTGAGGAGAGCGTTTTTTCAGCTTTAGATCTGCCCTGTCCCTTGCCATCAATGAGAGAAATGGTTGACCAAAAACCTATTTGGTTAACAAATCACCAATAATACTTAATAGGTTTGTTTTGACGTCAATTCTCTTGGCGACAGCATTTTGCCTCAAAAAGAAACAACCAAGTAACAGCCCCGAAAAAGTTTAAACTTGTTTAAACAATTCATAGGAAAGTTTTATCTGCAAAAAGAAACTCTCAACAGGTTCAACAACCATCTCAATGGAAAGGCAAAAGTTAAGATGTTAAAACTTAAAGCGATTGATGTTGCAGGGTTAGCTTTAAACATAGCATTGTATGTTGCGGTCGGCTATATTTTCTTCAGTTTAATCCCAATTTCTTATGGTGGAGTTAGATTCTGGCCGCCAGTTATTGTTCCAGCGGTCTTCGCAGTCGTTTTCGGTCCGCTCGTTGGAGGAATCGGCGCGGCAGTCGGCATCTTCATAAGCGATGCTATCTTCGGAGGCAACCTGCTGCTTAGTCTCATGGCGGGAGTAACAAGCAACTTTGTGGCTTTCTTCTTAATCGGGTATATCGCAAAAAAGAAAATTCGTTGGGCAACCCCCGTGGCAGCATACGGGGTGGCTACCGCCGTATTCATCTGGATTGGTTACGAATACACTGGACTTGCTTTCTGGGCTAAAACAGCCTTCATAAGCGTTGCAGTTGCAAGTTACATCATATTTCTGGTTCCAGTGGTGTTTTTAAGAAACTCGAAATGGCGAAGCTTCGAAGTAGGCTCAATCGTCGGCATGTTACTTGGCGCTGGCATCATCGGTGTAACTGTGCCAGTTTTCAGTCAATTCTTCACGCCAGCCGCTACGCCATTCACGACACCAGTTGCGTTGGCGACGTTCTTCTTTACTTTCTTCACCGAAATCCCCTTCATACTGATCCTTGGACCCCCCATCATCACCGCAATCAATAGAGCCTTTCCAACACTCTCAAAGAGAAGGGAACTCGAAAAAGAAAGTGAAGTTTAGTGAAAAAAACCGCCGAAGCATTTGCGCCAGCGGCAATTTCTAGCTTCTTTGAAGTCCACAATACCGACCTCGGCAAGCCAATTCTTGACTTGGAGAGGGTTGGTGCGAGGGGCGGGGGATTTGGGCTCCAAAAAGGGGTCTTAACTAAAGTTACGGTTGAAGAGGCGGAGAATCCAAATATCAAAGTTTTCATCAACTCACAGCTTGCTGAAGAGGCAAAAACAACGAGAAAGACAGTTGAGAAAATTTTATGCGGCGTTGCCGAGAAATACGACGTTTCTGTTGAACATAAAATTGAGGTTCCCATAGGCACGGGTTTTGGAACCAGCGCCGGCGGAGCATTAACAGCTGGCTTAGCACTTAAGGAAGCGCTGGATTTGCCGTTGACATACAATCAAATCGGTAGGACGGCTCATGTTGCTGAGATCGAATGCGGAACGGGTTTGGGCACGGTGAGTTCATTAACTTTTACAGGAGGATGCGTGTTGGTGGTGGAGCCGGGTGCACCGGGCATTTGCCAACTTGACCGCATCCCTATTACGCCCGACTACATGGCGGTAGCCGGCTTTTTAAAATCAAACATCCCCAAAACCGTGCTAGGGGACGCCAAAAGAAAGCAAGTCATCAACCGTTTTGGCAGAAAAACTTTGGAGGCAATTCTTGCCAAACCTACTTTAAGTAATTTTCTTGATAGGTGCTGGGAGTTTTCTCAAAACGCGGGGTTTGCAACCCAAAATGTTCGGCAACTTGTCAAGCTGGCTAAAGATGCAGGTGCAGTTGGTGCATCACAAAATATGTTGGGTGAGGCGGTTCATGCGTTGGTGCTTGAGGAAAATGCGGGTGACGTGGCAGAAGCTTTTAAGCTGGTTTTGCCCTCTGAACAGGTGTTTACGAGCAAAATCGATTTCCAAGGCGCTAGGCTGATAAAATGAAAAGATTCAGAAAAGTTGCGGTGGGCGGGACATTTGACGAACTGCACATTGGTCACATATCGTTGCTGAGCAAAGCTTTCGAAATTGGGGAAAGGGTTGTGATCGGCTTGTCATCAGACGAGTTCGTTTCAAAAATGGGTAAACCTCACGTAACCGCCTCATATGCTGAACGATTCAGCGAACTGCAGGATTTTTTAAAGACATCAGGTTTGGCTAATAGGGCGGAAATTGTCCCTCTAAGTGATCCATACGGCTTAACCGTTTCCGGCGATGGCTTGCAAGCCTTAGTTGTAAGTAAAGAAACGGAACCTGCAGCCAGCAAAATAAATGAAATACGCGCCAAAGCACAGCTTGCACCGCTGGAGATTGTCGCGGTAACCATGGTCCCGGCGGAAAACTGCGGCCCCATATCCACCACGCGAATCAGACGCGGCGAAATAGATCGAAACGGACGCTTGCTTAAGAAAACCCAAAAGCCGAGTGCCAAATAGGCGGTTTTTGCTGAACACAAGGGTTTCTACAGGATTTCGCCTACGACGCTGACGGGCTTGCGTATAAGCTCAACCAAATCCTCAAGTTTTTCTTTATCGATCGAAGCCAAAATTACGGTGGCTGGGCCGGCTGATTTGTTGAGGTCTAAGCCTTTCGCTTCCACAAGTTTGAGTTGCCTGCCAACTGCATAAGCTATCATTCTGGCTTCGTCAGCGATGCCAAACGTGCCGACTGCCGCGATGTCGTGGACATATTTTTTCTGTGAAAGCTGCAATATGTTTTTGAGGTCTGCAATTTCGCCTTTGCCTTCGGCTAAAATGACTTCGTTGCCGACTTTGGGTTTTCCAACGGCAACAATCAAGTCTCCGGGACAGGTTTTTCCAAGCCGCAGTTGATCTTCGTTTGCGAAGCCGATGACGGTTAAGCCTGCACCGGTTTGCACGGTTTCAAAGTTGTCCTCCGTGTTCTCCATAAGCACCTGATCTGGGTCGAGGCCAAGGGTTCTTGCTTCTCGACTAATCCCTTCCAAAATGTCGTCGCCAGTCGGCTCCTTCTCGACACCTAGCTGTAACGGATAGAAGAATCGGGAATGCACCCGTCGCAATCACATCCATCAAGCCGACTCTTGCAAGAAACTTGCCTAGCACGCGGCCATCGACTTTGACTTTATCTTCTGCTTTAGGACCCACTGCTCCAGACGAGGTTGAACCAGCCACAATCGCGTGCCCCGTGGGGACCTTAACGATTGAAACGTCTCCTCTCCGAGTGTAAGTTAACTGGCCAGGCTTCACTTGAAAAACCATTGGGCGAAGCATAGTTCCAACGTTATCCACAAGATGCAAATACAGTGTTAACGCTTGACGCATAACTTCTGAACGGCTAAGACCATGCTTGCTGGCTAGTTTATCAATGTCAGAAGCGAGCTTCTCAGGCAAACGAACATTTACAATTTCCATCTTCGACACGCTCTCAATCAACTGCTTAGTTGTGTAACCTCTTATCTTTTGTCATGTCCACTTAATTCTTTGTAAAATTTTGGGGTCGAATGGTCTTTTTAATTTAGAGAAGATCAATTTTCATTGGAAAAAGGCTTTCAGGTAGGTTTAGAGCTTGAAAGCATAGCAAACGAGTGACTAGCACAAGAGTTATATGCGGCAACCAATAGAAAACATGGAGTAAAAATATGGGGGATAATGTTGAATAAGAAAATTCTAGCCTTAAGTCTCATTTTAGTATTAACAGCAGTCTATCTTACTTCAGTTTCAGTTATGAATGTTAACGCTCAAACGAGCACCCAACAAACATCTGGGCAATGGATCACATCGTACAATGTGAAAAATGCTAACAATGGAGCAACAATCATAGACACAGCTTCAAACCAAAACGGATACGTACTTGAAGGCGACGAGTTATCTGTCACTGCAACCATTGACATCAGCCAAAGTAACCCATCTACGAGCCTGTCATTAACAACTAGTCTTGACCACTCAGCGTTGCAAGGCAACATGTATTGGGAGCTTGACTCAACAAACTACAATTTAGGCAACTTTGACCCCAACTCAAAAACCATATCGTTCCCAGAGAACCAAGGTACCCTCCAAATCACCTGTTATGGACTTGTTCCGTCAGGGTCAGTGTCACAAACTGGTCCAAACGGTGTAACATTGGACATTCCAACCCCACTTAACTTAATTGTTCTACAAGACCCGAGCGGGGCAGCCCTTGACCAAGTCAGCGTCAACATCACAGACGCTAACATAGACAATTACCTAAATGTCCTCAATCAGAAGGAAAACACACTCAAAGGCTACAAGAGTTCAGGTGTTGACGCAGGATTCACTCAGATCTACCAAAACGTAATCGATGCATCCAAAGTTATGGAAGGCCAAGGATTCGCAACTGCAGCAACCCAAATGCTAAACGGCTTGAGCGTTGCTTCCCCACCGTCAGCAAGCAGTGCAGACTTGCTTATCCCGATTGCAGTCGTTATGGCAGCTTTAGCCGCTGTATTCGCATTTATGTTTATGCGGGTTAGAGGCAAAGTTAGCTACTTCCAACTTGTCGTCGAAGACCAAATCAAAGACTTAGAAGGCTTAACCATGAGAATTTCAAGGATCGACAGAATGGCATCCTCCAATTTGGAGTCAGTGAAAGAGCGGCTTAAAAGATTAGTCGGGATGTGATAAGCTACGAGAATTTACCAAAATAGCGTACAGGTAATCGGACTCGGTTCAGCGGGAACCAACATTGTAGAAACCTTCCTAAACCACAAGAAAACCAAAGAGCTATTGCAGAGTGACCTCACAAGACTCTCTCTTTTAGCCATCGACATCGCTGACCCAGAAATCAGAAGTCTCCAGGAAACCTACGAGGGAATCGAAAAATCAATGGTTAAAGCCGGTATCCCTGCAGAAAGAATGCGCTTGATTGCCCAGTCAGTCAAGTTCCCAACCGCCGAGGCAATGTTTGACTTCATCAACCAAAAATACGGCGAATATCTCATAGCCGAGGGAGCCAAACTTGACTTCCACCCGTGGCTGGAAACCACCATGGCTATTCCACCGATGGCTGGAGGAGCAGGCAGACGGCGAGCCCTCGCAAAAGCAATCTACGCATTGAACTACTATCAACTCGGAATAATTAAAAACTGCATAAACTCCTTCAAAGAACAAGCATTGTCATCGATTATTACACCCACTGTAGTTTTATGCTACGGACTAGGCGGAGGCACAGGAAGCGGAGTATTCTTTGATTTCGCGAGGCACCTGCGAAAAGTTTTGGGTTCAGGCGTCGCCATCATAGCCTTCGTTGTCACCCCATGCGGCGGAGACGACCCCCCAGCCAAAGGATGCTCAGCCTTCACATCAATGAATGAGCTATCACTGTTCCTCAACAAAGACTACAACGAATACGTAGTCAAAGAATACGGCGAATGCTACCGAAACCCATTAAACGCCCTCATCTACCTGCCACTGCTACCAGCCTACTCAAAGGTAGGAAACATCGTCAGCGCCCGAAGAGAAATGGACGACATGGTCGTAGACATGCTTTATGTTTTGATGGACTTTGACTTAGCAGACTTAATGGGTGGAATCGGCACAGAAGTCGGATTAACCTACAATTCAGCACATACCTTAGGCATGGTAAAAGTCGTTTACCCAGTTGAAGATTACATTTCAGCCTACAAACTCAACTTCGAAGGCATCCAGCTACTGCAAGACCTGCGAAGGGAAAAACTGGATATCCTCGACGAAATCGGCAACATCATCGCTGTCGACCACGACGTAACTCGGGAACTCTTCAGGAACTACCTGATAAAAGCAGGCACATTCAACGAAGAACAATTCGAAGACAAACTGAAAACCGAAATCACCAGCAACCCACGTCTAGAAGACGACATGGCACTACACGTCAAAGGCGTTGAGATACAGGTTAAAAACTGGCTAGATGAAATCATGAAGCTCCTGTCAACCATAAAACTTATGGGAAAGACAGGTCCCATCGAAGATTCAATTATCAATTTGACGTTGAAAAAGGAAGGCTCAAGAAAACTCGACAACCTTGAAGTTTTACTCACCACCCTAACGAAGAGCCACTTGGAATTCCGCGAAAAGAAAGCAATAATCGTCGAACGGCTCAACCAACTGATTCCCAGCTCACAAGTGTTCACTGTTAGGCAAAAGAAGATTCTCGAAGATTTAGTGAACTTAGCAGAGATCGCCGAGAGAGCACTTGATTTACAGCAGTTCTACGATGAAACCCGATACTTAACTGACGCTCTAATAAGATACTACCAAGTGCTTCCTGAAAGCCAAAACGAACTCAACGACCTAAAAGACATCCAAGCCGAACTATCAACCATTTACCTGATAATCCAGCTCATGCTCAGAACCCCGGCTGACGAGGCAAAAATGATCGATGAACACGTAACCTACATAAACGAAATATTGTCAAGACGCATGCAGAACCGAGGCAACTTCGAAAATGAAGTCATGAGAGTACAAGAGACAAAGAAACGCAAAGAATTCGACAAGGAAAAGCTTGAGCGGCAAAACAGAAAGCTCTTCGGGGGAAAACGTTACGCAAGAGAGCAGCTCATGGAGCTTGATCGAGATCTAAAACGCATAGAATCCGAAGAAGGCTTTGCCCTAGACAACCTCAACAAAGTTGACAGCATAATCAACCTATACGAGACATTGGGTAAACGTTTTGAATTAACTTCTGAGTACCGCAAGCGACTCGGCAAAATCGTTGACATAAACAGCGAATATGAACAACTTATGAACGAAATCACTGCGCCAAAGAAATACTTCGAAAAATCCGCGGATTTGACAGAAACTGAGCAGCTTAGAATAATCTTCAAGATACTAACAGAGCAAGAAGAAAACCTCACAAGAGAAGTGATCAACAAGGATATCCTTGACTTAGAACACTTCAAAGACTACATCAGAAGCATAATCAGAGCCTTCAAGACACCAACAATCATGGGATACAAACCAACCTACAAAACCGACTACATCTGGGTCACCATAGTTTCGCCGCCCAACATGTGGACTGAAGACCTATCCCAAGAAGTCTACACAGCACTGGCAGGCTACGTCACCAGCGAAGTTTCAAGAACCATCACGGTACGAGTCATCGAATCCCGAGACGCATGGACCACAAGAGTGCTAGTCATCGGCGGAAGAGGAAGACCCGAAGACATGGAAGCATACGATGAAATGCAGCTACTATACAACAAATCAAACGACTTCGAAAGACACCTATCCAGAAGCTACCTGCTTGAACACGGAGTCTCAGCCGGAAACATAATCAAAATAGTAAACCAACAAAACGGCGTCGCAGTAGCAGCCAATAACGGCAATAAAAAGTAAAAATTAAGCGGGAACTTCAGGAGAAGTTTCCTCATCCTTCTTTATACCCAAATTTTTCATCATACTCAACCACTCTTTTTTGTCCACTAAACCTTTTTGCAGTGCACGGCTTTTCAGGCTTTTTGCTCTTTTTTCATAATCTAAAAACATCTCCGCAGTCTCAAAGCCACCCACAAACAAGACCAGGTCAATACGGTCGCTTGCATCGTCAACATAGACAGGTTCCGCTATGTAGATCGATTTCAGGTCAGCTTTTTCCTTAAACCAAGTTGCCACTGCCAACTCAATTTTCGCTCTAGGCAGCTTTTCTTTCATGCTTGAAGGCATGCGGACAAGAGCGTAGAGCAATGAAACGGTTGACAAATCGAAGTTCAGCAGGGGTTTAAGTAAGGTTGCATCTAAAACGTTTTCAAATGAACCGTAGATTTTTAGGCTTGCCCCGGGGGTGAGTAGCACCGTGTACATTTTTGTGTTGAATGTCCTTGATTGCTCGGTTAGTTCTTCGACTAATGTTTCTTTAGAAAGAAACAAGTTGACTAAGTAGTTGGCGATGACGTTGCCTTTTATGAGTGAACCAGCTCTGTCGACGCCTTCGTAGTTTTCAAGCATGTCTCTCTCTAAAAGAAGAAGGGTTGCGCTATCTTTGTCTGCGCAGATTCCCATTGAGGCAAGTGCATTGAAATATGCGTCTGAAGGTTGGATCTTGGACGGCAACATCGCTATGGAAAGTGAGTTGATGTTGGCGGCTTTGAACTTAGAAATCAAAGTGGGCAATGAAGCGCTGCCGATGCCATCCCAAACTGAAGCAACCATGATCGCGTTATGCAGCTTGTCAGTATGCTTCTTTTTTAAGCCATCAATCAGCGTTTCATCCTTTGAAACAAACGGCAAAACGTTATACCAAAAGTGAGTCTCAATGTTTGCGTCTTCAAAACCTAAAACTAAAAATGGGTTAAATTCCTTCGGAATCCACGTGTAGACCTCATCGCTTGATTTACCAAGCAAAACCTGCAACGTCACGCCAGTTTTGTCAACGTAGGGCTGCTTTAAAAGCACCTTAATTGGGTATTCGCCGACGTAAACCGTTGCTTGCTTCGGAAGCAGCGGCTTTAAAGTCTCAATATGCTTCCAAACACTGTCCAAAACGTTAAATGGTTTTTTAGACTCCGTCATCCGAGGTACCTACATAACCTTTAAGAAGGGTTCACCTAAAATAAGGTTTTAGGTAAGTAGCTTGAAGAGACCATCCCTTAAATTATCGGGATTGAAATCCTGGTACAAAGATCAGAAGCAGGCAAGAAAAGAAAAAGAGATAGAGCGAAAAAAGCACGAGTCTTCAACGCTGAAAATGCTTACCTTCGTTGTAACGCTTGTAGCTATGTCTATTGGGATGTCTATTCTGCCGCTTTTTCCGCCTCCACTGCCCATTTTTCTTGCTGTTTTGGTGGCATTCTTAGTTTATCAGTACCCCATTGTTGGGATGCCTATAGGCGGCGCCATCATCGGGTTAGGCTTGCTCTTCAACATCTCCCAGCCGCCTCTTTACTTTATCTCGTACCTCGGGGGCGAACAGATTCGGGTAGGATTTGTCGTAGCGTTTATGGCTTTGTTTATTGCGTTGCCTTTAGCTTTTAACCGTTACAAAAGCGCCTTGGCGATTGATATCGGCATAATCGCCGTCGCTTGCCTTTCTTCTTCGGCAACCTATTTTTTGGCGATCCCGTTGCTTTTTGCTTCAGCGGTTTACTTCAAAAGAAATGCCGCTTTATCAGTCGTTTATTTCGCCTTGATCGCGGTTCCTCTTCAAGTTCTTCAGTACTATGAATTTACGGTTTCGCCAATTATTCAATCTGACTGGTGGAACGTGCCTGGAACAAGCCCCCCACTTTTTGTTTCCTTAAGCCAGATCTTTTCGAAACTTGGCTCATCCATAGCTCAATTCCGATTATATGATGTATCGCAGGTTATTTACCAGATCACGGGTCAGCTAACTTGGATCCCAAACGCAAACACGAACGGACACAATTTGGGAAATGCGATGACGCAGTACCTTGACTCAGCGCCAGGCTTGATAATGTTTGTCGTCATCGTGGTAGGCCTCGCATTGGGCGGAATCTTTTTCTCAAGACAACTTATCCGTCTAGGTTCGGGTGGATTAAGCGACAGGCTCTTACCAATTTTCACAGCCACCGTTGCTGCCGCCTTATTCTATATCCTTGTGGGTGCACTTTCGACACCTCTGGCTTTTTCCGCAGACGCTTCCCCGGGAACGCTGATTCTGGGTACGCTAGCTACGTTGCTCTTCACGTTGCCAGTTGCGTTCATAGATACCACACCTAAGCAGACTATGTCAATTGACGTGTTTTCAGACAAAATAAAAAAGGTCATGGCTAAAGTGCAGGTTTTAAGCGATCAAATAAAGAACGTTAAAGCAAATATCCCCGTTATCGTGAGTGGTCCGGAAGGAAAAATCCAAATATTGCAAGACTCACTTGCAGACACCCTTAGACGAGCGGAGCAGCAGCTTTATGACCCCGCCGAGCTCGACAAGAAATATGCTGAGCTTGACACGATTGCCTTAGACGTTGAGGCGGTTGACTCAGAACTTAACGCCACGCTTGCGGAGTACCAGATTTACGTTAACTGCGAATACGCCAACTGGGTAGGCAAACTTCAAGACATCGGCTTAAACGTAAAATCAAACCTAAACGCTGATTACCTAAAAGCCATGACACTTGAACAAAGAATAGAAGCCATCAAACAAACCTTGGATGCGGGACGAACCCTATCAAAAGACGCCATGCAAGCAACTGAACCAATCTACTTCGTCGTCAGATCTCTCTACGACCCAAGCCTCCCAGAAAAAAGCAGAGCAATAGAATTCACAAATCAAAAAATCGAGCAGAAAGAAGCCCCATGGATCGCCATAGAAGCATTGTATAACTCACTAAACAACATGAGCAGACAATACGGCTCCGAAATCCAAGCTTCGATGAAACTTCTAAAAGACTCCCTCTCGCCAATAGCAAACCTAACCAGCGAAAGCGACCTTTTACCCCCAGTCTTCGGCGCAAACCTACCGCGAGTGCTCGACTACGCCAAGAGAGCCGAAGGAATGAAACAAATAATTGGAAAGAAAGCCGAAAAAACAAAACTAAGCGTCATCGACGTAGTATCCTTAAAAGATGACATTCAAACTTTCCTAAGCTTCGCCCAAGACGTGCTCTCCATGCTATACAACGAACTAGTCAACGAAGAAGACACAATCGACCGTTTGCTACCCACAAAAGAGTACCTCTGGGAGTCAAACAGCACCCTGCGCGAACGCCTAAAGAAAGCAACCGACACCCTGGCGAACTCTTCAAGCTACAAAATCAACCAGGTAATGGAGAACCTGCCCAAAAGCTTAGCTTACGTAGACGAAGCCGTGCAGACATTAGCCGTTTACGCTGAACGACGAGAATTCTTGCTAAACTACCCAACAGCCGCAGCAGCCATCGAAGAACAACTGAAAACCAAAAGCCGCCTCACACCAAAAGACCTGCCCTTCCAACCCCGCTTTGCAGGAGAATACCTCCGACTCTACTACAGCCAACGCTTCAGCGAATACTCCTACGACAAAGACAGCATGCAACTAACAAAAAGAGACTAAACTCTGCAGCCGCGCAAAAACAAGAAATCCACTTTTCGCTTTTCCTATCTTGTTACAGTTTTTATATTGCAATCTGCCTAATACTTTGTTAGTGAAGTTTTGAGGGACAAAAATGTCTTATTTTTCTAACCGCGTAGATGCGGGAAAACATCTAGCCGCGGCTTTAAGCGATTTTAAGGGCAAAAACGCTGTTGTTCTAGCGATACCTCGAGGCGGCGTGGTTGTGGGCTTCGAAATCGCGAAGGCGCTCGACCTGCCACTAGACGTGATTATACCTCACAAGATAGGCGCACCTGACAACCCCGAGTTAGCAATCGGCGCCATGACCGAAGACGGAACCACCATAATCGATAGAAAACTTAGTCGATTACCTTGGGGTTTCAGAATCCTACATCAAAGAGGAAAGCGAACGCCAAAAAGAAGAGATTGAACGCAGACTCAAAATGTACCGCCAAAACCACCCTAACCCGAACCTCAAAGGCCAAGACGTAATCCTCGTCGACGACGGCATAGCCACAGGCTCAACAATGAAAGCAGCCTTGGCATCCGTCAAAAACAGAGGCGCAAAAACCGTAACCGTCGCCGTCCCCGTCGGTCCCCCATCAACCATTGAAGAATTAGAAAAGCAAGCCAACCGCGTAGTCTGCCTCTACACGCCCGAGTACTTTGCCGCTATCGGACAGTTCTATCGGGATTTTGACCAAACAAGCGACGGCGAAGTCACCGAGCTGCTCAAACGAAACCGAGAGGGAGACAGAGAGAAACAGGCCGGGAGGGTGAAGGCATGATTCGTCAAGAACTGAAAATTTGCGTCGGCGACGTCGTTGTTGAAGGTGACTTGATTGTTCCTGTGGGCGCTGTAGGTATCGTGTTGTTTGCGCATGGAAGCGGAAGCAGCAGGTTCAGCACAAGAAACCAGTTTGTCGCAAAAGAATTTAATAGGGCAAAAATCGGGACACTGCTCTTTGACCTGCTGACCCGCCAGGAAGAAGAGCAAGACACTTTCACAGCTGAATACCGCTTCAACATCGGCTTGCTTGCAGAGCGCCTAATCGGAGCAACCAAGCGTCTCAAAGCGGACCCTCAAACTAAAGATTTCCGTTTCGGCTATTTTGGGGCAAGCACAGGAGCTGCAGCCGCGCTAATTGGCGCCGCGAAACTTCCCAAAGACGTCGCCGCCGTGGTTTCCCGCGGAGGACGACCTGACCTGGCAGCAGATTACCTTCCCAAAGTGAAAGCGCCAACTCTTCTTTTGGTCGGCGGTTTAGACACAGAGGTTATCGCGTTGAATAAGGAGGCGATGGCGCAGATGCAAGACCAAAAGAAACTCGTCATTATCTCTGGCGCAACGCATCTTTTTGAGGAACCGGGCAAACTAGAAGAAGTCGCTAAACACTCAATCGATTGGTTCGTAACGTACCTGACAAAGAAATAAGGCCAAGACCGGGTCAGTCCGAAAGAACCTGCGAGAAACTGTTTGGGTTATTCGCCTTTTGGTTGCTTGTACATTTTGAATAAGGCGTAGTTCTCTGCCATGTCGGCTGTGAAGAGAAAGCTAAACGCCAACAAATCTTTCAATGGAACATTTAAGTACACTTTGTCTTTTGAAACCTTGAGCGGTTTGGCGTTTGAAGTCAAAATAACCGTTAGCAGATCCCCTACGCCTAGCTCGTCGCCGATTTTGTCGCCGTCCTCAGACACCTCATCCAACGCCAAAGCCGTTTTGTAGGAGCCGCCCGATCCAAAATCCACGATCACGTAGGGATGCCCATTTTGAACCATCGAAGAAATATTGATAGACGGCATACACGTCTTGCATTGAGCCATAAGCTCATTCATCTCCTCACCAGTCAAGGGAACAACAAGAACCTTATGACTAACACTTGATTCATCTTTCACTGTGAAAAACTGCATAAAACCACAAAATAACAATCTCGCATAAAGCTATAACTTTTTCTGTTTGGGTGAACGTTGAGTAAAAAACGTGTGGGAAATTCTGCGAATTTTCCTTGTGTTTTGGGTTGCTTTCTTGGTTTGGGGCTTGGAGCATTTGCAACTATGATCTCAAAACGTACCAAAACGTATTAAAACGTATCAAATCATATCAAATAGTCACTGGAAGAAAATATGCCTCTAGATCAAAGAGTAACTTTCAAAGCGCCATTACGCGAAAAAAACCGCGTGCGAGTTCCAAGTGTAATGAGGTTGCAGTTCAAGTTGGAACCAGCTCAAATCCTAAAAGTCACCATTAGCCTTGCCGATACACTCGGAGTCAGGGAAACATTTTTCGGCGCTATGAAAAAAGACGGACACATCACCATCCCACACGTAACAATTACCCTGCTAAAAGAAGACCGACAAACCCTAAAAAACAGAACCATGGAAATCATCCTAGAACCTGCATAACCTCAAAAATCAGAAAACTAAGAAACTACACGCCTTGACCGCTCAGCACACCTCACAGTCAACCTATCCGCGTCAGAACTGGCAGTACTACTATTCTGCAAAGCTTAGATGGTTTTTATCCGAAGCATTTATAGTTGCTATTATATATTTTATTAACTGAACTTTATGTCTGAAAAAACGGTCTTAATTCTCAGAGCACTGGGAAATCCGAACAAGGCAAAAATAATCGCGCACTTGGCAAAGCACAAAGGCGAGGCCGCGGAAGCCATTGGAAAACATTTAGGCTATCCACTCCCAACAGTCTACAAGTACCTGCGCGAGCTTGAGGCTGCAAGAGCAGTTAAGAGCGAGGCAAAGGGCAATACACGAGTGTATTTTGCAGTGGACTTCAAGCTCGAGGTTTCGCCTGAAAAGCTGATGGAGGCATTCGAGGAACATACGATGACAGACATATACAGGGGCAAGTTCGGAGATGAAGGAACTAACAAGCTAAGCGAAGTTACAGCTAAGGTGAAAGCTGGAAAGATGACTTTCAGACAAGCAGCCGCAACTTTAGGAATAACCTACTACGAGTTTGTCTCACTTCTAGATGAGGCCGGCGTACTCGATGCCTAGTTATCTGGTAGTAGATTCATCAATTCTCATATTCTTTGATAGAAAAGGGAAACTGAACGATTTCTTGCGACAAAAAAAGAAAGAAAACTACAAAGTTATAATCCCAAAAGCGATACAACAGGAAGTCATTGACGAACCAAAAGGGTTTGCAGAAAAAATCAAAGAAACAGTTCCAGAATTAGCAAACAAAATATCAGATTCTGTGGTAAGGATTAGCACTTCTATTGAGCAAGGGCTCATTATAGTTGAAACGGTGAACTATAGAAAATATTCGAAAGTAATGGATAATGTCCGGAAGCATTTGAGCAAGCTAGAAGCGAAGCCGGAATACGCTGTAAAGAAGGGCGATCCAGAGCTCATAGCACTTATTATTCAGCTCTATGATGAAACTAAGGAAAAGGTCTTTGTTGCAACGTTGGACAAGGGATTGCTAAAGGCACTTAAGCCGTTTAGCGATGAAGTTGAATATGAACTCTTAGAAACGCTGTGACAATTTGAGACATAGCGTCTGGAAAGAAGCCGAAATCCCGCTTCCATCGGAAACTTAAGTTCTTGCGGTTGAGCACAAGTTTATAGGTGTCTTTTAACTACTTTTACCACTAGAGGCTAAACCATGACTGAGCTCAAAGCAATTAAAGTTAGCAAAGAAACATATGCTGAATTAAATGCAATCGCCGGCGAAATGCAGGTCAAACTGAAAAGGCCCGTCTCTATAGAGGAAGCCATGAAACATCTTATCCGGAGAAACAAAAAAGGAACAAAGATTTCAGATTTAGCCGGTTCATGGAACGTAAGCGATCAAGAAGCTAAAGAAATCAAAGCGTCAATAAACAAGGTTTGGGAAACATGGAAACCATAAAAACGATAGTCGACACCGATCTACTGATTGATCTTCTGAGAAACAAAAAAGAAGCAGTAATATTAATAACACGACTGGAAAAAGAGCGCTTTATTTTATGCACAACAGCAATCAATATTTTTGAGCTTCACCATGGCGCACACAAATCCAACAACGCTGAAAAGAATGTTCAAGCAATCAGCAAAGTAGTTCGCAGAATGGCCGTTCTGCCCTTAACATCAAAGTCCGCCCAAAAAGCTGGGCACCTACATGCCGAGCTAGAAAAGACTGGACACCCCATAGGGCTCAGAGACACTTTTATCGCCGCAATCGCATTAACACGCGAATCCAGCGTTGCCACACGCAATATTGAACACTTCAGTAAGATTTCTGACCTGAAAATCATTTCAGCTTAAAAACAAAAAATAGCTTGGCGAGTCCGACGGTTTTCATGATACGGATTAAAAACTTATAACGACGCCTCTCGGTGTATTAATTGCCGTAGCTGCTGGCTAAGCATCTGGAGTTGGTGATTTTGGAGTTCTCCATTATCATTGCAGGGTATGGCTCCTTGTGATAGGGCATCTTTTGTTAAGAGTTGTTCTGGGTTTAGTCCTAATGCACGTATCATTTCTTTTAGTGTGTCTAATTTGCTGATTTGCGTTTTCTTTTTTTATGGCTAGCCCAGATGAGGCGTAGACGTTTCTGAGTTTATCTATTCATATGCTTTGGATGTTTGATCTTATCCTTCGGTTTTGTCCTTTTCATCCATTTCTTTCTTAATTGCCTGCGTCAAATATTTAGGTTTAAACAGTGCTTCTTTTGCTTTGGTTATCGCCAAAAGCCTTCATTTTTTTACATTGGGTGTTAAACTTTAAGCGAAAAACAGATTACCAACCGAACCCCTAGCTCTGGAAGGCGAAGAAACCATTTGCACGTATTCGTTGATGAATCCGGCGACCTTGGCTTTACTGGCAAGTCGACAAAGTTCTTTGTAGTATCTTATTTAGAATGCGAATCACCTCAGGGAATGCGAACAGAAATTAGACGAATTTTAAAACATCTACATCAAAAGAAGGGGTACTCGCTTGCTCGAAATGAACTTAAATTCTCGCGCATGGATGACGACTGCCGAAAGTATGTGCTTGAAAAGGTTGCCAGCTGCGACGTTACTTTAGGAGTGGTCGTCATGAACAAAGCTTATGTGAAAGCAGATTTAAGAGATGATCCGACTGTTCTTTATAACTGGTGCGTTGTTCACAATATTATGCTGTCTTTGCTGCCCAGCATTGTGGCCGGCAACAAAATACATATGGTATTCGATAAGAGTCTTCCAACTTGGAGGATAAAAGAATTTAATGCTTACGTAGAAAACAAAGCAAGTTACTTGTTATTTGAAAAAGGGACAGCGTTTTCTCCTGACAGCATTTCCTCAGAACACGTTGCCTCCGAACGTGAACCTATTCTTCAAGCAGCAGATGCAGTTGCAGGGGCCTACTTCCAAAAGTACGAACATCAGAACGATGAGTATGTGAGAATAATTGAGGAAAAAGTCAGCTCATTCAAGTATCTGTGGAGAAAATAAAAAGGTGCGACCCCTATCCTAGTACTCCCATCCCACAACTGCGGGCATCATTGCCTCGGATAGGACTTACTCGCAGATACAACGTATCAGCGACTATATATTAAAAAGTTTGTGGTAACGCACACACACGTACAATACAAAAAATAATGAGCATTTCATGCATTTGCTGCAGAAGCGCATTGGCCTCCTGATTTCGCTGGCTCTTCTTTCGTTTGTAGAAGGCTACGCGAAGCCTCGTCTTGCAAAAATAGTCTTTAGGATTCTTAGGGTGAAGATTTTACCCTAGCAAATGCAGATTTTTCCTTCGCCATAAAACCCACACGCTCTCGCTTTGTAAACAAATGTTTTACTATATTGTTCTCCCATCTGGCGAATCTTAGCTTAATCGCTCAGCCAAAAAATAAAACCTCGGCAAAGTACGCTCTGGATTAGCAACAATTTTGCCTTTCCGCCTCAGCCGCAGTATAATTCGACGGAAAGCGTTATTTTTAATCTGCAAGAAGTCCATATAGCTAAATTCTCGGGTTAAGTCTCTGGCTTTGTTGAGAACGTAGGCCTCAAAAAGAACACTGCTGATTGTTTTCCGATACTCCTTCTTTACACAACTCAAATCGTACGGTTCTCTGCGAGGCTTAGAAACCTGATACTGAAAAACATTATTCTGCTGAATGTTAACGACTTGTTTTCCATTTCGGCCTTTAATTCTATCTAACATTTTTACGCAAAGTTCTGCCGGAAACTGACGCGTTACAGCCGCCTTTTGAACTTTTTATCTCTAATTTTTCAATCCTTAAAAGATCAGGAGCTCAAATCTGATAGGGATAGCTACTATGAAAGCGAATTTTCCTTGCTCTCTTCTCTCCTTTTTTTGTGAAAGGTGACTACGAATGTGGCGGTTGCTGCTCCAACGATGATCGGGTATGCGGTTGCCGTTGGGGTGAACTCTGGGATTTGTAGTTGTGTTTCTTGGAAGGTTATTAGTTCGTCCCCTGGAACAGGATTGGAATAGGTCGAAGTGATGCTAAATGTAATCCCTTGCACGCCGTTGACATTGCTAGTGTCAAAGTTGATGGGTGTTCGTTTGCCGTCTCGGCAACTGAGCTGTCGCCTGGCACTGTGTAAGCATGTATATCTGAGGCGTTGATTTGGAAAAAAACTGTGAAGTGTGCCGTTGATTGGTTGGAATCGCTTGATAGGTAGGGGCTTATGTTTAGGTCGTAAAGGAACTGGTAGGTTCCGTTAGCCTGCATTATTGGGTGTTGGTAGTGGATGGTCATGGTAAAACTGTTTGAGGTTGGCTGAAGAATGCAGATTATCATTGGCCAGTTGCCTAGGTAGGTGTAATGGAGCATGTTAGGGTAGGATTGCGTGTAGTTGCTGTAGTCTATTTTTTGCCCGTCTAATTTAATGGAGATGTTGGTTGTTCCAGGAGGCGTAGGGTAGAGCATTGGGAGGGCTTGTCCAACTTGACTTGAGGGGATTTGTATGGGAAAGTCTCCGTCAACTGTTGCCCATAAGGTTCCATTAATTATGGAGATTGTGTAATTGACATATTCAATGGGCATAGCGATCGATTGCAGACATGACGGAGAACTTAATGCAAAAGAAGTCTGCGCCGCAGTTGAGGGCAAACATGTTGAGCAAGCGGCAAAAGCCATGCATATTGCCACCAAGCAAAGCAAGCATTTGCAAGCACCTGCCTTCATTCGTTGTATTCCTTCAATACCGTGCCAAATTGGATCTTCTGTAGAAGAGGAATAGACCTGTGCAGACTCCGACGATTGCTACTGTCGATACTACTGTGATTAGTGTGTAATCTGATGAGGTTTGTTGTGCAGGCAAGTTTGTGGGTGTTTGGGATATTTGTGTGGGCGCTATGGTTCGGGTTGAGGCGGAGGTTGCAGTGGGTTGGGTAGTTTTTGTTGCGGTTTGTGCTGGTGTGGCTGTGGGTTCAGAAGTTGGTGGAGGAGTAGGCACTGGAGGAGACTGAGATGCATAGATGTTGATTGGGTCCATAGATGGGTAATAATCAGTGTTGTTACCGTTTAGCACATAGGGTATGTCGCCGACTCCGTCATGATTGGCATCCGTGCCTTTGTAGTCACTCCAGTAATTACCTTGGCTACCGTTATCCCAGAAGTTCACCGGAGTTCCTTGAACGACATCGGCGTTTCTTGTGTTATTAATAAAATTGTTCGCGTAAATGTAATTGCTGGAGACGTTGTTCCAAAAATTATTGACTATTTGGTACCCCAGAGAGATGCCGTAGGAATCATTTTCAAAGAGGTTATCGTATATTGAATTGTAAAAGCTGCCACTGCCCAAGTTTATGCTGCCCCCACCACCATCTTCACCCGATTGTTCATTGAATACTTTATTTTCAATTATGTTTTGACAGATTGTGCAGTTGCACGCATCTAGGTTTATGCCAAACACACCGTTTGTTAGGGTATTGTTTGAGATAACGTTATTTTCTACTGAGTAACTTGATCCAAGTTGGATGCTGTCTTCATCATTGAAGACGTTGTTTGAGATGAGGGTGTTGTTGCAGCCCATTTCTATTCCCGCACCTTGCCCTGGTCCGCTTAGCTCGCTATTGAATGCATTGTTGATAATTTGGTTCCATGAGCCTAGCCCTTGCACACCGTATCCTGTGGAGAGGTTGTTTCCAATAATCTGGTCTTCACTGGAGGGGTCTATGTATATGCAGTTTGAACAGGTTATGGTGTTGCCGCTGATGGTATCGCCATCGCTGTTTGAGAGGTATATGCCCCACCCGAATTGGGAGATGCTTAGGTTTTTGACTGTTATGTTGTTTTGATCGGTCACGGTTATGGCTTGGTACCAGTAGATACCGTTTCCGAGAAGTGTGAAGCCTGCCCCGTCAATTGTGATATTACTGCATTGAATTTCAAGGGTGTAGTTGGCGATGCTGTTGGTAAAGGTGTAGGTGTTGCCGCTTTTTTGTATGGGCAGGTTTGAGGGGTCAACGCTTCCATCACTGTGGATGTATGCGTTTGATATTGGCGGGCCGGGAAGAGGATCAGCCGACGTTAGCTTCAAGATTGCACAGGAGGACAGGATTAAGACTGTAAGGAGTATTATTGCTAGAGGCTTTTTCATTGTTATCGAGTCTTCGTTTGGGTGTGAGTTAGATAAAAGATTTTTTGTCAAGACTTCTGAACTAAGCGACTAAAAGTTAGTCAAGGTTTCAGTCTGTGGGAAAACTTACTCTTTACTCGCATGCTGAACGTTAAGCTTAACTAGTTAGCGCCATAGCCCAAAAGATAACCAAAGTTGCGTTAAGCTGGTCGAGACATCGCTTTTGCAGTGGATTTATGTTATAACCCGGAGCTCTTAAATAATTGATTGAACAATTCATTCAATTATGGTCAGTTGAATGGTGAACTGAGTGAGGGATAATTAGTGACAAGAAACGAGCAAAAAAACGAGCAGATGCGAACTGAAACGATAAAGAATATTTTGGAATCTGCCAGCGCCGTTTTTGCAGTGAAAGGGCGCGCCGCAACCATGACTGATATAGCCGAGAAAGCCCAAATCAGCCAAGGCCTGGCCTACCACTACTTCAAAAGCAAAGAAGAAATCTTCGCCACCCTCATAAAGCAGGTCGCGGAAGCAGGCGGTGGAGCAGCCCAACGTGTCAACCAAGTCCAAGGAACCCCGGGTCAGCGCCTCACGATGTTAATCACGAACATGCTTGAAGTCAGCCGTCAAAACCCTGGAATATCCCAAATAATGTATAACGCCCTCGAAGACGAAAACACTCCAGCTGACTTAAGGGCAATCGTCCAAAGGAACGGCAAAGAACTCCAGGGTGCCATTCGGCAGCTTATCGTCGAGGGGCAGGCGACGGGGGAAGTCGTAAAAGACGACCCTGACGAGCTTCTGGTTGCGTTGGTCGCCTTCGTTAGGGGTTTGATTAAAAGAGCCGAAATGCTTGATCCGAAGGATGCTAAGTTCCATTTTCCCGAAGCAAAAATAATTCTGCGAATTTTCAAGCCTTAAGGTCAGGAGAAAAGAAGAAAATGGATCGAAAAGGAGTCAGCGACGTTGCCCACCTCTTTTTTTAGCCGCATCTTGGGTTTTCTGCGTTCTCATCCTATTCTCTGTCTTTTCTTCCTAACGCCTGGTATTATAGAGTACGTTGCGGGTTCAAGTCCAATCGCCAACTTGGTCTTTTCTCCGCCAGTATTTATCCTCGGACTTTTAATCAACTCAGCCCTGTATCTCCCAGGCGCCCTTCTCATTCGGGAAGCTGCCATTCGCTGGAAAAAAGGTTGGGCATCTGTACTTCTCCTTGGTGCCGCCTACGGAGTTTTAGAGGAAGGAATTGCTCTTGGCACTTTATTTAACCCTAAAGGCCCTATACCAGCCCCTGGGTATTGGCATGGAGTAAACTGGGTATATGTCGCATTTGTTGTTCCATACCATGCGGTTTTCAGCATCGCTCTACCACTGCTTTTGCTTGGGCTGGCACTCCCAAATACCAAAGGGAAAAGTCTGCTTAACTCCAGACGAGCTATAGCTGGAACGTTTGCAATCCTAGGAATCGATGTATATTTGAATTTACTGATTACCGCGCATGTTGAGCATTTCTGGATGGGCTGGACCGCCCTTATTGCAAGCATAGTCATTATTGCCGCGTTAGTTGTACTCGCTTACAAAGCGCCAACTGATTTCATGCGCCCGAAAAACGAGAATCCTACTACAAAACCCCTTGCCGTAGGCGCGTTTGGTGCGTTGGCATTTGTCTCGCTAGCGCTTATACTGGTGTTCGGCAACAGTATCCCTCAAAGTGTTGACCTGTTTCTTATGATCGTAATTCAATTTTCATTTCTGGTTTACATATTGAAGGCAATAGGTAAGGGAAACAACGAGAAGCAATTGATTGCTTTGTCATTCGGCATTATTCTTCCATTTTTAATAGGTGGAATAGTAGGTCAAATCGAATTGCCTCTTGTACTAATATTAGACGTTGCTTTGATTCTTTTTTTCCGACGTCTATGGCAAAAATACAGTAAGGGTTTGATGGGACATAACAATGAGATTAAAACCGAGGGGACCTGAGAATGAAAATTAAGGGAGTCTGCTATGATGTTGGCGCTGTGATGGCTTTCAATTGGCGCCCACACTTTGACTCGGAAATTGTGCATCGAGAAATCGAAATCATCAAAAACGACCTGCATTGCAACGCAATAAGAATCAGCGGGTTAAGCATCGACAGGCTCACGACTACAGCTGAAGACGCTTTGAAGCAGGGGCTGGAGGTTTGGCTGTCGCCTTTGATGTGGGACAAGAGCCCGGAGCGGACACTTTCATATGTCACAAAAGCGGCGGGGGCGGCTGAGTCTCTGCGGCAGAATTATGGGGACAAGCTGGTTTTCAGCGTCGGCTCAGAGTTAACCCTTTTCATGCAAGGCATCATCAAAGGCAAATACCTCGTTTCACGCATCAAAAACCCAGATTTCGGGTCCATTGTTAAGACTGGGGCGCACAACAAGCTGCTCAACGCTTTTCTAACGAAGGCTAATGATGCTGTTAGAAGCGTTTTCCGCGGTAAAGTCACTTATTGCTCGCTTGTCTGGGAGGCAGTGGATTGGGGCCTCTTCGACTACGTTGGCGTCGACCATTACCGCGTCGAACGAATGAGAAATCAGTACATTGACATGTTAAAGCCTGCCTTCGCCTATGGCAAACCGCTCGTCATAACTGAGTTCGGATGCTCAACCACCCATGCTGGAGTAGGATCGGAAGGGTTGCTTGATCCAGCTGGATTGGGTGTCAAGAGGATGGTTGATTTCAAATCGCAGTTTCTGCATCAAGTGCCCTTGGTAGGCCGCTTTGTGAAGTCACATCTTGTAGGTGTCCATGTGAGGGATGAACAGTGGCAAGCCAACCAAATAGTCGATAATCTTGCTGTTTTAGATAGTGCAGGCGTAGACGGCGCCTTTATTTCCCAATTTGTCTCGCAAATCGATCCATACAGCGACGACCCAAAATACGACTTGGACATGGCAAGCAGCAGCCTAGTCAAGTACTATGAAGGCAAACGACGCGGCGTCACTTACCCAGACATGTCTTGGGAACCCAAAGAATCATTCAGAGCAGTGGCCGACTACTATGCCAAACATTAATTGCAAAAGAGTTCCACATTCCTGCTGGGAATAGTTTGAGACGCTATCCTGCCTATATTAAACAAGCCCTAGCCCTTTTCTAGCCAGCGGTTGATTTTTTGCATTACTATTGCTTGAAAGCGGTTTGTGGAGCGCCCGGGCGAGGCTTAACTGGCTATAAGTCGATATCTTTCTCGTCCCAGTGGTTTTTACTCAGATGCTGAATTGTCTTGTACTGGTCCGACGGGAAGGGCTTTTGTACGACCGCCTTTTGCACTAAATCTCGATTCTGCTAATGACTTAAGAATAAGAAAAAAATAGACGCAATATGGGCGCTGACACCTGCGGTTGAGGTCGTGCTCAGGGTGCGCCGTTCGGTAAGTTCGCTGGTTTTTTCTGTTTACGGCTTAATAATAACTCCAGCAATAAGCAATACTACTCCGGTAGCATAACTTTTCCACCTCAACCTTTCTCTCTTCCATTTTGGTTATTTCCACCTTGTTAATTTAATTAAATTTCAACCTTTTAGGCTAGCATTTACTTTCAGGTTTTTTGAGTTTCTTTTCCGTCCACGAATAATGTGATAGGCGAGAACGGTCCAGCGCTGATTTCCAAATGATGCTTTTCAGAATTTCCTACATCCAACTGGAACTTCTTTGCCAATGGCTGAAAGTTTGCTTCATTAACAACTTTCTCGCCATCCACTTCTATCTTGATGTATTTTAGAAGCGTGCTCGCATTAACAATGATAGTGTGTTTTTCAGTCTCTCCTATTTCAAACTTGGCTTTTGTCGTTACTTCTCACCTCTCATTAATTTTGTTTTTTACTTCTCGGCAAATAATTGCCTTTATTTCCATTTTACTCCGTAATTCCGTCCGCTACTATACAGCGGAAAAAATTATTTATCAGATGGCTAAATTTCAACCCTTGCGCCTGCGGTGCCCTTTCACGCTTTTTGAGCAACTTTGTGTCTACAGCGGGGCTTTGTTAGACAAGGAGGTCCTGTATTTTTTTCTCATTTCTTTCTATTCCATCTGCGGTTACCAGGTGGTCCTATAACAAAATAACCTATCACCATAATAACAACGGTTACAACGATAATTATCACAACAGTTACTTCCGACGTTACCCTCACCTCCATTTTTACAATTCACTTCTTCCATTTACGAGGACCTCTGATTAATTCCGCTTTTCACACCTCGGCATAGATAGAGAGTCTTTACTTCCATTTTGTCAGTATTTCCTCCCTTCGGAAAGTCTTGGTGCCGATAAAGAACAGCGCCGCATCAACCCCTAAGATAACCCCTGAGATTATGAGCAGACTGTTTACGTCAAGGGTTATTATGCTCGTCTCGCTGAGAAGGTATATGCCTAAAAGGGGAAAGAGTATAAAAATTCCAAAACTGCTAGCGCTGCGCACATCATTAGCTCTAGAGGAAACAATCACACTAAATAGAACACTCATAACGATGGCGACTGGCATCAGAACTAACAGCAAAGTGGCGATGTTCCCGTTTGGAAAATAATAGTAGCCAAGCGTATGGAAAGTAACCTCATCAATTCCTACCATGAAGACTGCTGCAGCCGCATACATTGCTACTAAAGTTGGAATAATTGCGGAAATGGCTTTTCCAAGCAGTATTTCTCCGTCAGTAAGGGGGGTTGCTAGAAGTGGCTCCAGGCTTTTCTCGACTTTCTCTCCCACTATACTGTATGAGGCAATCCCCAAGGGAACGTATGCTGCTCCTATAACTAAAAAGAAGGAAAAGGAGTTAAGCAGATTTGGAAGCACACCCGGTGCTGCGAGTCCGTGGCTCCCCCTTAATTTTAAATACTCAAGTATCACCGGAAACAGGACTGAGATAACAACTGGGAAAATAATAATTGAGGTCCAGACGTTTTTTACTCGCCTAAATATTTTGAAGTCCCTGGCTGCTACAATCCACGCCTTCGAGAGTCTCATATTATTTCCTCACAAGTTTTAGATAGGTATCTTCCAAAGTTGAGCCCACCACATTGATTGATCGGACATGACCGCCCGCCAGCACTATAGCCCCTACAACTGGTGAATTCTCTTTGTCTGGGTCTTCCACATCAAATGTTATCGTGTTGCCATCGATGGACAGGTTCTTGAGCGACAGCTTTTTCAGTGCCACCGAAACTGCATCGTTTGCTTGCTGCTCTAATCCGATAACTGTCTTCCTGCCGCTAACGGATCGTTCAAGGTCCTGCGGGGTACCGATTGCCCTAAGACTTGTATTCATTATTGCAACCCTGTCGCAGATTCTCTGTGCCTCGTCAAGGTTGTGGGTGTTAAGAAAGATAGTCTTCTTCTCTTTTTTCAGTTGAAGAATGAATTCTCTGACTGTTTTCGCAGCCTCAGGATCTAAATTTGCTGTGGGCTCGTCCATGAATAGTACTTGTGGGTCATGAATCAGTGCACGGGCAATGGCGAGTTTTTGTTTCATGCCTTTGGAAAAAGTTCCTGTCAAAACGTCCCTTTTTTCCCAAAGTCCCAACATCTCAAGGAAACGATGGATGCTCTCTTTTCTTTGGGCTTCCGTGCAATCGTATATTTTTCCATAAAAGTCCAAGTTATCGTAAGCCGTCAGATTCTCAGATAACCCGACGTTATCGGGAACTAACCCGATCATTTTTCGGATTTTCAAGGAGTCTACTTTGTTATCTATTTCGTACCCGCCTACTTTGGCGCTTCCTTGCGTCTTAGATATTAGGCAGCAAAGCATTCTGACGGTCGTTGTTTTCCCCGCGCCATTCGGGCCGAGAAAGCCGAAAACCTCGCCATCGTTAACGTGAAGGGTGAGGTTGTCTACTGCTGTTATGTCTCCGAATCTTTTGGTAAGGTTGTCAGTGTCTATCAATGCAATTACTCCTTGTATTAAACGCCGATTGCTGCCATTATATGTCAATGTTGCATAAATAATGTTTCATAGGTACAAAATTTGTACTTCTAAGATAAAAGTCAAAAGAGTCGTAGCAATCAGATATAGAAAAAGGCGTTTAAATGTGGTCGAGGACGTTTCACCGGAGCAAATTAAGCGGGTCGCAGAAAAAGCTCTAGTTATAGAACGGTACATACTAGAGAGAGCCTGGGGGCTCTGTTACGCTGCAGTCGCCGCTGAAATTGTCCTCATACCTTTTCTGCCCTTGATTCTCCTAATCCTTGGGCTTTCAGCTGACTATTTTCTTGTTGTTGCGATCGTGGTTAACACTGCAGTGAGTATTCTGGGAGCTGCCATGGTTGCTTGGATTTTCAAGAAGGCTTATAACTCCATGCTTGTACGCAGAGAAATTGGGGATTCAATATGGACAAAAGTGCTGAGGCCTTCTTGGATCGCATTGGTTTGGACGGCCTACTATTTGCCGATTCTTGCCGCAATTTTCTTGCTCCGCCACGAATTTTTGGTTTTTAGATTCGGACTTTTGGCCACAACAGTGTTTCCTTTGTTCTTTGTGCTTAAAGGTTCATTCCCTGAGCGGCTACCAAAAGAAAGCATAGTCGTTGTGTCAGCATTAATTATTTACACGTTAGGGGGTTTTGTTGTTTCGCTCCTGAAAGCCAATGCGGGCTTTTACCTGATTCTTTGGGTAGTCTTTTTGCTCGTTCTTATCTTAGCTTCTGCACATGCACGCAGGCGGAAACCTCCCAACTCTCTGGAGGATCCTCCAAATTGGTAACTGACGAACAACCCAACTCCAAAATTCCCCCCACGGACACAATTAAATCATTGAACGAGCAGCTAAATGACCCTACGTTCAAGTCATCGACCCGAATATTGATTTTGATTCTGCTTGCCATGAACAAGAAGTTGACTTCTGTGGAGTTGCGTTCTTTCGTAGGGTTGGGAAAGGGCAGTTTGGAGAATCACTTGGCAAAGATGGAATCTTCTGGCCTAATTAGAATCAACTCTGTCAGAGGATGGGGTGGCACGCATCAGGTTGTGGAGATAACTGAGAAGGGGCTAGAAGATTGCAGGTCGCTACTTAGTAAAATTCACAGCTTGAATGTATAACGCATTGTTGAAAATGGCTATTAGACCATATTCATTAGTTTTTGCGGCAATTGGGCTTTAGTAGTTAACGAGGAGTCTTGGAAGAAATTCCCCATAAACCCTTCAATTTCTTCAAGAAAGTTCCCTTTCCACACCATTTTCCTCTCTTACTCCTTGCGCGCTATCAATTCAGCGCCTAAAATATCAATTTAAGTAGAATTAGAATCAAAATGATAACTATCACAACTAGTAAAATTACTATAAAGTGAACATAGGCTATTTTGTTTTTACTCATATTTTCACACCTCTTAAATAACAGCAAAAGACCAACTATCTATCGTTTTTCTCTCCTTTGGAGCGCAATGTACGTCTCCTTAGTTATTACGAGTAATTTTTGTTTGAATTCTCCAACCGCTTTTGAATTCATGTTATTGTGTTAATTTGGATGAGTCATATAAATTATGTCATTCCAAACTGAGATGGCGCCTCTTGTTAGTAATTGATCTAGGTTCATTCCCAAGCTCTCATGATGTCTTTGAGTGCTTCAAGTTTGTTGGTTTGTGTTTTCTTTCTTATGGTTAATCCGGATGCTGCATAGACTGTCTAACTTCAATACTTTCATCTCTGCGAAGCCCTCAAAAACGTCATTCTCTATTTACGTTAACGCAGAAGCCGATTTTGTCGGGTACATGGCGTTGAAGTGGGCAAATGAGCGAAGAGTTGGATACGGCTAAGCGGAGGTAGTTTTAAGTGAAGCTGTCAAAAAACTCTCTGGGCGGTAGTATTCTAATCTTTTTGAACCTGTCAAGTTTTAGAAGATGCTTATCTCCCGAAACGATGATATCTGCCTCAGCTGCCCAAGTGCATTCTAATATCCTGTTATCTTCAGCATCTCCATTCACGGCATGCAACTTCAGCTTAGGCTCAACCTTCCTAGAGTTAGCCGCGAGAATTCGTAAGACCTCCTTTTCACGTACGCCGGTCTTTTTCAGAATTTCTGACACTTTTGGAAATTGCAAAACTTTTGATATTTCAAGCCCAATATCTTCACTGATGTAAACATCAAGATCTTGCTTCACTCTCGAAAACTCGTCTCTAATCCTCTTTTCCATAAAGATTGAAATCCAAATGTCCGTGTCGAAGACTACTTTGACTTTCTTACCCACTCAACTGCCTCAGACACAAGCTTATCAACGTCAATGCATTCTTCCTTGACTACTTTGTCAATCCTCTCACCTAAATCGTCAAGGGATAGTTCCTTAGCTTTTCTAAGAACTATATCTCCGTCACGAGTAAGGACTAAAATTTTTTCGCCGCCCTTAACTCCCAACTTCTTGCGAATCTCTCGGGGAATCACGATTTGACCCTTAGATGAAACCTTGATGACGTCTTCAATTTGCTCTGTCATAATTTACCATAATTTCATACAAGCAAAAAAGTTTTTACATATGGGAAGCCAGCCAGGCTCAAGTAAACAACCGACTTTATCGTTTCAATGCATTACGTTGGGAAACTTGTTTAGCAAACAACTGCGTGACCTAAATTTTCTTGTGCATTTCTTCGCGCCACTTGTTTTCCCAGCTTGCCCAACCCGTCTTCACCAGGCTCTCCCTCAAATGAGGCGCTTCACCAACCCACTTTAGAAATCCCCAGAACCGTCTTTTCTCATGGAGAATTTCTCTGGGGACGCCTTTTTCCTCGCACCATCGTATGTAGCCTGCTTCAACCATCTGCTTGAGCGTAAGTGGCGACTCGACTTTTTGGACTTTGAATCCTGAATTTTCCAAATGTACAATCACGCCTGAAAGCACATATTCTGAGCAAATCTTAAAGCAAGTCTCGCTGTCAGGTTGCATGACCGCAACAATCTCATCTGCAATTTTTATGGCGTCAGCTAAGTATTTCTTGTTCTTAAAGTTGGGGGGCTGAAATGAGGTAATTGGGATTCGACGTTCCATAACCATTTGGTCCGGAGGCTTAAGTGCGCCGACAACTACTCCTAACAAAAGGTCGCTCCACCCCGCTGCATCTATCCAAATTGATTTTCCAGGTAAGAAACAATCAAGCGCCAAACCAAATCACCGAAGTCTAATGTGAAAGCATGAGTTTTTGTATTTTTCCCTCGACAAGCCAAACTAGCATCCTATCAAATATGCTTTGAAACTATGGATTGGAAGCAATCACAAGAGACTGGAAGATTCCATAAAGACGCATCGAATATCTTAAAGAATCTACGGCATCGCCTATTTGCATCCAAATTGCAAAAAAATCGGAAAAAGTCATACTATCAGGTGACTCATAAGTAATCTTTCCTGCATTGTCTTTGGACACAAAATGAACTCTATCCAGTATTGGGTCGTATTCATTTTGAGAATTGGCGATTGCATTTCTAATAGAGCTTTTTTCAGGCCAGCTTTCTAAGAAGACGGGCATTTCGACATTAGCTTTTTCGAAACTATGCCATGCATCCCAAACTGTGCCGGTCTCATTTGATTTTGGCATTTCCACGCCCATTTTCTCCATCAGAAAATAGAGGATTTTCACAGCAGAGGAGAAAACTCCGTCAATAGCTTGCTCATAGATTGAGCACGCCTCCCTAAACATTTTCAGGCTTTCTTCGGAAGTTCGATTTTCTTTCTGGAAAAGTTCGGCGAGGGATTTACTTAAGGAGTTTACGTATTCGTCTCGCTGGTTCATTTTCTTTAATAGTTCAAGTAAATAATCTGACGGAGGCGTCTGCTCCCTATCAACAGCCATTAAGCCCGCAAAAACGATTAGTTGCGCCTGAGGGTAGCATTTTCGTCGGTAGTCTTTGCCGGTTGGATTGGCGTTTTCAAATTCCAGTTTGAAGCTTTCGCCAATTTTGATAACAGCGTCCAAGATGCCTTTGACCGATGTGACCTGGCCATTTTCAACTGCCTTAGCTAATGAGACTATTTGAGACGACGTTTTATCATATCCTCGTTGTTCAAAAAAATTTGCCTCATCCAATACATTACAAATTTCGTCTTTCATGATGTTATCACCTAATTTTTTCGCATGTTGATAGTTAAACTTTGTTTCTAGTTCCAAATCCCGAACTGCTACCGGTCTTTTCAGGAGCTCTTTTAACTATCAGGCTATATTTTTGACTATTGCCGGTGTGCGATGAGCCACTCAAGTAATTCTTTTTCCTTCTCCTTCTTTCGCTAATTCGCTATTTCCGCATGCGCTTTATCAGGCTCCCAAGTACTTTTTAGCGCGTCGCGGGTCATTGTATAATATTGGAAGATTTTCGGCTCGATAAAATCCACCAGTCACGGCATATCTAGTAAAACCCAAAGTTTCTAGAATCAATGAGACGAGTCAACGCCTAAAAACACCCGCCTACCGAAAAATGGAAACACTTTCCCAAAGCTTTTTAGGCAAGATTATAAATTCAAAGAGGCAATTGGCGGGTGAGTGGAGTCTCCTACCCGTTCCGCCAACCAAAATAAAACCCGGGAGTAGGGAGAAACATAAAGATAAAAACTAAAGATTTAGCTCTAATTGCCATATACGCTGCACTCTATGCAGCGCTCGTTATTGTTCTGGGCGGCATATCTTACGGGCCTATTCAAGTTCGCATTGCAGACTCAATGGTTGCTGCAGTTCCCCTGTTGGGTTTACCTGGCGTTTTGGGCCACACGCTTGGAGTCTTCATAGGTAATATTTTCTCGCCCGACGGTTTGCTTGACCTGCTGAACACGATACCTTCATTTGTCATGTCTTTTGTAGTCTACTATGTTTACAAAAGAACAAAAAATGATTATACTGTAATTGGAACCTGCCTCGCTTATTCCGCTGTTTTAGGCGCAACCGTTGGATGGATGTTATCTTACCTATACCAAATGCCGCTGCTTATTACCATATTATACATAGCAATTGGAAATTCTGTTGCAACTGTGCTCATCGGGTGGCCGCTATTTAAAGTTCTAAAAAGAACAGGGGTTTTCCAAAAATGGTTCTCAACTTAAGAACAAACAAAGACATTGAACTGAAAATTAGGAAAAGTGAAGAAACATGACTCAAAAAACAAAATGTGTAGTTGTTCTCAGTGGTGGACCAGACTCCGCTACTGTGGCGTACTGGGCCAAAAAAGAGGGTTATCAACTTTACCCTATAACTTTCAAGTACGGACAAATCGCAGTTAAAGAAACCGAAAGTGCCCAAAAAATCGCTGAAACGCTAGATGTCTCAACAAAAATAATCGACCTATCTAACCTCAAGAACATCTTTGGGGACGTTACTGCACTCTGCAATACAGACATTCCTATAACATCAGAGTTCACACAACCCATAATCGTGCCATTCAGAAACGCCATCTTTCTCTCTGCTGCAGTTGCCTACGCCGTCGCCGTGGGGGCGGACAAGGTTTTTTATGGTGCTCAAGGCTCAGACGAACCTTGCTATCCCGACTGCCGAAGAGAATTCTATCAAGCATTCGAAAAAGCCGCAAGACTAGGAACGTGCCAAGAAATCAGCATTCAAGCACCCTTCAGTGACATGCGTAAATCAGATGTTATCAAAAAAGCCTCGGAATTGGGTGTGCCGCTGGAATCCACATGGTCGTGTTATCGTGACCATGATAAGCATTGCGGGCGATGCGAATCTTGTGTAAACCGTAAAAAAGCCTTCATAGAAGCAGGCGTGCCGGACCCAACAACCTACGAAGCTTAGCATAGAAGCAAAGGATGGGCTTGAATCGCGGGCTTGGCTGTAACTACCGCGGAATTCTGTAACATTAAGAAAATAAATGGGCTTAATCAAACAGAGGCGGGTCCGACGGTTATCACGGTACCTGGTGGACATTTATACCGATGCCTCTTGATGTATTAATTGCCGTAGCTGTTGGCTAAGCATCTGGAGTTGGTAGTTTTGGAGTTCTTCGGCGTTTTTGTAGGTGGCGGCTCCTTGTGATAGGGCATCTTTGGTTAGCATTTGTTCTGGGTTCATGCCTAGTGCTCTAATCATTTCTTTGAGGGTGTCGATTTTGCTGATTTGGGTTTTCTTTCTTATGGATAGTCCGGATGAGGCGTAGACGTTTCTTAGTTTGTCTATTCCAATGCTTTGGATGTCGTGGTATGTATCGACTGTGTGTCCCATCATGTAATCGACGTAGTCTGGTTGGACGCCTAATGCTAAGAGTTGAGTTTTGAAGAATTTGCGTAAGCTGTGTACTCTTAGGTCGTACATTCGCCCGTTTTTTACTTTAATTAGGCCTGCTTTGAGGTAGAGGTTGTGGACTCGTAGGCGGATTTGTTTTGAGGTTATTTCTCTGATGTTGCTCTTGGTTGCATCGCGGATTAGGGGTGATTCGTCTGTTAGGTTTTCAGGCGGTACTTTTGAGGTTCCCTTGCGTCTATTTTGCAGGTACAGTTTCACATAAAGTGCTGCTTCAGTGCCAAGAAAGGTGTCGTAATCGTGGTATTTTCCTTTGGTAATATCTGCTTCGATGTGTACGTGTATAGGGATTATGTTGTTTTCTAAGTCTTCTTTGACGTGTCTGTATTGAAGTTTGGAGAGTGTTTCTTCTCTAAAGGCGCCTAAGGCTAAGCAGGTTACAATAACTCTGTCTCGAAGGTTGGCCATTTCCAGTAGTTTATCTAGTTCTTCTGGTTTTGGTGCTCTGTCTTTATAGGTTACTCGTCTACTGAGAGGCTCTGTTAAATCGATTTTTACTCCGTTGATTCGGTAGAATGTTTTGACTGCTTTGATGTAGTTGTTGACTGGACCAGGTTTTAATCCGTCATCTTGTAGCACTGCTAGGTAGTCGTTTAGGTATACTGTATGGCTTTGAACTCTTAAGGGGTCTGGGATGGCGCCGATTGGTTTGGTATCTTGTATGATAAGGTCTGGGTTGTATCCAAGCCATGTGGCATATTTTCTGATTTGGACAATGTAGTTGCGGCATGTGTTTGGTGACCCTGAGCAGTGGCGTAGTAGGTGTCTTGAGACTTTGAGGAGGCTTTGGTTGTCAAAGACATATGGGAGTAGTCCTGGTCTGTCTGAGAGAAAAGCATTGAAGATGTATTCGACTAAACCTTTTTCTCTGGCGGCCAAGACTTTCGGAAGATTTACGGTTACCGGTTCTCTTAGTTTGAAGCCACGTTTGCTGTATTCAAAGAGAATTATGTCGTCCTGTATTGTCATTTTGAAGGGTAGTTTTTTGAGTTCTTCTATGGATAGCTGGCTGTTTCTTACAATAAGCGGAGCTACGGTTATGGCATCGGTCATTTTGTCTTTCTCCTTTGTTGAGTTTTTCGCTCCGATGGTCGGAACGCATACTCACCTTTTCTTATAGCCTCTGGAGAATTTAATTGCCACTCTGAAATTTTTTGTAATGGTACCTTCTTTAGCTCAAGAATATCCGATTTAAGCAATACTAGACCGGATGCTTTCGGATCGCCACCATGCAGAGTAGGCGGTTCATCATCGGAGTCCCAAGTGAGCGTAATGTATTGCTCGCATTCATAGATCAACCAGCCAATAGCCTTCCTAACTTGAGGCTTCATAACCAAAGCAGAAGCACGATTGTATAAAACATGATCAAGATACCGAACAAAAATCACTTCTTTGAATTCAGTACCGTTTAGTTGGGGTCGTTTGTGAGCGCCTTAGAATCAGAAATTAGAAGCTCGTTTCTACAACTGGGCATCGCCAAATTTGCCCTTTGAGGTTGATGTCTTTCTTTGAGCCTCCATCATCGAGTTATGAAACCTCCAGGTGACAATTTGCATTTTCATGAAGCCCAATTTTTGCGCCCTGTCGGGATAAGTCAACTCTATAACAATTAAGAATCGTTACACAAATTACCAGTCGTATACCCAAATATCCCTCGCGCGGTACAACTGAGCCTTTTTCGGGGATATTGCAGCATAACGATTACGATTTGCCAGGAACGCTTTTCCTTCCAAAGCCTCAACCAACTTAGAAAGCCTCCTTACTTCTGAAACGGATTAGCTGCCCCAAAGGCTGGTTACGATTTGCAAGAACCTCAAGCGTTGTCCCCTCAAATTCGACAGCCTTGTCGAAACATGGGTAACGATTTACAAGCTGTATCAACGAGAGCTGGTAAACAGGTAGCCAATCAAAATTACTGTTTCCCAAAACCTCAAATTCAGCGGGTTTTAGAGGATTTTCTATGTAACGATTTGCAGCTGTCCCTGTTGTGTGCAAAATAGTGCAATTTCTGGCAGCGCTGAAGTAACGATTCTGAGGAAGGTTAACGCCTGCCATTTAGAAACTCCCGAAATTTGTTGAGCTCTTCTATATCCTCTGAAAATTTCGCTGTTGGCTGGCTTTCAAGACGAATGACCCGGTTTTGCTGAAATTTTCTTTGGCACCGGAATTGAGCAACTCTATGTCGGGTGCTGCAGAAACGTGCCTTACTGTTTTTAGGAGTAAAGGTTTGACCGCAATAGCAGCATCCCTTCTGTTTATTCATTACAAGCCTCCATTGCTTTGCCAAGGATTTGTGAGTCCAGCCATTTTGTTTCCGACCGATAGTTTGCTTAAGTTGCGTTTGGTGTTGCGGGTTTCATTATTTCTTGTTTGGTTTCTTTCTCAAAAATGGGTTGTATGGTTATGGTTCCGTCGACTTCCATTGCGAGCGCTATTATTTTTCTTCCTGTTTTTTCTTCTGCGTTTGTGATCCATGATTTTGGTATGGTAACGGCTTTGCTGTTTCCCAGGTCTATTACGCTTCTGATTATAGGCATGTTTGTTCCTTCATTGTGCGTGTTTGTGCATGATTACGTTTATATTCTATATTAACCTTTTTTATGCATGATGGTGGCAAATCAATGCATAATGAATTTTCAAGTAATGGAAAGTCTAGAAAAAAGCAGAATCTTTGTTTGCACCCTTAACGTATCTTGCACTGCACAAAGAAGCAACAATCCAAGAAATGGCCGAGCCAGCTGGAAAAAACTACTCAACCATTCTAAGAGCTACAAACCAACTTGTAAAAAACGGCTTTGTCTTTATGCGTTTTGAGCGAACCGCTCCCAAAGGAAAAGAACTCCGTTATTACGCATTAACTTTCAGCGGCTTAATCATGTATCTTAGCAAGAAAATAACCCTCAATGAAATAAGAGAGGTTGCAAAAGCGCATGAGGATATGCTCTTGGTTTTTAGGAAATGGGACAAGTTTGTTACTGCAGGATGCGAGGAAGAAATCTTTCTGCTGCTAAAGAACGCATTAAGATTTGAGCGGCAACGTTACATAATTCAATACAGCATCGATTTCTTAACTGCGTTTGGAAGAACCCCGCAAAAAGAAACTAATAGTCCGCTGGATTTTTTTGATTCTGCGGTTTTAGGCTTAATTTTTATGGACCAGCCAATTGAGTATGTGAAGGAAAGTCTGCCCGAACAATGGAAAGTGTTGCAGAAGATTTGGCAAGTAATAGAAAAAGATTATGAGTTAAGAAAGAAACGTGACGAGTTCTTGAGCTATTTGGAAAGAGAGCATAATGAAGGTCTCAAAGCTGTTGTAGAATGGCGAAAATACCTAACGCAAGAACGAGCAACGAAGGCTTAACGATTGTTTGGTGTCGCCGACCTAAAGGACCACTTAAAGGTGACTGAAAATACAATCGAGTGCCCAGTTAAAAGATGCACGAGGCAAGTTCCTCGTCAAAGAAAGACTTTTAGGCGCTCAAGCGACTTCAAATGCCCTGATCACAGGATCTTTATCTACCCGTCAACCTTCGAGTACTGAATGCTTATAGTTTTTCCTTATAGTTTTTTCATGTCGACGGCTTGCTGAGCTTTATTGCTTTAAGTATTGTCGCTTTGTCTTTGTCGTTGATTGCATTAGCTTGGAGGTGCTGTACGAGCCAAAGTTTGCCATTTCTGATTTCTGTTTTTGATGAATACCTTCCCAGCCAGTTTTTTGTAGCCTCGCATACAGAGCAATGTGCAAAAGTGCCGATCAAAGCGCTTTCGAGGCCTGTTTTGCCCATGCGTTGAGCTTGTCCAATTAGTTCTATGACTTTAAATGAGAAGGTCGATCTCAATAGAGAAGTAATTTCTGGTTCGATCTCTTTTTCTTTCGCGATATTTCTCAAATGAGAGTTCTCTTCTCTAGATCTGTGAGATGTGAAGTCTAATTCCCATATTTTGAGGTACGCATCTTTTCGTTGGTTCAGTATGGCTCTGCCTATATTTTTCCTGAAAATGCTTCTTTCTCGTGGCGCTGGTTTGGACGCATCAAAACTCATTTTGCGTTCATCAAGAAGAAAATGTTCAGCAAGGCGTTTTCTGAGATTGCCATCTTTGCTAGTGCCAACGCGAACTACTCTTGGCTTGGTTCCGTCATGCCCCCAACTTTCGCCTTTTTCATAGAAGAAGTAAATTCCATTTTCTGGTAATACGTCAACATTAAAGGGGTACTGAAATGTGGGTAACTGTTCAAGTTGTTCGTGTAGCCAACGGCATAATTCAGACATAACTACGGACCTAAGTTATTTGGTTTTTATGGGTGAATAGAGTGATTTTAGCGTTTACTTTCACTTCTTTCAATAGCTTGGCGTATAAGGGGTGAAATCGGCCTGGATTGTAGTAAAACCAGATTTCGTCGAGCTTGGCTAGCCTTTCGTTGAAGTTCTTGATTAGCTGCATAAATTCTTGTTCCGAAACAGTGTCTGGATCCTTCTCATACCATTCGTGTTTTTCTTCTGGAAACCATACGCCGTATTTGTCTGAAAAAATTGCCCAATTAACCTTTTTCCATTTACACTCTTCCATGAAGCGTTTGATCGGTAAAGCAATATAGAGCTTATCAGGAGCTATCTTTTCACCGCTAATTCGGAACACATTGTCTTTTTTCGCGCAACAGTGCGTTAAATATATTCTCAAAGAAGTCCTCTCAATAGTGTTCTCTTATGTATTTGTAAGCTTTGTCAAATAGTTCCTGCTCTTTATGCAACTGATACTTTAGAAGTGTTTTTCTGAGTGCTCTTTGGATTTCCCTTTCGCCGCTTACTGTCCATTGCCAGCCTTCAAATCTTGTTACTTTAACTACATCATCTATGTCCTCGACTATTTGCCGTATGATAACTGGCGTCTTTTCGACTTTTGCTTCTTCAAATAATTTAGTAAGTGCTTCTTTTGAGTTATCCACCGGCTCAGCTTTTGTCTCTCTTTCTAATGCAACGGTTTCTTGGGCTAGCTTCAATAGTTCTTTTAAGAATTCTAAGCTTGTGATGGCGTTTCTGTAGTGTTTCTCTTTGAGTTCTTCAAGCTTTTTGCCTAATTCCATAAATCGTGGGTCGTTAGGGTGCTTGTATAGTCTCCACACAATTTTCGTCTCGACTTCTTTGGCTTTTTTCTTTGGGTCTCCGCCGCTAATCTGCTCTAAGATGTGTTCATCCATCACCAGTGTATCAAGATCATCTCGGATTGCCTGAACAGTAACGTTATCATGGATTAGTTTTAGTGTTTTTTCTCCAAGCGCATGCCATAGCAGTTTTCCTCTGCCGCTAGGAGGCCTAATTGACTCGTAGACTTGTGTTAGCCATTTGTAGTCTTTTTCATAAGGTTTTAGCATGGGGTCTGGTGATATGGTTTCCCAATGTTTACTTAGATAGTTGTAGTCTGCTGCGAATTTGTCCCTTATTTCGTTATTTGGGAGGCAATCTTGAGCTGCTAGGAGTCCTTCATAACCTTCAACTGTTCTATCAACTGTCTTAAAGTGATCAAGGCATGCGGCCATTGCGTTAGGTAGCTCTTCTTTGATGTTGTCAATATTTGATACTATTTGCTGCATTTCTTTTAGGTCGAAGTCTAAGGCTTGGGCGACGTTATCGAAGACGCCTATGTAATCAACAATGAGACCTCTGTTCTTGCCCGGATAGGGTCTATTGACTCGGCATATTGCCTGCAGAAGGTTGTGGTCTTTCATCGGTTTATCTAGATACATAACCTTGTTGATCGGAGCATCGAATCCGGTTAGAAGTTTGGCGGTTACGATTAATAGTTTTAGTGGGTCTTTTCTGTCTTTGAATCTATCCAGCAGTTTTGTCTCTTCATCGTCACTCATGCCATATTTTTTTAGCCATTCTTTTTCTGTCGACGATACTGTCATATCGACGGCGGTTTCTTCTGGAGCGAAGTATTTGTCGAGTTCTTGTTTGTATAGGTCACATGATTCTCGGTCGTAAACGACCACTTGCCCTTTGAATCCGGTTGGCTCAACGTATTGCTTAAAGTGATTGGAGATGTCTTGACATATTCTTTGGATGCGTTCTTGCGACTTAACCAAGTGTTCAAATTTGGCGGCTTCTTTTGTCAGAATTATGCCATCTCTATCTTCGTATCCTATTCCCTCATTTTCTAGCATGGTCGGTACTCTTTTTCTAACTCTTCTTGGTTGATGTGAAGTTCAACTAGTCTTGGTTCAAAGTCTATAGGGATTGTTGCTTCATCTTCGATTGATTGCTTGAAAGTATACCTATTGAGGTAACCAGACGCGTCTTCTTTGGCGCCAAACGCTAAGAAAGTATTTCGGTCTCGAAGATTGATCGGTGTTCCGGTAAATCCAAAAAGGAACGCATTTGGAAGGGCCGCACGCATTTTAATTCCCAAGTCCCCCTCTTGACTTCTATGAGCCTCATCCACCAAAACAATGATATTGTCTCTTTCGTTGAGAATATCTTCTGCCTCACCGAATTTTTGGATGGTGGTAATTATGATCTTTCTCGTGTCCTGCGCTAACAACCTCTGAAGTTCTTCTCGTGTCTCAGCAATAACTGTATTCGGCACATCAGCTGCATGGAAGGTAGCGCCAATCTGTGAGTTCAAATCAACTCGATCAACAACCACCAGAACAGTTGGGCTCTTAAGAGCAGGTTCTTTTCTAAGCTGCTGGGCAGCGTACACCATCAAAATAGACTTTCCAGAACCTTGAAAATGCCAGATCAAGCCTTTTTTGATTTTTCCTTCCAGAACTCTCTGAACAATTTGTTTTGTTGCCTCATACTGCTGATACCTGCATAGAACCTTGATTTTTTGGCCGCCTTTTTCGGTGCTGAAAACAGTAAAGTTTTTAAGAATATCTAAAACTGCTTGAGGGCTCAGCATCATTTTTACTGCTTTCTCGATTTCATTAAGACTGGAAGATTCGTTGGTGGTTTTCCATGGCTGCCACTTCTGCAATGGAAGCTTAACTGCGCCAGCACGGTAACTCTTGCCCTCAGTAGCAAACATAAAGACATTAGGAACGAATAGTTGAGGAACCGAATTTTGATATTATTCTAACTGAAGAGCGCCATCAAACCAAGAAATTGCCGGTCGAACGGGTGTCTTAGCTTCACCAACAATAAGAGGAATTCCGTTAATCAACAGAACAAGGTCTGCTCTTCTGCCTTGACCTGTAACAAACCTAAACTGCGTTGTAACCACAAACTCGTTATTTGATAAATCCCCATAATCAATCAAGTTAACCGAAACATGCTCACCATGCTCCCCAAAAGGCATAGTCTTCTCGTTTCTAAGCCACTTAGAAAACTCCTCATTAGCTTTAACAAGACCAGAGCCCCGAGCAGAAAGAACAATGGCTCTTAGTCGATACAGGATTTCTTCAGCCTTGGTAGGATCAGCTTTTATCTGGAGGTTTAAACGTTCAAGAGCAGCCTTAACAGACTCCTCCAATAACACATCTGCCTCTTGTCTCTTCAAATCATAGGCATTAACAAAAACCCACCCCAAAGGAACAAGCAAATCCCTGACATAGTTCTCAACAGCGTTTTGCTCAGTAAAAGTCAATTTAGAGCCTCCATCGGAATAGCCAATTCTCCAGATAATAATGAATTAGTAAGTTTTTTTCTTAGTGCCTTCATTGTGCTCAAATGGTCTTTTAGAGCCAAACCAAATTGGTTTTCCTTGTCAATCATTAATACAGTCATCTTCTGTTCATCAAGAGGTGGAATTGCAACTAACTGTTGATATACATCTTCTCTATTTAAGCCTGGAACTGCACCTTTCTGACTCAACTCGATTAGATTCAACGAATTTAGTAAGTGAAAAGCATAATCTACTCTTATTCCGTCTTTTAATTGAACAAAATATGATGTATCGATAGGCCAACAATCATTTTCAATCCATATTACTTCGCCACTTGCCCCTTTTCTGCCAACCACAATTGATGGCCCCTTAACGGTGAATGCGTCATGATAACCTACAATTCCGTTTGAACCAACGACAGGATATTGGCCCCCATTACGTTCTTTTTCTGGTAATCCTTGACCATATTGAAGAGTCAAGATATCTTTAATTTTTCTTAATTCCCACTCTTCAGGTATTTCTCCGAGTTCAGTTTTCTTAAACTTCTTGTGGCCGATTCCTTTTGTCAGTAATTCTTCAAGCAAGCCTTTCTTGAGCTTCTCAGCAATCTGAATAAAATTCTCAGTCTTCTCAAGGTTACCTTGTATTGAAAAAATTAGCCTAACAATCTCCTCTTGCTTTTGTGACGATGGCAAAAGTACTTCTATACTGCTTAAATCTCTCCATTTAATCCTCGGTGAGAGTGAACCTGCAGAGCGGGAAATTACCTCGCTCCAAAACCTGTCTGTTTGCATCGTTAAGATTAGAAATTCTTTTGAAACGTTATTCTTAGGTCTGATGACCATGGCGTCTGTTGAAACCAATGCGTCTCTATCTGACACCGCCAGTTTCCTCAGATAAGCTCTTCTCCGTCCAAAAACAATGTCCCCTTGTTTACAGACAAATTTTGAGGACACGACCTCACTGGTTTTTCCATAATTAGCTATTCTCAGATTATCCGAGTCTATATGTTCAAGCCCTATGTAATCCACCAATTCGCTGTCTTTGGGGTTATCAATTCGCTCGATTATTTGTTCAGCAATTTCCCCGAAACTTACGGTTGTCCAACTTGAAACGTTGCTCATTTTACAAGCTCCTTTAAGGTTGCAATAAGTTCATTAAAAGAAGCCTTCACTTGTCCGGATGATGCTACCCAATCCTCTATAACCGCACTAATAATCGGACTCGAGGAATCAGTTTCCTCGTCTTCAGGTTTTGCATATCGGGATACGTTGAGAATATAATTTTTCTCTCTTATTTCTTCTATTGAACTAATTTTTGTTCTGCCCGGAATCTCTTTAAATTCAGAATACCAATCAAAAATGTTCTTAATATTTTCTGGAGCAAGGAAGTTTTGGTTCCCTTCTTTGTAAATTTGATCGTATGCTCTTATGAATATAATCTTATTTTTCTTCTCAGCAGGTTTGTTCTTTCGGCAAACTACAATACAGGAATCCATTGGGGAATTATAGAAAAGCTGTGGACCTAACCCGATTATTGCCTCTATTAAGTCATCTTCAATTAATCCTATTCTTATTGCTTTTTCTGAATCTCTAAAAAGGATTCCATGCGGCCAAAGTATGGCACATCGCCCAGTTCTTTCTTTAAGAGAACAAATAATATGTTGGAAGAAAGCATAATCAGCAGCCCCTTGGGGAGGGGTTCCATAGATGTTTCTTCCCCATGGGTCATTTTTCCAAGCTTCCCGGTCCCACTTCTTCATAGAGTAAGGCGGATTAGCTATGCAAATGTCAAATTGTTTTACGTGCCCATTTTCGATGAACTCTGGTCTTTTTAGGGTATCTCCTTGCACGATGTCAAAATCCTGAACGCCATGAATGAACATGTTCATTCGTGCAATGGCTGATGTGATAATATTGATTTCTTGACCGTACAGCTTTAGTGCACGATACTCTTTTCCCCGCTCTTGAACAAGCAATCTTGCGTTGAGGAGCATACCGCCCGAACCACAAGTTGGATCATAGATTGACTCACCGGGTTGAGGGTCTACGATCAGTGTCATTAATCTGACAACGGTTCTGTTAGTATAAAATTCCGCTGCACTATGCCCGCTATCCTCGGCAAATTTTTTTATTAAGTATTCGTAGGCGTTTCCGAATTCGTCTTGAGGCACATTGGTTATTGATAAGTTGATTGAGGAGAAGTGCTCGATTAAATCTATTAGTGTTCTATCAGATAAACGGTCTTTGTTTGACCAGTTGGTGTCGCCAAATATTCCTGAAAGTTTTTCTGGGTTTGCTTTTTCTATATTAATCATTGCAATTCTTAGGGCTTGTCCGACATTGGTCGGCGTTTTTCTTACGTCTTTCCAATGTGAACCATCTGGGATTTGGAACAGGTGGTTCTCTTGGAATTTTGCTGATTCTTCATCGCCATAAATCTTTATAGCTTCGTCGTATTCCTCATCGTAAACGTCAGATAATCGCTTGAAAAACATAAGCGGAAAGATTATGCTTTTGTAGTCTCCCGGGTCTATTACGCCTCTTAGCAGGTTAGCGGCTTCCCAAAGGTAACTTTCCAGTTCCTGCTGCGTCATTGTCAAAGCAAATTAACCTCCTTAAGTAGTAAGCACATTTGTTCTTCAGATTTTAAGAACTCAGCATATGCAACTTCAAGCTCAGCCATGGTAGCTTTCAAATCGATATTTTTAGAATCTCTTTTCTTTTTGACATAACGTGAAATGTTAAGGTTGTACGCATTATCCTTAATTTCGTTAATAGTGACGATCTTTGATTTCCCTTCTTTATCAGAAAACGCTTCATATTCAGCGAGAATATTATCGGCATGCTCAAGCAGCAAATAGTTTTGAGCTCTTCCTTTTTGATACAGCTTTGAAGCGTCGATAAAGAGAACCTTGTTCTTTCTCGCAGCTTGTTTTTTAGTTCTAAAAACCATAATACACGCACTTATTCCAGTTCCATAGAACAAATTAGGGCCAAGACCTATGACGCAATCAAGTAAGTCAGCATCAATCAATTGCTTCCTAATCTTACCTTCCACCCCACCCCTAAACAAAGCCCCATGGGGAAGAATAATGCCCATTCGCCCTGTCTGCATCGCCATAGAAATTATCATATGTTCAACCCATGCATAATCGCCATTGGTTTTCGGTGGAACCCCCGCAAAGTTCCTTCCATAAGGGTCATTAGACCAATTTTCAACTCCCCATCTTTTCAAGGAGAAGGGCGGATTAGCGATAACAACATCAAATCGAGCTAGCTGATCGTTTTCCCTAAACACAGGATTTCTGAGAGTATCTTCTTTCATTATTTTGAAGTCTTCAATACCGTGTAAAAACATGTTAATTCTTGCAATTGAAGAGGTTGTTAAATTCTTCTCTTGCCCATGAAGCCTGAGTGTTCTCACGTCACCACCGTGTTGTTTCACATAGTGGCCGACAGTTTCTCTGCCGTGGAGCGCATTTCTGCGGATGTCGTCGCCAAACTCGACATGGCTTGCGTTATATCGTCCTGAAACTTTGCGATATACTGTTCTATTTTCCTTCGCCGCAATTCTTTTCCCTCATTTTCGAGGGCCGTGGCTTTGGCAAGTTCATTGGCTTTGATCGCCGTCTCCTTAAACACCTCCAACGCTTTCGCTATACCTCCGATTTCATCATTGCGTCCGCTTGAGGGGATGGTGATGGCGAGATCACCTCCAGCCAGAGCATTCATCGCCGAAGTCATCGCCGATAATGGCTTCATAATTGATCTTCTGACATAAAAGGCCATGACGCCACAGAGGCCGACTCCGAAAGCAACGCTAATCCATTCTATCGAGCTCGTGAGATCGTAGCGATGTTCGGCTTCCTTATCTGTTCTTTCCGCGCTACTAAGTTCATCAGCTATAATGGCGTCTAAATCCTTTTGAACGGCTGCAAACTTTTTAACGGCAACGCCCAGGATCGTATCTTCGGCATCGTTAAATGTCTGATTTTTTAGATAGTCGATAGCGGGCCTGAAGCCGCTCTTAACGAGTTTATCGCGCTCCGCAACCCATGCTTGAACCTGCTTTATTTTGTCGTCTGAAAGGTGTTCCGTATAATCTTGAGTAATTTTATCGATTTCAGCCAAATTCGTCTCGACACGATCGGTATCTGGACTTCCCCGTTCGGTCGTGCTATTAAGGCGATTGTCAGTTGCTCGATGCTATCGTGCATCAAGTCGTTGGCGCGTGCGAGCTTGCTAAGCGGTGTTAGGTGGTTCTGATAAGTTCTGCGAGGGAGTTGTTGGAGCGTTTGAACCCATACAGCCCTGCCATTGCTATGGTCACAAGGATGATGCCAAGCGCCGCAAAAACGAACAGCATTTTTTTCTGAATACTCAGATTTTGCATGAAGCCCCCAATATCGTTTGACACACACTCCTCTCAGTGCTGCTTGAGAGACAGACAAGACGCCTCCTCTTCCGTAACGAGGAAAGCACTTCACACGCTATGCATGGCTATTCAGTCGGAAGGCCCTTGGCTTTCCAATCCGGAAACCCTTCGCGATACCAATGAATATTCGTGTATCCGGCCTTGATGGCACCCACCGATGCCTTGTAGCTCTTCCAGCATTCTGGGCCGTTGCAATAGATGACCAGCGCAACGCTTTTATCGGCGGGAAGCTTGGCTATATTAAACTCGTCTTGACCCGCGTCAAAACTAACTGCTTTTTCGCTTTTTTCACGGTAAGGAACGTTAATGGCTCCTTTGATGTGCGCGTCGGCATATTCCGATGCAACCCGCACGTCGAATACCGGCGCTCCCGCAGCTTGCAGCTTTACAATTTCATCGGCAGCGGTGTTTTTAGCCCCAGCAAGCGTCATCGGAGTATCGGCAGCATGAGCCGTTCCTGATAACAACAGTGCCAGCAACAATGCGATTTCAGCTTTCCGTAGCGAAATAAAACGCATTTTATTCTCCATTGCTATAAGTAACGGTAGAAAATCTACTTGCATGTTAGTAAATAAAGTATGAAGACCAAGGGGAAACAGCACTCAAATAGTACGGCATTTTAGTTGGTATTCATTTGCATGAACGAGAAACTGGGTGGCGTGGCGGAGCGATTGTTTTTGAACTGTGCATAAATCAAGAATTATGCACAAAAATTAGAGCATTGATCGAAAAGGGCTTTTTTTGTGCAGAAATGACGTGCATAAAAGTCAGGCATGAAATACGCTATGCAAGGGTATCGACAGACGGCCAAAGCCTCGACACGCAAGCGAAGCAACTGCGCGCCGCCGGAGCCGAAAAGGTCTTCAAGGAGTCGGCGAGCGGCGCGCGCGCCGACCGTGCCCAATTGCGCCTCGCGATCGACAAGCTCGAAAAAGGCGACGTCTTGACTGTGACGCGCCTCGACCGGCTGGCGCGATCGACCCGCGACCTCTTGAACACGCTGGCCACCATCGCCGCCAAAGGCGCGGTCTTCGTTCCATCAACGACACATGGGCCGACACCACGACGGCGCACGGGCGCTTGATGTTGACCGTCTGGGCGGGCTTGCCGAGTTCGAGCGCGAATTGATCCGCGCCCGGACCGGCGAAGGCCGCGAACGCGCCAAGGCGAAGGGCGTGAAAATGGGGAGGAAGCCGAAGCTCACCGACCACCAGAAGCGCGAAGCGATCCGACGGCGCGATCATGGCGACGAGACGCTTGCCGAGATTGGCCGATCCTACAACGTGTCCGGCTGGACGATTTCGAGGTTGGCATGACCTGCCGATCTTGCCGATGGTGGGTTCCCAAAAATCGCCTCAACTCTTATAAGGAGCCCGATGAGGGCGTTGCCGTAGTTTTCGGTTGCGATAAAACGACCCTACATTTCGCGATTAAGTTCTTTCTCTTCGTTAGCCTGAATTTTTTTTCAGGAAACGGTGCTGTATTGAGCAATTCAATGGCTTCGACGGGTGTTCCGGCAAACGTCATACAAACTATTCACTCTTTCACGTGCAAATCCTTCCTTGATCATCCGGTTGAACACCTGCAACAAGGGATCATAATATCCGCCTGAATTAATCAAGATTATTGGATCATCATGCCTTCCTAATTTTGCATGATAATTGCTCAATGACTTTTTGAGAGTTCCAACCCCCCCCGGCAATGCAACGTAAGCACAAGAACGCCTTGCCATCTCACGTTTCCGATCATGCATGTTCGTTTTGATTATCGATTGGTAAGGCCGGGCAGAACGGGCTCCAGCTCGTCAAGAAGTCTGTGGTTATCCCGAAAGGTTTTCCACCCGCATTCAAGGCGGCTTTGGCAACCGCCCCCATAAGTCCGTTGCCACCACCACCATAAACAAGTCCCATTCCATTATGCGCAAGCAGTTCTCCGAATTCCTTGGCAATGTCCATGTATATTTCATCGTAGCCTTTGCTGGCGCCACAGAAAACACAAACGTTCTGAACATATTTCATGTGTATTCCAATTATAAATTAATGTGTCGAACAATTATAAACATGCCTGCAAATATACAACCATCCTGTCTAAATTAATAGACAAGATACCAATTTAGATCATCAAGTCGGTTAATTTACATAGAACGTTGTTGAAGTAGCCATTTACCATAAGAAAAACTTGACAAAGTTTATAACTAGAGAGTTTATTAAGTTGAAGCTTTAATAACTATTATTGTTGGCCAATAAGGATTTCTGATATGCACAAAATGGAAGAAATAAACGCATGCCTGCGTGATTTCCCAAAGCTTGACGGAAAAAATTTAGGTTTATTCTATTCTGGTGGTTTGGATTCTCAAACTTTGGCAGCGCTACTTTTGAAAAAAGGGCATGATCTCACGTTGATCACTGTTGATAATGGGGCAAATGTTCATACAGATATTACGAAGACGGCTACAGATTATTTGAATGGATTGGAAGCCCCTGGAAAAATTAAGGCGCACGCGACATTGTCCGCATACACGCTCTTTCAGGAAATCGCTATAAGAAGGACAACCGAAGATGTCGTGAAATACGGAGCAGACTATACTTGCATTGGTTGCAAGTTGAGCATGCTTGCTGCTGCCATTGCATATTCGAAGGAGAACGGGATTAATGTTTTGCTGGATGGATTTGTAAAAGCGCAGGAGTTTTACCCAGAGCAAACCAAGGCATACATTGATTTTGTGGACTCAGTGTGCACTGATTACGGGATTGAGCACTACAGCCCACTGTACTCTTTGAACGACAAGGAGAAGTAAGTTCAGCGTCAACTCTTGGAGTTCCCATAAGGAGCCTGGACAGCTCTTGTCTGTTTGAAGAACGTCCATTGCAAGTCAAAGAAGAACACGTTGCAGATTATGTTAATAGAAAACGAGAGCATATTGATACTTATATTGCGATGAGTGCCAATTTAGCATCGCGGCCTGTGTCAAATAGAGTGCTTACAACGCAGTTCAAGAATGATCGTTAGGCCATATGTAGTGCGAACTTTGGACTTGGAGTCACTCACAGCCAATTGACGAATTGAACGAGTGGAGGCAATAAGGATGTATCTGGTCAGCGCCTGCCTTGCTGGCTTTAATTGCAGATATAACGCTAGCAATTGTTTTCACGAAAAGATTAGAGAACTTGTCAATGCTGGAAAGGCTTTTCCGGCATGTCCAGAACAATTGGCTGGACTACCAACTCCGAGGGAAAGCTGTCAGATATGTGTCGCCTCGAATGGAACAAGACAAGTTATTAGTGAAAGCGGCAAAAACTTGAGTGAAGAGTTTGGTTTAGGCGCTAAACATACTTTGGCGCTATGCAAGGTTTTAGGTATTCAGAAGGCGATATTGAAATCACACAGCCCATCTTGTGGTTGCGGTTTCGTCTATGACGGAACATTTACAGGGAAGATTCAACCCAGTGGTGATGGGATAACCGCTGAACTGTTAAAGAAAAATGGAATAATAAGTGAAAACAGAAGCGGAACTTCATAATCTCTGAGCAGGAACCGTATCGACATTCGTTCAGGCTCCATATAGCGCCACGATTTTCGATTGTGACTTTCACCGTATCGCTACCGGAATCAGGCGGAACATGCCCTGGAGGCACATGTGCATTCCGTCGGTTTCCTTAGCCACCAGAACCCATTGTGAATGCTCGCCTTTGGCTAATGGCTATTTAATTATGATTTTTACGCCAGCCTTGGCGATCTATAAAACTGGACAAAGTTATGCATTTCATGTAAGATGCATGAAGTACATAAGGAGTGAAGGTGATGCAGCCAATGAAAAAGGTTTCTGCGGCCGAGTTTCAACGCAACATCGGGCGCTATCAGGACCTAGCGTTGAGCCAGCCGGTTGCCGTTACCCGCAATGGCCGAGAATCCACAGTCATGATTTCGGCCGATGAATATCGCCGCCGTAAATCGCTGCGAGCGCCAAGTTCTCGGCTTGGAAGATTTCACAGAGGCCGATATAGCGGAACTTGAAGCCGCGCGCGCACCGCAAGCCGCGAAGGCTTTCAACCACGAACTGCAACCGAGATAGCGTGCCCCTTCCTAAACCGACACCCGGACTTGTCGTCCGTTACAGCTATCTCTGGCGTGAAGAGCATCTAAAAGGCCAGGAAGAAGGCGTGAAGGATCGTCCTTGCGCCATCATCTTGGTCGTCACCGATGAAGACAACGATGACCGGACGGTGACAGTTCTTCCGATCACTCACACGCCACCTCACCAAAGCCGCCGACGCGATCGAGATACCGGCCCCCAACAAAACGCCGCCTTGGTCTTGATGACGAACGGTCCTGGGTCGTTCTAACAGAAGCCAACCGTTTCATCTGGCCGGGACCAGACCTACGCCCGGCGCGCCAAGACGACCTGGACAGTGTAGCCTTTGGCCTTTTGCCAGACGGCCTATTCCAGCAAATTAGGGACAGCTTCATCGCTAAAGTCCGCGAGCGCAAAGTGAGCGCTGTTTCACGAAGCGAGTGACCTTCTTGCAATCGGCAAGACGCAGGAAACAACCAGCATCCGCCCCGCCCCGGCACGAACATCTCCTGGCTGAGACACAGCGCCAGGCTTCCTTAATTCGCGTCGCCGCCCATCCACACCCCCCCCACAACCCACATTGCTTGTCCAGCGCCGCCCTGCTAGCAACACCGCTAGGGGGAATATTTTGTGCCGATTTTGCAATGGCCGGATCGAGACAAGCATGTCAAAGCCCCCGAAAGCGTGCTTTACCGCTTGTTAAAAGCAGACGATGCATGAGCGTGCACGGTATTCATGTACGAAAAGCATTGCAGAAGAGAAAATAATTATGGACAAGAAGACCGTGCGGAATGAAGAAAGTGGTGCCAGCCTCGAAAGTTACACCGACCAAAAACGCAGCAGAGACGAAAACAAAATCTTCTTCTAGTAAAGTTGTACTGATGAAATCAGCTTTCGATAGTTATTCCGAGCAGGACACGGCCGATAAGCTGATACTCCCATACTTGGCGGCGACCCACGGTTCCCGACCCCCGACAGCCTCGATTATCAAGCGCAACACACATTGGCGACGGAGCCCGGGAAGACGGGGCGCTACGATGGACTTTATCTTTCAGGCGGCTATCCGTACGTCGTGCTTGAGGCGAAGCGCCATGCCCACGATCTTGACGACGGCGATTTTCAGCAGGCGCGCTCCTATGCGACCTCAGAATTTTTCGACAAGCCGGTCCCTTTTCTGGTCGTGTCGAATGGCCGCGAGCATCAGTTTTATCATCTAACAGCGACGATCAATCCGTCAGACCGTAAGCCCATCTATGCCCTATCCCTGCTATAGATCGGGCAAAATCATTCTTGAAAGTCCAGGCGAGGTCAAACAGCTTCTGACCCAGGCTCAATTGCTGGCTTATTGCGGCTTCAAGCAGCACACCTACAATGACATCGCAGCTCTCTTCATCGACCCTGCGACCGGCAAATTCGATCTTTATCGCCACGCGCCAGGAACTGACCTTCGACAGATAATCGAGGACCGCAAGAACTTCATCGGCGTTACGGCGACAGGTGACAACGCGATCCGTCTTGCCATTCAAGCCGTGGCCCTTCATTTCACGATCAAAATCCTATTTATAAAGCTGATTGAAGACCTTGCGCGGGGACCGGAGACGCCGCGCATTATTCATAGCTTGTTCCCAAACCGAGACTACGATCAAATCGGCGGCCTATTCGGCTTTAAGGTGCTGAACGCCTTGGAAAAAAGCGACCGCACCGAGGCTATGCGCCTTTTCGTGCGTCACGCAGCTATTACAAGCGCCTCGCGCAAGACCTCGCCCGCGTCTCATGGCAGGACATTTTTCGTTACGGCTTCAACGTCCACATGGAGCGCTACGGCCAGCTCTTCAGCGCCCGACACTACGACCGCTTTCTGCCGTCCGACACGACATTTCAGGCCATACGCCAAGAACTGATCCAAATCGACATACGAACCGCGATCATCTACGGCTCGGCCACAGAGCGAACCAATGTCATCGGCAACCTCTACGAAAAGCTTATCGACGACGAGCTGCGTGCCACCTTGGGCGCGGTTTATACACCTGATGAGACAATGCGCTTTCATGGTCGATCTTGCACAACGGAATCTCTCGGGCAGTTTCGTGGCCACAAGGTTGTAGAGCCAGCTTGTGGGTCAGGGCATTTCTACAGGGAGATTACCGCCGCTATGTCGCAGAAGCAAAAGCCCAGAGCGAGAAATCCGGGATCGTGTTCGATGTACAGAGCGCGCACATCGAAGCACTTGAACATATCTTCGGTCGTGACATCGATCCATTCGCCGTGCAGCTCACACTACTTTCGACCTTCCTTGAGCAATTGAAGGACAACGTTCGCCCCGGCGAAGGCGGCGGCCAGACCGTCACCGCTGGCTCGCAGACAGATCGATTGATACCCAAAATTCGCTCCGAGCCCATTACTATCGATCCGAAGCTGTATTTCGACATCGAGAAGACCAGGCCGACCTACGATAGCCAATAGTCGCCGTGCGAGCTGCGAACGTGCGGCCGCGCCCGCCCTCATGATTGGTAATCCGCCCTATGGCGTCAAAGTCGTGAAGGGCGCTCACTATGACGATGTTTATGCTCTGAACAGCCGCGATTCCTATGGCTATTTCATCGTCAATGCGATTAAGCGCCTTCCAGAGGGAAAGCGCCTGACCTATATCGTCAGCTCATCATTCCTGACAATCGGCACTCACAAGTTGCTACGGGACGAAATTCTGTCGAACTGTAAAGTCGTCGGATCGTCAAGCTGCATCGCGCCACCTTCCCGGGGATCGACATCTTTCCGGCTATTGTCGAGCTGGAGCGATGCGAGGATGCGGCAGAACGAGCAGCGAACGTATATCAGTTTTATGATTTGTGGCGTCTGCACCCTACGACCATCAAGCCGAACTTAAGGCAGCTTATGCAGCCATCCTCGATGACCTATCGGCGAAAAAGAAATGGCCCTTCGAAGACGTGCTTGCGAAGCGCTACACGGTTCGCCAGGGGGCGCTGGACCGGTATTAGCGACCGATATTCGAGGGCCTCGCGTCGCTCTATGAATTTATGGCCGACGTAGCACCGACAGCCGAGACAGCAGAACTTATGCGGACCGACGGGTCGAAGGTCGAAGTGAGAGTTTTGAAAGCTCGCGGGCGCAAGGTGGTGAAGCTCAAAGATATTGCGGAAGTGAAGGTTGGATTGCAGTCCGGCGACAATGGTCGCTTTTATCGTGCCGCTGCCGGGGTCAAGGGAGGAGCCACAAAAGGAGGCTATAAAGAGGTTCCGGCGGCTCAGATCGTCTCGGAGAAAAGCCTTTCCGCGATGACTGAAACCGAGCGTGCCGACGGATTCGAAATTGACGACCCGAGCAATGATCCGTATTTCGTCCCGCTCGGATAAAGCCGGCGCAATCGGACATCGAGGGAGGCTTTTTACCGGTATTCTGGCGACCGGTAGAATTTTATATCGACTGGTCCAAGCAAGCCGTTTCGGAGATGAAGGCCCACAAGAGTGCGGTGTTTAGAAACCCACAATACTATTTTCGCCGTGGCATCAGCTTTTCGAATACAGGCATTTATAGCCCGACATACCGACTTGGTCATGGCGGCGTGTTTGATCAAACCGGATCAAATATATTCTGCGACGTGATGGAACGGACTTCCTTTTGGGAATCTTAGCTCGACACTCCTACGGTATTTCGTCAAATCGTTTATAAATCATGGCGTTCATGCCCAGCTCGACGACTTGCCTATCGTCCTGCCTGACGACGCGGAGGCCAAGGCCATTGCTGCGATCGTGAATGACATTGTGGCCGAGCAGAAGAAGGTAGCAGCATTCGACTATCGCCCGAAACTAGCGGAACTCGACGACCTCATAGCGAAAATCTACTGCCTCACCCAGGGCGAACGCGACGAGCTTTCGACATGGTATCGTCGGCACTACCCGAAACTGACAGGCGACGGCACCGAGGAAGCATGACGAACTGCCACCAACAACGCGATCCTGTTGCCAAGCGAATATTAAATTCCGACTAGGTGGGAAGCTTCAGCTTTCCGCTTAACCACTTTGCGTGCAACCACGGCCTTCGTTTCCGCCGCCGTTTCCCTTTCCATCACCCGCCGCAACAACGCCCTCTCATACCGCCGGTTCTGCCCTTGCGCGCGAGCGCATCAACACCGAACGGTTTCCCCCCCTACGGGCTGCCCCCATAGTGTAGTTGCGGATGAGGCACGGTTTCTCTGAAGAGTCAAGTGTGCCTCTTCTACCACCAAACAGAGGGTTCGCACCATGGAATACTACATATGACCGCATATATCACAACGACAGAAGGCGATTTGTGTCGTGGATGCTAAAGAACGTATTGTCTCCGAAGGATAAGCTTTGACGCAATGCGAGCGATACTTCACAGCTGATTGCTTCCCAAGACCATTCGAGTGAAATTCCATTATCAGTAGCGGTCCCGAAGCCGGGGGCCATCAGTGGATGGTTGCATAAACAAATCGAAAAAACTTGGGATTACTGCCCTCCGTCTTGAAGCCTTCCAGGCACATCGATTTCGCCAAACCCATCGTAACAAGGTGGACAAAAACTATGCCCGAGGTTAAGCTCAGCTTGTTCGCATGGGTGCCAGATTTTATACCGCCCGTCAAGAAGCGTCGCCGTGTTCAGCCAAGCCGACAGGATGCTTCTCACACTTCGCCACAATCTGGTTAAGCACAAGGTTTGCCTGGAAAACAGCATAACCGGCAGTCTTAAACCTTTCGGGATCGTTAGCCCGCGCAGAAATATCAGCGAGAAAACATTTCGGGACCATGTTGCGGAGAATGTTCTCTACAAAGCTGCCAACCTTGGTCTTGATCTGCGCGATGGAATTATCCCTTCACACCGAAGACGGAGTCGCTTTTGCAAACAGCTGGATAGGCTAACAAGACAAGTCGATATCTGTTGCCAAGAACAATCCCGTTTGCCGACGATTGATGACGGTACCTGGCGTTGGGCCAATCGTTGCACTTTCCTTCGTAACGGCATTCGATAAGCCTCATACGGTTTTCCAGGAACGATGACATTGATGCCTATTTTGGACTAACGCCTAAGCAATACCAGTCGCGTGAAATAGATCACCGGAAAGGCATTTCGCGCCTCGGTAATACGATGACCCGCACCCACTTGGTTCAGGCGGCAACCACGTTGTCTGCGTCCAGCTATAAATGGTCCATGATCTTAAGGCCTGGGCCGTCGGGATCGCAATAACTGCGTGGCTCTCAGAATAGCTCAAATTACCGTAGCTCGCAAAGCTGGCCGCTCATCATGCCCCGCATGTGGATTAACGGCCTTCATTTTCGTTTCACCAACAAGATGGGAGGAAACACCAGCCGCATCTGCTTAAAAAATTTCTACGCTTAAAAAACCTTCTCGGCTGATGCTGGGAAGTATCTCCGCGAGGGGACGGAAGGGTCGGTGACCGCGTGTAATGGAGTGACGTATCATTGTACGCTAACACAGTACAAACGATCGCGGCCTCTCATGGCGGCACCACTCGGTTCTTTACGAACCCTATAATGCGCGCCGGCACACATGGTGCGCCCGAATCGTGCCTATCACACCGCGAAGAGACCCAGGCTCCCTCTCAGAGATCTTTTAAAGATAGTCATCGGTCGAATTTGACTTTTAAACATCAACCTTGGTCGTAATTCCCGATACGGCCAGCTCTATTTTTGCGCCCTTTAGCTTACATAACTTTACACAACAACGTCTTCGGACAGCAGTTTTATTCAAAAAATCAGCTCTTCGTCTCATCCGCAATTAGAGACCCATTACGGCAAGGGCTAAAGCCCTGTTGACCCGCCCGCTTTTCCGCAAGGGCGGACGACCCGGCATCGAGGCCGCCATTCCGGCAGCCCATCACGATGAAGGGAAAACAGCTATGACGAAGACTCTCACGAAGGCCGACTTGCGCCAGTTCTCCGGTTCCGAAACTTGGTATCGCCACGCGCTTAACCGCGCCGTGCTTTTCACTGACGGAGCAAAACACGTCGCCGACGCCGGAGGCGCTTATTGGCTCCTCGACGAAATCGCCCTTGCCCAGCGTTACAAGAAGAAAGTCGCGGCCGAAGAATTCCAGCTCTGGAAGCTCACCGTGAAAGACGACCACACCGCCAGGCTCACATGCGAGGACGGCAACGGGCAGAAAGTCTTCTCGAAAAAGATTGAGTTCACCGATTTCCCGCTGGACGAGATCAGCTTTTACTTCACCGACAACACGATCCTGTTGCCCAGCGAGTATTGACCAGGCAGGGCGGGAAGCTTCGGCTTCCCGCCTTTAGCCTTCTGTCTCAGAGCGCGATCGCCTCGAACTCGCGAAGGCCGCCTTCCACATACTCGGCATCGATGGGCCAGCCGCGTTGCACGTCGTCAAGCCACTTCTCGCACTGGAGCGCGCGATCGGCGAAATAATCCTTGTACTCACCAGGCGCGCGCGCAGCCTGCCAACGAAGGCCAGCGGCGCAAGTGTCCAGCCGCTTCACAAGCTCGGCTTGGCTCAGGGGCTGGTTTTTTTGCTGGCTGCATGTGTTCCACGATTTGACGGGAGAGCCCTTGTAGCGGGAGGCCTCGCAGAGCGCAGCAGTTGTTTTCGTTGTGAATGCATGTGCCGCACTTGTTGTATTTATTCATCGGCTTTCCGCCTTAGCCTAAAAGCTTCACCTTCAACGCGGCCAGTTGCGCGTCATCGAGACCGAGGCCTTGCGCGAGCTGCCACATGCGCTCGCGCGTATCGCCGATCGTGAACACGAAATCCGGCGACACGCTGTTGAACGCCGCCAGCTCGTCATCGCGCATCGGCGCAAACGCCCCGGCAAGCTTGACCCGGAAGACCTGCACCGGCCCCTTATTGACCCGCAAAATCAGATCATCGCCTTGCCGGTTATAGGCAATCTCCAAATCCGTTCCTTCAAGAACACGATGCCCCGGCACAGCTTTCGCCGAAGCCGTCCAAAAATACCACTTCGCCCATGAATGCCTCCTACAGCTCCAGCCGCCCTTCGCGCGCCAGCAGTTCCGCGCGTTCCGCAACCATGTCCTCGAACAGCGCGGCGGCCGACAAGCCTTGCACCCGCTGAATCTCCATGAAGACGCGCTTGCAGTCGGCGCTTACCTTGAGATTGAGTTGCTGATCGCGTTTCTGCGCGACGGCATGCGCCGGCAGGACCGGCGCGGGCAATGCCGCCGCAGGTTGCTCTTGCTCTTTCCCGTTTCCGACGCCACAGCCGCCATCCCCGCCCCCTACTTCTTCGCCTGCTTTTCCATGTAGGCCGCGCGCATGTCATCGAGCAGCGCCGCCATGCTCTTGCCCGTCTGTGCGGATTCCGTTTTCAGCCAGGTCTTGAAGTCCGGGCTTACGACCGTGTTGAAATACACCGTGCGGCCCGTTTTCCGCGCCGTGCGGCCGTCTTCGGCCCGGCCGGTGCCATACCCCTGCAAATTTGGCTTCGTGTCCTCAAGGCGCGGAATTGGAGCCTGTAGCCCCTTTCGCGCCAGCCGCCCGAACACACCGCCTTTGTCGCCGGTCATCGCCCGCGTCCCCCCTGCTCATGCTCCTCTCTCCGGTTCTTGCGCCGCCTCGACTCATCTCCTTCTCGATCCTGCGTCCGGCTTCCAGCACGCTCATCGCGATCCCTTCCGCCAGCCGGTACGCTTCCTCGTTCAGATTGGCGCGATCGGTTTCGGTGATCGCCTTGCCTTCCAGCATGGCGACCTCATAGGTCTTCAGATCGCGAATGAAGCCCGGCAAGGCGTCATAGCCCGCTTCCTTGAGGTAAGCCCGCGCGTCGGAATCGTCCTTATCGGCGGTGCCAGCGCGCAAACCGTTCAGCGCGACGCCGAAGCGCCAGGCCGGGATATTCTCCGCCGAGAATTTGTGAAGCAGCGCGACCGTCGCCGCGAGATCGTCCGAGCGATTGGCGCGCGAGGGCACGACCGTGAAGGTTGCCCAGCGCGCGACGAACAGCGTCTGCGCATCCGCCCAGCCGGGCGCATCGAGCACCAGCACATCGGTTTGCCCGATCAGATCGTAAGCCTTGCGCGCCGAAGCGACCTCGACACGAATATCCGGCTGCCAGCCGTTGCGCTTGCGGTTCGCGGCCCAGAGCGCGGTTGTCTTTTGTTCGTCGTCGAGATCGGCGACGAGGACGGAGGCCCCGCCTTTCGCCGCCTCGACCGCGTAACACCGGGCCAGTGTCGATTTGCCGGTGCCGCCCTTCCCGTTCATGAACGGGACCACATAGGTCATCGCCTTCGTCCTTCGGCCTTCACTTACACCAATTCAACACTCAACAATTCCACAGGCTATCCTTCAGGCTAGCCCTTCGGCTATCCGCGCTTGCCGAGCTGTATCCGGCGCGGCCCGGCAATTTGCGGCACCGCCGCCGTCGCACCGATGCGGCGCGCCGTTCCCGCCACGCGCACATCGCCCGGCGTCACGTCGATAATCCGGCTACCGTTTCCGCGTGCGCGCTGATCGAGGTCTTGCCCGTCGTTTTTGTGCGTCAGATGCGAGGTTGCCACGTAGAACCCGAAACCGGCCATCAGCTCGACCACGAAGGCCAGCAGGAGCGCGAGGCCTTCCTGTGCCCTGCCCTTGCCGATGCCGAGCAAGCGGCCAATGACGGCGGCCTGCGCGTCGCTTTCGCGCCCCGCGCCCTTGTCGCGCAGCGTGTTGATATCGCCCCTGAGTTTGTCGATCGTGCCGCGCAGCTTCTCGCGCTCACCCGCCGAAGCCAGCTCTTTCTTCAGCTTGAAATACCCGTCGCAGAAATCGCGTTGCAGGACGCCCGAGCTAGCCTGACATTCGGTTGAGGCTTGCCAATAGCGATGCTGCTTCGCGGCTTCGATATCCTGCGCCACCACAGAGGCTAGCCTTGTTTGCGGCAGCTCCTTGAGCCTGCCTTCCGCATCGGCCAGCTCTTGCTGATCGGACTCGAATTTGCCGGTCACGGTATCCCTTGCGCCGACCGTATCGCTCCGGTTCGAGGCGGCAAAGCCGACCGCCGACGAGCCCGACACCGTGGCGCAGACCACGAAAAGCACAATGCCGACGAAGCCCGCGAGATACCGCTTGCCCTGTAGCGCCCAGATAATCAGCACCGGCAGGACCGCGAGAAAGCCCGAGACGGCAAGGCTCACCATGCCGAACACCTGGCGTTCGGTGTCCGTCTTGCCCAAGCTGGTCATGAAAAGCCAGTTCATGTAGGCGGACGCAGCAATGCATCCCCCAACCGCGAGCACCGCGATTGCCGTCACCACCCAGCGCATGAGGCTTAGGCCCTTATTCAATTGTCCCGATTGAGTCACTGTCTCATGGTTCGCTGAGGAATTCAACAAACAACAATTCAACACTGTTGAATTCAACAATTGTGGAGGCTAGCCAAAAAGCTAGCCTTGAGGATAGCCTTTTCCCCAAACGCTAACCGCAAGAAAGCCCGCTCAAGCTCTGATCTTGGAATAGGCCCGCCACCCCGGAGGGAGCCCGGCGGCCATCCTGGCGCGCCGCCGCTGGCCCGGCCGAGGCCGTGGTTGAAGGCCAGCGACGGCGACGAACTCAGGAATGGAAGAACCGCCACCCTTCCGGAGGAGAACGGCAGCTCCCCTGCCCTGCCCCTTTGGGGCGCGAGCGGCCCGGATAGCAACACGGAAAACAGGCTAGCCTTTGGGATAGCCTGTTGAATTGTTGACTGTTGAATTCAACAAAAAGCGCAGCCAGCCTTACTTTTTCAGGCGCAGGCCGTCATCGTCGAGAAATTCAATTCCGGCTTGTTCGAGGGCTTGCTTGATCGCACCGCGCGAAAGACCGTGCGGCTTCCGGCGACCCGTCTCAAAGTCCCGGATGGTCTTGACGGCCACGCCAACCTTGGCCGCGAGCTCGCCCTGCGTCCAGTTCAGAAGCCCGCGCGCGGCGCGGCATTGAGCCGGGGTAATCTCCATGCCCCGACAGTGCGAGGTGATTCCCGCAAAAGGCAACGCAGCACCGGCAAAGTTGCCGTTTTACGGTCATATGGTACAACATTCGCCAGACCGAAGAACGTGCCGAGGGTTCCGTGACAAATTCCGCTGTTGCCGCCGCCTTGCGCTTCCTTAAGGAAGCCGCCGCCAACCTCGCCGACGCCAGCACGGCGATCGCCGAGACCGACCGGCAAGCTTCCGTAAAATCGATCAGCTCACGCAAGCCGTTTCAAATGAAATCAAGCGCCTTGAACCCCTGTTGCCCGAAAAGAATTAGGCTGTCCGGTTTCGTCTAAGCTTGCTCCAGCTCGCGCGTCCGACGCTCAACGAAGTCGATAACCTCAGCGACCATTTTTAGGTCGGCTTTGGCGCAGGCTATCTTAAAGCGCCGATGCAAGCTTTTCGGCAGATCAACGCTCAAGCGCGCTATCGGCTCCTGTTTTCCCTCTGGCGCGGGTTCCCTGTTTCCTTCTTTTGCGGGAATGTGGGTTTGTGTGTCACGTTCCCTCTTTTCCACCTTTGGGGGAATGTTGGTTCGTGTGTCCTGCCCGGCCCCGCCGCGCTCAAAGGCGGTGATGATTTCAGCCGTTAGCTGCGGCTTTGGCTTTGGGGCTTGTGCGAATGTTTTGCTCATTGAGAACGTCCAGAAGTTCATGGGTAAACGTTTGAATTTCCCTCACCGCCGGACCACGCCCAGCAGACCACTCGAAAATGGTCTTTCCCATCGTCAACGCTTCCGCATAGGCGACGCGCTGCTCGATTTCCGTTTCGAACGTAGGGATACCGGCGTCGGCCGCCATGCTCCGCGTATCGCGGCCCAGGACCGTCACCCCGATTTTGCGGGAAACCACAAACCCACATTTGAGGGTTGGCTTAAGTTCCTCGGCTTCCTTCAATTGCCGCACGGTCAGATCGGACGACCAGCGCGACGCGCCGCCCGGTTCGATCGGCACCACCACCAAATCCGAGGCGACGATGCACGAGCGCGAAATTGTCTCGGCCTGAGGAGGCCCGTCGATAATCGTAAAATCGAAGTCCTCGGCCAGCTTTAAGGCATCGCGCGCCATGTTCTCGCGCGCCATGCTGACCACCTGAAATGGCGTTTCATCGCGCAAGCTGGCCCAGGTCGAAGACGTGCCTTGCTTATCCGCGTCGATCAACAAGCACTTTCTGCCCCAAAAGGGCAAAGCAAGCGGCAACGTTGATCGAAAGCGTAGATTTACCGACGCCGCCTTTTTGATTAAGGAAAGAAATAACGAAAGACATAAAGCCACATTCCTTGAATCGTGGTTGACCACTTTAGTAGATTCGTGAGTAAGTGTAAACTTACATAAGTTGTTTTGCTTGTTTGTGGTAATGATCGTCTGTGGGTATGTTCCAAAGTGGGAAAGACCCAAACCCACATTTGTGGATTTTATCAGGGCTAGCCTTGTGCGGGGCAGGGGCAAGCCTACCGGCTTGCGCCGCATTCTTAAACCAGCCAAACTCAGTATCCGCCCGAATCAGCGCGAGCCGAGTTTGCATGAGCCACCCTAAGGCCGCCCGTTCTGAACTTGATCGCAACCTAGAAAGGCTGGGGCGGGTCATCACGCAACGTCAAACCGCGCAGATCATCCAGCTACCGCTTTGGCCGGAGCCGAAGCGCGGCACCCCGAATAGCTTCCTGCGTTCGGCCCTGTTTTCGGCGATCCAAAGCAAAGACCGGCAGTTTTTGAAAGAGGTTACGCTTGCCAGTCAAGACGGCGTTACCGTCAAGTTCACCGGCGAGCAGCTTAATCAAGAAGATTTAACCGTGTGGGAAACGCTCGTTCACCTCGCGCGGCAACATCCCCTCGGCAACTCCTGCTCTTTCACCGCCTACGGTCTTCTTAAAGCCCTTGGGCTTTCCACCGGCGGAGAGCAGCATCGAGCCCTACACAGCGCGATTATCAGGCTGACCGCCTGCGCCGTTCAAGTCACGCACGACGGAAAAACCTATTTCGGCTCACTCGTCGAGAGCGGCGCGAAGGAAGAACTCACCAGCCATTACGTTGTCAGGCTCAACCGCGACATCATCAGGCTTTACGGCGAAACCCAATGGACCGCCATCGACTGGCAGCAGCGCCTCAGATTGCGGCGCAAGCCACTCGCTCAAGCTATGCACGCCTATTTCAGCAGTCACCGCAACCCTTACCCCGTAAAGCTCGCATTCCTGCAAAAGATCACCGGCAGCCGCAATGCCCAACCTGCCAGCTTCAAACGCCAATGCCGTATTGCTCTTGATGAGCTAGTCCGCCTCAACTTTTTGCAAAGCTACACCATCGAGGGCGACCGAGTGACCGTATCACGCCGCGCCGCTTTACCGCGAAATGAGTAAACCACGGCGTTCGATGCACATTAAGCATCCGCCTAGCCCCCCAAAAAACCCCCGAAATTGGCACGGCGTTCGATGCACAAAGTAACGGCGTTCGATGCACAAAGGCACGGCGTTCGATGCACTTGCCACGGCGTTCGATGCACTGAAACCACGGCGTTCGATGCACCAAACCCACGGCGTTCGATGCACATTTTTTTTCACAAAAAGTCTAATTATCATTTAATTTCAGATACTTATAAAGTATGTAATTAAGTGCTAATCTTCTTCTAATCTCTCTTTAATAAAAGAAGCGCTCACCAACCCGAACCACTCGTCATTTCGAGAACGCCTATTGCGGACGGCCTTCGGCCGACTTTGTTCTATTCGTCGCTTCGCTCCTCACCAAAGAGATGCGGAATGCCGCCTTACGGCGGCATAAGATTTTCTTTTAGGGCCGCGCTCCGCCGCGCGGCCAAAGAGGCTTAGCAGTGAAGGCGTGGGGCAGGGGTGGCGCTTAAAAGGTATCGTCCTGCCTCGTGGTGAGGGCAGGGAGGCTTTTTCTGGCGGCGAGGGCGGTTTTGTAGCTTTCAGCCTATCGCTTGCCTGAGACAGAATTTGGGGCCGCGCCGGGCGGCCGAGGCGACACAAAAAAGGCCAGCGCGAGTTTGCCAACGCGGCCTTTCGTGATTTTCATCACCTTGCACGGTCATCGCCATCCCCGGCTGTACCGTGCAGCTTAGCAAGCCGCCCGGAGCGGGACAAGACCGCCGCGCTAGCGCAGCACGAACCAGTAGAAGCCAAAGCCGAACAGTCCCAACACCGCGACAATCGACAGATCGATCAGCCGCACGATCCACGGCGAAACCGGCTCGATCTTGCCCGGCGTATAGGCGACAAAGGGCGGCGCATCCTTCGGCCAGACATATTCGCCCCGGCATTTCGTGGCATTCAGCACCGTGTCGCGGTCCCCGAAAAATTCCCGCGTCAGGATCGCATACAGCTCGCTTGCTTCCGCCGCCGAGGCATCGGCGCAATTCAAATTCAGCGGCGCGTCAAAGCCTTCCCGTCCCTCGAAATGCGCGACCACCACATGCGCGCCATCCGTCAGCAGCACGCGCGCGGCCCGGTTCTTTTCGCCGAGCGCCTGCACCAAAGACATTTGTTGCGCCGTCGTGTGGAGAGTTTCGGCGGCGCCGCACCGAGAAGCTTGTCAGCTTGCGCCAGGGCCGCGTTTCCACATAAGCGCCGTGGCGCACCGCGCCGACCGCCACGAATTGCAGCTCGCCGGTTGTTTCATCCGGACGGATGAAACAGGACACGCGCTCGCGGCCGACGCCGCCCGGCGCGTACATGTTGCGGTCCTCTTCCCAGCTCACCACCGGCAAGCCCTGATCGTCCTTGCCGATCACATCAAGCCTGATCGCCATCCGTCTCCACCTTGCGCCCCCGTTCCGGCTTGTCGTCGTAGAGGCCCCGGAACAACTCCCAGTCCGGCCCTTCCTTGGCGTAATAGATGAACCGCTCGACAATCGCCGGATCGTTTTCCATCGTCAGCACCAGCGCGCGCTTGCGGCGCGGCGCAAAATTGAGGCGCACTTCTTGCGGCTCCAGGAGCGCCACTTCGCGCCGGTCCGCGCGCGCCAAAGACGCGCCGCTTCGTTTCAACTCCTCGAACGGCCCGCCGGTCAGGCGCGTTTCCTCGATATCGGTCCGGCCGAGCTTGCCGCTCAGAAATTGCAGGGTCTCGTTATCGCTGTTGCCGAACGCCGTCACGAGGCCGGAATTCGCGTCGAAGGTTTCCCAGCCTTGCTCATAGTGCTTTTTCAGCTGGCCGACATTCTGGACGATCACCCAGAGCTTGACGCCGAAGCCTGCCATTTGCCCGGCCGCGCTTTCGATATCGGTCATGTGTCCCAGCACCGGAAACTCATCGAGCGCGAACAGCACCGGCGGCTTCACCTCGACTTCGGTTCGTTCCATCACCGTCAAGGCGAGGCCGATCAAGAGGCGCAACCATCGGCTATAAGTGCCCATGCGCGTCGCAGGCAGGCAGAGATAAATCGTCGCCTTGCCGTGCTTCAAATCCGCCAGGCGAAAATCGCTTGTGCAGAGCGCCTTGCCGATCGACGTGCTGTTGAGCCAGCTCGTTTGCGTGCGCGCCGTGGAGAGGATCGAGCCGCGCTCGTTTTCGCCCATGCCTTCGAGATGTTCGGCGACGCCGTAGCAGATATGCCCGTATTGCTCATGGGTCACTTGCGCCCGCAGGATCGCAACCAGCGCGTCGCTGCGCTTCTTGTTCGCCGATGATGGCCGCTTCTGCCAGTCCATCATCTGATCCACAATCAGATCGTCGGTCAGCGTGAGCAGGGCGCGCACCGTGAGCAGGTTGCGCCGCTCCGGCGGCTCCCGCAGCGTGACGAGGATCAGGGCTTGCAAGAGCGACTGCGCCGCCTCCGTCCAATGCCGGTCACGCTCCGCATGCACGATCAGCGCCTCGGCACACATGGCGCTGTCGTCCACGACATCCGGCAAGTCCGGGTCCAGCTCCGCCAGCGGATTGAAGGACGCTTGCGGCCGTCCGCTTGTGCCGAAGGGATCGAGCACATGCACCGCTTGCCCGAGACCAGGCCCGCCGCATTTTGTGCCGCTCCCCCGGCGGCCCGCCGTGATGGCGGCCAGCTCGCCTTTCGGGTCGATGACCAGCATGGAGCCCTGATACGAGATCAGATTCGGAATCACCAGCGACACGCCCTTTCCTGAACGTGAGCCCGCGGCAAGCATTAAATGCCGGTCATCCTTCCAGCCGATCACGCGCCCGCCCCGGCGGCCGAGCATGAAGGCATCGCCGAGCAGGCCGTCGCCCGTCACCCAGTCGTTATCATCGCTTGGCTGCATCTCATCGGCGGAGAGCCAGCGCGACCACAAGCCCCGGTCCTTGCCGCGCATCGGCTTCGGCCGGTTCAGCCCGCGCGGCAGATCGTCCTTGAGCTTTGCCTCGAAATCTTCGCCGGTCATCACCGCCCCATCACCGGCGCGCCGACGCCGTTGCCCGTCACTTTGACCGACCGCCCATGCACACGGCAAACGCGTCCGCAGGTTTGTTCACGCCTTTCGCAGAGGCCCCGCGCATTCCGAGCGAAACCTTTGTGACCTGAACCCCTACAGCGCACTCCACGCCGCGCAATGACGAAAATCGGTTCCCCCGCGCCGAAGGGGGCGCGGTCTCCCCCAATTTTCTATGCGCGTCCTGAAGCCTCGCGCTGCCAACGGGGGTCACAAGGCTTCGCATGACGCGGAGCCAACAAACACGAAAGGAAAAATATCATGAACACACCCACACGATCCGCCAAGGCACCGACGCATGAGGTGTTCGCGGTCAGTCGCAAGGAGCCCGACAGCAAAGGCCGCTGGACGAAGATCGGCGCTTGCTGGCCGCACGACGACGGCGACGGCTTCAATCTCCGTCTCGACTTTCTGCCGCTCGACGGTTCGGAACTCGTCATCCGCAAATGGAAGCCGAAGCCCGAAGCGGCCAAGAGCGGGGAGGGCTAGAGCATGAGCACCATCCGCACAGATGCGGAGCAGGCGGGCGCGCAAGCGCCTGCCGAGGCTCCGAAGCTCAGGAGGTTTCGCGTCCTTTGCGCCGTCACCCGTTCCGAATGGTACGCGATCGACGCCGCCGACGAGGACGACAGCGCGCCGGGAAGCTTTCAGCGAAGGCGAGCTGGTCGAAACCGGCGACACCACGAACGTCACCGAATGCGACATCGAGGAGGTGCAATCATGAGCGATCCGATCACCGCAGCCTTTGCTGTGACGCCCGACTGGATGCTCGACATCCGCGCCTATGACGGCCTCGAAATCCAGCCATGCCATACCGTGGGCTTCTGCCGACGACGGCAAGGAGATCGTCGAACCGTCGAACCGGAACAGGCCCAGTTCTGGACTGTCTACGGTCACTGCCGCGAAGGCGGAGTCAATGCGTTTGAAGACTTCCCCGACCCCGCAGCGGCGCGGGCTTTCGCCGGGCGTCTTCTGACTGCTACCCGCATTTGCGGGAACACGGTCTTCTCGACATGTCGGGCTGAGCTGATCCCGCCCCGCCAGGTCCTTCGGGGCTTGGCGGGTTTTCTTCTCACTGCATGGACCATCATCTTGCCTTCAAATATCCCGGGGGGTGTGGGGGGCAGCGCCCCCCACAGGGTAGAAGACTTGCGAGCGAAGCGAGCGCCGCATTCCGTCCTTCGCAACCGATCCGCCGTCGCAACGAGAGTGAACAGACAGGTGCCGCAAGCGAGAGAGACTCGGCGAAGCCGAGCCGATTTTTTTTTTACGTTGCCGACCGGCGACGAGGGGCAGGGAGCAGCGCGCCGGGGCAGGGCAGGGGGCAACTCTTTTCCAAAAAGGGGCAACATTTTTCCGCCGGGCCTGAGCATCATCATCATGAGCACGACCGGCGACGAGAGGCGGAGAGGTGCGCGAGCGAAGCGAGCGGCGGTTTAAAAATGTGACCGAATTTTTGCCACGGGAAGCTTAGACGAGCCCTTGAAGACCGAGGCGTTAACGAAAAATTAAGGAACCCCAAGCCAAACTAAGGATGCAAAAAAGTAGAAAAAATCTGTAGAAGCGCACATATGGGGGCAAGCACCCCCTGCACGCTCCACGTCACTAAAGAAGCCAGACAGACCCACCGCAGACCCTTCCAAAACCCGCCCATCACCGGCGGCCCGAGCGCAAAAACTGGATAGAAAGGTAACGCATTGGCGACCCGTCCTCTCCTTGGTTGCAGGCACTCCGCGATCGGCAAGACGACGCACGAGGCGAACGCATCGACCAGCCACATGAGCTACATCATGCGCCTGGAGGCGATGACGGAGTTTCAGGCGGAGCGCATGCCGGAAGGGGGCCGGGGCACGCGGGGATTTTTCGAGGAGATGGCCGAGGGCCGACCGAATGCGCGGGTGTGCGACAAGCTGATGATCCCGCTGCCGGTCGAGCTATCCCGCGACCAGCGGCACGAGGCGATCGCGTCCTTCATGCACGAACTCGGCAAGGGCAAAATCGCGTGGTGCGCGGCGCATCACGACAGCGGCAAGGACGAGCACAACCCGCATGCGCATGTGGTCTTTCTGGACCGCGATTTGACGAGCGAGAAGGGCGGCAAGGTCATCGGCACGACGACCAGCCTTCATGACGTGAGGGAGGCGCAGGCGCGCGGCTGGAAGGTGCCGCCGCGCATGACCGGCCCGGAAATCCGCGTGGCCTGGTGCGAGCACCTCAATCGCTGCATGGAAAAGGCCGGGCTGGATATTCGCTACGATCACCGCTCTTACAAAGAGCAAGGCATCGACAAGGAGCCGCAGATTCATGTCGGCCCGCAAGCGCAGAAAATACGCGAGAAGGGCCTCGACATTCCGAGCCAGGAGCGAGAGCGCGGCGGGCAAATCGTGCCTTATCCGCTCATCGATCAAGGCAGGCGCGCCGATCACAACGCCCACATCATCGAAGCCAACAAGGCGCGCGAGCAAGTGACCAGGCCCGCGCATGCGCCGGAAGCCATATCCCGCGCGCGAGCCTCTCCCTGTGCAACCGCGAGCGCCTATGAACGAACGCGACCGGCGCGAGCAAAGCGAGAAGGCCGAGATGCGCGCCGACCAGACGGCCGAGCGCAAGGAGATGTTCGGGCAGCAGGCGGCCGACCGCGAAGCCTTGCGCCAGCTCCACAAGGCGCAGCGTGCCGAGCATAACGCATGGAGCAAGCAGCTTTACGCCGACGCGCGCGAAAAAGCTTTCCAGAGCGTCAACGAGCAGACCGCCGACAAATGGAAAGAGGTTCGCACGATCAAAAACCGCGCCGAGCGGAGCAAGGCCGTCGCCGACATGAAGCTGCATCAAAAGCAGCTTTACGGCAAAGCGAGCAAGGCGACGATCGAGGCCACGCGCCCCGAAAAGAACAAGGCGTATCTCGCGCTCAAGGAGCAGCAGGAAAAAGATCGCAAGGAACTTTTCGAGCAGCACCGCGACGAGCGCGCGGCGCTTTCGCGCCAGCACATCGCCGAGCGGCTTGGAGTCGATGAAGGATTCCGGGCCGAGCGTCTCGCCGAAACCGCCACGCGCCTTTCGTCCCGCGCCCAACAAGGCATGGCGGCGCAGCAGGCGACCGCGCAGGCGATGATGAGACTTCACCAGCAGGTCGCAAAGACCAAAACGCCGGTTGGGTTTCGGGACATTCCGCAGAACCCGAAGGAAGCGGCCGTGGCCTATATGGCGCGTGCGCATCTCGAACACGGCCAGCGCGGTGAGCTTCGCACCAAACTTCTGGCGCGGCGCGACGAACGCATTGCCGACCGGCAATCGACGTTCATGAGGGCGGCAGGCCGCACCGGCGCCAACCGGCGGACAGAGGCCGGCGCCGCGAAAGGCGCGCTTCGCGATGTGATGATGCAGGAGAGTCCGCAGGCGCGCGCGAAGCAAGCCGTGCAATCGGGCCGCACGCTTAGTTCCGACGAAAAGGCGAACGCTTCGCCCGAGGTGAAAGAACGGCTGGCCCGCGACGACCGCAAGACGGCGCAACGTGCCGCCTTCGAGCCCGGCGCGAAGAGCCCCGCGCAGCAACGCGGCAAAGATCGCGGCGGCGGAGGTGGACGGGGACGGTAACAGACGCGCAGCGCAGCCCATCCAAGCCGCACGTCTTACCTTTTACAGGAGGGGAATTTCAGCGACGCTCACCGCGCGACGCCACCCACGGCTGCGCCCGTGCGCGAACCATCCGGAGAAACACGCCCCGTCTTCAAGGCCGTCGCACGCGCCGCGACGAACCCGGCACCCAAGCCGGTTCCGAAAAAAGCCGCGAAGCGACGCGGCGGCGGCCGGTCCTTCAGTACGAAGCATATGGTGGATGATTATCTCGGTCTTTGCCGCGATCCGCAGGCCGACTTGCAACGCTGGATGGCAGAAGATAGAAAGAAACCTTTCTCACCCCGCGCTTCCCAACAGACCCACCATGATCGACCAGCCGCAACCGCAGAAGTTTCAGAGTTTCCGCGAGACACATTGCATGAAGTGTCAGGCCGGATTTCGTGCGCACGATCACCGACGCCCCGACAAGGCTGATTTGTCTGATCGATCGCGAGCCGGTGCCCCCGCACATCGAGAGCTGCAACAAGTACGAGGAAGCCGAAGTCTAGCCGATTTTCGGCATTGCGCGGCGTGGGCTTTCCACAATCCCGCTTCGTACAGCCGACCCCAGGCACTCAGCGAGCCGGAGGAGCCATCTTCGCCAGCTCCGCGCGCCGGAGATGGAGGGGGGAATTCCGAAGGCGCGACGCCTGCCGAGGAAAGACGCATCAGCACCGGCGACGGCGATATTATTCTGCCTTCCAGCGACGGCGGCAAACTTTCTGACCTTCATGCCTATTACGCCGCGCTGATCGCGGCGGCGCGGATCAATCTCAGCCCCGCCGAAGCCACAGCCGTCGTGAGCAAGCTCCGCATCCGGAAAACCCTCGAAATGCGCAACCTGAAAGACCAGCAGCGCGCTGAGCGGAAGAACCGGCAGAAGCCGAAAGCCGGAGAGGCCGATCTATTACGCACCGAGCCGACCGCCGAGAGAAGCGCGCCACCCTTAGCGCAACCGTTCAGCTTTGCCCCGTCATGCGCTCAGCCTGGCACGGTGCTCGACCCCGTCAAGGCAGGCCGAAGACTTTCTGGTCGTGTCCCGGGCCGGTCGCTAGGCGCGAAGCGCCCGAAACCGCCTCGCGTTTTCGCCATCCGGTTACGCCACCTCACGCTCATCTTGTGGCCGCCGACGCGGCCCTTTTCTAAGGGCGCTGCCCTCGCGCGCTGCAAGGGTGCTGCCCTTCGGGTTTTGGCTCCCCCCGCAAGGGCGGGTGCCCCCCAAAAAAGTTGCTGAAGCAACTTCAGCAACCCTTTCCGCTTGCTACCCCGCGTTCGCCACGTGGCAGAGGTGCAGCAGCAGTTCCACCTGCACCTCAGTAACCACAGTAGGGAGTGCGCAACATGGGCGAGAAACTGGATGTCTACAGCCGAGTGACCAACAAAATCATTGCCGACCTTGAGCGCGGAAATCTGACATGGTTGCAGCCGTGGCAGGCCGGGCATAAGGCGGGGCCGGTTTCAAGACCTTTGCGCGCCGATGGGCAAGCCGTACCGGGGCATGAATGTTTTGATGCTGTGGGCCGCCGCCATGGAGAAGGGCTATAGCTGCCCGCTCTGGCTAACCTACAAGCAGGCCGCCGAGCTTGGCGGACAGGTCCGCAAAGGCGAAAAAGGTTCGCTTGTGGTCTATGCCGACACCTTCACCAAGACCGGCACCGACGAGAAGGGCGCGGAGGTCGAAAACAAAATACCCTTCATGAAGGGCTACACGGTTTTTAATGCCGAACAGGTTGACGGCTTGCCCGCCCATTTTTATGCAACCGTTGCGCCGCTCAACGCCGACATAAAGCCACTGGACGCCGTCGAACGTTTCTTCGCCAGCACGGCAATAACCATTCAGCACGGCGGCAACCGCGCCTTTTACAGCCCCGGCAACGACATCGTGCAGATGCCGGAATTGAAGACGTTTCGTGACGCTGAATTCCTATTACGCCACGCTTGCCCATGAGACGATCCACGCCACGCGGCACGAGAGCCGCCTTAATCGCGATCTAGGCCGCAAGCGTTTTGCCGATGCCGGTTACGCTATGGAGGAGCTTGTCGCGGAAATTGGCGCAGCCTTCTTATGCGCCGATCTTGGCATCACGCCGGAAACCCGCGAGGATCACGCCGCCTATGTTCAGAGTCTGGTTGAGAGTCCTGAAAGACGACAAGCGCGCGATCTTCACCGCCGCCAGCCATGCGCAGAAGGCTGCTGACTTCCTTCACGGGCTGCAACCGCAGAGCAGCGCCAGCGCGCAGCGCGAGGATATGCAGGAGGCGGCGTAAGGGTTGATCGGGGGCAGGCGTCACGCTTCGGCGCGGCCCCTCCTTTCCCTCGTCAGGGTGGCCATCGGCGCGCAGCGGAAACCGCGCTAAGGCGCGGTTGCTCGTTGTCCCTGCCGCACTGCCATGTCGTGCAAGGCCGGGAAAGAATGCTTCAGGTCGAACAAAAAAATTTCATCCCCAGTTTTCGGAGGCGGCGAGCTTGCGCCAGCCCGCGACGCACTTTAGCGTCAGCGGGGCAAATCTATTTCAAAGGAATTGCATATTGACCACGATCGGCACCGGCAGTGAATCCACGCCGTCTCGCGTTTCCGTGGCTTTGGTCAGCAACCGGATTGTGAAGGGCATCGCGATTATCGCGGCGCTTTTCACCATCTATACCGAAGGCGCGACCGGCTACCTCAAGACCGAAGAAGCGATCCAGGCGAAGGCCGCCGCCGCCAATGCAGCGGTGAAACAAGGCGGCGAGGCGCGCCAGGCCGAACAACAGGCCCGCACACAACTTGAGATCGCCCGCAATTCCGCCGAGCGCCTGAAAGGCGAAGCCGACAAGGCCGACGCGGACGCCAGGAAAGCGCAATCCGACGCCGAAACGGCCATACAGACCGCGCGCAATGCCCAGCTCAAAACCCGGTCCGAGGCTCTTTCTCTCAAATACGAAGCCGAAATCCGCCACAGCAAGGCGATTTCCGAACTCGAAGCCGCGCGCGTCGCGGCGCGCAAATTCAAGGCCGCAGCCGATGTGGCCGAAGGCAAAAACAAGCTGCTTATCGCCACGCTGGAGAACACAATTCGCGACTGGGGAATGGCGCGCTGCCCCGGCAAAACGCCGATCGAAAAAATCAACGCCAAGGATCAAGGCCGCTGCTGATGACCGAGCAACCTCTTATGCGCTGGCGCGATATCCCCGCAGCGCTTCTCAAAAACAGATGGGTCCAGCTCTTTGCGGTCTTGTTTGCCCTGCTTGAGCTTTACAACCAGGGAGCCATTCCAGCCTTCATCACCACGCAAAAAGGCATCGAAACGCAGGCCATTGCCGACAACGCCCAGCTTCGTCAGAAAGCCGAGGCCGAGCTTGCGGAGTGGAAATCCATCACCGAGACCGAGATCGCCAAGAACGCCGAGCGCAAGCAGCGCGCCGAGGCGAAGAAGGCCACGGCGGATGCGAAACGCGCCGACGCCGAAGCTACTATCGCCGCCCAAACTTCCGGCAATTCGGAGGTGAAGGCCAAGGCCGAAGCCGACGCGATGGAAGGGGAAGCCGCGATCAAGGAGCAACAAATCATTATTGAGCGCGAGCGTGCAGCGCAAGCCGAGCGTCTCAATCAGGCTGAAGCCACCAACGCCGAATACCAGGCAGCGGCTCAAAAATTTGCCAACCTGGCCCAGAGTAACCGCATCAATCTCGACACCGGCGCGATCATGAACAACTACATTTTAGGTCGCCATTAACGCCATGACCGATCAACCAGCGACCACACGCGAGCTTGTTGCGCAAGCCGCCAGCGCCATCTGGCGCAACCGCTTCGCGCGTGCGCTTTTGCTTATTCTTCTCGCCTTCGAGATTTACAACACGGCGATCCTGCCCGCCATTCAAGGCACCTACGGCATCGGCAAACTCAAAGCCGAAGCATGCAGCGCCAAGATGAAAGCCATCATCGACACCGTGCCCATGAACGAATGGGACAAAGCCAACGCGAGACTTAAGCGCGAATGCGGCGACTATCTAACGGACCAGTGAGTGAAATATTCATTCTCGATGGTTGCCGACAAGGATTTGAAGCCTGCGGCCATCGACGCATAGAAGCGGTGAAACCCATCGCTAACGCGGAAGCGATATGGGAGGATCAAGGCGGAATTGCCGGCGGACAGCTTGATCAATAGAACTGGTTTTATCTCACTTCCCGCCACGATGCCCTTAAGGACGTCAATCAGCCGTGCACGATCAAACCCGCGGTAATCCTTCGGGCAGGTGTGCTTGCGGTGTGGCGGTTCGATTTCATGGAGCGGCACCAGCACCGCGTCGGGCGTCGAGAGATAGGCCGTGGCAGTCGGCTTAAACCCAACCATACCGGCCTCAATAATCCATTCATCGGGAAGCTCGAAGTCACAGGGATAGTCCGGCATCGGATAGCGCATGCGGGTCTCTCGCACTTTCATGGGTCGCGTTAGCACGAGGCTCCATAGAATAAATCAAAATTCTCGCACAGAAATCAGGTCTTTGTTTGAAGAGTTGTCGAAGTGGAATTCGCGAAAAAACTGGTTAAAATGGCTGTATTGTTTTGCTTTCATATCAGTTAATTGTTTATAATCACATGGCAAACGAAGTTCGTTAACAAGTTATTTGCTTTATAAAACTATAATTCGAATGTCTTTTTAAATAAGAGGCTTTTTCAGATGGTAGACAACAACAAAATTGCAGATTTATTGCAAGATATGGTCAGCGGTGATTTTAGGAAGAACTATACTGCAACTGAAAATTTCAAAGAAATATGGAGACAACAAGATAATGGAACCTCGAATGGGCAAATTAAAGCTACCCGAGAGCATCTTCAAATATTAGCTAATGCCCGCGATAGCTTCGATGCGGAAAAAGCGATCGATCTAGTTGTTATGGCCCACTTGAGCGGAACAGAATCAGCGAACGAAGAATCAAGTCAAGAACGTGAAAAACGAGTTAAAGAGCTTGGGGCATTGGCGGAGACCGTCAGCGGTCCGCATAAAGAACTGATAATAGAAGCGTTAGAAAAACACGGATTGCAAACACCAAGAATGGTTGAGCAAAAAAAAATCGAACAGGAAAATAGCGCAAGGGAAGAACGAGAACTTATTGGAGGCTTCGCTGCTAAAGGTGAAATTACATATGGGCGTTTTCACCTGCTTAAGGATCGAGATGGTGAATTAAGATTTGGTATTGGTAGAAGAGAAGAATTCTTCATTGGTACGAGAAACGGCCGCTCATGTTGATGCTTCCATGCATAATGGAATTAGAACCAACTTTATTGGATCAGAACATTCTAAAATTAGGGAATATTTGCAGAAGACTGTTGAGTCCCGGAAAAGGCCCTTTCACCTCAGAAGATTTAAAAAGATACGACGAAAAAACAGCGGCAGGCCACAAAGATTTTGAATCCCATGCAACTCAGCATCCTGGCGGCCGAGCCACACTCAGAGTTTTGACAGTTCCTTCTCAGGAAGCACCTGCAAAGTCGCCGCCGCAGCCAGAACCCTCAAGCAGTGCCCCAGGCAAACATGTCAACGACGCGAAAGAATGTGCGATGTGGAACAGGCTGGGAATATCAGGCATGCGGGTTTCAACTAAACGAACTGTCTTCCTTCGGTTCCTTCAAACGCCGGAACAAGGTTGACCGTATAAGCCGGTGTGCATAATTCAGAATTATGCACAAAAATTAGAGGCTTGATCCAAAAGGGCTTTTTTCGTGCAGAAATGAGGTGCAATAAGTCAGGCATGAAATACGGCTATGCACGGGTATCGACGGACGGCCAAAGCCTCGACACGCAGGTGAAGCAACTGCGCGCCGCCGGAGCCGAAAAGATCTTTCAAGGAGACGGCGAGCGGCGCGAAGCCCGACCGCGCCCAATTGCGCAGGCGATCGACACGCTTGAAAAAGGCGACGTCTTGACTTGTGACGCGCCTCGATCGTCTGGCGCGATCGACCCGCGACCTCTTGAACACGCTGGCGACCATCACCGCCAAGGGCGCGGGCTTTCGTTCCCATCAACGACACCTGGGCCGACACCACGACCGCGCACGGGCGCTTGATGTTGACCGTGCTTGGCGGGTTGGCGGAATTCGAGCGCGAGCTGATCCGCGCCGGTACCGGCGAAGGCCGCGAACGGGCCAAGGCGAACGGCGTGAAAATGGGGAGGAAGCCGAAGCTTACCGATCACCAGAAGCGCGAGGCGATCCGGCGGCGTGATCATGGCGACGAGACACTTGCGGAGATTGGGCGAACTTACAATGTGTCCGGCTGGACGATTTCACGACTGACGATTTGATTGAAGGATTGTTTATGCCGCACGAAGATGTTCAGTTTCTTGTCAATTACAAGACCGATGCTCTGTACACGTTTCCGGACAGGGCCGGGAAGGGGGCCTATGCCACGCTCGTCGGCGAAAGCGAACAGGTCGTCGGCGAAATCGACGTTACCCCTCGCTCCAAGCTTGCCGTTTCCGTGTTCTATGTTAATGAGCGAGCCGACTTTTCGACGCTGAAGCGGATGAGCTCAAATTCCATAAACGCTTCGGGTGGCAACTGGACGGAGAAATTGTCTTAAATCACTTTCAAATCGCGCAGATGCCGAGTATCTTTCGATATTGGCGAGCCTTGACTTGCGCGACGCAGGAAAGGCCCGCATTTGCTGGCAAAACGTCGATTTTGATACTTTCTAACATTACTAAAGAGCACGGAAGGCCCGAAGCTCATCAACAAGCTCGCCGCGAGCCCTGACCTTCACCACGACATTTATGCCGTTGCCGCTAAACGCGCCGCGCTCGCGACTTTCGAAGCCAATCTCAGCGCCGAATTGTCCGAGCGCGATTGGCAAGCGTTCTTTGAAAGTAATTCTTGGATTTTCGGCCATGGGCTGAACTACGTTTCTAAAAAAACAAAGTCACCGCAAATCTTGAAGCCACCACGACGGGAAGTGCCTTCGACCGGGCAGGAAAGCGCGCCGATGGACTTATGCAAACGCGTGCCGAAGTAAGCCAGTACGTGCTCGTCGAGATCAAGAAAAACGACACGGACCTTCTGCAAGGGACGGACTACCGCAGGGGCTGTTGGGCCGTGTCAAACGAGCTGTCTGGCGCGGTTGCTCAAACGCAAAAGACGGTCTTCGAGTTTACCCGGAACCGCTTCCGTGACCGTCTCGGAGATGCCAGTGGCAACGACACTGGCATCGAAATCTACTCCGTAGAGCCGCGCAGCTTCCTCGTCATCGGAAATCTGTCGCAAGTCCGTGGCAACGACGACAAGATTGCGTGTTTTGAGCTTTTTCGTCGAAACATTCGCTCGCCCGAGATTTTCTCACTTTTGACGAGCTGTATCACCGCGCTAGTTGCATCGTCGCAAATATTTCTCCGTCGGAAGAAGCTCCGGTATTAGAGCCGCCCGACGACGATGACGACATTCCGTTTTAGGGCATGTGACGAGGGAACCTTGCAATAGGTAGAGCTTTTGCAAGAAGCGAGCATCCCCGCGATCTTTGTGCACTGTCGCATCCCACCCGCAAATTGCACCGGCCTTGTTAGCCAGCCCAACTTGTTGAAATCGCCGAAGTTTGCACACGGCTATTCAATCATGATTTTTGCAACGTCCGGCGGCCCCTCCCAATACCATCTGATCGGATGAAAGATTTCCGAACAAGGGCGAAAACGGCGTCTTAAGCAGCTGGCCGGATTTTCTCTGCTCTTGAAGTTTTGGCGCGCCCATTCCATAAGCCCCCCTGCTTTGGCTCCAGCGCCAACGCCTTGCCTTGCATGAGACCTTCGAACACCCCTTTAATCTCGCTGTCGTCTGCATCCTCCAAAAAGCGGAAGGCCGACGCGGCTAGATATTCCCGGCTAAGATCGAAGGCGAGCCAACGCCGCTCAAGCCCCTCGGCGACACACCCTGTCGTGTTGGACCCTGCAAAAATATCCACCACCAGATCCGCCGGGTTCAGTCAAATACTTGATGAAGAACTCGGGCAGCTTCGGCGGGAACCGGGCCGGATGGCCCTTGATGCCGACCGTCTTGCAACCGCGTAAGTATCCCCCATTGCTGTCGGTGTTTGGGTACTGCAACAAGTTCGACGGTATCGCGCCGCCATTGTCTGTCCCGAACCCCTTGCTGATATCATGGCCACTCGGGCGCGCTTTAGGCGAATAGAAACTGTCAGGGTCTTTCAGCAACTTCTTCATGCGCTCACTGTAGGGCGCAAGCACCTTCGTTACGTCCGCTTTCGGCCACTCCGTCTTGCTGAACCACCACACCGTGTCGTACGGCATCTTTTGCCCGAAGCTTCCGCTTGTTCACCCATTCAATGGGCGAGGGAAGCTTCGCCGGATTGAACCAGTAGAAATCTTCGGCGAGAAAAAAACCAAGCTCATCGCAAAACTTTATCGGAATGCGGAAATTGTAAAGGCTACGTGTCGGCGCGCCTTTTTGATACGCGCCCCCGAGATCGAGCACAAAGCTCCCGTCATCCCGCAACTTGCGGTGCACCAGCGCCGCGAACTCACACAGCCAGTCGATATATTCATGCTGGTCTTTGTTCCCGTATTCCTTTTGCCGCTGAAGCGCGAACGGCGGTGACGTCATAACGAGATTTACCGATCCGTCCGGAACCTCTTGCAAGAGGTTTAACGAATTTCCGCACCGCGCCTCGCCCAACGCAGTGCGATAAATCAGTGTCTCAGTCATAACCCCGCTCTTTCTGGAATGTGTGCAACAGTCAATTGCTACGCATAGTCTGTAGACTAAAAAGTCATCAAGCTTCAAGTCTCCATTCATGACTGGAGCCGATTTTACATCACTGCGCGAGATTTTAGCGAAGAATGTTCGCCTTATCCGCAACAAGCTTGGCTCAGTTTAAGAAGCACTTGCAGATCAGTCCGGCTTACATCGCACGTATATTGGCTCTATTGAACGCGCAGAACGCAATGTTTCAATAGATAACATTGAGAAGATTGCCAAAGCCCTCAATGTAAAGCCAGAACAATTATTGTCAGATGAGGGCAATTCATGAAGCCCCATACTGGCATACACCTCACCAGCGGTGTCGAATTCCACCCCCACTTTTCCTGTGGGGGCGCATAATGGGTTTCAAAGCGGACACCAGCTTTCTCCTCGTTTTTGAACATGGGTGCTGCCGGTGCCCGACAGACCATGGCGCAAATGCGCGCGGCTGGCTTTGAACCCATAGAGCTGGAACGCTATTGCACATCCAACAAAATTTGGTCCACCAAGGTCAAACGCCTTCGCCTGCCTGACATTCTTTGCGTCCGGACAGGGTTGCGCGTTGAAGTCCGCGCCAAAACGGACCTCAAGATTTGAATGAGCGATGCGCCTAGCAATCCCATGCGTCAATGGAACACCGGCCTCAGAGATGATGATCTCTCAGCCTTCATCACTTGCTTCGATAACAACGGGACGCCAAAGCCCGCCGCCGCCGCCGTCTTCTTCACCGTTGGCGACCTAAAAGCAACAGAAGATCAATCCGAACTTGGGCCGCCGAAGTCTGCTTCCGAGGGCGCTGAGCGCGATCGCACGTGGCCGTCTACTGTACCTTCACGAAGTGGCGTCGTTCTGAGTGTGGACGCTGAAACTATCCGCGTCATGATGGATGCCGACGCCGATCGCCCTCAAAGACCCCAGACCTTCCGGCTCCGGGGGAAAGCACCCTATGTCGTGGCGGGGGACCGCTTTGTTGCAGAGGAGACCATACTTGCCGGGTTGCCCCGGCGGCAGGTGCGGCTCGATTCCTACATAAATAACAAATATGAGCCACTGGCCGACGTCGCTGCTCCTAACCCCGTCGATCGCTACGCTGCTGTAAAGGCGCTTCCTTTTCGACCTGATGCCAAACGAGAGGCAATCGCCGCCATCGAACAACGACTTGATTCCGAGTTCGAAATTCGCGTCCTTCTCAAGCGGCTGGCGCAGGAACTACTCTTGGATCATCTAAAGCCCAAGAGCGCCTCGAAACTTTCATCTGGACTACTACGGCGCAGACCTGCGCATGGAAGCCGTGCTGATCTTACCCGAACTTCGAACCGCTGCTGCTCGAAATATTTTACTCCGCGCCAACCGACCCGCGCTTTGCCGGAGATGAAATTCGCCAGGCAGCAGTCTGGGGATCGGGTAAGGCAGGCGTCAAACACTATGACGACCTGTTGCCCTTTCTGGGTGACGCCGACCCGGACGTGGTACTTCATGCGATCGCGGGATCGGAGCTATGTGCCCGCGCCAGTAATAGATAGCCTCATATCTGAATTGATTGCCGGTGACGAACGCATAGCCCCAAGCGCATCCGAAGTGCTTCGGCTCATCGCTAGTGAATTTGCGCTCAACAGCGTGATTGCTGCCGTCCGCGCAGCCGATCACCCTTCCAAATGGCCCCTCGCCACACTCGGCCGTTTTCCGGCCGACAAAGTGCGTCTGGCTTTGCAGGGAGACCCACTGCTTGATCGTGTGGCACCCATCCTCCTCCTCTCCAAATCCTCGAATTGGATCGCGGAGGATACCGTTGACATCGATTTGAAGTTTCTGCTCAAACAGAATTTCTGATTTCACCAAATTGCATAGTATCTCACGAACCTAATCGGATAACGAAATGCCAATTACCTTATCAGCTATCAATCTAAAAGGCGGAGTTGGCAAAACGACTATATCTGTTAACTTCGCAGCCTACTGCGGTCGCAGACGTTTGCGTACATTGCTCGTGGACCTTGACCCACAAACAAACGCTACTTTCTCGACAATCGGCGTAGAGCAGTGGGAAAAACACGCCGAGAAACATGGAACTATCGCTGACCTACTTGGTGCCAGACATACGTGCTCGGAGGGCAAGCAAAAAACGGCTGCCGAGGTACTCCGCAAATCCGTATTCCCGAACGTCGATCTAATACCATCCCATTTAGACTTGTTCACCGTCGATCTAGATTTAGCGAACGCGGTAGCTAGAGAAACAAAACTATCCAGGGCGCTTAAACCAATAGAGAGTAACTATGACATAATAATCTGTGATTGCCCTCCCAACTTGACCCTTCCGACTCTAAAACGCGCTTGCCATCAGTACACATTTCATCGTCCCTGTTTCATTGGATTTTTTGTCAACGCTTGGTATCGGCCTGCTACTCTGAAGAATTGAGAGGCTGAGCGAGGACCTGGACAAGCCGCTCGAAAACGCAGGCATAGTAATTTCGAGAGTTGGGCAGACCGGCTGGACACAGAGCCACTACTGAGAACTCGATCAGACAGGAATTTGGTGATCTCGTTTTTAAGCAAGTGATTAAAGACCGCAATGCTATCAGCAAAGCGGCCGAAGATCGGAAGCCAATATTTGATACAAGTGATACCTCGGCAATCGATGAATTCAATGCCGTCTTTGATGACCTTTACGTACGCTTAGGATTAGAATAATGAAAACGCACGATGTAGCACGAGCGCTTAACACACTGGCCCGAGCTTTGCGCGATTTAGGAAATGTCACGCTTGACTCCATCACTATCCAGACCGATGAGAACTTCAAGCCTCTGACATCACTCGGGGCCAATGCTCCTGCTGCCCTTCTTCTGCTTGTCCGCTTGGCCGAGTACAGTAAAAACGAGTGGCGTGTACTTCTGAAGGAGCTCGATATAGATGTTCCAATAAAACCTACCGACTTCGTTCGTGATGTCGTTGGAATAACTTCTCAATTACCTCAGTACAAACAAAGATGTTCAAGCCAAGCTGGTCGAGAAGGCACAGAAGCAGCCACAAGCTAATGTCTCACCAGAATTGATGAAAGCTCTTTCGATATTGATGAAAAATGACCATAGCCGATGAAATAAAAAACAATTACGAGTTATTTTTCCGAGATTGGCAAACTGACCTCTCCAAACAACTTGCCTCACTGCCGAGCAAACCTTCAAAGATTCCAGGATAGCTATAAGCGCCTCACTTCCCTACAGGCATGGCGCGCTGCCGTTGTCGAACCAAATCTAACAGACGGAAGCTCACGATTTTTCGTGGAGGCACAGAACGATGCTCTGGTGTCACACGTTCAAGCTTCGATTGGGTCGTGGCGTGTGGCACTAAAATCCTTGAGAAGCTGCATAGAGAACGTTCTTTTATGTATATATTACAAAGATCATCCAATCGAATTGGCCCTGTGGGAAAAGGAGAAATTTAGGTTATCTTACAGTCGAGCCTATGAATATTGCGCGAACCATCCACAACTTGATGGAGTACCAGAAGACCTCACCGGTCTAGCCCTCATTGGCCAAGAATACTCTAGACTATCCAAGGCCGTGCACTCATCTGCCTCCGAGTTTAGAATGACAGATG